>JBBINW010000020.1:0-64080 GCA_037443665.1 Betaproteobacteria bacterium
GCTGACCACCCTGCCAGCCGTGCCAACGGCTACGGGTTCACCGAATGTTTACGACAGTTGAGCGCATGAACGTGCTTGGGCCGGTCACCGAAGGTCGGAGGCCGTCGGCGAACCAGGGTGGCGGCCCCTCGCGATGGCCGCTGCCACCGCCTCCCAGGTCGCCTCGAAAGCCTCGGGCGTGAAGCCCGCGCCGGACGGCAGCCAGTCCGCGGTGCGCCCGCCGGCCAGCGTGTAGTGTCCGACCACGTCCAGGTGATCGGCGCGGGCGACGTGCAGCACCCGGCCGTGCAGCTGGCTGAGCGTCGGCACGATGCCGTCGTTGGTCTGCGGGGTCACCTCGAATCCAAGCTCGCGATCGAGCAGCGCCTGCGTGGCTGCCGGCACCTTGGGATACGGGTAGCGGGCGTGCGGCCATGCGGTCAGTCCGTGCAGCAACCTGAAGAGCGCTCGCAGTGCGACGTACTCCGGGTCCAGGAGCTCCTGCAGCTTCAACTCCTCGCGCGGCGTCGGCACCCCCGAGACGACGCAGCCGTAGTCGATCCCGGGGCGATCCGAAACCGCTGCGTCGAACAGATCGATGCCTTCCGGGGTGAGCTGCAGCACCGCACCCTGGTCGCGTTCGATCTCGCCCAGGTATCTCCACACCGGGTCGCGACGGTCGAACCGGATCCGCTGCAACAGACCCTCCGCGATTCGATCGAGTGGGCCCTCGGTGCGCCCCAGCCAGTCGTCGAGGCGCGCGATCAGCGCGATGGCCTTCGCGGTGGCGAGGATGATGCCGCGCCCCTGCCCCGACGTCGCCAGTGCGCTGAGCACCATCAGCAGCGTCTGTCCCTGGATGGTCACGAAGTGATTGGCCAGCGGCGTGCCGTGGTGCGGGGTGGCCACCGATGTCGCGGTCCGCGTCAGGTGGACGATGCGCTCGTCCGATTCGTCGCCCGTGGTTCTCAGACCCGGGGTCAGCAGCAGTCGCACGTCCAGGCCCCCGGTCGAGTGACCGACGAAATGCAGTTCCCGCGCCCTGTGGCCGCCGTGGCGGATCACCTCGCGGCGCAGCGCGGCGGCACGCCGCGGGATCGAGGCCGTCGGCTGCGTGCGGCATCGCACGACCCGGGCCTCGACACCGCGCTGCTGCAGCGCTCGACCGAGCGCCTGCTCGACGTCCTCGAAGTAGCTCACCGAACCCACCGAGGTGAAGCCGAAGAAGCCCGGCACCAGGAACACCAGCCGTGTTGTCATGGACCGATTGTGCAGGCCTGCCCTGCGGCACCGGACCCGCTCCGCAGCGGATCCGCTCCGACGCGGGCACGACCGGCATCGCGGTCGCCTCGGGTGTTGCACACGGGGACTGTCGCGCGCGCCAGCGCCGCGCGAATGCTTCATGGGCTAGGAGCGAGCGCGGCGTACCGAAGGGCCCTTGTTCGAGGCCGGCGGCGGTGTCGGGCCGGCGCAAAAATGGCTCACGCCTTGACACTCATCGAAACTGACCCGGGTGTGCTCACCAAGACCTGACCCACCGTTGGCGCGCGCCAACCGCCTCGGAGCGGGGTCAAGGGCAGGCTGCCTTGCGCAGCCTGGCGAAGCGAACCCTTGACGCCGCGTAGAGGCAAGTACGCTGGAATTTGGCTGTAGGCGCGGCGGTGGCGATGCCCGCGAGCGCACCCTACGCGGCGATCCTGATGGACATGCAGATGCCGCAACTGGACGGCGTGGCCGCGACGCGCCGGATCCGGGCGATGGCGGGGCCGGACCGGCTGCCGATCGTGGCGATGACCGCCAACGCCTTCGACGACGACCGCACCGAATGCCTGGCCGCCGGGATGAACGACTTCGTGGCCTAGCCGGTCGAGCCCGACGCCCTCTAGGCGATGCTGCTGCGCTGGCTCCCGCTGTGCTCCGCGGTCGAGGGTGATCCTGGCGCGGTGCAGGACGAGTCGCCGCTGCCGGCCGACTGGCGTGCGCGGCTGGACGCGATTCCCGAGATCGACGCCGAGCGCTGCCTCGAGCTGACCGGCGGCGACGGCGCGCAGGCGGAAAGCCTGCTGCGCCGGGTCGCCGCGCTCGCGCTCAAGGGCGACGAGGTGGCCGTGGTGGGCGCCGCCGCGCGCCAGGATCGCACGCGGCTGGGCCACGAGGTGCACAAGATCAAGGTCAAGGGCTCGGTCGGCCAGGTCGGCGCGGTCGACTGCGTGTGCCATGTCCTCACGGCCGAGGCCGCGCTGCGCCCCGGCGTGCCCGACGCTACGCTCCTCGAGCGCGCCGAGGCGCTGGTCACCAGCCTGGAAACGCTGGCCGCCTCGGTGCGGCGCGTGCTCGGGGCTTGATTCGAGTTCGTGTTCAATCGTCGAGCAGGGAAGTGGGACGGAACTGGCTGGCCCAGGTGCCGGATGCGCTCGAGTTCGGCCTCCAGTGCAGTGCGGCGGCACAGCGTGAACGCGGTGGCGCGCTCAGCGCAAGGCTGTCGAGCAGGCGCCGGCTCTGTCGCGCCGGCAGCAAGGCCAGGACCAGCTTGCCGCTGGCCATCGGTGCCCCGGCCGGTGGCGACCATCGCGGCCGCGCTGATGATGCGCCCGGCCGCCCGTGACTTGAGGCCGCTCGCGTCTATCCAAGGGTTCGGTCAATCGCCTTCGATGGGCTGGCTGAGGTAACCTCCCATCGCGTCGCCGCACGAGCCCACCGGCCCGCCTACCGGCCGGCGAATCGTACAAGGACCTCCGCAGGCACACCGACCGCTGCGCGACTCGACGATCCAGAGCCGCGACGCCACTCGGCGACTTCGGGCATCCTGCGGCCGACACTCCGGACGGCCGACCGGCGGCCGCTGCGTACTGTCGGGGGCACAGGCGATCGCAGTACGCGACCAGCGAGGCGCAGGATGCGGACGCCGCCGGTGCCCAGCGATGCAAGCCGCTGCTCGGCAGCCGCCGTACAGTCGCCGGGCAGCCCGCCGATCGGGCTCTCGCGCAGCCATCCTCCGTTTGCCCAGCATGACCGACGACATCCACTTCTACGAACCCCGCCGTGGCCACGGCCTGCCGCACGATCCGTTCAATGCCATCGTGGGCCCGCGGCCGATCGGCTGGATCTCCACCCGCGGCCGCGGCGGCGGCCTCAACCTGGCGCCGTACAGCTTCTTCAACGCCTTCAACTACACGCCGCCGATCGTCGGCTTCGCCAGCATCGGCTACAAGGACACGGTGCGCAATATTGAGCAGACCGGCGAGTTCGTCTGGAACCTGGTCACGCGCGAACTTGCCGAGCGCATGAACCAGACATGCGCTGCGGTGCCGCCCGAGGTCAACGAGTTCGACCTGGCCGGTCTCACACCGGTGGCCTCGGCCGTCGTCGGCCCGCCGCGCGTGGGCGAGAGCCCGGTGAGCTTCGAGTGCCGGCTGACGCAGTGCCTCCAGCTGCAGTCGGCCGCCGGCGAGAAGGTGCCCACCTGGCTCACGCTGGGTGAGGTCGTGGCGGTGCACATCCAGCGCCGCCTGCTCGTCGATGGCGTCTACGACACCGCGGCGGCGCATCCGGTGCTGCGCGGCGGCGGGCCGGCTGACTACTTCGAGCTCGGCGCGCGCTTCCGGATGTGGCGGCCTTCCTGAGCACCGACGCGCGGGGACCCGGTCAGCGACGTTCGTAGGTCACGAAGTCGAACGCCACGCCGTCGGCAGTGTGCTCGCGCCGTCGCCCGGTCTCGCGGAATGCATCGCGCGGCCAGTGTGGGAAGAAGGCATCGCCCTCCAGGTCGGCGTCGATCTCGGTCAGGACGAGGCGCTCCGCGTAAGGCAGGGCCTGGGCGTAGAGGTCGGCTCCCCCCATCACGAAGACTTGCGGCGCGTCGTGCACCAGCGCCAGAGCCTCGTCGAGACCGCGCAGGACTTCGGCGCCCGGCGCCGCGAATCCGGGGTCGCGGCTGAGCACCAGGTTGCGGCGGCCGGGCAGCGGACGGAACCGGGCCGGCAGCGATTCCCAGGTCTTGCGGCCCATCACCACCGGGCAGCCGAGCGTCGTCTGGCGGAAGTGGCGCTGGTCGGCCGGCTCGCTGAACAGCAATCGGCCGTTGCGGCCGATGGCGCCGTTACGCGCGACCGCGGCGATCAGCGTGACGGACGGGCGGGCAGGGATCATTGTCGGGCGGGCGCGGTTGGAGCAAGCGCGATAGGTCGGCGGCTGCGCAGTGTAGGGCGCCGCGCTCGGGCTACCATGGTCCAATGAGCACCAAGGTCCTGTTCGGATTCCACGCCGTCACCGTGCGGCTGAAGACGGCGCCCCAATCCGTCATCGATGTGCACGTGGACGCCACGCGGCGCGACGCGCGCATGCGCCATTTCGTGCAACGGGCTCAGGACGCCGGGGCCAGGATCGTCGAGAGCGACGATGCGCGTCTGTGCGCGCTCGCCGGCACGCCGCGCCACCAGGGCGTGGTCGCACGCGTGACGCTGCTGGCCCCGCGCCATTCGCTCGACGAGGTGCTCGACGCGGCGGCCGGCCCGCCCTTGGTGCTGGTGCTCGACGGCGTCACCGACCCCCACAACCTCGGCGCCTGCCTGCGCGTGGCCGACGGCGCCGGCGCCCACGCGGTGCTCGCGCCGAAGGACCATGCTGTGGGCCTGAACGCCACCGTGGCCAAGGTCGCCAGCGGCGCCGCCGAGACGGTGCCCTACCTGATGGTGACCAACCTGGCGCGCAGCCTGAACGAGATGAAGGAGCGCGACATCCGCATCGTCGGCACCAGCGGCGACGCGCCGCAGATGCTGTTCGATGCCGACCTGACCGGACCGCTGGCGCTGGTGCTCGGCGCCGAAGGCGCGGGGCTGCGCCAGCTCACGCGCAAGACCTGCGACGCGCTGGTGCGCATCCCGATGCAGGGCGCGGTCGAGAGCCTGAACGTTTCGGTCGCCGCCGGAATCTGCCTGTACGAAGCGCTGCGTCAGCGCAGCCGCTGACGCCCGTCCCCGAATCCCGGAGCGCCGCCGCCATGCCCGTCATTGAAGTCAAGCACCCTCTGGTGCAGCACAAGGTCGGCCTGCTGCGCCAGCACCCGATCACGACCAAGCTGTTTCGCGAGCTCACCGGCGAGCTCGCGCGGCTGCTCGCTTACGAGGCCACGGCCGACTTTCCGCTCGAGGACACGACCATCGACTGCTGGAGCGGTCCGCTGGTCGTGCAGCGTGTCGCCGGCAAGAAGCTCACCGTCGTGCCGATCTTGCGCGCCGGCCTGGGCATGCTCGACGGCGTGCTCGACATGATCCCGAATGCCAAGGTCAGCCTGGTCGGCATCGCGCGCAATCACGAGACGCTGCAGCCCGAGCAGTACTTCGAGCGCTTCGTCGGGCAGCTCGATGCGCGCACGGCGCTGGTCGTCGATCCGATGCTCGCCACCGCCGGCTCGATGATCGCCACCGTCAATCTGCTCAAGCGCCATGGCTGCACCGACGTCCGCGCGCTGGTGCTGGTGGCCGCACCCGAAGGCATCCGCGCGCTGGAGGCGGCGCACCCCGATGTGCGCTGCTGGACGGCGGCGATCGACAGCCACCTCAACGAGGTCGGCTACATCATTCCCGGCCTGGGCGACGCTGGCGACAAGATCTTCGGAACCAAGTGAGGGCCGTGAGGACCGGACGTCGGCTCGGCCTCAGACCCAGCCCAGCGCACCGGCCAGCGCGCCTGCCGCCAGCGGCCACAGCGGGCTGAGCTTCGTGCGCAGCATCACCCACAGCGTGGCCGCGATCAGCAGCGGCGTGACCGGCTGCATGCGGGTGGGCTCCAGCAGGATCCAGCTGGTGGACAGCAGCAGCCCGATCGTCAGCGGCGCCAGCCCGGCGGTGAAGGCGCGCACGCCAAGCACGTCGCGCCGGCGTGCGCCCCAGCGCGTGACGACCAGCGTCAGCACGGTCGAGGGCAGCAAGGTGCCGATCATCGTCGCCGCCACGCCGGCCAGCCCGCCGACGTTGAAGCCCATCACGGCGACGAACAGCACGTTGGGCCCGGGCGCGGCCTGCGCGATCGCCACCGAGGCGGTGAACTGGCCGTCGGTGAGCCAGCCGTTCTGGGTGACGATGAAGCGGTGCATGCTCGGCACCGTGGTGATCGCGCCGCCGATGGCCAGCAGCGACAGCATCGTGAAATGCGTGAACAGGGCCAGCCATTGGGCTGCCGTCAGGGTGCCCGGGCCGAGCAGCAAGGCGGTCACAGGACTACCCTCTTCGCGGCGCGCTGCGGGCTGCGCGCTTCGGGACGGCCCGGTGCGCTCATCGCGACAGTCGGCACCAGGTCAGCCCGACCGACGCTAGCCCGAGGCCCAGCACAACCCAAGCCAGGGGCCAGTGGAGCAGGCCGACGGCGACGGCTGTGAGGACCACGAAGGCGCCGCAGCCGGCCAGTCCGAGCGGGTTTTTGCGCAGGCCACCGAGCAGCTTCAGGGCCGTCGAAAGCACCAGGCCGGCGGCGACCACGCCCATGCCGCGCAGTGCACCGGAAACCGCGGCCACGTCGCGGAATTGCGCGGCGAGGATCGTCAGCGCGAGCACGGTGACCAGGGGGGCGAGCACCATGCCGGCCATCGCCGCCGCCGCGCCACGGCCACCGAAGAAGCGGTCGCCGATGATCAGCGCCAGGTTGACGACGTTCGGCCCGGGCAGGACCTGCGCCACGGACAGCATCTCGAGAAACTGTTCGTGCGTCACCCAGCGGTGGTGCTCGACCAGCGCGCGCTGGGTCACCGGCAGTACACCGCCGAAGCCCTGCATCGCCAGGACGGTGAAGGCGCGGAACAACTCGCCGGTCGATCGCGGCGCGCTCGTCGGCGCGGTGTTCTCGGCACCCGCGCCGCCGACGACGTCATCGCTGTCAGACATGGGCGCCGCGCCTCATGCGCCGGGCGATCCGCGCGCTCAGGCCGATCACCAGCAGCATCCAGGCCAGGCCGGCCCAGGACATGGGGCCGAATCCGATGGCCGCCAGGATCGCGCCGCCGCCTCCCGCCCCCGTGGCTTGGCCGGCGTGGATCGCCGAGGTGTTCAGCGCCAGCAGCGCCGGCGCATAGGCCGGCGCACAGGCCGGCGCACTCTGCGAAGGCCGCACCTGCTGCGCCGAGTTCGACGAGACGCAGCCCAGCGCCCAGGGCACCCGCACCAGCGTCATCGCCGCCTGCCCGCGGGCCCAGGGCCAGGCCAGCAGCGACAGCGCCATCAGGCTAAGCGCGATCTGCACGCAGCGCGCCGCGCCCAGGCGGTCGATCCAGCGCGTCAGCAGCAGGTTGCCGACCAGTCCGAAGGCGCCGAACCAGAAGAACAGCGCTCTGACCGTGGCCGCGCCGGCGCCCAGCGCCTGGCGGTAGTAGGGCGCGAAGCAGCCGAATAGCGTGAACCGCCCCGCGCCGCCGAGCGCCGTCACGGCGACCACCGCCATCGGCAGCGGATGCGTCAGCGCGCGGCGCCAGGTCTGCAGCGACAGCGGCGGCGCGCGCACGCCGTCGGGGACGCCGCACCAGACCCACAGCGCGCCCGCGCCGGCGAGCAGCGCGACCGCGCCGAAGGCCCAGCGCCAGCCGAAGGTCTCGGAGATGAAGCTGCCCATCGGCATGCCCAGCACCGAGCTCGGCGACCAGCCGAGGAAGACCGGCGTGATCGCGCGTCCGCGCTGCGCCGGCGTGGCCAGCACGTTGATCGCGGCGGCGGCCTGCGGCGTGAACACGGCGGTGCCAAGCACGCTGGCCACGCGCACCGGCAGCAGGGCCGTGAAGTCGGGCATCAGCGCCGCCTGCGCATGGCCGGCGGCGTACCACGGCAGCGCCAGCACGAGCAGGCGCCGCCGGTCCCAGCCGCCCATCGCCGCCGCGGCGGCCGTGATCAGCTGCCCGGCCACCGCCGCCGAGATGGCCAGCGAGGCGGACAGGTCGTTGAGCGAACCGGCCACCACCATCACGCCGCAGCCGATGGAAAAGTTGCCGCACATCAGCGCCCGACCAGCGTTCGACCACGGGGCCTGCGCATGCGCTGCGCCTTCGGCCCGGCCCGCGGTCAACGCATCACCTTCAGCGCCTCGGGGTTGACGAGGTTGCTCGGTTGGTTGTTGATGAAGTTGACGACGTTGCGGAACGCGGCGCCGAAGTACAGCTCGTAGCTGTCCTGCTCGACGTAGCCGATGTGCGGCGTGCACACCGCGTTCTCCAGCCGCAGCAGCGGGTGGCCCTGCAGGATCGGCTCGCTCTCGAAAACGTCGACTGCCGCCATCCCGGGCCGGCCGCGGTTGAGCGCGGCCACCAGCGCGCTCTCTTCCACGAGCTCGGCGCGCGAGGTGTTGACGAACAGTGCCTCGGGCTTCATGCGGGTGAGCGCGTCGAGGTGCACGATGCCCCGGGTGTCGTCGCTGAGCCGCAGGTGCAGCGAGAGCACGTCGCAGGTCTCGAAGAAGCTCTCGCAGCTCGGCGAGGCCTGCAGGCCGTCGGCCAACGCGCGCTCGCGCGCGGCCTCGCTGCCCCAGACCTGAACCTGCATGCCGAAGGCCCGACCGTAGCCGGCGACGATCTTGCCGATCTTGCCGTAGCCCCAGATCCCCAGCGTCTTGCCGCGCAGCAGCATGCCGATACCGAAGTTCGGCGGCATCGATGCCGCCTTCAGTCCGCTCTGCTGCCAGGCACCGTGCTTTAGCGTGCCGATGTACTGCGGCAGCCGCCGCATCGAGGCCATGATCAGCGCCCACGTCAGCTCGGCAGGCGCCCACGGCGAGCCGCCGCCTTCGGCCACCGCGATGCCCAGCCGGGTGCAGGCCTCGATGTCGATGTGCGAGCCGACGCGGCCGGTCTGCGAGATCAGCTTCAGCCGCGGCAGCTTCTCAAGCAGCGCGCGCGGGAACTGCGTGCGCTCGCGGATCGGCACCAGCACCTCGGCGTCGCGCAGGCGCACCGAGAGTTGCCCGATGCCCTTGACGGTATTGGTGAAGACCTTCGCATTGAGCGGCTCCAGCAGCGCCGCGCACTTGAGCTTGCGCACCGCGTCCTGGTAGTCGTCGAGGATGATGATGTTCATAAGTTCGCTTTGCCGGTCAGGGCATTCTGCCGCGTCCGGCGTGGCATGCGCGGCGGCGCTAGCATCCGCGACCGCAACGACTTCCAGGAGACCTTCCTTGAGCATCACCATGCATTCGGCCAGCGTGCCCATCTTCGTGCGCCAGCTCGGCGCGATGCTCGGCTGGCTCGACAAGGCCGAGCGCCATGCCGAGGCGCGCAAGTTCGACCCTACCAACTACCTCGGCCTGCGGCTGGCGCCCGACATGTTGCCGCTCACCAAGCAGGTCCAGATCGCCACCGACGGCGCCAAGGGCTGCGTCGCGCGGCTGGCCGGCCAGGAAGTGCCGAAGTGGGAAGACAACGAAGCCACGTTGGACGACCTGCGCGCGCGCATCCGCAAGACTATCGACTACGTGCAGTCGGTGCCGGCGGCGCAGATCGAAGGCAGCGAGGCGCGCGAGATCGTGCTGCCAGTGCGAAGCGGCGATCCGCTGCGGTTCAGCGGCGAGGCCTACCTCAAGCATTTCGTGCTGCCCAATTTCTTCTTTCACGCCACCACCACCTACGCGCTGCTGCGGCATGCCGGGGTGGAACTGGGCAAGCGCGACTTCCTGGGCTGACAAGGCCGGACACGCCGTCGCGCGAGGGCCGACCCGGCTGAGGTCGTGTCGCGGGAGATGCTGGCGGTCGGACCGGCCGCTTCGCTGCCTCAGCGGCCGGCGTCGGCGACGCGGGTGCCCGGCGCAGGGGTGTGCCGCCGTCCCACGGGTTTTCCCGTCAGCCGGCGCGCGGCGTTCTGTGCGACGGCCTGACGCACGCGGCCGTGGCGCGTCGGGCGCGCGGCGCGCTGCGGCGCCGGCGCGAGCATGACGACCACGGTCTGCCCCGGCTGAAAGCGGCCACGGGTGGGCATACCGTTCCAGCGTGCCACCTCATCCAGCCTCACCTTGTAGCGCTTGGCCACCGAGGCCACCGTCTCGCCATGGCGTCCGGCCTTGTGGGTCACCCGCCGCAGCGGCTGGCCTTCACTGACGAGGGCGATGGTCGCGTTGTCGGCCACCGGTGCCGCTACGTCGGTGCTGACGTGGCCCGCGCGCGGCACCAGCAGCGTCGATCCCACCTTGACCAGCATCCGCGGCGGGATCGTGTTGAGCTCGCGCAGCCGCGACTCGGGCATGCCGGTCAGCCGTGCCGCTTCCGAAGGCTTGAGCGTGCGCGGCGCAACCCAGACCGTCCAGCTGGCCAGCGCGCCTTCATGCTCGGCCAGCGCGTGCAGGAAGCGATTGGCGTTGTCGTAGGGCAGCAGCACGCGCGCGGAGCCGGCGGCCAGGATCACGGGCTTGTTCAGCTGCGGGTTGAGCTGGCGGAATGCTTCGATGTCCAGGCCCGCGAGCCGCGCCGCCAGATCGACGTCGATGTCGCGCCCGATGGCCACGCGCACGAAGTACGGGTGGTTCTCCAGCGGCGGCAGGGCCAGGGCGAAGGCCTGCGGGTCGCGGATGATGTTCTTCACCGCCTGCAGCTTGGGTACGTACTCGCGCGTTTCCTGCGGCACGCGCTGCAGGCTTTCGAAGTCGGTCGGCAGCCCCTTGCTCCGGTTGCGATCGACCGCGCGCTGCACGTTGCCCGGGCCCCAGTTGTACGCCGCCAGCGCGAGCTGCCAGTCGCCAAACTGGGCGTAGAGCTGCTGCAGGTAGTCGAGTGCGGCGCGGGTGGAGACCAGCACGTCGCGCCGGTCGTCGCGGAACAGGTTCTGGCGCAGGTCGAAGTCCTTGCCGGTGGCGGGCATGAACTGCCACATCCCCGAGGCCCGCGTGCGCGAGATGGCCTGCGGGTTGAAGGCACTTTCGATGAAGGGCAGCAGCGCCAGTTCGCTGGGCATGTGCCGGCGCTGCACTTCCTCGAGCACGTAGAACAGGTAGCGCCCGCCGCGCTCGGTCATGCGCTGCACGTAGTCGGGCTGGCTGGCGTACCACTGCTCCCACTTGCGGACCAGCGGGTCGTCGAGGTCGGCCATCCCGAAGCCGTTGCGCACACGCTGCCAGAGGTCGGTGCCTTCAGTGTCCTGGTCGGCGTCGAGCCGGCCCCGCGACCGCTGCGGTTGCAGGGTGGCCCGGTCCAGCACGGCATCGACGTCCGCGTCGCCCATCGCCGCACCAGCGGCCGCCGCGCTGCTCGCGACCACGGGGGCACTGGCCGCGTCTGCGGCCGATGCGGCCGGCGTCGCCTCCGCCTGTGCCGGCTCGCCGGCGTTGCGCAGGTTGGCGCAGCCGGCGGCCAACAGCGCGAACGCCATCACGGCGGCGGTCGCGGCCCGGCCGGCAAGGGATGCGGCCGGCAGGGGCCCGCGACGTCGCAGCAAAGTCATCGGAATCGATTCTTCCATTCGCGCAAGGCGGCCAGAACGCTCACCTCGTCTTCGGCCGTTGCGCCCTGGGCTTGAGCCGCGGCCACCACGGCCGGTTCGGTACAGCGCAGGAAGGGGTTGATCTGCCGCTCGATCGCGATCGACGAGGGCAGGGTGGGTCGGCCGGCCTCGCGCAGCGCCCGGCAGCGCGCCTCGTAGGCTTGGCGAGCTTCATTGGCGGGCTCGACCGCGGCCGCGAAGCGCAGGTTGGACAGCGTGTACTCGTGCGTGCAGCAGACCTGAGTGTCGCCCGGCAGCGCGGCGAGCTTGGCCAGCGACCGGCTCATCTGCGCCGGCGTGCCTTCGAACAGGCGGCCGCAGCCGGCCGAGAACAGCGTGTCGCCGCAGAACAGCAGCGGCGCGGTCGCGGCCCCGACCTGCGCGTAGGCGATGTGCCCGGCAGTGTGCCCCGGCACGTCGAGCACGCGGAACGGCAGGCCCAGCACCTTGATCTGCTCGCCCTCGGCCAGCGGCTCGAATGGCGCGGGGATGGTTTCGTGCGCCGGACCCCACACGGGCCCTTTCAGGTGGGGCCGCAGCGCGGTCACGCCGCCGACATGGTCGGCGTGGTGGTGCGTCACTAGAATGCCCGCCAGCGCGAGACGACGCTCGTCGAGCGCCGTGAGTACCGGTGCGGCGTCGCCCGGATCCACCACCACGGCCTGTTCGCCGTCGTGAAGCATCCAGATGTAGTTGTCGGCGAAGGCGGGCAGCGCGATGAGATTCATGACGAGAGACGAATCGATTATAGAGTTCGGTGTCTGGCTGCATAGCGCGCCGGGGCGCTATCTGCTCTCCTGGGAGCTGGACCGGCTCGACCACGCGGTGACCGACGCCTTCGGTTTCCATGCGCTGCAACTCGGTCTGCCCGAACTCGACGGCCTGCGTGCCAACCGCATGCCGCACCGCTGGGTGGCCAGCGACTCGCTGCACGTGCCCGAGCCGCTGGCCCTGCCGCCGCCAGCCGACGGGCTGCTGACCACCCAGCCCGCACACGAGCCGATCGCGCTGCACTGCGAATTTGACGCGCTGCCTTTTCCGGACAGCAGCATCGACCTCGTCGTGCTGCCGCACGCACTGGAACTGGCGCGCGACCCGCACCGCACGCTGCGCGAAGTCGAGCGCGTGCTGGTGCCTGAAGGCCGCATCGTGATCGCCGGATTCAACCCGGCCAGCCTGTGGGGCCTGCGCCAGCGCGCCGGGCGCATGCGCCGCGGCATGGGCTTCGGACGCGAGCGCCCCCTGTTCCTGCCCGACGCCGGCGACTTCCTCGGCTATTGGCGGTTGCGCGACTGGCTGCGGCTGCTCGGCTTCGAGGTCGAAGCCGGCCGCTTCGGCTGCTGGCGCCCGCCGCTGCACAGCCAGGGCTGGCTCGACCGCTTCGCCTGGATGGACCCGCTCGGCGACCGCTGGTGGCCGGTGCTGGGTGCGGTGTACTTCCTGGTCGCCGTCAAGCGCGTGCGCGGGATGCGCCTGGTCGGCCTGGTGCGCCAGGAAAAGCGCAAGGCCCAGGCCGCGCCGGCCGTGGTCGCCAACCGCCGGCGCGAACCCACAGAAATGGAATCCTGATGTCCCAAGTGGTGATCTATGCCGACGGCGCCTGCCGCGGCAACCCGGGCCCCGGCGGCTGGGGCGCGTGGCTGAAGAGCGGCGAGTTCGAGAAGGAGATGTTCGGCGGCGAGAAGCTCACCACCAACAACCGGATGGAACTGACCGCCGTGATCGAGGCCCTGGCCGCACTGCGTCGGCGCAGCGAGGTGACGATCTACACCGACAGCGCGTACGTGAAGAACGGCATCACGAGCTGGATACACGACTGGAAGGCGCGCGACTGGAAGACCGCCGACAGGAAGCCGGTGAAGAACATCGAGCTGTGGCAGCGGCTCGATGAGCTTAACGCCGCGCATGCGGTGCGCTGGCGATGGGTCAAGGGCCACGCCGGCGATCCCGGCAACGAACGCGCCGACCGGCTGGCCAACAAGGGCGTGGATTCGGTGCTGACGGGCAGCTAGCCTGCCCGTCCGGCGTCAGACCCTGCGGCGGCGGCGCGCGCGGCGATCGCACCGAGCACCGCGACGCCCGACAGAGCGAGCGAACCGGGTTCCGGGACCGAGAACTGCACGCCGTCGACGCCCACGAAATACGCCCAGTTGTAGGGCGCGCCGTTGGGCGGCGGGACCTCGGTCATGCCGAGCGTGATCGACGAGATTGCGCTGCCGGGGGACATGAAGCCGAAGAACTCGGCCGAGTTGCCACCCAGCTTGGGAGACAGGGACTGCGAACTGCCATCGACGAAGTTGACGCTGAACACGGCGTCCATGTCGAGGCCGGTGGAATAGGCGCCGAAGCTGTCGATGGCCGAGGCGAAGCTGAAGGTGGCCAGGGCCGTGGTCGTGCTGCCCACGGGGACGTATTTGGTCTCGACGGCAAATTAGTTCTTGCCTCCGGCGGTGGTGTTGAACATGCCGACCGAGTCTTGCGCATTCGAGATGCCCGCCGCAGCGTTCGCATTGTGGACAGCGAAAGCATGACGCCCTGACCCAAGTTCAACGAGCCACTGATTGGCGCCACGGCCTGGCTCTCGAAGTCGATCTTGTGCAACGTCTGCCCGAGGTCTGCGACGGTGCCGCCGAACTGGGCCTGCTCGGCATTCGATTTCGGCAGTGCCGATGTGGAGGTCAGGTTCAGGTCGACGCCGTTGAACGCGGTGACCGTTCCCGCGCGTGCGCCCAGGGGCCCCAGACTGAGAGCTGCCAGAACGGCGAGCCCAAGACGGTTGTTCGGCATCGACTGATTCCTTGTGACGGCGCCCAACTCGCCACGACACGAATCTACGGAGGCCGGCTTCGCGCCGCCACCCCGCGGCCGGGGGTCGTCGGCCAACGCCGGCGTCGATGGCATAACTTTGTCGCGGAATGCAGCCGGTGTCAGCGCGCCTGGATGGACAGCCGTCCGTGATCGCGGGCCAGCGTCCTTGCCAGCAGACTCGTCGTGGCGTAGATCGCCTCGATCAGCGGCGTCGGCGTCCCGGTGATGCGGCCGAGTTCGACCACAGCGCCGACCAGGGCCTCGAGCTCGAGCGCACGGCCGTGTTCGACGTCCTGCAGCATCGAGGTCTTGTGCGCACCGATGGCCTCGGCGCCGGCGATGCGCTGGTCCAGGCTGACCTTGAACTGCACGCCCAGCTTCTCGCCCACGGCCTGCGCCTCGCCCATCATCTGCGCGACCAGTGCGCGCGTCGGCGCGAAGCGGCAGATGTCCTCCAGCGTCGCGTGCGTCAGCGCCGAGATCGGGTTGAAGCTCACATTGCCCCAGAGCTTGACCCACAGTTCGCTGCGGATGTCGCGGCTGACCGGGCTCTTGAACCCGGCCTTCATCATCGCCGTGGCCAGGCGCTCGATGCGCTCGCTGCGGCTGCCGTCCAGTTCGCCCAGGCTGAAGCGGTTGCCTTCGATGACCTTGACCACGCCGGGTGCCACCAGCTCGCTGGCCGGGTAGACGATGCTGCCGACGATGCGCTCGGGCTCGATGTTCGCGGCGATGTAGCCCTCGGGGTCGAGGCTCTGCAGCGAGCGGCCTTCGTACGGCCCGGCCAGCTTGTGGAAGTACCACCAGGGCACGCCGTTGATCATCGTCACGACCATCGTCTGCGGCCCGAACAGGTCGCGCAGCTCGGGCAGCAGGTCGCGCACCTGGTGCGCCTTGACCGTCAGCATCACCGCGTCCTGAGGGCCGGCATCGGCGTAGCGCTGTACCGCGCGCACGTCGCGCGCCACCGCCTCGGCGCCATCCTCGGCGATGAGCCTGAAACCGCGGGCGTTGATCGCCTCGAGGTTGCGGCTGCGGGCGATGAAGGTGACCTCCTCGCCGGCCAGCGAGAGCCGGGCCCCGAGGTAGCCGCCGATGGCGCCTGCGCCGACGATGGCGATCCTCAATTCGACTCCTTCACGACGAGCCCAACTGCTGCCCACCGACCCGCTGCGGCGTCTCGGCCTGGCCGAGCAGGCGACGGCGCATCGGCTTGAGCGCCACCAGGGCCAGCGCGGCGGCGACCAGGTTGAGGACGCTGGCGGCGACGAAGACCGCGTTCCAGCCGCCGCGCGCGGCCAGCACGCTGGTCAGCGGCACCAGCAGCGAGGCCGTGCCCTTGGCCGTGTACAGCAGCCCGGCGTTGGCCGCCGCGTAGCGCGAGCCGTAGGTATCGCCGCAGGTGGCGGGGAACAGGCTGTAGATCTCGCCCCAGGCGAAGAAGACCATGCCGGTGAGGAACACGAAGGCCAGCGGCGAATTGCCGAACTGGCTCAGCAGGATGATGCCGACGCCTTCAAGCGCAAAGGCCAGGAACATCGTGTTCTCCCGCCCCAGGTGGTCCGAGACCCAGCCGAAGAAGGGCCGTGTGACGCCGTTGAGCACACGGTCCAGCGACAGCGCGAAGGTCAGCGCCGGCAGGGTCAGCCCGAGCAGGCTGACCGGGACGTCGGCCACCTTCAGGTCCTTGGCGATCGGTGCCAGTTGCGCGGTGGCCATCAGCCCGCCGGCGGCCATCATCACGAACATCAGGTACAGGACCCAGAACACCGGCGTCGTGATCATCTGCGCCGGCGTGTAGTCGCGCCGGCTGGCCCAGCGCGCCTTCTGCGTTGGCGTGGGCGCGACGAATCCGGGCTTGGGTGCGGCCAGCAAGAGCGCGAGAACGACGACCGCGGCGCCCTGCACGATGCCGAAGTTGAAGAACGTGGCCTCGTAGCCCTGCGACTTGATCATCGCCGCGATCGGGATCACGGTCAGTGCCGAGCCGGCGCCGAAGCCGGCCGCCGTGACGCCGGCGGCCATGCCGCGGCGGTCGGGGAACCACTTCAGCGCGTTTCCCACGCAGGTGCCGTAGACGGCTCCTGCGCCGGTGCCGCCGATGGCGGCCGAGATGTAGAGCAGCGTCAGGCTGTCGGCATGCGAATTGATCACCCATGAGAGGCCGACCAGCAGGCCGCCGAACAGCGTCACCGGCCGCGGCCCGAAGCGGTCCACCAGATAGCCCTCGATCGGTACCAGCCAGGTCTCGGTGAGGACGAAGATCGAGAACGCGATCTGGATTTCGGCCCTGGTCCAGTGGAACTTGTCGTGGATCGGGTTGACGAACAGCGTCCAACCGTACTGCAGGTTCGCGATCATCGACATGCAGATCACGCCGATCAGCAACTGCAGCCAGCGCGTGGCTGGCACGTCTGCAAGACCCCGGCTCAGGCCGGCTTGGTCGGACACCATGGGTTGCCGCCCCTCGTCGTGGTGTTGCAGATCGCGCGGCACGCTGGTGCGGATACGCCCATGGGGAAAAGGTCCGGGCTAGCGGTAGACCAGCACCGGGATCTTCGAGTGGGTCAGCACCTTCTGCGTCTCGCTGCCCAGGATCAGGCTCTTGATGCCGCGCCGCCCGTGCGAGGCCATCACGATGAGGTCGCAGCCGCGCGCTGTGGCGGCGTCGATGATCCCTTCGCACGGCGCGCTGTGCTCGGCGATCACCGAATCGCAGGCCACACCTTCGGCACCGGCCATCTCGCGCAGCTGCGCGAGGTGCGCCTCGGCGCGTTCCTGGGCCTGGCGCTCGAACTCCTCGCCTGGCATCTGGTCGACGTAGCCGCCGCCTTCGCCGCCAAAGAAGCTCTGCCGCCGTTCGGGTTTGGCATGGAAGAAGGTCACGCGCGCCTTCATCGCCGCGGCGATGGCGACGGCGCGCTCGGCTGCGTCGCGCGACAGCATCGTTCCGTCGGTGGGTACCAGCAGATGCTCGAAGAGCTCCATGTTCCGGTGTCTCCTGCTTGGATCGAGTCGGTCGAATCAGGTCGGGCTGGAGGGCGCGGCTCGCGGCCGCTTCAGGCCAGGCCGAGCTTGGCCGCCAGCCCGATGCGCTGCAGCTTGCCGGTGGCGCCCTTGGGGATCTCGTTCATGAACAGGATCTTCTTCGGCACCTTGAAGTCGGCGGCGCGGGTGGCGACGAAATCCTGCAGTTCGCGTTCGGTCGTTTTCGCTCCGTCGCGAAGCACCACCACCGCGGCGACCTCCTCGCCGAGCTTCGGGTGAGGCATGCCGAAGCACACCACTTGCGCCACCGCCGGGTGGTCCATCAGGATCTCGTCGACCTCGCGCGGGCTGATCTTCTCGCCGCCGCGGTTGATGATCTCCTTGAGCCGGCCGGTCAGGCTGAGATAGCCGTCGGCGTCCATCACGCCCTGGTCGCCGGTGCGGAACCAGCCTTTCGTGAAGGCCTCGGCGTTGGCCTTGGGGTTGCTCTCGTAGCCGGCGGTGACGTTGGCGCCGCGGATCACGATCTCGCCGATCTCGCCGCGCGGCAGTAAGGTGCCATCGTCGCCCATGATCGCGATCTCGGGCCCCGCCGCCATGCCCACGCTGCCCGGCTTGCGCATGCCCGGCGGCAGCGGGTTGCTGGCCATCTGGTGGCAGGCCTCGGTCATGCCGTAGGACTCGATCAGCGGCGCGCCGAAGACCTGCTCCAGCTCGCGGATCACCTGTGGCGGCATCGAACTGCTGCTGCTGCGGATGAAACGCAGAGGGTGGCGCGAAATGACCTCGGCGTTCTTCGACGCGCGGGTCAGGATCGCCTGATGCATCGTCGGCACCGCGGTGTACCAGGTGGGCCTGGCCTCGTCCATCAAGCCGAAGAACTTGAGCGCGTTGAAGCCCGGCGTGCAGAACACCTGCGAGCCCGCTCCCAGCGGCGCGAGCACGCCCGCGATCAGGCCGTGGATGTGGAACAGCGGCATGATGTTCAGGCCGCAATCGTCGCGCGTGAACTGCAGGGTGCGGGCGATGTTGGCGGCCGAGGCGCACAGGTTGCGCTGTGTCAGTGGCACGATCTTCGGCCGCGACGTCGTGCCCGAGGTGTGCAGCACCATCGAGACGTCGCCGGGCTCGGCCGGACCGCCTTGCGCGGCCCGCGTGCCGCCGCCGTCGCGCGGCCGGAGCTGGAAATCGCCGGCGGCGCTGCCGGGCACGAGGTCGAGGATCCGAACGCCGAGCTTGGCGGCCGCCGCGATCGCCGGCGAGGTGCTGTCGTGCTCCAGCACCAGCGCCTTGGCGTGCAGGTCGGAGAGGTAGAACTCGAACTCGTCGGCGCGGTAGGCCGGGTTCAGCGGTGCGGTGGCGACGCCGCAGGCGGCGCTGACGAAGCAGCCGGCCATCTCGGGACCGTTGGCCAGCACGATCGCGACGCGGTCGTTGCGACCGAGGCCCAGGGCATTCAGCGTGCCCAGCGTGCGCGTGACGAGCTCGCGCAGGCCGGCGAAGGTCAAGGCCGGCCTGCCGGGGGCCGAGAGGGCGGGTGCAGCGCCGTCGGGCCGGGCCAGCATTCGGGTCAGGGTCGGTTCCATCGGGGTCTCGGAAACAGCGCTCGTCTGGTTGCCACGTGGCTGAGCCCGCGATGGGCGGCTGGCGTCGAGCAATGCACGACCCGCGGTTTATACGGCATGCCGACGGACCCCGGGCTCAGGGCTTCCACGGCCACCGATTGCCCCGGTTCGCCGATGCGCCGGTCAGCCGCCGATGTAGTGCATCTCCACCCGCCGCTCGCCGCTGCCCGGCGCGGCCTGCAAGGCCCCGCGCAGCTCGGAATAACGGTCGTCGCGCTCGTTCCAGATCAGGCCGATGGCGGCCGCGATCTGGGCGTCGGTGTAGGGCTGGCCGTCGGATGCTGTGCCGCGCAGCAGCGCACGCAGATCGTGGCCACGGCTGGCGAACAGGCAAAGAAAGAGCTTGCCCTCTGTCGACAGGCGCGCGCGGTTGCAGTCGCTGCAGAAGGCCCGGGTGACGCTGCTGATGACGCCAATCTCGCCGCCGCCGTCGGCATAGCGCCAACGTTCGGCCGTCTCGCCGGGTGCGGCGGGCTGCAGCGGCTTGAGGCCGAAGGCCGCGTCCAGCCGCCGCACCACCTCGCGTGAGGGCAGCACCTCGTCCATGCGCCAGCCGTTGGTGGCGCCGACGTCCATGTACTCGATGAAACGCAGCACCACACCAGGGCCGAAATGCGCGCGCACATGGCGCGCCAGCGGCACGATCTGGTCTTCGTTGGTGCCGCGTTTGACGACCATGTTGACCTTGATCGGCGCCAGCCCCGCGCGTTGCGCGGCCTCGATGCCGCGCAACACATCGGCGACCGGGAAGTCGACGTCGTTCATGCGCCGGAAGGTGGCGTCGTCCAGCGCGTCCAGGCTCACCGTCACACGCCGCAGGCCGGCGTCGCGCAGCGCCTGCGCCTTGCGTTCGAGCAGCGACCCGTTGGTGGTGAGCGTGATGTCGAGCGCGTCGCCAGCCGGGGTGCGCAGCGCCGCGAGCTGCGTGATCAGCCGTTCGATGTTCTTGCGCAGCAGCGGCTCGCCGCCGGTCAGCCTCAGCTTGACGACACCGTGGGCGACGAAGATGCTGGCCGTGCGCGTGATTTCCTCGAAGCTGAGCAGCGACGCGTGGGGCAGGAACCTGTACTCCTTGTCGAAGACTTCCTTGGGCATGCAGTAGCTGCAGCGGAAGTTGCAGCGATCGGTGACCGAGATCCTCAGGTCACGCAGTGGCCGGCCCAGGCGGTCGGCGAGCAGACCGGTCGGCGGGCCGAACGCCGTCGGCACGTGCGGCGGCGCGGCGGCGTAGCGCAGGTCGGCAAGCGGGATCACGTTTTCGCCCATGCCCGGATTGTGCCGGCGCCGGCTTGCCCGCAGCCACGGCGCGGTCGACGGGCGCTAGGGCCTCGGCGCGCCGGCAGCGATCGGCCCGGCCTGCGCAGGCGCCGGTGCGGCCACGGCAGCCATGTCGTCCGTGGTCAGCGCGGCCTGCACCACGGGTCCTGGCGGGCTCGTGTCGCCCGCGGCCGGCTCGGCGCGTCGCCCACCGGTGAATCGGCGGGCCCAGTACGAGGCGTGCATGTCCTCGATGCGCACCTCGCCGCCCGGACGCGGGGCATGGATGAACCGACCCTCGCCGATGTAGATGCCCACGTGGGAGAACGCCCGGCGCATGGTGTTGAAGAAGACCAGGTCGCCGGGCCGGAGGTCGTCGCGCGCGATCTTCAGCAGCCCGGCGTCGCGTGCCTGCTGGTCGGCGCGGCGCGGCAGCACGAGGCCGATGCTGTGTTCGAAGACGTAGCGCGTGAAGCCGCTGCAGTCGAAGCCCTTCTCGGCCGACTCACCGCCGCGCCGGTAGCGCACGCCAAGGAAGTTCATCGCCGAGACAACGAGGCCCGACGCCGCGTCGCGCACTTGCCTGGCGAGCGGTCCGGGCTGGAACTGCGACGTCGCGTCGGGGCCGGGCAGCAGGCCCTTGGCCTGCATCAGCCGCCGCAGGGGATCGTCGCCAGATACGGCTTGGGCGTCGGCCGGACTGGCCGCGGCAGGCCGCTCGCCCCCTCCCGCCGCGGGTGCGGCATGCAGCGATGCGCCCGCCCCGAGGAGACAGGTGAGCATGCAGCGCAGGACGAATGCGGTGGACGGGGTCATCGGCGCGGCAGGATAGCAGCCGAGCAGCGGGTGTCAACGTGACCAGGCACGCCGAAGCGCAACAAGGTGCTTGCGGCGACCGGCGCAAGGGGGCAGCATCATGGGCCCTGCCACCCACTTTCGCGCCCACGATGTTCAAGGCCCTGCTGCTGCAAAAGGACGACACCGGCTTCCATGCCGGCGTGACCGAGATCGACGAATCGCGCCTGCCCGATGCCCAGCAGGCCGAGGTGCTCGTCCGCCCGGAGTACTCGACCCTCAACTACAAGGACGGCCTGGCACTGACCAACCGCTCGCCGGTCGTCCGCGCCTGGCCGATGATCCCGGGCATCGATGGCGCGGGCACGGTGCTGGAAAGCAGCCACCCCGGCTGGAAGGCCGGCGACCGCTTCGTGCACAACGGCTGGGGCGTGGGCGAGACGCATTGGGGTTGCCTGGGCGAGCGGGCGCGGCTGAAGGGCGACTGGCTGGTCAGGCTGCCGGCGGCGTTCACGCCGCGCCAGGCGATGGCCATCGGCACCGCCGGCTACACCGCGATGCTGTGCGTGCTGGCGCTGGAGCGCCACGGCTTGCAGCCGGCGTCATCCGGCGGGGGGGAGGTGCTGGTCACCGGCGCCACGGGCGGCGTCGGCAGCTTGGCGATCGCCCTGCTGGCCAGACTCGGCCACAAGGTGGTCGCCGCGAGCGGCAAGACCCACGAGGCCGCCTATCTTCAGCGGCTGGGCGCGTCGGCGGTGATCGACCGCGCCGAGCTCGCCGCCGCCGGCAAGCCGCTGCAGAAGGAGCGTTGGGCCGGCGTCGTCGATGCGCTCGGCAGCCACACCCTGGTCAATGCGCTGGCGCAGACGCGCTACGGGGGCGTCGTTGCCGCCTGCGGCCTGGCGCAGGGCGCCGACCTGCCGGGCACGGTGATGCCGTTCATCCTGCGTGGCGTCACGCTGGCCGGCATCGACAGCGTGATGGCCCCGCGCGCCCTGCGCGAGCAGGCCTGGGCTCGGCTGGCGCGCGACCTCGACCCGGCCCTGCTGGAGACGATGGTCGAGGAAGTGCCGCTGGAAGGCGCCGTCGAGGCCGCGCAGCGCCTGATGGCTGGCCAGGTCCGCGGTCGCATCGTCGTTCGCATCTGAAGAGGAAGAGCGAACCCGACTGGCCTGCTCGGGGCGTCAGGGCTGCGCAAGCGCGCGGCCGAGAATCCGACCACAGCGCGGCACCGTGCGGTCCGCACGACTGTGCGCGGACCGCGCAAGGAGACAAGCATGAGCTACGCCGAGTTCTACCGCCGCTCGATCGATGATCGCGATGCCTTCTGGGCCGAGCAGGCCGCGCTGATCGACTGGCGCACGCCGTTCACCCAGGTCTGCGACTACGGCAACCCGCCGTTCGCGCGCTGGTTCGTCGGTGGCACGACCAACCTGTGCCACAACGCCGTCGACCGCCACCTGACCACGCGGCCGCGGGACGCGGCGCTGATCTACGTCTCCACCGAAACCGGCGCCGAGCGCGCCTACAGCTTCACCGAACTGCACGCCGAGGTGCAGCGGATGGCCGCCACGCTGCTGAGCCTGGGCGTGAAGAAGGGCGACCGCGTGCTCGTGTACATGCCGATGATCCCCGAGGCCGCGTTCGCGATGCTCGCCTGCACGCGCATCGGCGCGCTGCACTCGGTCGTCTTCGGCGGCTTCGCCAGCGGCAGCCTGGCCACCCGCATCGACGATGCGGAGCCGACCGTGATCGTCAGTGCCGACGCGGGCAGCCGCAGCGGCAAGGTGATGGCTTACAAGCCGCTGCTCGACGAAGCCATTGCCCTCGCCGCGCACAAGCCGGCCAAGGTGCTGATGGTTGATCGCGGGCTGGCCTCGTTCACCCGCGTCGCTGGCCGCGACGAGGACTATGCCGCCTGGCGCGAACGCCACCGCGACACCGTCGTGCCCTGCGAATGGGTCGAGGCGACGCACCCGAGCTACACGCTCTACACCAGTGGCACGACCGGCAAGCCCAAGGGCGTGCAGCGCGACACCGGTGGCTACGCGGTGGCGCTGGCTGCGAGCATGAAGCACATCTTCGATGGCCGCGCCGGCGAGACCTACTTCTCCACCAGCGACATCGGCTGGGTCGTCGGCCACAGCTACATCATCTACGGCCCGCTGATCGCCGGCATGGCCACGCTGATGTATGAAGGCCTGCCGACCCGGCCCGATGCCGCGATCTGGTGGAGCCTGGTCGAGAAGTACAAGGTCACGGTGATGTTCAGCGCCCCGACCGCGGTGCGCGTGCTGAAGAAGCAGGACCCGGCGGCGCTGCGCAAGCACGACTTGAGCAGCCTGCGCGCGCTGTTCCTGGCCGGCGAGCCGCTGGACGAACCCACCGCCCGATGGATCTCCGACGCGCTCGGCCGCCCGATCATCGACAACTACTGGCAGACGGAGACCGGCTGGCCGATCCTGAGCCTGTGCAACGGCGTCGAGCCCGCGGTCTCGCGATTCGGCTCGCCCGGCAAGGCGGTCTACGGCTTCGACGTCAGGCTGCTCGACGAGACCACCGGCGAGCCGCTGACCGGCGCGCACCAGAAGGGCGTCGTCGCGATCGAGGGACCGCTGCCGCCGGGCTGCATGCAGACCGTATGGCGCGACGACGAACGCTTCATCAATACCTATTGGAAGAGCATCCCGGGCAAGCTGGTCTACAGCACGTTCGACTGGGGCATCCGCGACGAGGACGGCTACTACTTCATCCTCGGCCGGACGGACGACGTCATCAACGTCGCCGGGCACCGCCTGGGAACGCGCGAGATCGAGGAGAGCATTTCCAGCCACGCCCAGGTGGCCGAGGTGGCGGTGGTCGGGGTGGCCGACAACCTCAAGGGCCAGGTGGCGATGGCCTTCGTTGTGTTGAAGGACCCGGCCGCGGCGGCCTCGCCCGAGGCTGCGCTCAAGCTCGAAGGCCAGATCATGAAGGTGGTGGATGAGCAACTCGGTGCCGTCGCGCGGCCTTCGCGCGTGCGCTTCGTGCAGGCCCTGCCCAAGACGCGCTCGGGCAAGCTGCTGCGTCGCGCGATCCAGGCCGTCTGCGAGAACCGGGATCCGGGCGACCTGACGACGATGGAGGATCCAGCGGCGCTGCACCAGATCAAGGCGCTGGTTGCGCCACTGGCCTAGGCCCGGCGCCAGCGCACCGCCGGCGCAGCGGCCCCTTGCCGACGATTGGCGCTATGGTGGCTTCACCCTAGGCGAAGGGGCAGGCCGCCGCGGCGCGGCACATGATAATGCGGTCCTGCAGCACGTGTGACGCCGCCGGGGAGGGGGCAGCGCGGCCGGGACAATGCGCATGAGCAGCATCGAACACACCGTCATCGACATCATCGCCAAGACCTGCTCCGTCGAGCGCGACCGGATCACCCTCGATGCCACGCTCAAGGATCTCGACGTGCACTCGCTCGACGCGGTGCAGGTGCTGTTCGAGATCGAGGACAGGTTCAACATCGCGGTGCCCGAGCGCGATGACCAGTACGCCACCGGCACCGTGCGCGACCTGATCCACGGCGTCGAGCGCCTGGTGGCGACCAAGGCACCTGCCGCCTGACGCATCCACGGCGCCATGCACCGCGTCGTCATCACCGGCATGGGCTGCGTCAGTGCGCTTGGGCCGAGCGCGCCCGCCACGTGGCACGCGATGCGCGAGGGCAGTGGCGGCATCGCTGCACTCGCAGGCCTGGACGCGCCCGACCTGCGCACGACGATCGCCGCCCAGCTCAAGGGCTACGAGCCGCTGGCCCATTTCGACGAGAAGCGGCTGGTGCTGCTCGACCCCGTCTCGCAGTACGCGCTGGTGGCCGCGCGTGAGGCGGTGGCCCAGTCCGGGCTGCGCTTCGACGGCAAGCTGGCCGAGCGCAGCGCGGTGATCGTCGGCACCGGCATCGGCGGCGCCACGACGCAGGACCAGATGGCGCGGCGCCTGTACGGCGAGCGCAACCCGCGCGTGCATCCGATGGCCATCGTGCGAGTGATGCCCAATGCGCCGGCCTCGCAGATCTCGCTCGAGATGGGCCTGCGCGGGCCGGTCTTCGCGGTGGCCAGCGCCTGCGCATCGGCCAACCATGCGCTGGCGCAGGCGCTGATGCTGCTGCAGACCGGCGGCGCCGAGGTCGCGCTGGCGGGCGGCACCGAGGCCTGCATCACCGCAGGCACGGTCAAGGCCTGGGAGGCGATGCGCGTGCTCGCCGATGACACCTGCCGCCCGTTCAGCCGCGGCCGCCGCGGCCTGGTGCTGGGCGAAGGTGCCGGCGTGTTCGTGCTCGAGACGCTGGACCATGCGCGACGACGGGGCGCGAACATCCTGGCCGAACTGGCCGGCGCCGGCATGTCGGCCGACGCCGCCGACATCGTGATGCCCGACGCCGGCGGCGCCGCGCGCGCGATGCGCGCCGCGCTGCAGCAGGCCGGGCTGGCGCCGCAGGACGTCGGCTACATCAACGCCCACGGCACCGGCACCCAGGCCAACGACCCGACCGAAACGCGCGCCATCCGCGCGGTCTTCGGCCCCCATGCCGACGCGCTGGCCGTGTCTTCGACCAAGTCCATGCACGGCCACGCGCTGGGCGCCGGCGGTGCGATCGAACTCGTCGCGGTCATCGGCGCGCTGCAGGAAGGCGTGCTGGCGCCGACCATCAACTACCTCGGCCCCGACCCCGAGTGCGACCTCGACGTGGTGCCCAACGTCGCGCGGCAGCAGCAGGTCTCGGCCGCGCTGACCAACAGCTTTGCCTTCGGCGGCCTGAACGCGGTGCTCGCGCTGCGCCGCGCCTGAGCGGCGCCGCCCTGGCCGGGCCGCCGGCGGGCGAAGCAGCCCGTCGAGCGGCCTGCGCGCGTCGCGGCCGACTTGCGTAGCATGCGCGCTTGGTTGGCAACGAGTGGATGCACGACATGTTCGACCTCAGACGCTGGCGCCGCAGTGCGCAGGCACTTCTGGCTCTGCTGGCTACGTTCGCCCTGGCGCCGACCTGGGCCGCCGACAAGCCGCGCATCGAGAAGGCGGCCGACCTGCCGCGGTTCAGCTATTCGATCAGCGGCAAGCTCGAGGACATCGTGCGCTCGCCCGAGCGCTTCGCACCGCTGGCGGCGCAGATCCGGCGCGACACCGAATCGGTGCTCGACGGCTACGACATCCCGGACAAGGCCACCCGCCGCGGTCTGATCGCGACGCTGGCGCTGCTGGACTTCCTCGACGGCCATTACGCCGAGGCCGCCCAGCGTGCGGTCAACCTGCGAGCGCTGCAGGACAAGCCGGCCGACAAGCTGCTCGCTGGTCTGCGGCTGGAGGTGATGAGCCGCGCCGCCGCGGCCGACGGCCTGAACACCGAGGCCTACCGCAAGGCGGTCGATGCCGACCTCACGCGGGCGATCTCGGCCATGCCCTATGAGGTGATCGCCAACGACATCAAGGAGGCCAAGGAGGGCGTCGAGCTGATCGGCGAAGGTCTGATCATGGGCCAACCGCGCGAGGTGTGGCAGCCGATCGTGGACGCCAGCGGCAAGCTCAGCTCCGACTTCGCACCCGGGCTGGTGGGCGTGCGCTTCGCGCTGGTGGCCACGTTGCCGCTGAAGGCGACGCTGATCGACACCTACGGCCGCTACCTGGCCGCGCACAAGATCGTCAAGCCCGACATCTGGGCTGCGCGCGACGTGGTCCTGCCACCGGGCAAGCCCTACACGCCGGTGCCGATCGCAGTCTGGGACAGCGGCGTCGACACCGCGCTCTACGCCGGCCATGTGGTGCGCGGCGCCGACGGCAAGCCCGCGGTCATCGCGTTCGACAAGTACAGCCGCCCGGCCCAGGGCGCCCTGATGCCGCTGCCGCCCGCGCTGCAGGCCAAGCTGCCGCAGATGAAGGCGCGGACGAAGGGTTTCTCGGATCTGCAGAGCAACATCGACAGCCCCGAGGCGGCGGCGGTCAAGCAGTACCTCTCGAGCCTGCCGCCCGAGCAGTACAAGCCGGCGATCGAGGAGATCGACCTCGCCGGCAACTACGAGCATGGCACCCATGTCGCCGGCATCGCGCTGGCCGGCAACCCATACGCGCGGCTGGTGGTCGGCAGGATCGAGTTCGGTTGGACGCTCAAACCCGACCCCTGCCCGAGCATCGAACAGGCCGAGGCAGACGCCAAGGCCTCACGCGCCTACGTCGACTTTTACATGCGCGAGGGGGTGCGCGTCGTCAACATGAGCTGGGGCGGCAGCGTCAAGGGTGTGGAGGCCGACCTCGAGCAATGCGGCATTGGCAAGATGCCTGACGAGCGCAAGGCGCTGGCGCGACGCATCTTCGACATCGGCACCCAGGCACTGACCGAGGCTTTCGCCGGCGCGCCCGACATTCTGTTCGTCACCGCGGCCGGCAACAGCGACTCGGACGCCAGCTTCGTCGAGGACATCCCGGCCGGCATCATGCTGCCCAACCTGCTGACCGTGGGGGCGGTGGACCGCGCCGGCGACGAGGCCTCGTTCACCAGCTACGGCCCGACGGTGAAGGTCGATGCCAACGGCTACCAGGTCGAAAGCTACCTGCCGGGCGGCGACCGCGTCGCACTGTCGGGCACCTCGATGGCCTCGCCCCAGGTGGCCAACCTGGCGGCCAAGATCCTGGCGGTGAACCCGGCGCTCAAGCCGACCGAGGTGATCAAGATCATCGTCGACACCGCCGACGCCAGCGCCGACGGTCGGCGGCACCTCATCAACCCGAAGAAGGCGCTGGCGCTGGCCGGGCTGAACTGACCGCGCACGAGCGCGGGGCCCCCATCCAATGGGGGCTGGTGCCCGCCGCCGGGCGATGGCGTGCGGCTGGGGCGCTATGCACATTGGCTCCAGTCCACCAGGGCGGGAACCAGCGATGAACACCACGCCTTCCAACGCGCTGTCTCGGCGCCAACGCCTGGGCTCGATCTTCGGGCTCGGTGTGGACGTCATGGGCTCGGGCATGGCCTGGGCCCAGCGCGATGCGATGCCCATGATGCTGGCGATCGAGGCCCGCGATGACATCGACCCGGCGAGGTTTCTGGCGAGCGAGAAGTTCGACGGTGTGCGTGCGCTGCGGGATGGTGCGCATTTGCACTTTCGCAGCGGCCAGCCCGTGCCGGCGCCGCCCTGGTTCAAAGCCCGGCTGCCGGCCGTGCCGCTGGACGGCGAACTCTGGCGCGGACGCGGCGAATTCGAGGCGCTTCTGCCGCGGTGCGTCGCGCTTTGCCCGACGACGGCGAGTGGCGGGCGCTGCGCTACCAGGCCTTCGGTCTGCCGCGCGACGCCGGCCGCTTCGCCGAGCGTGCCGCGCGCATCGACGCGATCGCGCGCGAGGTGGCTTGGCCGCAGCCCGTGACCGTCGTGCAGCAACCCGTGGCCGACCGCGCGGCGCTGCGTCGGAAGCTCGACGAGGTCGTGCGCGGCGGCGGCAAGGGCCTCGTGCTGCACGGTGCCGACGCGCTGTGGCGATCGGGCCGGAGCGAAGTCTTGCTCCAGCGCAAGCGGCTCCAGGACGCCGCGGCACTGGTCGCCGGCCATGTTCCTGGCCGCGGCAAGTACGGCGGCCAGATCGGCGCCTTGCGGGTTCGGCTGGACAACGGGACCGAGTTCCTCATCGGCACCGGGTTCAGCGGCGCCGAGCGTGCGTCGCCGCCACCGGCCGGCGTCTACCTGACCTCCAGCTATCGCGGCACGACTGCGGCTGGTGTGCCGCGCTTCGCGAGCTTTCTGCACGTGCGCGAGCTCTAGCCGCCGACAAAGGCGACCCTGCGCGCGGATGGCCGGGCGCCCGGGGCCTACAGCACCTCGCTCGCAAAATCCGCCAGCCGCGACCTCTCGCCCCGTGCCAGCATCACGTGGCCGCCGTGCGGCCAGCCCTTGAAGCGGTCCACCGCGTAGGTCAGGCCCGAGCTGCCTTCGGTGAGATAGGGGGTGTCGATCTGCGCCAGGTTGCCCAGGCAGACGATCTTCGTGCCCGGCCCGGCGCGCGTGACCAGCGTCTTCATCTGCTTGGGCGTCAGGTTCTGCGCCTCGTCGATGAGCACGAACTTGTTCAGGAAAGTGCGCCCGCGCATGAAGTTCAGGCTCTTGATCTTGATCTTGCTGCGCACCAGGTCGTTGGTCGCGGCGCGACCCCATTCGCCGGCGCTGGCGTCGGTGCGCGCGAGCACCTCGAGGTTGTCGTCGAGCGCCCCCATCCACGGGCCCATCTTCTCTTCCTCGTTGCCGGGCAGGAAGCCGATGTCGTCGCCCACCGGCACCGTCACGCGGGTGACGATGATCTCGGTGTAACGGCGGTCGTCGAGCACCTGGCTCAGACCCGCGGCCAGCGTCATCAGCGTCTTGCCGGTGCCGGCGTTGCCGGTGAGCGTGATGAAGTCACACTCCGGGTCCATCAGCAGGTTGAGGGCGAAGTTCTGCTCGCGATTGCGCGCGGTCACGCCCCAGACCGCGTTCTTGCCATGGGTGTAGTCGCGCAGCGTCTTCAGCACCGCGGTCTTGCCGGTGATCTCGGTCACGCGCGCGTACAGCGCCGCCGCGCCGGGGACCTCGAGGTAGACGAACTGGTTGATCATCAGCGCCGGCACCAGCGGCCCGCTGATGCGGTAGAAGGTGTGGCCCCCCTGCTGCCAGCTCTCCACGGTCTTGCCATGGCGCTCCCAGAAATCGGCCGGCAGCGCCAGCACGCCGGTGTAGAGCAGGTCGCCGTCTTCCAGCGTCTTGTCGTTGGTGTAGTCCTCGGCCGGCAGGCCCAACGCGCGCGCCTTCACGCGCATGTTGATGTCCTTGGACACCAGCACGATGTCGCGTCCCGGCTGCTGTTCGCGCAGGCTCTGCACGACGCCCAGGATCTGGTTGTCGGCCTTGCCCTGCGGCAGCCCATCGGGCAGCTTGAAGTCGAGGAAGGTGGTCTGGAAGAACAGCTTGCCGCTGGCTTCGCGGTGGCCGGTGCCGCCGAGCGGGATACCGGCGTGGCCGTCGAGCGGCGAGGCCTTCGCGGCGAGGCTCGCGAGCGCGTCGAGTTCGCGGCTGACCTGACGCACGCTGCGCGCGACCTCGCTCATCCCCTTCTTGTGGCCATCGAGTTCCTCCAGCGTGATCATCGGCAGGAAGATGTCGTGCTCCTCGAAGCGGAACAGGCTCATCGGGTCGTGCATCAGCACGTTGGTGTCGAGCACGAAGAGCTTGGCCGGGCCGGTGCTGCGCGGCTTGCGCGCGCGCGCGGCGGGGGCTGCGGGCGGCGCCGCGCGCGGTGCCGGCGCGCTGGCCGTGGTTGTCGGCGGTGCGATGAGCGGCGCGCGCGCCGACAGCGCCGTGCCGCCGTTGTGCAGCTCCAGCGCCGCCTGCGCGGGTGGCTCGGTGTCACGCGTCTTCAGCGTGCGACGGTCGGCTCGTAGCGCGGCCTGCGCCTCGTAGTCGGCGCTTTGCAGCAGATCACCTTTTCGCGCGGGGGCCTTGGGCAGGGGCATGGCTGGAATCGTCATGGAGAAGAAAGAGCCGCACAGGATGCTGTGCGGCTCGGACTTGGGGGGTGCTCGTGGCTGCGGCAAGCTGCCGCAGGCGCCGGTCGGGGCGGACGGAGGTCAAGCGGCCTTCTTCAGCGCCTTCACCGCCTTGAGCACTTCGTCGACATGGCCGGCAACCTTGATGCCGCGCCATTCGGCACGCATCACCCCCTCGGCATCGATGAGGAAGGTGCTGCGCTCGATGCCCTTGACCTTTTTGCCGTACATGATCTTGTTCTTGACCACGCCGAACATGTGGCAGAGCTTCTCTTCGGTGTCGGCGATCAGCTCGAAAGGCAGGCCCAGGTTGGCCTTGAACTTCTCGTGGCTGGCCATGTTGTCGCGCGAGACGCCGAACACCACGGCACCGGCCTTGACGAAGTCCTTGTGCTGGTCACGGAACTGCATCGCCTCGGTCGTGCAGCCGGGCGTGTTGTCCTTGGGATAGAAGTACAGGACCACGGCCTTGCCCAGGTGCGATTGCGGCGTGAACTTCACGCCGCCGGTGGCCAGGGCTTCGAATTCCGGGAGGTTCTTGTTGATGACAGGCGTCATGGGTGATTTTCTCGGACTGCTCTTCTGTCGAAGGGGGTGCCGAAGCCGGCTCAATCGAAGATTATAAAGTCTCGCGCCGGCGGCCCGGCCTCACGCGGGTGCACGGAGGAGCAGCGCGGCGAGCACCCGGCGTCCTTCGCTGGCCAGCACGTTGAAGGTGCGGCACGCGGCGCCGGTATCCATCGTCTCGATGCCGATGCGGGATTCGATCAGCGCGCGCGTCAGCGCAGGCAGCACGAAGCGCAACCGCGCACCGCTGCCGAAGATCACGACCTCCGGCCGCAGGGCGGCGATGCGCTCGAAATGAGCGGCCGTCAGGTCGTCCGCGTCGGTGGCCGGCCAAGCCTGGACGTCGCCGCTCCAGGGCACGAGCAGGCTGTGGGTGAATCGCACGCTGCCCACCCAGACGGCTGCGCCGTCATGGCGCGTGATGACGTTGACGTCATGGGCGGTGTCGGGCTGGAACTTCATGCGTGGATAATTCTAAGTTCGCTGCGCCGGAGCCCCAACGTGAGACCGATCGTCAAATCCGCCAAGCTCGCCAACGTCGGCTACGACATTCGCGGGCCCGTGCTCGACAAGGCGCGCCAGATGGAGGAAGAGGGCCACCAGATCATCAAGCTGAACATTGGCAACATCGCCGCGTTCGGGCTGATGCCGCCCGACGAGATCGTGCAGGACATGATCCGCAACCTGCCCGACGCCGCCGGTTACACCGACAGCAAGGGCCTGTTCGCGCCGCGCAAGGCGGTAGTGCACTACACGCAGGAAAAGCGCATCGCCGGCGTCGGCGTCGACGACGTTTATCTGGGCAACGGCGCCAGCGAACTCATCGCGATGAGCATGAACGCGCTGCTCGACGCGGGCGACGAGGTTCTGATCCCGGCGCCCGACTACCCGCTCTACACCGCGGTGGTCTCGCTGTCGGGCGGCACGCCGGTGCACTACCGATGCGACGAAGGGGCGGGCTGGCTGCCCGACCTCGACGACATACGGCGCAAGCTCACGCCGCAGACCAAGGCGATCGTCGTCATCAACCCGAACAACCCGACCGGCGCGCTGTACCCGGACGACCTGCTGCAGGGCATCGTCGAGATCGCGCGCCAGCACCAGCTCATCGTCTTTGCCGACGAGATCTACGACAAGACGCTGTACGACGGCAACGTCCACACGAGCATCGCGTCGCTGGCCGACGACGTGCTGTTCGTGACCTTCAACGGCCTGTCGAAGAACTACCGGTCTTGCGGTTACCGCGCCGGCTGGATGGTGGTCTCGGGCGACAAGCGCCACGCCGGCGACTACATCGAGGGGCTGAACATGCTGGCGTCGATGCGCCTGTGCGCGAACACGCCGGGGCAGCTGGCGATCCAGACCGCGCTTGGCGGCTACCAGAGCATCAAGGACCTGGTCGCGCCCGGCGGGCGGCTGTGCCGGCAACGCGATCTGGCCTACGAGCTGCTCTTGCAGATCCCGGGCGTCAGCGTCGTCAAGCCCAAGGCGGCGCTGTACATGTTCCCGCGCCTGGACCCGAAGCTGTACCCGATCGCCGACGACCAGCAGTTCGCCTACGAGCTGTTGGCCGAGGAGAAGGTGCTGATCGTGCAGGGCACCGGCTTCAACTGGCCCGCGGCCGACCACTTCCGCCTCGTCTTCCTGCCCAACTCCGACGACCTGGGCGAGGCCATCGGTCGCATCGAGCGGTTCCTCGGCCACTACCGCAAGCGGCACTCGCAGTAACTTGAAGAAGCACCCGAAGATGAATCCCATCCAGGTCGGCCTGCTCGGCATCGGCACCGTCGGCAGCGGCACATTCAAGGTGCTGCAGCGCAACCGCGAGGAGATCCGCCGCCGCGCCGGACGCGAGATCCGCATCGCCGCCGTGGCCGACCTCGACGTCGAACGCGCGCGCGCCGTCGTCGGCGACCAGGTGCGCGTGGTGTCGGACGCGCGGCAGGTGATCGCGGACCCGGCAATCGACATCGTGGTCGAGCTGATCGGCGGCACCGGCATCGCGCGGACGCTGGTGCTGGAGGCCATTCGCCACGGCAAGCACGTCGTCACCGCCAACAAGGCGTTGCTGGCGGTACACGGCAGCGAGATCTTCGCCGCGGCGAGCCAGCAGGGCGTGGTGGTGGCCTTCGAGGCCGCGGTGGCCGGCGGCATCCCGATCATCAAGGCGCTGCGCGAGGGCCTCACCGCCAACCGCATCGAATGGGTCGCCGGCATCATCAACGGCACGACCAACTTCATCCTCTCGGAGATGCGCGCCAAGGGGCTGGACTTCGGCGTCGCGCTGAAGGAGGCGCAGCGACTGGGCTATGCCGAGGCCGACCCGACGTTCGACATCGAGGGCGTCGACGCCGCACACAAGGCGACGATCATGAGCGCGATCGCGTTCGGCGTGCCGGTGCAGTTCGACAAGGCCTACGTCGAAGGTATCACCGGGCTGCAGGCGGCCGACATCCGTTACGCCGAGCAGCTCGGCTACCGCATCAAGCTGCTGGGCATCACCAAGCGGCGCGATGACCTGAAGACGGCTGCCCACCCGGCCGGCGGCATCGAGCTGCGCGTGCATCCGACGCTGATCCCGAGCCGGCGCCTGATCGCCAACGTCGAAGGCGCGATGAACGCCGTCGTCGTGCACGGCGATGCGGTCGGCACCACGCTGTACTACGGCAAGGGCGCCGGCGCCGAGCCGACCGCCAGCGCGGTGATCGCCGACCTGGTGGACATCACGCGGCTGCACACCGCCGACCCCGACCACCGCGTGCCGTACCTCGCCTTCCAGCCCGGCGCGATGCAGGACACGCCGATCCTGCCGATGGCCGAGGTCGTCACCGCCTACTACCTGCGCCTGGTGGTGGCCGACAAGGCCGGCGTGCTGGCGCGCATCACCGGCATCCTGGCCGGGCACGAGATCTCGATCGACGCCGTGCTGCAGCGCGAGAGCGCCGAAGGCGAGAAACAGACCGACCTCATCATCCTGACCCACGACACCGTCGAAGGGCGGATGACCGCGGCACTGGCACAGATGCAGGCGCTACCGACCGTGCTGGCGCCGATCGTGCGGATCCGCAAGGAAGAGTTGAATTGATCCCCCCCGAAGCGCCTTCGGTGCTCCCCCCCAAGGGGGGCCGACCCCGGACGATGAACAGTCCCTGCGGACTGTTCATCGCCTGCGAGGGGCGGCCGGCATGCTTGCCGGCTGGCGCCGCCAGTGGCCCGGCAAAGCCGCTTCCGCGGCGGCTGCTGGCCCGGGGCGCCGCTGAGTCGCTGCGATGAAGTACTTCAGCACCCGCGGTGACGCCACGCCGCGCGGCTTTTCCGACATCCTGCTCGAAGGCCTGGCCCCCGACGGCGGCCTGTACCTGCCCACGCACTACCCGCGCATCAAAGCCGCGACGCTGGCCCGCTGGCGCGGCCTGCGCTACGCCGAACTCGCGTTCGAGATTCTCTCGCTGTACATCGACGACATCCCGCCAGCCGATCTGAGGCGCCTGTGCGAGGCGACCTACACCGAGCGCGTCTTCGGCAGCCCGCAAATCGTGCCGCTGAAGCGGTTGGAAGAGGGTCTGTACCTCGAATCGTTGTCCAACGGGCCAACGCTGGCGTTCAAGGACATGGCGATGCAGCTGCTGGGCAACCTGTTCGAATACGAGCTGGGCCGCCGCGGCGAGGAACTCAACATCCTGGGCGCGACCTCGGGCGACACCGGCAGCGCCGCTGAGTACGCGATGCGCGGCAAGCGCGGCGTGCGGGTGTTCATGCTCAGCCCCGCCGGGCGCATGAGCCCGTTCCAGCAGGCGCAGATGTTCAGCCTGCCCGACGCCAACATCCACAACATCGCCGTCGAAGGCGTGTTCGACGACTGCCAGGACATCGTCAAGGCGGTCAGCAGCGACCTCGACTTCAAGCGCAAGTGGCGCATCGGCACCGTCAACTCGATCAACTGGGCGCGGCTGCTGGCGCAGGTGGTCTACTACTTCGCCGGCTATTTCCAGGCGACGGAGCCGGCCTCCAGGCTGCACTCGGCGCCGCCGCCTCCCGAGGGGGTGGCGCCGTCTTGGGAGGGCCCGGCGGTGGCGCGTCTCGACGAACTGCCACGCGTCAGCTTCGCCGTGCCGTCGGGCAACTTCGGCAACATCTGCGCCGGCCACGTGGCGCGGACGATGGGCCTGCCGATCGAGCGCCTGGCGCTGGCCACGAACGAGAACGACGTGCTCGACGAGTTCTTCCGCACCGGCACCTATCGCGTGCGCGGCAGCGGCGAGACCCACGAGACCTCGAGCCCGTCGATGGACATCAGCAAGGCGAGCAACTTCGAGCGCTTCGTGTTCGACCTGCTCGGCCACGACGCCGGCGCCGCGGCTCGAACGCGCGCGCTGTTCGGCGACGCCCTGGCCCGCGACGGCGGCTTCACGCTCGCACCGGCGGAGTTCGCGCCGGCGGTGACCGTCGAAGGCTTCGGCTTCGCCTCCGGTCGCAGCACCCATGCCGACCGGCTGGCGACGATCCGCGACACCTGGACGCGCTGCGGCACGATGGTCGATACCCACACGGCGGACGGCCTGAAGGTGGCGCGGCAATATCGGCGTCCCGGCGTGCCGATGATCGTGCTCGAAACCGCCCTGCCGGCAAAGTTCGCAGACACGATCCGCGAGGCGCTGGGCGCCGACGCACCGGCGCCCGAAAGGCCGGCAGCGCTGCGCGACATCGAGTCCCTGCCCCGGCGCTTCACGACCATGGCTGCCGACGCGGCCGCCGTCAAGCGCTACATCGAAGCTCACTGCACGCCGCAAGCACCCTCGCCGCATGAACGCTCCGCGCCCGATGCTTAGCCTCGACGAGGCGGTGACACGCCTGGTGGCCGGCAGCCAGCCGCACGCCATCACGCAGACCGAGGTCGTGTCGACCTTCGACGCCCTCGGTCGCGTGCTGGCCGAGGACGTGCTCTCGACGCTGGACGTGCCGCCCGAGGACAACACCTCGATGGACGGCTACGCGCTGCGCACCGCCGATGTGCCGGTCGCCGGCACCGTGCTCGCGGTGGCGCAGCGCATTCCCGCCGGCCACGTCGGCCCGGCGCTGCAACCGGGCACCGCCGCACGCATCTTCACCGGGGGCCAGGTGCCCGCAGGCGCCGACGCCGTCGTGATGCAGGAGCAATGCGTGGCGCTCGCACAGGGCGACGGCCTGGGCGCCGTGCGCGTGGACACCGTGCCGGTGGCGGGGCAGTGGATACGCCGGCGGGGCGAGGACGTGCAGCAAGGCGCGGCGGTGCTGCACCGCGGCCTTCGCCTGACGCCGCAGGCCCTGGGCCTGGCGGCCTCGGTCGGCACGGCGCGGCTGACGGTGGTGCGCCGGCCGCGGGTGGCCCTCTTCTCCACCGGCGACGAGCTGATGATGCCGGGCGAGCCGCTGCGACCGGGCGCGATCTATAACTCCAACCGCTTCACGCTGCGCTCGCTGCTGCAGGCCGCGGGCTGCGAGGTCGAGGACCTGGGCATCGTCCGCGACACGCTGGATGCCACGCGCGCGGCGCTGCGCGAGGCGGCGGCCGGTAACGACCTGATCGTCACCACCGGCGGCGTCTCGGTCGGCGAGGAAGACCATCTCAAGCCGGCTGCGCGCGCCGAGGGCGAACTGCAGGATTGGCAGATCGCGATCAAGCCCGGCAAGCCGCTGGCCTTCGGGATGATCCGGCGCGCGGTTGGTGGCGCGGGCTTGCTGGTCGGCCTGCCGGGCAACCCCGTGTCGGCCTTCATCACGCATCTGCTGGCGGTGAGCACGGTGCTGCGCGTGCTGCAAGGCATGGACCCTGTGCTGCCCGCAGGGCTGCCGGTGCGCGCCGACTTCGACTGGCCGCGGCCCGACCGGCGGCGCGAGTTCCTGCGCGCCCGCATCAACGCCGATGGCGGCCTGGACCTGTTCCCGAACCAGAGCTCGGGCGTGCTCACCTCGGCCGTCTGGGCCGACGGCCTGATCGACAACCCGCCGGGGCAGGCGATCGCGCGCGGCGAGATGGTCCGCTTCCTGCCGCTGGCGGCATTGGTGGCGCGTTGAGGCCGGCACGATGAAGGTCACGCTGCACTACTTCGCGGCGCTGCGCGAGGCGCTGGGGCCGGGGGAAACGCTGGAGCTTGCGCCCGGCTGCACGCTGGGCGCCCTGCGCGACCAGTTGCTGGCGCGCGGTGGCCGCCATGCCGAGGTGCTGGCGCGTGGACGCGCGGTGCGCGCCGCGGTCAACCAGGCGATGGCCGAAGAAGACGTCGCTCTGGCCGAAGGCGCCGAGGTGGCCTTCTTCCCGCCGGTCACCGGCGGCTGAAGGCGACGCGATGCGGGTCTCGATCCAGAACGCGGACTTCGACCTCGGCGCAGAGGTCGCCGCGCTGCGCGCCGGCGACACCGGCGTCGGCGCGGTGGCCAGCTTCATCGGCACCGTGCGCGACCGCAGCGGCGCTGCCGGCGGCGGTCACGCTCACGCGGCCCAGGGCCGCGTCGAGGCGATGGAACTCGAGCACTACCCGGGCATGACCGAGCGTGCGATCGAGGCGATGATCGACGAGGCCATGCGCCGCTTCGACATCCGTGCCGCGCGCGTCATTCACCGCGTCGGCCGCCTGCTGTCGGGCGATCAGATCGTGCTCGTCGCGGTGAGTTCGGCGCACCGCAGCCAGGCATTCCAGGCCTGCGAGTTCCTGATGGACTATCTCAAGACGCAGGCCCCGTTCTGGAAGAAGGAGACGACACCCGAGGGTGCGCGCTGGGTCGATGCGAGGGTGGCCGACGACGCGGCGCTGGCGCGCTGGGGCATCACGTCACGCAACGCCTGATGAACGTCCCGAACGAGAGGGCACGCCATCCGGACGCGCACGGCGTGGACGCGCTGCTGCTGCGCCGGGCGCTCGGCCGCTTCACCACCGGGGTGACGATCGTCAGCTGCGTCGATTCAGGCGGCGGCTTCGTCGGCCTGACGGTCAACTCCTTCGGCTCGTTGTCGCTCGCGCCGCCGCTGGTGCACTGGGCGCTGCGCCAGAACAGCCCCAGCCTGGCCGCCTTCGAGGCCGCGCCGCGCTTCGCCGTCAATGTGCTGTCCGAGTCGCAGGTCGACCTGTCGCGCCGCTTCGCCGCCCGTCGCGGCGACAAGTTCGACGACGGCCCCTGGGCCATGGGGCCGCATGGCGCGCCGGTGCTCGCGGGCTGCGCCGCGGTCTTCGAGTGCGAAGCCGTGTCGCAGCTGCCCGCGGGCGACCACCATCTCTTCATCGGCCGCGTGCTGGCATGCAGCGAGTCGGCGTTGCCGCCGCTGGTGTTTCAGGCAGGCCACTACCACCTGCTGGGCGAGGTGCTGTGATGGCGGCGGTCGAAGCGAAGTGGATCGAGATGTTCGCCACGGTCTTCCGCCTGTGCGGCGTGAAAGATGGCGATGCCTGCGCCGTGCTTTGCGAGACGCAGACACGGCCGGAGCTGCCGCAGCTCGCCCTGCTGGCCTTGCAGCGTATCGGTGCACGGGTCTTCCAGATCGTGCTGCCGGTGCGGCCGCTGACGGCGCCGGTGCCGGTGCGCTCGACTGGCGCCTCGGACGCGATCGGTCACCTGGCGCCGGTGGTGCAGGCGCTGGCCTCCAGCGTCTTCGTCGCCGACTGCACTGTCGAGGGCCTGCAGCACGCGGCCGAGCTGCCGCAGATCTTGGCCGGGGGCGCGCGGGTGCTGGCGATCAGCCACGAGCACCCGGAGATCCTCGAGCGCTGCCTGCCGCACGCGCAGGACGAAGCGCCGGTGCGCGACGCGATGCGGCGCCTGAAGGCTGCCCGGACGATGCACGTCACCTCCTCGGCGGGCACCGACCTGCGGGTGGATCTGGCCGGGGCGCGGGTCGGCGGTGTCTGGGGCTTCAGTGCCCGGCCCGGCACGCTGTCGCACTGGCCGGGCGGGCTGGTGCTGGCGTTTCCGGCGGCGGGCACGGTCAACGGCACGCTGGTGCTCGACCGGGGCGACGTCAACCTCACCTTCAAGCGCTACCTGCAGGATCCCGTTCGGCTGGCGATCGAGCGCGACCACGCGGTGCGCGTCGAGGGCGACGGCGTCGACGCCGAGCTGATGCGCGGCTACTTCGAGGCCTGGGGCGACCCCGCGGCCTACGCCGTCTCGCACCTCGGCTGGGGCCTGAACCGGCGGGCGCGATGGGATGCGATGAGCTTCTACGACAAGGTCGACTTCAACGGCACCGAGCTTCGCGCTTTCGCCGGCAACTTCCTCTACAGCACCGGCGCCAACGAGGTCGCTGGCCGCCACACGCTGGGTCACTTCGACCTGCCGCTGCGCGGCTGCACGGTGCGCCTGGACGGCGTGGCGGTGGTCGAGGCGGGCCGTCTGACATGACGACCGTGCCCGCCTTCACCGAGCAGGGGCAGGGCAGCACGGCGGTGCTGCTGCTGCACGGCATCGGCGGCGGACGGTCGATCTGGTCCGACAAAGCGTCGGGCACCGCGAGCGCGATCGCCGCGGCCGGGTTTCGTGCGGTCGCGATCGACCTGCCGGGCTACGGCGACTCGCCTGCCGGCGAATCGCCCGACCTGGCGGCCTTCGTCGCCGCGGTGCAGGCCGTGATCGAGACGATCGCGGCGCCGCGCACCGTGCTGCTCGGGCACAGCATGGGCGGCATGGTCGCGCAGGCGCTGGTGGCCCGCGCGCCGCATTGCGTGCAGGGGCTGGTGCTGGCCAACACCTCGGCCGCGTTCGGGCCGGCCGACGGGGCCTGGCAGGCGCGATTCGTTGCCGAGCGGCTGGCGCCGCTGGACGCCGGTCTGGGCATGGCCTGCATGGCGCACCGCCTGGTTCCGAGGATGGTGTCGCCGGCGGCGTTGCCCGGCGCGGCGCGCATCGCCACCGACGTCATGGCCCGGGTGCCCGAGCCGACCTATCGCACCGCGCTGCAGGCCATCGCCGGCTTCGACGGCCGCGGGGCACTGGGGGCCATCCGCGTGCCCACGCTGCTGCTGGCTGGCGAGCACGACCGCACCGCGCCTGCCGAGGTCATGCGCCGCATGGCCGAGCGGATCGCCAGCGCCGAGTACGCCTGCCTGGCGGCGGCGGGTCACATCGCCAACGTCGAGCAACCGGCGGCGTTCAACGCTGCGGTGCTGGCATTCCTGCGGCGGCATTTCGTGGGAGCGTAGAGTTCATGCAAGCCATGCACATCGCCGGCAACACGGCGCACCTGACGGCGCAGCAGCGCGGACTGATTGACCTGGCCGCCAAGCTGGGCCGCGAGAAGTTCGCTCCTCGCGCCGCGCGCCACGACCGCGAGGCGAGCTTTCCGATCGAGAACTTCGCCGACCTGCGGGACGCCGGGCTGCTGGGCATCTGCGTGCCCGCGGCCAGCGGCGGGCTCGGTGCCGATTTCGCGACCTACGTGATGGTGGCCGCCGAGATCGGCCGCCACTGCGGCGCCACGGCGCTGTCGTACAACATGCACGTGTCGTCGTGTATGTGGTCCGGTTTCATCGCCGACGCGCTCGAGATGACGCCGGCGCAGCGTGCCGACCACGAGGCTCACCGCGCCCTCCACTACGAGCGCATCGTGCGCCATGGCAAGGTCTATTCGCAGCCGTTCTCCGAGGGCGGCGCGGCGGCGGCCGGCAAGGCGCCGTTCGGAACGCTGGCCACGCCGGTGGAAGGGGGCTACCGCGTCAGCGGTCGCAAGATCTTCGCCTCGCTGGCTGGCGCGGCCGACTTCTACGGCGTGCTGTGCACGCTGGACCGGCCGGGCGCCACGCAGCGCGATTCGCTGTACCTGGCGGTGCCGGCCGAGGCCCCCGGCGTGGACGTGACCGGCGACTGGGACCCGCTGGGCATGCGCGCCACCGTCAGCCGCACGCTGCTGTTGAACGAGGTCTTCGTGCCGCACGCCGCGCGCCTGATGCCCGAGGGCCTGTACTGGCAGGCGGCGTCGCGATTCCCGCACATGTTCGCCACCCTGTCCCCCACCTACATGGGCATCGCGCAGGCGGCATACGACTTCACGGCGGCCTACCTGCGGGCCGAGGTGCCGGGCATGCCGCCGGTCAAGCGCCGGATGTACCCGACCAAGCAGCTCGCGGTGGCCGAGATGCGCGTCAAGCTGGAGCAGACGCGCGCGCTGTTCCTGGCCAACGCGCGCGACGCGCAGGTCGATCCCGACAAGGACACGCGCATGCGCCTGTATGCCGCGCACTACACGATCATGGAGAACGCCAACGACATCGCGCGGCTGGCGATCCGCACCTGCGGGGGCCAGAGCATGCTCAAGAGCCTGCCGCTGGAGCGGCTGTACCGCGACAGCCGCTGCGGCAGCCTGATGCTGCCCTGGACGGCCGAGCTCTGCCTGGATCGGCTGGGCCGCGAATGCCTGTACGAGGCCGGCGAGCGCGACGAGGAGATCGAGTAGTGTGGGTGGCACGCGGGACGCGGGCATGGTCGAGCGCCCAGACCTGAGCGAACCTGGCGTGCCGATGCTCGAGCAGGGCCCGCGTCGCCTGAGCCGCGCCGGGTTCGACGCCGAGGTGCAGGCCGCGCTGGTGGGCCTGCAGGGCGCCGGGGTCGTGCCGGGCGCGATCGTCGCCTGGCTCGGCCACAACAGCATCGAGATGCTGGCCACGCTGGCCGCCTGCGAGCGCATCGGCGCCGCGCTGCTGCCGCTGAACTGGCGCCTGGCCGTGACCGAGCTGGCGCGGATCGCCGCGCACGCTGGGGCCGGCCACCTCCTGACCACGCCCGAATGTACCGCGCTGGCCGACTCGCTGCGCGGCCAGCTCGCCTGGCAGCCCGGGCCGGCCGACGGCGTTCAGGACGGCGATCTGCTGCTCGTCTACACCTCGGGCACGACGGGCGAACCCAAGGGGGCGATGCACACCCGCGCCGGCCTGCGCGCCAACGCGCAGGCGGCGATCGAGGTGCAGGGCTTCGACCAGAGCACCCGGGTGCTCTCGGTCCTGCCCCTGTTCCACGTCGGTGGGCTGTGCATCCAGACGCTTCCGGCACTGGCCGCGGGCGGCCAGGTGCGGCTGCAGACGCGCTTCGACCCCGGGGCCTGGTTCGACGACGTCGAACAGTGGCGCCCGACCACCAGCCTGCTCGTACCGGCGGTGATGCGCGCGCTCATCGAACACCCGCGCTGGACCACCGCCGACCTGTCGTCGCTGGCCTTCGTCAACAGCGGCTCGCAGATTGTGCCGCGGCAGCTCATCCAGGCCTTCCACGCCCGCGGCGTGCCGGTGGCGCAGGTCTATGGCGCCACGGAGACCGGCCCGGTCTCGATCGTGCTGCGGCCGCACGAGGCGCTGGACCATGTCGGCATGGCCGGGCGCGCGGCGCCGGGCGTGCAGGTCCGGCTGGCGGCTGGCGGCGAGATCCTGCTGCAGGCGCCGAACCTGATGCGCGGCTACCACCGCAGCCCGGAGCCCTCATTCGATGCCCAGGGCTGGTTCCACACCGGCGACCTCGCGCACCGTCATGCCGACGGCATGTTCGAGGTCGTGGGCCGGGCCCGGGAGCTGATCATCTCGGGCGGCGAGAACATCCATGCTGCCGAGATCGAGAACCTGATTGCCGATTTCCCCGGCGTGGCCGAATGCGCCGTCGTCGGACTGCCCGACGCGCGCTGGGGCGAGGTGCCGGTGCTGGCGGTGGTGGCCCGCACCGCCGCGCCGCTGGATGCCGCCGCGTTGCTCAGCTCGCTCGAGGGTCGGCTGGCGCGCTTCAAGCATCCGCGCAGGCTCGTGCAGCTGTCCGCCTTGCCCAAGACCGCGCTGGGCAAGGTGCAGCGGTCGCTCCTGGTGAAGATGATGTCCGACGCGTGACGCCGACGGCGGCCGTGCCGCCGGGCTTGACCTGCCGCAAGGCGCGCGGCGCGCGACCTTGATTTCGGCGCTGCCGGGCCCATTTCCGAGCCAACCGGAGGATTGTTTCCATGCGCATTGACAAGCTCACGACCGCCTTCCAGCAGGCTCTGGCCGATGCCCAGAGCGCCGCCGTTGCGCGCGAGAACCCTTACATCGAGCCCGCACACCTGTTGGCGGCGATGCTTGCACAGCCGGATGGTCCGAAGTCGCTGCTCGACCGCGCCGGCGCTGACACCGCGGCGCTGGCGACGGCGATGGAGACGACGATCCGCAACCTGCCGCAGGTCCAGGGGGGTGGCCAACCGGTGCAACCCGGACGTGAGCTCGTGCAGTTGCTGCAGGCGGCGGACAAGGAGGCCGGCAAGCGCGGCGACCAGTTCATCGCCAGCGAGATGTTCCTTCTCGCTCTGGCCGAGGCCAAGACCGACCTCGGCGGCATCGTCCGTGGCCATGGCCTGACGCGCAAGGCGCTCGAGGCCGCGGTGGAAGCGGTGCGTGGCGGCCAGAAGGTCGATTCGGCCGAATCCGAAGGCCAGCGCGAGGCGCTGAAGAAGTACACGCTGGACCTCACCGAGCGTGCGCGTCAGGGCAAGCTCGACCCGGTGATCGGCCGCGACGACGAGATTCGCCGCGCGATCCAGGTGCTGCAGCGTCGAAGCAAGAACAACCCGGTGCTGATCGGTGAGCCGGGCGTGGGCAAGACGGCGATCGTCGAGGGTCTGGCGCAGCGCATCGTCAACGGCGAGGTGCCCGAATCGCTGAAGAACAAGCGCGTGCTGGTGCTCGACATGGCCGGTCTTCTCGCAGGTGCGAAGTACCGCGGGGAATTCGAGGAACGGCTGAAGGCGGTGCTCAAGGAGGTGGCCGCCGATGAAGGCCGCATCATCCTGTTCATCGACGAGTTGCACACCATGGTCGGCGCCGGCAAGGCCGAAGGGGCGATCGACGCCGGCAACATGCTCAAGCCGGCGCTGGCGCGCGGCGAGTTGCACTGCATCGGCGCAACCACGCTGGACGAATACCGCAAGTACGTCGAGAAGGATGCCGCGCTCGAACGCCGGTTCCAGAAGGTGCTGGTCGACGAGCCCAGCGTCGAGGCCACGGTGGCCATCCTGCGCGGGCTGCAGGAGAAGTACGAAGTCCATCACGGCGTCGAGATCACCGATCCGGCGATCGTCGCCGCGGCCGAGCTCTCGCACCGCTACATCACCGACCGCTTCCTGCCCGACAAGGCGATCGACCTGATCGACGAGGCCGCGGCGAAGGTCAAAATCGAGATCGACTCCAAACCTGAAGCGATGGACCGTCTCGACCGCCGCATGATCCAGCTCAAGATCGAGCGCGAGGCGATGAAGAAGGAGCACGACGAGGGCTCGATCCGCCGCCTGGGACTGATCGAGGACGAACTGGCCAAGCTGCAGCGCGAGTACGCCGATCTCGAGGAGATCTGGAAGAGCGAAAAGGCCGCGGCACAGGGCTCTGCGCAGTTCAAGGAAGAGATCGACCGCATCCGCTTCCAGATCGAGGAGCTCAAGCGCAAGGGCGACTTCAACAAGGTCGCCGAGCTGCAGTACGGCCGCCTGCCCGAGCTCGAGAAGAAGCTCAAGGCGGCGCAGGCCACCGAAGCCGGCAAGGGCGAGACCGGACGGCCGCAGTTGCTGCGGACCATGGTCGGCGCCGAGGAGATTGCCGAGGTCGTTTCGCGCGCCACAGGCATCCCGGTGTCCAAGCTGATGCAGGGCGAGCGCGACAAGCTGCTGCAGATGGAAGCCAAGCTGCACGAGCGCGTGGTCGGGCAGGACGAGGCCATCGTGGCTGTGGCCGACGCGATCCGCCGCTCGCGCGCTGGCCTGTCCGACCCGAACCGGCCGCTGGGCAGTTTCCTGTTCCTCGGCCCGACCGGTGTCGGCAAGACCGAGTTGTGCAAGGCGTTGGCCGGTTTCCTGTTCGACAGCGAGGATCACATGATCCGTGTCGACATGTCCGAGTACATGGAAAAGCACAGCGTGAGCCGCCTGATCGGCGCGCCGCCGGGCTACGTTGGCTACGACGAGGGCGGGGCGTTGACCGAGGCGGTGCGCCGCAAGCCCTACAGCGTGCTGCTGCTCGACGAGGTCGAGAAGGCACACCCGGACGTCTTCAACGTGCTGCTGCAGGTGCTCGACGACGGGCGACTGACCGACGGCCAGGGTCGCACCGTCGACTTCAAGAACACGGTGATCGTGATGACCAGCAACCTCGGCTCGCACCTGATCATGCAGATGGCGGGGCAGTCGACCGAGGACATCCGCGAAGCCGTGTGGGGTGAGGTCAAGCAGCATTTCCGGCCCGAATTCCTGAACCGCATCGACGAGGTCGTGGTCTTTCATGCGCTCGACGCCAAGCAGATCGAGAACATCGCGCGCATCCAGCTGCGACTGCTCGAGCAGCGGCTGGCGAAGATGGAGATGAAGCTCGAGGTCTCGCCGGCGGCGCTGGCCGAGCTGTCGAAGGTCGGCTTCGACCCGGCGTTCGGCGCCAGGCCGCTGAAGCGGGCGATCCAGCAGCGGATCGAGAATCCGGTCAGCAAGCTGATCCTGCAGGGCAAGTTCGGACCGAAGGACGTGATCCCGGTGGACGTGGAAAACGGGGACTTCGCCTTTTCCCGCGTCGTTCACTAGCAGATGCCGGTGGTGCCGCAATGAGCCGGCGGCGGGCTGGGCGCGTCCGGTTTGTCGGCCGCATTGGCGCGGGGCGCGCTGGTGGCGCGCCCCCTTCTCATTGCGGAGGCTCGATGCGCTCCAGTTGCATTCTTGCCAGCGTGAGATTGCCGGTGCTGGCCAGCAGCACCAGGTGGACCGCAATGCCTGGGTGGCCGGGCACGGGGCGCAGCAGCAGATGATGGCTGGCGGTGCTCAGCGTGGCCTCGGCGCGGCCGGCACCCAGCCCCATTGCGCGCGCGACTTCGGTCATCTGGCCGAGGAGGAGGGCACCCTGCTGCGCCATCCGCTCCGGCGACGGCAGGCCGCCGGCATGGGCCAGGGGCATGCTCGAATGCAGGTCGAAGACGCAGCAACTCAGCGTGCCCTTGATCAGCGCGCAGCGATCGGCGTAGGCCTGCCAGCTCGTGCCGCCGGGCACGGGCATCGGCGTCGTCGCCGTCACGGTGGGCAGGACGCGCGGGGCGGGCTGCATGGCCGCTCGCGGCCCCGAAGCGGGTCGCGCCGCAGCGGCGATCGACGCGCCCAGCGGGTCCAGCTCCATCGGCTGTGTTGCCGCCTGGCTGGCCGGTACGTTGGGGCGAGCGACGGCCTGCGCCAGATCGGTCTGCAGCGCCCGCTCGCCGCCGGAACTGCCATGCAGGCGGTTCCAGGCACCGCCAATGAATGCCCAGACCTGCTTGGGCTTGCTGGCCTGCGGCGTGACGTGGACCGCCACCTCGCTGTGGCCACCCAGTTGCGTGGCCTGCGCCGCCAGCGCCGTGCTCGACCCCAGCGGCACGAGCAGCAGGTCACGGTTCGGCCAGGGGCCTCGCGCTAGGGCGTCGCGAAACGGCGCCAACTGGCCGGTGACGGCGTGTGGCGGCAGTTCGCCGACCAGCAGCACGCCCAGGCGGCTGAAGGCCAGCAAGACGCGTGCGACCTGGGCGCGGGTCTGGTTGTCGGCGTTCAGGTCGGTGGAATAGACCCGCATCAGGTTGCCGTCGGCCAGCGGCACCTCGACGAACTGGAGCACTGCCAGCGCCACGCCATGGCCCTGGCGTCGCACCGACAGCCTCTGCACGCGGGCACCCGCGGCGCCGGCCAGGCTGCTGAGCAGGCGCAGCGAGGCGCTGCTGCCCACGTCGTGCACGGCCACGAACTCGGGCGTGTGCAGGGCGAACTCCTGCTGCAGCGACCCGGCCACGTCGGCGGTGATGAACAGCTCGATCTGGTCGTCGGAGATGCGGCGGCCCACGTCGTGCCGGCCCTGGCCGAGGTAGGCCTCGCGGTCGGCGACGATCTGGGTCTTCGGCGCCAGCAACTCCTCATGGCCGGTGCCACGTGAGGGGTTTTGCCAAGGGCTCGGTTCGCGCGCGGAGTTCATCGGCGCATCATAGGTCGCCCGCAGCCGACGTTGTGTCCCTGCGCGGGGTGTTCGCTCCTTAGAATCGTCAGCCCTGTCCAGCCTGTCACACCCTGACGCCATGAATCATCCTCCTGCCGCCCCGGGCGCGGAATTGCCGGCGGTCGTCATCGGTGCCGGCCTCGCTGGCCTGGCCACGGCGCTGCACCTGGCGCGCCGGATGCCGGTGATCGTGCTGGCCAAGCGCGAGCTGAACGAGGGCGCCACCGCCTGGGCGCAGGGCGGCATCGTCGGCGTGCTGGGCGAGGACGACAGCATCGCCTCGCACGTGCGCGACACGCAGGAAGCCGGCGCCGGCATCGTCGACGAGCACACGGCACGCTTCATCGCCGAGAACAGCGCGCAGGCCATTGCCTGGCTGGTAGATGCCGGTGTGCCTTTCTCGCCCGACCCGGCGGGCCCGCTGGGCCTGCACCTGACGCGCGAGGGCGGGCACGCCGTGCGGCGCATCGCCCACGCCGCCGACGCGACCGGCAAGGCCATCCACGAGGCCCTGCTCGCACGGGCCAGCGAACACCCGAACATCACGCTGCGCGAGCGCTGGGTGGCGGTGGACCTCGTGACGTCCCGCCACCTCAGACGCAAGGAGGCGGCGCGCTGCTATGGCGTCTATGCGCTCGACATGGACCTTGGCCGGGTCGAGACCCTCGCCGCCGCGGCCGTGGTGCTGGCCACCGGCGGCGCAGGCAAGGTCTACCGCTACACGACCAATCCCGACACTGCCACCGGCGATGGCATTGCGATGGCCTGGCGTGCCGGCTGCCGCGTCGCCAACATGGAGTTCATCCAGTTCCACCCGACCTGCCTGTACCACCCGCAGGAGCGCAGCTTCCTGATCACCGAGGCTCTGCGCGGCGAGGGCGCGCACCTCACGTTGCCCGACGGCACGCGCTTCATGCCCGCGCACGACGAGCGCGGCGAGCTCGCACCGCGAGACATCGTGGCCCGCGCGATCGACTTTGAGATGAAGAAACACGGCCTGGACCATGTCTGGCTCGACGCCCGACATCTCGGCGAGCCCTTCCTCAAGGAGCACTTCCCGACCATCCACGCTCGCTGCCTGCAACTCGGCATCGACATCGCGCGCTCGCCGATCCCGGTGGTGCCAGCAGCGCACTACACCTGCGGCGGCGTGGTAACCGACCTCGATGGTCGCACCGACCTGCCGGGGCTGTACGCGGTGGGCGAGACCACTTACACCGGGCTGCACGGCGCCAACCGGCTGGCCAGCAACTCGCTGCTCGAATGCGTGGTCATCGGCCGCACCTGCGCCCAGAGCATCCTGAGCGCCGGCGCCGTGGCGAGCGAGCCGCTGCCGCCCTGGGACGAGAGCCAGGTCGAAGACGCCGACGAGCAGGTCGTCATCGCCCACAACTGGGACGAGTTGCGCCTGCTGATGTGGAACTACGTCGGCATCGTGCGCACGACCAAGCGCCTGGAGCGGGCACTGCACCGCATCAAGCTGCTGCGCGGCGAGATCGACGAGTACTACGCCAACTTCCGCGTCAACCGCGACCTGCTCGAGTTGCGCAATCTCGTCGTCTGCGCCGAGTTGATCGTGCGCTCGGCGCTACGCCGCCACGAAAGCCGCGGCCTGCACTTCAGCCGCGATTTCCCGAACCCGCTGCCGGTGAGCTTTCCCACGGTGCTCACGCGGCCTGCGCGAAGCAATGGGCACTGAGGCCGTCGGTCGCGGCCGTCAGGCCAGGGTGCCGAAGCCGGTCTGCACGACCTCGATGCGCGCGCGGCCCCGGTTCTTGGCCGCGTACAGTCCGCGGTCGGCGCGCGACAGCAGTTGTTCCAGCGTGCTGCCATGGCGCGGAAACAGCGCGATGCCGGCCGAGAACGAGCAACTCGGCAGACGTCGCCTGCCGACTTCCGCCTGCTGCTCCTGAAAGGCCTCGAGCAGGCGGCCGAGCATGGCCTGGGCGCCGTCGGCGTCGATGTCGGGCATCACCGCCACGAACTCCTCGCCACCATGGCGGCAGACCACGTCACTGCGGCGCAGCATCTGCGCCAGCAGTCCGGCGAAGCGCTGCAGCACCTGGTCGCCGGCATGGTGGCCGTAGGTATCGTTGAGGAGCTTGAAGTGGTCGAGGTCGATCAGCACCACGCACAGTTGGCCGCCCTGGCGCCGCGCCAGTTCCATCATCCCGGGGGCGATCTCGAACAGGTGGCGCCGGTTGTACAGGCCGGTCAGCGGGTCGCGCAGCGCCTGCTCGCGCAGCTTGCCGTGCAGCAGTTCGGTCTCGGCGATCTGGGCCTGCAAGGCGGCGTTCAGCTCGGCCAGCCGTCGCCGGTCGTCCTCGACGCTGCGCCGTGAATCGACCGCCATGTCGCGCTCACGCTTGGCCTGCGCCAGGTCGTGGCCGACCTCGAGCGCGATGTAGCGGGCGCGTGCGCCGCGGCCCATCAGCTCCTCGTACAGGGCGTGGGACTGGCGCAGGTACGACAGCGCCGCTGCCAGGTCGCCAGCCTGCTCGCAGGCATCCGCCAGGACGCCGTACAGCGCCATCATGTCGTTGGGCTGGTCGCTCGGCCGGCGCTGCTGCAGGATCCGCTCGCCGAGTTCGCGTGCACCCTGTGCGTCGTTGCGCGCGAGCAGGCAGCGCGCCTTGAGCCAGGCCCAGAAGGTCATGCCGTCGCCGTCGGCCACGTCGACGACCGCGCCGGCATCGAGATAGCCCAGCGCGGCGTCGATCTCGCCCGCGCAGAGGTGGCCCAGCGCAAGTGGCAGCGGGTTGCGCTGCAGCGCGCCCGGCGGCAACAGGTCGGGGTGGGCGAGCAGAAATTCCGTCATCGCCCACGCCTGCGCCAGTTCGCCCTCGGCGTGGTGGACGACGATCAGGTTGAGCGCCGTGGCGAGAACGACCTGAGAAGCCCCCACGGCGCGCGCCAGAGCCAGCGCTTGCTCACTGAGGCGGCGGGCGTCCTCCCAGTTCGACAGGCTCTTGTGCTGGTCACCGAGGTTGGACAACGCCGTCAGCCGCGGCCCGGTCCAGCGGGTGCGACTGGCGGCGTCGGCGGACGCGTAGAACAGTCGCAACGCGGTGTTCTGGTCCCCGCGCAGCGTGGCCGTGACGGCGCGCGAGTTGCACGCGATGAAGCTGTGCATGGCGTCACGCTCCATGTCGCCTCGCGCATCGATCTGGGCCTGCAGCAAAGCCGCGCCCTCGTAGTCGCCGGCGCAGCGCATCGCGATCGCCTGCACCTCGTCGCATAGCGCCAGTCCGCGCTGGTCGGCCCCGCGCGGGCCGCTGTCCGCGATGGCGCGGAACCCGGCCCGCGCCTGAGTCAGGGCCTCCAGCGCCGCCGCCGCAGTGCCGATGCGGGCCTCGGCCAATGCGACATGCAGCCAGCCAGCGGCCGCTGCCGACCCGCCGGCCGCCACGAGGCGGTGGCCGATATCGCCCGCCACCTGCGGGGCCAGGTAGCACAACTCCCAGGCACGCGCGACGAGCGCCGCGGTGTCGGAAGCCAGCGGCGCGACGACGTGCGCCGCCGGGGCTTCAGCCACGGGCCCGCATCGCCGTGCGCGCCTGGACGAAGCCGAAGGCGTATTCGACCGCGTCGAGCAACTGTCGTTCGCTCTCGCTGCGCTCGCGCTCGCTGAGGTAGAAGACATAGTCGACCTCGTGGCGGATGTAGCGCGGCGCCAGACGGTTCAGCGCCACGCAGGCGACGTCGGCGAGCAGTTCGGCGTCGTGACCGAGGCCTGGGTAGCGCTCGGCATGGCGCTGCACCGCGTCATAGACCGCGCGCTCGTTGTGATTGCGCACGGAGCTGAAGTCCACGCTCACCGAGGCGGGCAGGGTTGCTGGCATGGTCGTCCTCGGCCCCGTCGGTGGGGCGCGTCCTGTTATCGGCGGCCGTCGAAACGGCCCTAAGCGTGGATCGTCGCAGATTGGCTCCCGCCCGGCTCGCAAATTTGCACGCCGTCGAGCCTGTTCCTTTCGCTTGCGCGTTCGCTGGCCGTTCGGTTCAGGCCGCCCCGATGTGGGGCACGAAGCCGCCTGTCGGCCGCGCCACGGTCGCCGGGTGTTCGCGCACGAAGTCGAGCATGCGTTCGATGCAGCCGAGCGCCCGTTGGCGGACCGGTTCCGGGACCGTGATCTCGCCAGTGCCCCGCTCCAGGCAGGCCAGCAGCCCCGGCACGGCGTTCATCGCCATCCACGGGCAATGCGCGCAGCTCTTGCAGGTGGCGCCGGTGCCAGCGGTGGGTGCCTCGATCAAGGTCTTGCCCGGCGCAAGCTGGTGCATGCGGTGCAGGATGCCGTTGTCGGTGGCCACGATGTAGGTCGGCGCGCTGCCCTTAACCACGGCATCCAGCAGCTGCGTCGTGCTGCCCACGACGTCGGCCTGGGCGACCACGTTGCGGGGCGATTCCGGGTGCACCAGCACCTGGGCCTCGGGATGCTCGCGGCGCAGCAACTCCAGCTCCAAGGCCTTGAACTCGTCGTGCACGATGCATGCGCCATCCCACAGCAGCATGTCGGCCCCGGTTTGCTCCTGGATGTAGCGGCCCAGGTGACGGTCGGGTGCCCACAGGATCTTGCGGCCCTGCTCGTGAAGGTGCGAGACGATGGCCAGCGCGCAGGAGCTGGTGACCATCCAGTCGGCGCGCGCCTTCACTGCGGCGCTGGTATTGGCATAGACGACGACCGTACGGTCCGGGTGGGCGTCGCAGAAGGCCGAGAACAGCTCGGGCGGACAGCCAAGGTCGAGCGAGCAGGTGGCGTCGAGGTCGGGCATCAGCACGCGTTTTTGCGGTGACAGGATCTTGGCCGTCTCGCCCATGAAGCGCACGCCGGCCACGACCAGCGTCTTCGCCGGGTGGTCGCGCCCGAAGCGCGCCATCTCCAGCGAATCGGCGACGATGCCGCCGGTGGCCAGCGCCAGGTCTTGCAGATCGCCATCGACGTAAAAGTGCGCCACCAGAACCGCCTCGTGGGCACGCAGCAGCTCGGCCGCGCGCACCAGGCTGCGCTGGCGCTCGGCCGGGGCGAGCGCTTCGGGTACCTTGGCCCAGGCCCGCGCCGTGCAGGTGGCGCCCTGGGCATCGGGGCGGGCGTAGTCGAAGGAGATTTCACTCATCTCGTCGTTCCGGTTGTGGCAGCCTACACGGCCGCGAAGAATCGGCTCGGCGGGACGCCCACCGAGCGCGTGACCATGGCCGAGAAGGCGCTTGCGCTGGCGTAGCCCAACTCGGCTGCGATATGCGCCATCGGCCGTTTGCGCGCGGCCATCGACAGCGCCTTGGCCAGCAACACCTGCTGCCGCCATTGGGCGAATGTGGTGCCGAGTTCCTGCCGAAACAAGCGGGCCACCGTCCGCACGCTGGCCCCGGCCTCGCGCGCCCAGCCCGGCAGCGTGGCGTGGCGCGCCGGATCGTCGAGCACCGCCTCGCACAACGCTCGCAGGCGCTTGTCGGCGGGCAGGCCCACCCCCAGCGGCACCGGGCGCGCGCGATGCAGTTCGTCCTGCACCAGCGCCGCGAGCAGGCGTTCGCGCTCGTTCGGCGGAGCGCCGCCGGACGGCGGCCCGCCGATCTGCTCGACCAGCACGCGCAGCAGCGGCGAGACTTCAAGCACGCGGCAGCGCTGCCAGGCTGCGGCAGCGCCGTCGTGCGGCGCGCCGGCCAGCGGTGCCGGCCCCGATTGCCCCCGTGGGATGTGCAGGTACAGGGTGCGCAACTCGGCGTCCTCGACCACCGTCACGACGTGCTCGACGCCGGGCGGGATCCACACCGCCCGCGAGGGCGGCACGATGTAGGTGTGCTGTTCGGCGCTGACGCGCAGCACGCCGGCCGACGAGTACGCCACCTGGGCCCAGGGATGGCGGTGCGGCTCGATCCGCGTGCTCGCGGCAAGGCGCCGGGCGCGCACGCGCACCGCGCGGACGGCATCGGGCGCGAAGGGGGCGAACTCCTGCGCCGTGGCCGATGCGTGTCGGGGCAGCGCGGCAGCGGGGCGACGCGGGGTGCGAACGGGCCGGTTCGAAGGGATCGAGGGCATGCCTGGCATGAAATCGACAGAAATTGTCCGCCTATCGTAACGCGGCCGTGGTCGCGATGCGTAAGCTCTCGGCCCATGAACAAGATCGCCGCCGTCCCGCAGCCGATCGCGTCGAGCGCGCGCGGCGACGCCACCGTCATCGGCCTCATCGGCCTGGCCCACGGCACCTCGCACTTCTTCCACCTGCTGCTGCCGCCGCTGTTCCCCACCTTCAGCCGCGAGTTCGGGCTCAACTACTCCGAGCTCGGCTTGCTGGTCACCGTGTTCTTCGTCATCTCCGGGGTTGGCCAGGCACTGGCGGGATTCCTTGTCGACCGCATCGGCGCGCGGCCGGTGCTGTATGCGGCGCTGTCGTGCTTCGTCGGTGCCGCGCTGGCGGCGGCCACCGCGCACGGCTACGCGGGGCTGGCGCTCGCCGCCGCGCTGGCGGGGCTCGGCAATGCGCCGTTCCACCCGGCCGACTTCACGATCCTCAACAAGCGAGTCTCGCAGGCCCGGCTCGGGCATGCGTTCTCGGTCCACGGCATCTCGGGCAACCTGGGCTGGGCGGCGGCGCCGGTGTTCCTGATCGGCATCGGTCAGGCCACGGGCAGCTGGCGCACGGCCTACCTTTGTGCCGCGCTCGTGCCGCTGGCGGTGCTGGCGCTGCTGACGCTGCAGCGCGTGGCCGTCGACGACCGGCGCGGGCAGTGGGCCCACGACAAGCCTGGCGCGGCGCAGGGTGCGCCGATGGAGCACCCGCTGGCGTTCCTGCGCCTGCCCTCGGTGTGGCTGTGCTTCTCGTTCTTCTTCTTCACCACCGCGGCGCTGTCGGCGATCCAGAGCTTTGCCGGACCGTCGCTGGCGCGGATGTACGGCCTGCCGCTGTCGGCCACCGCCTTCGTCGTCACCGGCTACATGCTGTGCGGCGCCGCGGGCATGGTGGCCGGCGGCTTCCTCGTCGGCCGCGTGCAGCGGCTGGAGAAGACCATTGCGGTGGCGATGACCGCCTCGGGCGCGCTGCTGCTGCTGGTGTCCAGCGGTGCGTTGCCGGCGCTGGTCGCGGGCGCGCTGGTGGCGCTGGCGGGGGTGGGCACCGGCCTGGCCGGGCCGTCGCGCGACATGCTGATCAAGCGTGCTGCGCCCCCCGGGGCGACCGGACGCGTCTACGGCACCGTGTACTCGGGGCTCGACACGGGCTTCGCCCTCGCGGCGCCGATCTTCGGAGGCCTGCTCGACCGCGGGCTGACGCATGGCGTGTTCGCGGGCTCGGCGCTGGCGCTTCTGTTGGGCGTGGCTTCGGCCGGTCTGGTCGGGCTGCGCGTTCGTGCTCGGGCGCTGGCGGCCGCCTGAGAGCCTCAAAGCTTTTCCCAATCGCGCCTATCGCCGGGGCTGGCAACGTTGCCAGCCCATGAGCAATCCAAGCCATGGCAGCGTGCGGCCGGATTCGCAAGGCCTGTTCGAGGATTGCGACCCTTGTGGGGGGCAGTCCTCGGACCGCAGCGCCTCGCGATTCACCTTCCGCGACGCGGACGGCGCCGCGCTGCGGAGCTTGTCGCCACGAGCCTGCCGAAGCAGCCAGCCTAGGGGGGCCGATCGCCTTTACACGGCAAAGGTCGACACCTAGCATCGCGCGCATGGGCAAGCACAGGCGCCAGCGCAAGCGCCACGACCGACGCGGGCCGGGTCTGGGCGCGGCGCCGATGGCTGCACTGGCGCTGGCCGGCGCGACGGCGGTGCCGTCGGCCGGTGCCAGCGTCGATCTTCAGCGCACCGCATTGCAAGCGCGCGTCGCGGCCGTGCGAGCGTCGCTGTCGGCGCCGGCCGGCGCCGAGGGCGTGGCGTCGCCGCGCATCGCGCAGGCGGCAGGCGAAGCACCGGTCGCCTGTCGTGTCGTGGCCCAGGCCACCTGGACCAATTGGCCGAAGTGGAGCAAGTGGAGCAACTGGGCCAACAAGTGATCCACCTGCTGCCGCGTGCCGGCAGGCCGCGCGGCGCGCCGGTGCGCGCCGATGACTTCCAGCCGTCGCTGCGTACCGAGCTGCTGGTGCTGCAGCCGACCCCGTTCTGCAACATCGACTGCAGCTACTGCTATCTGCCGCAGCGTCGGGTTCGCGAGCGGATGTCGCCGGTGACGGCGCGGCTGGCGGCCAGGCGGCTGCGCGACGACGGTTTGCTCGGCAATGAACTCACCGTGGTCTGGCACGCCGGCGAGCCGCTGGTGCTGCCGCCGGCCTACTACGAGGAAGCCTTCGCAGCGATTGCGCAGGAGATCGATGCCGACACCCGCGTGACGCAGGCCATGCAGACCAACGCGACGCTGATCGACGGCGGCTGGTGCGATTTCTTCCTGCGCCACAGCGTGTCCCTGGGCGTCAGCGTCGATGGCCCGGCGGCGCTGCACGACCGCCATCGCCGCACGCGCCGCGGCGCCGGCACGCATGCGGCGGTCGAGCGCGCGATCGAGATGCTGCATGCGCGGCGCGTGCCTTTCCATGCCATCGCGGTGATCACGGCCGCGACGCTGGCCGCGCCCGACGCCTTCTACGATTGGTTCGAACGCTGCGGCATCGCCGAACTCGGCTGCAACTTCGACGAGGCCGAAGGCGCGCATGCCGCCTCCAGCCTGTCCGGCCACGAGGCCGCGCACGCCGCGTTCATGGCCCGGCTGCTCGAGCGCTCGCTGCGCGGCCGTGTCGTCGTTCGCGAGCTCGTCGCGGCCTGGCGGCAACTCCTCGAGTCGCCGCCGCGCTGGCAATGGCAAGGCCACCGCTGGCCGGTCAACACGCAGGTGATGCCGCTGGCGATCGTCTCGGTGGCGCACGATGGCGGCTTTTCGACCTTCTCGCCAGAATTGCTGGGCCAGCCTTCGCCGGCGCATCGCGACTTCGTGCTCGGCAACGTCCACGCCGATGCCTACCTCGACGCGCTGCAGCGCGAGCCGTTCACGGGGCTGTGGCAGGCCATCGCCGAGGGCGTCGCGGCCTGCGAGCGCGGCTGCGCCTACTTCGAGCATTGCGGTGGCGGCGCGCCGGCCAACAAGCTCTACGAACGCGGCGACTTCGCGGCCACCGAGACGCTGTACTGCCGCAGCATGGTCCAGCGGCCCTTCGACGCTGTGCTGCGTCACGCCGAAGCGCAAAGGGGGCTGTGCGCATGAAGCCGCTGGCCGACTGCGAGTTCACAGCCTTCATCAGCTACGCGCATGCCGACGACGCGGCCTGGTTCGACTGGGTCACACAGTTCCGAAACGAACTCGAGCGCAGCCTGGGCGCGCTGCTGCGCGGCATCCGGCTGCCACGCTTCCACCTCTCGGGCGAGACCGGCCCGGTCGCCGGCGTGCTCGGCGACGAGCTGAAGAAGCGCGTCGACGCGTCGTTCGCGATGATCATCGTCGTCCACGATAACTACGCGCAGAGCGACTGGTGCCTGAAGGAGCTCGAGTACTTCAAGTCGCTGTTCGGCGACGAGGGATTCCGCGAGCGCCTTTACATCGTCGCGATGTCCGAAGCGGCGATGTTCAAGGTCAGCAGCAGCCCGGCGTGGCAGCGACTGCTGCCCACCGACGAGCAGGTCTGGATCCCGTTCTTCGACCCCACCGACCACACCCGGCCGCTGGACATCTACCTCGCGCCCGGGCTCGTGGCGCCCGCGTTCCGGTTGCCGTTCGAGCGCCTGCGCAGCGACTTCGCCGCCAAGCTGCGCCTCGCCGCTGCCGCCCCGCCGACGCCGGTTGAACCGCCACCGGTGATCACCGCCTTTGCCCAGGCGCCGGCCGCGCCGGCCGCCGGACCGGTGCTTCTGGGCTTCGTGCCGCCCGCACTCGTCGCGGCCGCCAATGCCGCGGTTGCCGTGCTGGCGCAGCGCGGCATCACGGCCCGCCTGCTCACGCCCGACGTCGTGTTCGGCGACTTCGCCGACTTCGCCGCGGCCGATCGCCTCGTCCTCGCGTTCGACGACGCGCCGCCGATGATGGGCACGCTGGCCGAAGGCGGTTATTTGCAACTGCAGCGCGAGGCGTGGCTCCGCAAGGGCAAGTCGACGGATCGCCTGCACTGGCTGGACCTGCGCGACCTGCCGCCACCGCAGGCGGCGTGGCAGGGTGCCGCGCGCTGGGTCACTACACAGGGAGTCCAGCCGTTGCAGCTGCAGGCGCTGGCCGATGGGCTGCAGCCGGCGCCCGAGGCCCCGCCGGCGCCGCCGGCACAGGCGGCGCGGGTCTATATCGAAAGCAACCGCCACGAGCGCACGCTGTGGGAGCCGCTGGGCGAGCAGATCCGGCGCAAGTGGGACAGCATCTGCCAGAAGATCGCGCCCGGGCGCGTGCCGCCGCTGTGCCTGCGCGCGCGCGGGCTGCCGGTGGACCAGATCGACAGTTTCCCCAGCCTGGACGACGCCGACGGCGTGGTTCTGCTGTGGGGCCAGAAGACCTCCGACGCGCTGGTGGCACAGATCAACAAGGTCGAGAACAAGATGGCGCCGGGGCGCGATGCGGCGCCGGGCATCGTGGCCTACCTGATGCCGCCGCAGCAGTCCAGCGAGCCGGTGCCGGCCTGGGGCTGGCAGGTGCTGCGTTTCCATGCCGCCGACGAAGAGTCCATCGGCGTCGTCGACGAGGAAAGCGACGAGCTCGAGCATTTCCTGCGCAAGGTGTTCGAGCGCCGCCAGCAGCGCGACACCGCGGGTGCGCCGTGAGCACGGCAAACACCGCCCCGGGCTCGACCACGGCGCCCGCCGCGGCCGACGCACGCAACCGGCTGCCGCGCGAGCCGTACCCGGGCCTGCGGCCTTTCCTCGACTTCGAGGCCGCGCTGTTGTTCGGCCGCGAGCGCCAGGTTCGCGAGGTCATCGAGCGATTGCGGCAGACCCAGTTCGTCGCCGTTCTCGGTGGTTCGGGCTCGGGCAAGAGCAGCCTGATCCACGCCGGCGTGGTGCCCTCGCTGCGCAGCTTCGGAATCCCGGGCGCGGGCGACCTCTGGCTGCCGATGACCTGCACGCCCGGCACCAACGTCAGTGCAGAGGACAGCGCCGCGCGTCGCCACTCGCCGATCACGCGGCTGGCACGCCGCTTCGCCGGGCTATTGCGCTCGCGCGGCAGCGAGTCGGCGGATGCCGCGCGGCTGCAAGCGATCGCCGACGTGTTCCGCCAGGAGGCCGGGTTCGCGCGCCTGCTCGACGCCTACGCCGGCGAGCTCGCGGTGCCGCCAGGCCCCGACCCGGCCGAGGCGCGGGTGCTGTTCGTGCTCGACCAGTTCGAGGAGATTTTCCACCCGACCAACGCCGGTGTCGAGGACGCTTCGCTACTCGTCGAGCGCATGCTCGACCATTTCTTCAGCCCCCACCCCCGCTGCCACGTCGTGCTGACGATGCGCAGCGAACACCTCAACGACTGCGCCTCGTTCCTCGAACTGCCCGACGCGATCAACAGGTCCTCGTACCTGATCCGGCGTCTGGACGACGCCGAGTTGCGCGCCGCCATCACCGGCCCGGCGCAACGCTTCCTGCGCCTGCTCGCGCGCAGCGAGCAGGCCGGCGCCGGCGATGCCAGCGCCTTGCCAGCCTCGGTGGTGTTCGAGGATGCGGTGATCGAGCGGCTGCTTCGCGACGTCAAGGCCATCACCCACGACCCCGACCACCTGCCGCTGCTGCAGCACCTGCTCGCCCGGCTGTGGCAGGCAGCGCTCGAGCGTGAGGAAATGGACGTGCCGGTGCCGGCGCGGGTGACGGCGATCGACCTCGTCCGCGCGGTGGCCGCCGGCGGCACGCCGGGCGACGAGCAGCCGCTGGACGAACGCACGAACACGCTGCGTGCCTGCGTGGAGAACTGGCCCGAGGCGATCTACCGCTGGCAGGGCGAGGCCGAGCGCGCGCAGCTCGACGCGCTGTTTCGCCACCTTGCGTTCAAGGATCCGAACACCGGCCTGTACTCGCAACAGCGGATTGCCGTCGATACGGCGGCGCGGCTGCTCGGGCCCGGCAAGACGCGCACCGACCTGCGAGCCCTGCTCGACGAGGGCTTTCTCGGTTCGGTGGACTACCTGTTCTGGGACGACGAGGATCCGACGCGGGTGACGCTGAAGGTCTCGCACGAATCGTTCATCCGAGGCTGGACGCGTTTTCGCCAGCTCATCGACCTCGAGTCCGAGCGCTTCGACGAATACGTCGGCGTGCTGCGCAAGTGTGCGGCTTGGGTCGGCGACCAGCGTAGCGACGACTTCCTGCTCGAGACCGGCGAGATGCGTGGACTGCGCGCGACCGACTTCGCGGCGCGGCTGGGGCAGCCCGAGCAGCGCGCGACGTGGTCACGCTTCCTGCAGATCGACCGCGACGGTCCACGGCTGGCGCGTATCGAGCCGCAGCTCGACGAATTCTTTGCGCTGTCCAGTCAGCGCCTGCGCGACCGCGAGCGGCGTGCCGGACGTTCGCGACGCAACTGGCTGCTGCTGGGCGGGCTGACGCTGCTGTTGGCCCCTTCGGCGCTGTTCTCGATCCTGATCCAGGCCCCGGTCACGCAGCGCGCCGAGCTGCTTTTCGACGCCGGCAACCGCGCCAACCGCGCGCCGCTGACGCCCGACTACCCGGGCGTCGGCGCCGCGTCAGCACCGCTGCAATCGCTGCTGCGCGCGGCCGAGCTGATTGACCTCGCGCGCAGCGGCCAGGCCACGGTGATGGCGCGCATCTCCGAATGGCTGCTGAAGTACCTGGATTGGATCCCGCCGGTGCACCGGCAGGACGCCTTTCTCAGCGGCGTGGCGGCGCAGGCCGAGCCGCCGGTCAATGGCAAGCTGCGCCAGCTGCTGACCTCGGCGCTGTGGCAGGCTGGGCCGCGCGGGGCGGTGCAGGCCACCTTTGCCCCGCCGCAGGTGCTGGACACGTCGTGCGCTGCGGGCACCGACGAGCACGAGCAGCGCTCGACCTTGCCCGGACGGCTGCTGGTGGCGGCGGGCCGCGCCGACGACCCGCGCCCGCGTCGCGCCGTGTTCGTGCCGCGCGCCAACGGCGCCGACGACACCGAGATCAGGCTGTTGGACGCCAGCTACGACGTCGCCAGACAGCAATGCGTGTTCGGCCAGAGCCTGATCTCGATCCCGCTCTACCTCGACCCGGGCGTGATCTTCGACGCGGGAATGCGCTACTTCGCCTACAGCGCGCAGGGCGCGCGCGTCGACGTGCCTTCGGTCACGGTGCTGGAGATCGACTGGGAGCGCGTCGAGGCCGATCGCAGCCACATCGTGCAGAGCCAGACCCGCGCCGTGGTGACCGATGCGCAGGCGGTGGCACAGCTTCGCCGCGCCGCCGGCCCCGATCGGGTCGCGGTGGTGCCGAGCTGGCAGCAGACCGGTGGGCGCGTGCTCGATGTCGGGGGCAGCTACTGGCGCGTCGTCGGCCCCTCGGCGCAGCGGCTGCCGGCTGCAGCGCTTGGCGACGGCTTCGTGCCACTGGCGCGTGCGGCCGACGGCTCGACCTGCCTGCGGCTGAGCCTGGGCTGGCAGCCGCAGCCCGGCTTTCGCAACGAGATGTTCGAGGATGCGCAGCATTGCTTCGCGGTCTCTCGCGGCAATCCGGCGAGCGATGCGTCGTCTTCGCCTGCCCGCGAAGCGCCGGGTCCGGATCCGGCGGTGGCGCGCGAACAGGTGCTGGTCGCCGTCTATGAGCGACCCGAGCCCGATGACCTGGCCCGCTTGGCCGATAACCCGCCGGCGCCGATCGCCAGCCTGGCACAGTTCGCGCGCATCGAGCCTGGCGACCGGGCCTGGCGCCTCGGCGTGCAAGGTGCCTACGCCGGCTGGTTGGCACTTGGTGGGCCGGACGCCACCGACCGCGAGCGTTGGCTGGCCGCGCCGTGGAGCACCTGTGCGCTGTGGCGCTTGGGGCAGGACCTGGTGAAGCCAGCCGCGGGCGCCGCATCGGACATCGCCGCGAAGCCTGCGCCGATCCATGCCGGCGCCGCCAGCGACGAGATCTGTCGCGACCGCTGACCTCGTGGCTCGCGCGCCGGCGCGATGCGGGCACGCATCGCCGCACATTCGGTGGCCGCGGCGCCACGGGCTACAGTGCAGTCATGATCGAACTGGCGGCTCCCTCCAAGCCCGGACCCCGCGCGGCCGGCCACGCACTGGTCGAGGCCCTGGCCGCCCAGGGTGTGGACACGTGCTTCGGGGTGCCCGGCGAGAGCTACCTGGCCGTGCTCGACGGCTTCTACGCCCACCGCGACCGCATTCGCTTCGTCGCCTGCCGCCAGGAGGGCGGCGCCGCGTTCATGGCCGAGGCCAGCGGCAAGCTGTCCGGCCGCCCGGGCGTGTGCTTCGTCACCCGCGGCCCCGGCGCCACCAACGCCGGCATCGGCGTCCACACCGCGTTCCAGGACTCGACACCGATGGTGCTGTTCGTCGGCCAGGTGGCTTCCGACCAGCGCGACCGCGAGGCCTTCCAGGAGATCGACTACCGCCAGATGTTCGGCCCCGGCACGCTGGGGCTGGCCAAGTGGGCGGCGCAGATCGACGATGCCGACCGCCTGCCCGAGTACGTGGCGCGCGCCTTCCGCACTGCGATGCAGGGTCGCCCGGGGCCGGTGGTATTGGCCCTGCCCGAGGACATGCTGGCCACGCCCACCGCTGCACCGGTGCTGCCGCGTGTGGAGCCGGTGCGTGCCTGGCCGGCGCCCGGTGGGCTGCGCGATCTGCGGTCGATGCTGGTGGCCGCGCAGCGCCCGATCCTGATCGCCGGCGGTTCCGGCTGGGACGCCGAGGCGGCCGCCGCGCTGCAGCGCTTCGCCGAGAACTGGCAACTGCCGGTGGCCTGCGCCTGGCGCTTCCAGGACACGTTCGACAACCGCCACCCGCTTTACGCCGGCGACGTGGGCATTGGCGTCAACCCAAGGCTGGCCGCGCGCATCGGCGATGCCGATCTCGTCGTCGCGCTCGGCGTGCGGCTGGGCGAGGTGACCACCGGCGGATACACCCTGCTGCGGGCCCCGCGCCCAGCGCAGAGGCTGGTTCACATCCACCCCGGCGCCGAAGAGCTCGGCCGGGTCTACGCCGCCGACCTGATGCTGCAGGCCTCAATGGCCAGTGCCGCCAAGGCGCTGGAAACGCTGTCGGCGCCGCCCGCCGTTGCCTGGGCCGATCACGCCGCCGCGGCGCGCGCCGACTACGAGGCCAACCTGGTCGCCCCGGCGGTCGAGCCGCTGGACATGGCGGTGGTCGTCAAGACGCTGCAGCATTTGCTGCCCGAGGACACGCTCTACACCAACGGTGCCGGCAACTTCGCCGGCTGGCTGCACCGCTACTGTCGCCATCCGGGCCTGCAGCACCATGGACGCACCCAACTCGCGCCGAGCTCGGGCGCGATGGGCTACGGCCTGCCGGCCGCGGTTGCGGCGGCGCTGCTGCAGCCGCAGCGCTGGGTCGTCAACCTGGCCGGCGACGGCGACTTCCTGATGAACGGGCAGGAGCTCGCCACCGCCACCGGCTACGGCGCGAAGAAGCTCATCAGCATCGTCGTGGACAACGGCACGTACGGCACGATCCGCATGCACCAGGAGCGCGAGTACCCGGGCCGGGTCAGCGGCAGCGACCTCTTCAACCCCGACTTCGCGGCGCTGGCGCGTGCCTACGGCTGGCGCGCCGAGTTCATCGACCACACGGTGGCCTTCGCGCCCGCGCTGCAGCGCGCGATCCTGGCCGGCGCGCCGACGCTGCTGCACCTGAGGCTCGACCCCGACGTCAGCACCAGCCGCACCACCCTGGGCGCCATCCGCCAAGCGGCGCTGGCGCGCCGTTGAACCTTTTGCACCGCGCCGCCACGAAGGAGAGACGATGAGCGATCTCGGGACTTGCGACCTTTGCGACGCGCATGGCGCCGACCCCGGCCTGCGCGTGTTGCCGCCGGTGTTCCCGGGCTTCGGCGGCCGACGCCGTTTCAGCGGCCCCGTGAGCACCGTCAAGTGCCACGAGGACAACTCGGCGGTCCGCGCTGCGGTGGCCGAGAGCGGGTTGGCCGACACGCCGCATGGCCGTGTCGGCCGCGTGCTCGTGGTCGATGGCGGCGGCTCGCTGCGCCGTGCCTTGCTTGGCGGCAACCTCGCCGCCACGGCGGCCCGCTGTGGCTGGGCAGGGGTCGTCATCGACGGCTGCGTTCGCGACCTGGCCGAACTCGCGGCTTGCGAACTCGGCATCCGCGCCCTGGCCTGCGTGCCGCTGCCCACCGTCAAGCGCAACGAAGGCCAGCGCGATGTGCCGGTGCAGGTGCAGGGCGTTTGGGTGCGACCGGGCGACTGGCTGTACGCCGACGAGGATGGCATCGTGGTCGCCGAGCGGGCCCTGGCATGACGCCGAGCCGCCTCGAGTCATCCTGCACGCTCCCTCGGGCGGCCGACGCCGCAATCGTCTTGGGGGCAGGATGAGCGACGCGATCGCCGTCGAATGGGAAGTCGTCCCCGGCGAGGGTCATGGCCTGCAGGCCGTCGCCGCGCGGTGCCGAAAGAAGGTCGTGCGTGGCGCGCTGCTCGCCGCGGGCGTGGCGGCCGTGCCGCTGCCCGGCATCGACTGGCTCACCGATGTCGGGGTGCTGGTGCGGCTGCTGCCGCAGATCAGCGCCGAGTTCGGTCTCACGCCGGCGCAGATCGAGCGCCTGGCGCCGGACCGCCGGATCGTCGTCTACAAGGCCATCAGCGCCGGCGGCGGGATGCTCGTGGGCCGCATCGTCACGCGCGAGCTGGTGCTGCGAGTCGTGCAACTGGTCGGCGTGCGATTGAGCACGCAGCAGGCCGCCAAGTTCGTGCCGATCGCCGGCCAAGCGGTCTCCGCCGCGCTCACGTTCACGGCGCTGCGCTACGTGTGCGAGCAACACATCCAGCAGTGTCTGGCGGTCGCGCGGCAGCTGCAGTTGCCGGCACCGGCGAGACCTTGAGTCACCCGTTCGTCGCAGGGGTGGCCGCTACAATCAGCCGCTCGGGGTGTAGCGCAGCCTGGTAGCGCAACTGGTTTGGGACCAGTGGGTCGAAGGTTCGAATCCTTTCACCCCGACCAATAAAATCAACGAGTTAGATAGTCTCTGCGGCGCGCCAACGTAAACATTCGGTGAACCCGTAGCCGTTGGCACGGCTGGCAGGGTGGTCAGCCG
>JBBINW010000021.1:0-62826 GCA_037443665.1 Betaproteobacteria bacterium
CCCTGTTTCCTGAATTACCCTGTGTTCAGGCACCGAGATCAGGAAGTCTGAACTTGTTGGCGAGGGCATCAGTTGACGTTGCCCAAACCGAGCTTCGACCAGTGCCTGCTGATGGCCGAACTGCGATTCCCGAAAGGCCTATAGATCGTCGGCGTTTCGCGCTTGTCTGTATCTGTCAGGCCGTAGGGCGCAACGCAACCAGCTTGATCTTGAGGTGCCGGGCATTGCGGCTCAGGACGTCGTCGAGGGTTGCCATGAGCTTCGCACCTGCGGCCTCGGCACATGCCAGGTGCAGGGCATCGCCAGCGCGCAGCGCGCTCGCGGCATCCAGCACCAGTTCGGCCGCGCGATGAAAGTTGGCGGGCTCGACCGGAAGCAGTCGCAGGTCAGCAGCCACCATGCGTTCGAAACGCTCCCAGGCACCTTGAGCCTGCTGCGCGTCGATCGCACCGCTGCGCTGCTTGACGCCAAGGGCGCTGGCGAACTCGGGGATGCACCAGGCCGCGGCGACGAGTTCGCTCTTCTCCTGCGCGTACCAGTCGGCAGCGACCAGACTATGCGGCTCGTTCAGGAACAGTGGCACGAGCACACTGGTGTCGACATAGACCATCTCAGTACCGCGCTCCGCTGCGCAGTTCCGGCATCACGGACTCACTCATGGGCATGGCGCTGCGCGCCTCGGTCAGCTCGAGGGCGAACGCCTTGCGATTCCACTGAGCCGGCCGAATGGACAGCACGCCATCGACGGTGAGCTGCGCCTGGACGGTTGCACCCTCACGCAGGCCGAGCCGCCGCACGACTTCGGACGGGATTCTCAGGGCAAGACTGTTCCCCCATTTCGCGACTTGCAGTTCCACGATGTATATCCTTATGTGTATCTACATCGTACTCATGGAGCGTGAGGTTTCAAGCGGCCGCCTCGACGGGGATCCGAAGAGCCGCCCCGGGCCAACGGCCGCTGGCCGATTGCCGATTTCGCCGAAGGTTCGCAAGCCAGCGCCCTTTGGCGATCGTCACCTTGGACGTCCGAGGGCCCGAAGAGCCAGCTTCTGCGAGCCCGCCCGACCGGCTCGAATCGCCCTGGCGCCGAGGGTCGTCGCTGGCGGCGGCTGCCTGACGGTCACGCAGCGCGTGGCCTCGGGTCCGAGCCCGGCGCGCGCGGCGTCGACCACCGGAGCCGGGATGACACGCCGGCGTCACTGCCGCTTCATGCGAGCGTCATGCGCAGCCGCAAGCATGCGCGGCATGAAAACGGTCGATCTGGTGTGGTTCAAAGCCGGCGGCGGCCACCGCGCCGCGGCGCAGGCGCTCGAGCAGGTGATGCTCGCCCAGGGTCGGCCGTGGCGCGTGCGCAAGGTCAACCTGACCGAGGTGCTGGACCCGACGGGGCTGTTCCGCCGCGTCACCGGCATCGAGCCCGAGGACCTCTACAACAAACGCCTGGCCAGCGGCTTCACGCTCGGGCTGGCGCAGGAGCTCAAGCTGCTGCAGGGGTTGATCCGCCTCGGTCACGGCGCGATGGTGCAGCGCCTGGCGCGGCACTGGCAGGCGACGAGACCCGACCTGGTGGTCTCGCTGATCCCCAACTTCAACCGCGCGTTGCACGACAGCCTGGCGCTGGCGCGACCCGGCGTTCCGTTCGTCACCGTGCTCACCGACATGGCCGACCATCCGCCGAGCTTCTGGATCGAGCCCGGCCTGGAACAGCACGTGGTCTGCGGCACCGCGCATGCCGCCGCGCAGGCGCTGGCCGCGGGCTGCGATCCGGCCCGCGTGCATCGCACCAGCGGCATGATCCTGCGGCCGGAGTTCCATTTCGGCCCGCCCATCGACCGCCGCGCCGAGCGCCTGCGCGCCGGGCTCGATGCCGACACGCCCACCGGCCTGGTGCTGTTCGGCGGCACCGGCTCGCGGGTGATGAAACGCATCGCACAGGCCCTGCCCGACACGCCGCTGATCCTGATGTGCGGCCGCAACGAGACGCTGGCGCAGACCCTGCGCGAGCTGCCCGCAACGGCGCCGCGCATCGTCGTCGGCTACACGCCCGAGGTCGCGCGCTGGATGCGCCTGGCCGACTTCTTCATCGGCAAGCCCGGCCCCGGGTCGTTGAGCGAGGCGGTGCAGCAGGGGCTGCCGGTGATCGTCACGCGCAACGCCTGGACGATGCCCCAGGAGCGCTGGAACACCGACTGGGTGCGTGACCACGGCCTGGGCGTGGTGCAGCGCAGTTTTCGCAGCGTCGGCGTGGCGGTGCAGGAACTGCGGCAGCGCCTGCCCGAGTTCCAGCAGCGCGTGCGCGCCATCGAAAACCGCGCCGTGTTCGAGGTGCCCGAGATCCTGGCGCGCGTCCTCGCTGCCGCACCGGTGGCCGCTGCGCGTCGGCCCGCGGCGGCGCCGCAGCCCGCGCCGGCGTCATCGGCCTGACGCCGCGGTGTCACGGCCGCGTCGCGCCAGCCCCCGAAGATGACTGTCGTCATGCGACGCGACGAACTCCCGAGCCCCTTGTCCGGCAGCCTGGCCGCCGGCCTGGCCGGCGCCTTGGCGCAGCCTGCCGAGCCGCCCGAGCACGACGCCGACGCGCTGCGGGTGCGCACGGTGTGGATCTCCGACCTCCACCTGGGCACGCCTGGCTGCCAGGCGGTGGCCCTGCTCGACTTCCTGCGCAGCGTCGAATGCGAGACGCTGTACCTGGTGGGCGACATCATCGACGGCTGGCAGCTGCGGCGCCAGTGGTACTGGCCGCAGGCGCACAACGACGTCGTGCAGAAGCTGCTGCGCAAGGCGCGCAAGGGCACGCGGGTGATCTTCGTGCCCGGCAACCACGACGAGTTCGCGCGCAAGTACCTGGACCACAACTTCGGCGGCGTCGACGTCGTCGAGCACTGCGTCCACCTGATGGCCGATGGCCGCCGGCTGTGGGTCACCCACGGCGACCTCTTCGACGGCGTCATCCAGTGCGCCAAGTGGCTGGCGTACCTCGGCGACACGCTCTACGAGTTCACGCTCAAGGTCAACCGCCACTTCAACTCGCTGCGAGCGCGGCTGGGTTTGCCGTACTGGAGCCTGTCGCGCTACCTCAAGCTCAAGGTCAAGCGCGCCGTCAGCTACCTCAACGACTTCGAGATCGCGGTGGCGCGCGAGGCCCGCCACCGCGGCATGCAAGGCGTGGTCTGCGGCCACATCCACCACGCCGAGATGCGCGACATCGACGGCGTGCTGTACTGCAACGACGGCGACTGGGTCGAGAGCCTGACCGCGCTCGTCGAGCATGCCGACGGGCGGCTGGAGATTCTCGACTGGACGCAGCGCGCCCGCGGCGGAACGCCGGCCCCGGCCGTCGCGGTGACGGCGCCCGCCGCGCTGCAGCCGGTCACGGGCTGAGGAGCTGAGGCGAGGCCCGGCGCAGCGTCAGCGCGACCGGCGAGCGAGCCAGTGGTCCACCGAGATCGCACCCGGCCCGCGCGCCATCAGGAACGGCAACGCGGCCGCCCAAGCGCCATGCGTGTGGATAGGCATCGGGATACACGAAGACCTCGATCACCAGCGTCGTGCCCTGCAGCGCCAGGGCCGACAGGCGCGTCCCGAGCCCGATCAGCAGCAGCAGCAGCGGGAACAGGAGCTCGGCCGTCGCCGCCAGCGGCGCCGCGATCTCGGGCGCGATGAAGGGCCGCCGGTACTCGTCGCGGAACCGGGCCACGGCCGCATCCGACAGGTGCGGCCAGCCGAGGTGGACCTCACGCGTGACGACTTCGACGACGAAGCCCTGCACCTTGGTCTGACCCGAGGTCCAGAAGGTCGCGGCGATCGACCCGCGCGCGCTCAAGGCAATCAGGCTGTCCGGGATGCGTTCGAACAGGGAGACGACGCGGACCATTGCGCTTTGCAGGCCGGCGCCGGTGGCGGCGCCGACGGGGCTGTCGTGGGCGTGATCGGATTCATGCGGCCGGACCGGGTGGACGGCGGTGGATGGACGTCAGCGCGCCGTCGCGCACCAGCAGGGCGAGGGTCGCCTGGAGATCGAAGCTGGCGCTGTCCGCGGCCCGCGCCGCGGGCAGCGCCCAGGCCCAGGCCGCCGGAGATGGCCGAGACGAAGGCGGCCGTACCGGGGGGACAGCGCAGCACCAGCGCGCCCAGGCCCTGGCGCAACCGGCGTGCTTCCTCGGGCCGGCGCCAGCCCAGACCCGCCAGTTCGCCGGGGGGCGCGCCGCTGGCCAGCGCCGCGCGCACGGCGTCCGGGCCCAGGGGTGCGGCGTCGGCCGCGTCTTGGGCACGGACGCGCGCGAGCTCCAGGCGCGCGACGTCGGCCAGACAGGGCCGTTCGCGCGCCGGGCCGAAGCCTTCGACGAAGGCCGCCAAGCCATCGCCGTACCGCGCCAGCACGGGCGAGCTCGGCGGCGCGCTGCGCGCGAAGACCGAGGCCATTGCGCGAAAGAACTCGGCGCCAGCCAGCTCCCGCAGCACGGGAAAGGTTTCGGCCAGCGTGTCGATCAGCGAGGCCAGCACGTTGTTGCGGTACACCGCCAGGCGTGCGGCAGGCTCGGAGCCGTTCCAGGCGCGCAAGCCGGGCGGGCAGGGCCGGCCGGGGTCGAGCAAGGCGACGGCAAAGTCGGCCCGGCCGTCGCCGCGGGTCGCATTCATGCCGCCACCGTCGCCAGGGCCGCACCGGCCGGGGTGCCGCCCAAGGCGGCGATCCGCTGCGCCTGCGCCGCCTCGGCGAGCGGCGTGGCGAGCGGCGCGGCGAGCGAGGGCACGTCGTGGTCGCGCTCGATCAGCGTGGGCACCGGCCCGATCGTGGCGACAAGCTCGGCGAACAGCCGCCAGACGGCTTCGTCGACGGTGCTGCCGTGGCTGTCGATCAGCAGGAGGCGCCGGCGCCGTCGCGGTCGCGCGCGAAGCCGGCCAGGTGCACCTCCCCCACGGCCGCCAGCGGCAGCGCCTGCACTTGGGCGCGCGCGTCGCGGCCGTGGTTGGTGCACGAGACATGCGACATGCGCGTTGTTCAGGTCCAGCAGCAGGCCGCAGCCGGTGTGGCGAAGCACCTCGCGCAGGAAGTCCTCCTCGCGCATCGTCAACCTCGAACTCGAGGTCGGTCGCGGGGTTCTCGGCCAGCATGCGCCGACGCGGGCGCTGCTGCACGCGGTCGATGTGCCGGCACACGCGGTCCAGCGTGGCACGGTCGTAGGGCAGCGGCAGCAGGTCGCCGAGAAAGGCGCCGCCGTGGCTGGACCAGGCCAGATGCTCCGAGAACGCCGCCGGCGCGTAGCGCTCGATCAGGGCCGCCAGCCTTGCCAGGTGCGCTTCGTCGAGTTCGCCTTCGGCGCCGATCGACCCCCCCACGCCGTGCAGCGAGAGCGGGTCGTCGGCCCGGATGCGTCCCGGCCAGCGCGGGAACGGCCCACCGGCCACGAGGTCGTTCTCGGCGTGGACCTCGAAGAGGCCGGGCGCAGGGTGGGTGGCGAGCACGTCCCGGAAATGCCCGGGCTTCAGGCCGAGGCCGACGCCGGCCATGGCGGCCCGGGTTGACATGGCCGGCGCGGCATCGGAGCGGGACGCCTCGGGGCAGTGGCGGTTCGCGCCGGCTCAGGACGTGTGGCCCGCCATGATGTCGTGCAGCTGGCCGTAGCCCGGGGGCGAGCTCTTGGAGACGGTCTTCTCGCAGGGGCCCTTGGGGACGACGGACCGGGCGTTGCCCTGGTAGTCGGCCTTCGAGGTGCCGGCGCAGGTCGTGCCGGCGCCGGCCTTGCAGTCGTTCTTGCCCTTCAGGGCGACGCCGAAGCACTTCTCCTTCTCGGCCTTGTCGGCGGCGTGGGCGGCAACGGGCGCGCTGGCGAAGGCGGCGCCCAGCGCGAGGGCCAGGGCGAAGGCGGCCGGCGTGGTGTTGGCTTGGTTCATCGGGATCCCCGGGATCGGTGGGTTTCGAAGCGACGGGCGCGGCCGCGCCCGTCCTGGCCCAACGAAGGCATGAACTCGCATGGTCTTCGTGCCCCTGCAGTCGCCGTCGGCGCGGCGGCCTTACCGACCCTGGGCAGATTCCGGTGGCGCACCTGCGGCCCGTGCGGCCTAGGAATTCGCGCGCACTTCCTCGATCGAGGTCACGCCGGCCAGCACCTTCTCGATGCCGTCCTGACGCAGCGTTCGCATGCCTTCGCCCAGCGCATGGCGCTGCAGGTCGTCGGCGCGGTGGCCGGTCTGGACCAGGTGGCGCAGGCTGCGCGAGACCATCATCAGCTCGTGAATGCCGGCGCGGCCGCGGTAGCCGGTGCCGCCGCACTGTTCGCAGCCGTTGCAGCGGTACAGCGTGAGGCGGTCGGACCGCGCGCTGCCTTCGCCGCTGGTGCTGCCGAAGCGGCGCCGCCAGTCGGCCAGCACGAGGCCGGCGTCGGGCGGGTTCTCGATCCCGGCCATGCCGTGCAGGTAGTCGTGCAGCAGCTCGTCTTCCTCTTCCGCCGTGGCCTCGCGCTCGCTGCGGCAATGCACGCACAGGCGGCGCACCAGGCGCTGCGCCAGCACGCCGAGCAGCGCGTCGGCGAAGTTGAACGGATCCATGCCCATGTCGAGCAGCCGCGTCACGGTCTCCGGCGCGCTGTTGGTGTGCAGCGTGGACAGCACCAGGTGGCCGGTGAGCGAGGCCTCGATGGCGACCTGCGCCGTCTCCTCGTCGCGGATCTCGCCGACCATGATCACGTCGGGATCGGCGCGCAGGAAGGCGCGCAGCGCCTTGGCGAAGGTCCACTCGATGCGCGGGTTGACCTGGACCTGGCGCAGTCCGGGCTGGGTGATCTCGATCGGGTCCTCGGCGGTCCAGATCTTGCGCTCCGGCGTGTTGATTGCCCCCAGCACCGAATGCAGCGTGGTCGTCTTGCCCGAGCCGGTGGGGCCCACGCACAGCAGCATGCCGTACGGGCGCTGCGCCGCGGCCATGAAGCGTTCGAGGTTGCGCGGCGACAGGCCCAGCTGTTCGAGCGGGATCGGCCGGCTCGACGAGAGCAGGCGCAGCACTGCGTCCTCCAGGTTGTTATGGGTCGGGATCGTCGCCACCCGCAGCTCCAGCCGCACGCCCTGGACGAACTTGGCGAAGTTGATCTTGCCGTCCTGCGGCTTGCGGCGCTCGGAGATGTCGAGGTCGCACATGATCTTCAGCCGCGCGATCAGCGCGCTGCGGTAGCTCGGCGGCAGCTCCAGGTACGGGCGCAGCCGGCCGTCGCGGCGGAAGCGGATGCGCACCTTCTCGCGGCCCGGCGCGCATTCGATGTGGATGTCGGAGACGCCCTGCGTGTGGGCCTCGAGGATCATCGAGTTGATCAGCCGCACCAGCGTGTTGTCGCTCTGCTCGATGGCGATGTCGCCTTCGTCGTCGATGCGCGCATCGGCGCCGCTTTCCATCGTCGCCAGCAGCTTGCTCGCGTCGCCCGGCTCGAACTCGACCGGCCCCATCGGGTCGCCTGACAGGCGTGGCGAGAACATCGCCGCGCCCACCTTCTCGTAGGCACGGTCGATGGCTCCCGGCAGGACGCCGGCGCGCGCCAGCACCGGCACCACCTTGCACTGGGCCGCGAACTCGAGCTCGTCGAGCCGGGCGCGGTCGGAGGGGTCTTCCACCGCCACCACCAGGCGCCCGGCGCGCATCATCAGCGGCAGCGCCGGTACGCGCGCGGCCAGTGCGTAAGGCAGGCGCGAGACGGCCTCGGCGTCGGCCGGGAACTGCAGCACGTCGACCAGCGGGTAGCCCATCTTGCGCGCCAGCGCGGTCTGCAGGTCGGCGCGCGAGACCAGACCCATGCGCACCAGCAGCTCGCCCAGCGGCACGCTGCGGTCGCGCCGTTGCTGGACCAGCGCCTCCTCGAGTTGGGCCTCGGTGATGAAGCCCAGCGCGGCCAGCGCCTCGCCGATGCGCACCATCGGCATGCGCGCCTGGTGGTCGATGGCGCCGGCGAGTTCCTCGGGCGTGATGATCTGGCGCACCAGCAGCAGATCGCCCAGCCGGCGCGTGCGCAGGGCCTCCTGCTCGGCCAGCGCCTGCTCGATCTGCTGCGGGGTGGCCGACCGCTGGGCGACCAGCGCTTCGCCGATGCGCAGACCGACCTCGGCCTCGACGTAGGCCGCGCGTGGCACGAACCAGCGCTGCACCGTGCCCAGCAGGTCCAGCGGCTCGAACAGGAACAGGCCCCAGGCCTCCTCGCGCTGGCCGATGGTCTGGCCCTGCCAGACGTTGCCGTTGCCGAACTCGACCCTGAACGGCAGTTGCGGCCGTTCGGCGGCGAGGTCGCGCGCGTCGGCCGGGGCCTCGAGCGCGGCCAGCGGCTCGCGCAGGCGCAGGCGCCGGAACTGGTCCAGTCCCAGCGACAGCGGCTTGGCGACACCGGCCACGCCCAGCTGCAGCAGGCCCTGCAGCGGATCGAAGCGGATCAGATGGCCTTCGATCGCGCGACCGTTGAGGCCCTCGATCTCGCAGGCCGGAGGACGCGCCGCAACTGCCGGCGCGGGGTAGCCGGCCAGATCGGGCGTCGGCCACGCGAAGCCCTCGCTGCCGAGCAGCGATGCAGGGGGCTGGGACAGGTCGGACATCGCGGTTCCTCCGGCCACGCCGGCCGGCGACCTGCTGCGGTGCCGAGGGCGGAGCTTCGCGCGATGCTAGGTGGGCCGGTTCGCGGCAACGCGCCGAAATGAGGGACCGAACGGGCTCAGATCCGGGCCAGAGGTGCACGGTCCCGGGCGAGGTGACGCCGCGCCTGCGCTGGGCCGGGCGACACTAGCATCGGCGTGGGTGCCGCGTCCGGCGACCCCCTGGTGCGAGGTGGCATGAACCTGCGATTCGTCGAGGCGTTCTACTGGGTCGCCACGCTCAAGAGCGTGACGCGCGCCGCCGAGCGCCTGAACCTGACCCAATCCGCCATGTCCGCGCGCATCGCTTCGCTGGAGGACGAACTCGGCGTGATGCTGCTCGACCGCCGCGAGCGTCAGTTTCGCCTCACGATCCCGGGCCTGCGCTTCCTCGTTCACGCGCAGCGTCTGCTCGACCTGCAGCGCGAGGCCAAGGCCGAGATGGGCGGCGGCGCCGAGTCCACCGTGCCCTTGCGCCTGGGTGCGATCGAATCGGTGCTGCATTCGTGGCTCATCCCGTGGATCGAGGCGCTGCGTGCCGAGCGGCCAGCGCTGGCGCTGGAGCTGACGGTGGAGACGACGCCGATGCTGCTCGAGCAGATTCGTCGCGGCACCCTGGACTTGGCGTTCGCGGCTCTGCCCGCGGGCGTCGATGGCGTTCGCACGAGCGCGCTGCCGCCCATGGACATGGTCTTCGTCGGCAACGCGCGCCTGCACAAGCGCGGCCGGCTGAGCCTCGCCGACCTGGCCGATGCCGATTTCCTGACCTTCCAGCGCGGCTCGCAGCCGCATGTCGGCCTGCTCGACCTGCTGCGCCATGCCCGGCTCGAGCCCAAACGCGTGCACGCGGTGTCATCCATCTCGGCCATGGTGCAGCTGGCCGAGGGCGGCTTCGGCATCGCGACCTTGCCGCGCAGCGCAGCACAGCGCCTGCTGCCGAACCGCGAGTTGCGCGTATTGGCCACCGACCCGCCGCTGCCACCGCTCCCGGTCTACGCGAGCTGGCGCGACGACGCCGCCCTGCACGAGGGCGAAGCCATCGTGCGGTCGGCGCTGAGCTTCATCGCGGCCGCTGAACCGGCGTTGCCGGCCGCATCGAAGGGCGCCGCGCGGCGCCGCACGGCCCCGGTGCGGCTCAAACCTGCGTCTCGGTCGGAATCGAAAAAGCCGATCAGACAATCGGATTAAATTCAGCTTGATCGCGCACGCGGCCGGCCAACACAATGGGTCGGCAGTCACCGCCAGCACACGACATCCACAGGAGCGTCCCGATGATTCCATCCCTCTCGAAAGCGTCGCGAGCGATCTTCAGGCCCTTGTGGGCCGTCCTGGCAGTGCTGGTGGCTGCGGTGGGGTTGGCGGGCCCCGCGCACGCGCAGCAGGAGGTGAAGATCGGCGTGATCTACCCGCTCACCGGTGCCGCCGCGTCCAGTGGCGCCGAGATGAAGGACGCGCTGGAACTCGCCGCCGACATCGTCAACAACGGTGCCAAGGGCATCCCCGGGCTGCCGTTCGCCGCCGGCGGCGGCCTGCCGGGCCTGAAGGGGGCGAAGATCAGACTCGTCTTCGCCGACCACCAGGGCAACCCGCAGACCGGCGCCTCCGAGGCCGAGCGCCTGATCAGCCAGGAGAAGGTGGTGGCCATCGTCGGCTGCTACTTCAGCAACGTCACCGCCACCGCGAGCCAGGTCGCCGAGCGCTACCACGTGCCCTTCGTGAACCCCGAGTCCTCGTCGGCGTCGCTGACCGACCGTGGCTTCAAGTGGTTTTTCCGCACCACGCCGCACGACAACCTTTTCGTGCGCAACTTCTTCGACTTCATGAAGGAACTGCAGGCCAAGCGCGGCATCAAGGTCGGCGCGCTGGCCAGCTTCAACGAGAACACGCTGTGGGGCAGCGAGACGACCAAGCTCGAGGCCACGCTGGCGCCGGCCGAGGGCTTCCAACTCGTCAAGCAGATCACCTATCCGGCCAAGAGCACGCAACTCAGCTCCGAGGTCGAGTCGCTGAAGGCGGCGGGGCCGAAGGTTGTGCTGCAGTCCTCCTACCTGGGTGACGCGCTGTTGTCGATGAAGACCTACAAGGAACTCGGCTTCACGCCCGACATGATCATCGCCAATGACGCGGGCTTCTCCGACACCGGCTTCATCAAGACCCTGGGCAAGGACGCCGACTACGTGATCTCGCGCGAGGTCTGGGCGCTCGACCTGGCGAACCGAAACCCGCTCATCAAGCAGGTCAACGACCTGTTCCGCAGTCGCTACAGCGCCGACTTCAACGGCAACTCGGCGCGCACCTTCACCGGCTTGATGGTGCTGGCCGACGCCATCAACCGCGCCGGCTCGACCGACCCCGAGGCCATCCGCAAAGCCCTGGCGGCCACCGACATCCCGGGCAGCAAGCTGATCATGCCCTGGAAGGGTGTCAAGTTCGACGACCAGGGCCAGAACACCCTCGGCTCGGGCATCCTGGTGCAGATCGTCGACGGCAGGTACCACACCGTGTGGCCGTTCGACCTCGCAGCGCAGGACGTGATCTGGCCGATGCCGGCGCGGGACAAGCGCCAGTGATCGGTCCCGCGGGTCGCGCCACCCGATGACAGCCGACATCCTGCTCCAGACCCTCGCCTCGGGGGTCCTGATCGGGCTCGTCTATGCCCTGGTGGCGATCGGTCTGACGATGATCTTCGGCGTCATGGACATCGTTAACTTCGCGCATGGCGAATTCATGATGCTGGGCATGTACGCCAGCTTCTGGCTGTTCGCGCTGTTCGCGCTCGACCCGCTGGTCACGCTGCCGCTCACAGTGCTGATGCTGTTCGCCTTCGGCGTGCTGCTCTACAAGCTGGTGATCCGGCGCATCGTCGCCGCGCCGATGGTGAGCCAGATTTTCACCACTTTCGGCTTCATGATCCTGTTGCGCGGCGTGGCGCAGTTTCTCTGGACACCCGACTTCCGCTCGATTGAGCATGCCTCGGTCAGCGGCGTGGTCAGGCTCGGCGCGCTGCAGCTCGGCCGGCCGCAGCTGGTGGCCGGGCTCGGCGCGGTGCTACTGACGGTCGCGCTGCACCAGTTCCTACAGCGCACCCGGCTCGGGGCCGCGCTGGAGGCTACCGCCGCCGACCGCGAGGCGGCGCAGCTGATGGGCATCGATTCACACCGCATGTACGCGCTTGCCTGGGGCATCGGTGCGGCCTGCGCGGGCGCCGCCGGCGCGCTGATCTCGACCTTCTTCCCGATCTTCCCCGAGGTCGGTGCGAACTTCATCCTGATCGCCTTCGTCGTCGTCAATCTGGGCGGTTTCGGCAGCGTCAACGGTGCCTTCTGGGCCGGCATCATCGTCGGCGTGATCGAGGTCATGGGCGGCCTGCTGCTCGGGCCGCAGTACAAGATGGCGCTGGTGCTGGGCGTGTTCCTGGCGGTGCTGATGTTCAGGCCACAAGGCCTGCTGGGCAAGGCATGACGCGGGTCGCGCTGGGCACGGGCCTGCTGTTGCTGCTGCTCGCGCTGCTGCCGCTGGCGATCGACGATGCCTCGCGGCTGAACGTGCTGATCCTGATCCTGATGGCCGCGCAGCTGGGCGTGGCCTGGAACCTGCTCGGCGGCTACGCCGGCCAGGTGTCGCTGGGGCATGCGGCGTTCTACGGCATCGGCGCCTACACCTCGACGCTGCTGTTGCTCAAGCTCGGTCTCAACCCGTGGCTGGGCATGCTGATCGGCGGCGGCACGGCCGCGGTGCTCAGCCTGGCATTCGGCTGGTCGTGCTTCCGGCTCAAGGGTCATTACTTCGCGATGGCCACGATCGCGGTGGCCGAGATCGTGCAGATCGTCTTCACCAACTGGGACTTCGCCGGCGGCGCGGTCGGCCTGACCGTGCCGATGGAGCACGACGGCTGGGCTTGGCTGGTGTTCGCCGGCAAGCGACCCTACTACTGGCTCGCGCTCGGGTTGCTCGCGCTGACCCTGCTGGCGACCGCGCTGGTCGAGCGCAGCCACGTCGGCTACTACCTGCGAGCGATCAAGGACGAGCCCGATGCCGCACGCAGCCTGGGCGTCGACATCGGCCGCTACAAGCAGTTCGCTCTGTCGCTGAGCGCATTCTTCACCGCCTTGGGCGGCAGCCTGTACGCGCAGAAGGAGCTCTACATCGACCCCGGCTCGGTGTTGTCCACGGCGCTGTCGATCAAGATGTCGCTGGTCGCCATCCTCGGCGGCATCGGCACCCTCGTCGGACCGGCCCTGGGCGCCCTGGTCCTGACCGCGCTGGAGGAGACCACGCGGGCCGCCTTCGGTGGCTCCGGCCGCGGCACCGACACGATCATCTACGCGGCGCTGATCATCGCCATCGCGGTGTTCTACCCGAGCGGCCTCGTCGGCGCCTGGCGCGGTTGGCGCCTTCGCCGTCGGGCGCGCCGGCAGGCGGCCGAGCCGAACGAGGCCGCGCCGTGAGCCTGCTCGAGCTGCACGCGGTCTCCAAGCGCTTCGGGGGCCTGGTAGCCAACCACGAGGTTTCGTTCAGCGTCGATGCCGGCCGGATCGTCGGCCTCATCGGCCCCAACGGTGCCGGCAAGACGACGACCTTCAACTGCGTGGCCGGCTTCTACGCGCCGACCAGCGGGTCCATCACGCTGGCTGGCAAGACCATCTCCGGCTTGCCGCCCGAGGCCTGTGCGCGCGCCGGCATCGGCCGCACGTTCCAGGTCGCGCGCAGCTTCACCAGCATGACGGCGGTCGAGAACGTGCTCGTCGGCGCGCTGCTGCGTGACAAGCGCGTGGCCAGCGCGCGCGTCGAAGCACTGCGCTGGCTGGGCTTCGTCGGCCTGCAGCGGCTGGCCGATCGTCCCGCCGGTAGCCTGACGATCAGCGAGCAGCGGCGCATGGCGGTGGCCCGAGCGCTGGCGATCGCGCCGCGCGTGCTGCTGATGGACGAGGTCATGGCCGGCCTCAACCCGGCCGAGGTACGCGAGATGGTGGCCGTGGTGCTGCGCCTGCGCGAGCTGGGCATCGCCTGCCTCGTCGTCGAGCATGTGCTCGAAGGCATCATGCCGATCGCCGACAAGATCGTCGTCCTCGATCGCGGCCTGAAGATCGCCGACGGCGCGCCGGCCGAGATCGCGCGCGACCCGGCCGTGATCGCCGCCTACCTCGGGGTCGAATGATGGCACCGGCCGAGCTTGAGCTCGTCGACCTGTGCGTCAGCTACGCCGGCGTGCGCGCTCTCGAGGGGGTGAGCCTGCGTGTGGGCCGCGGCGCCATCGTCGCGCTCGTCGGTGGCAACGGCAACGGGAAGTCGACCACCTTGCGCGCGGTGGCCGGGTTGAACGGGGCCGACAGCGGGGTGATTCGCCTGGATGGCCAGGAACTCAACGCATTGCCGGCACACCGGCGCGTGCCGCTGGGCCTGTCGCTGGTGCCCGAAGGCCGGCGCCTGTTTCCGCGCCACAGCGTGCGCCGCAACCTCGAGCTCGGCGCCTTCACGCGCAGCGACACCGCCGCAGTGGCGGGCGACGTGGAACGCATGTTCGAGCTGTTCCCGATTCTCAAGGAGCGCGAGCAGCAGCTGGCCGGCACCATGAGCGGCGGCGAGCAGCAGATGCTCGCGATCGCGCGCGGCCTGATGGCGCGGCCGCGTCTGTTGATGCTCGACGAGCCATCGTGGGGCATCGCGCCCCGGTTCGTGGCCAAGGTGCTGGACGTGATCCAGCGTGTCAATGAAGCCGGCGTGTCGATCCTGCTCGTCGAGCAGAACCTGCACCAGGCCCTGGCCATCGCCCACCACGGCTATGTGATTCAGACTGGACGCATCGTGATGGAAGGCGACGCGCAATCGCTGCTGCACGACGACCAGGTGCGCAAGGTTTATCTGGGGCTTTGAGGCGCGCTACTGCCGCACACCCCGCCCTGCCGAGCCGGAGTCCGACCATGAACCCGATCCTGGCTTTCGCCTCACCCGCCGCCTTGCGCCTTGCCTGCCGCAGAGGCGATTTCAGCCAGCCCACGGCCGGCCACGCGCCCGGGCGCATCCAGGCCAACCTGATGATCGTGCCGCGGGAGCAGGCGTTCGACTTTCTGCTCTTCTGTCAGCGCAACCCCAGGCCGTGCCCACTGGTCGAGGTCCTCGAACCGGGGGCCACGGCGGCGCTTTGCGCGCCGGACGCGAACATCGCCACCGACCTGCCGGGATACCGCGTCTATCGCGACGGCGAGCTGGCCGAGGAGCGCGCCGAGATCGCGAGCCTGTGGCGGGACGATCTGGTGGCGTTCCTGATCGGCTGCAGCTTCTCGTTCGAGTCGGCGGTGCAGCAAGCCGGCGTGCGCCTGCGCCACATCGAACAGGGGTGCAACGTTGCGATGTACCGGACGAACATCGCCTGCGTGCCGGCCGGCATGTTCCGGGGCGAGATGGTCGTCAGCATGCGGCCGATCAAGAGTCGCGACGTCGCGCGCGTGGTCGAGATCTCGGCGCGGCTGCCGATCGCCCACGGCGCGCCGGTCCACGTCGGCAACCCGCCTGCGCTGGGCGTGGCTGACATCGCCAGGCCCGAGTACGGCGACCCGGTGGCCATCATGGACGACGAGGTGCCGGTCTTCTGGGCTTGCGGCGTGACGCCGCAATGGGTGGCGCAGCGCAGCCGGCTGCCGTTTTGCATCACGCACGCCCCGGGCAAGATGTTCGTCACCGACCTGGAGGGCTGACGATGAGCGCATCCGCTATTTCACCGAACGCAACGTCGGACCGCTGGCAGTTCTGGATCGACCGCGGCGGCACCTTCACCGACATCGTCGGCCGCGCGCCGGGCGGCGATCTGCGCACGCTCAAGCTGCTCAGCGAGAACCCCGAACAGTACGCCGACGCCGCGGTCGAGGGCATCCGCCGCCTGCTCGGCCTGGCCGCCGGCGAGCCGATCACGCCCGAGCGCGTCGATGGCGTGAAGATGGGCACCACGGTAGCCACCAACGCGCTGCTCGAACGCAAGGGCGAGCGCACGCTGCTCGTCACCACGCAGGGCTTCCGCGACGCGTTGCGCATCGCCTACCAGGCGCGGCCGCGGCTTTTCGACCGCCACATCGTGCTGCCCGAACTGCTTTACGAACGCGTCGTCGAAGCCCACGAGCGCGTCGGCGCGCAGGGCGAGATCCTCTGCCCGCTGGACGAGGCTCGGCTGCGCACCGAACTGCAGGCCGCCCGCGCCGCCGGCATCGCGAGTTGCGCCATCGTCTTCATGCACGGCTGGCGCTGCACGGCGCACGAGCAGGCTGCGGCGCGGCTGGCCCGCGAGGCCGGGTTCACCCAGGTCAGCGTCTCGCACGAGGTCAGTCCGCTGATGAAGCTGGTCTCGCGCGGCGACACGACGGTGGTCGACGCCTACCTCAGTCCGATCCTGCGCCGCTACGTCGACCGCGTGGCGGCGCAGATGCCGGGCGTGCGGCTGTTCTTCATGCAGAGCAGCGGCGGCCTGACCGAGGCGCATCGCTTCCAGGGCAAGGACGCGATCCTCTCGGGTCCGGCCGGCGGCATCGTCGGCATGGTGCGCACGGCGACCGCGGCCGGGCACCACAAGGTGATCGGCTTCGACATGGGCGGCACGAGCACCGACGTGAGCCACTACGCCGGTGAGTTCGAGCGTGCCTTCGAGACCCAGGTGGCCGGGGTTCGCATGCGCGCGCCGATGATGAGCATCCACACAGTGGCCGCCGGCGGCGGGTCGATCCTCTCGTTCGACGGTGCGCGGTTGCGCGTGGGCCCCGACAGCGCCGGCGCCAATCCGGGGCCGGCCAGCTACCGTCGCGGTGGGCCACTGGCCACCACCGACGCTAACGTGCTGCTGGGCAAGATCCAGCCCGAGCATTTCCCGCGCGTCTTCGGCCCGCACGCCGACGAGCCGCTGGACCGCGAGGTCGTCGCGCACAGGTTCGCCGAGCTGGCCACCAGCGTGCGCGAAGCCACCGGCCGTGACGTCACGCCGGAGTCGCTGGCGGAGGGCTTCCTGCAGATCGCGATCCAGAACATGGCCAATGCGATCAAGCGCATCTCGGTGGCGCGCGGCTACGACGTCACGCAGTACACGCTGCAGTGCTTCGGTGGCGCCGGCGGCCAGCATGCCTGCGGCGTGGCCGACGCGCTGGGCATGAGGCGCGTCTTTGTCCATCCGCTGGCCGGCGTGCTGAGCGCCTACGGCATGGGCCTGGCCGACCAGATCGCGATGCGCGAGGCCTCGGTCGAGTTGTCGCTGGACGAGGCCGGCCTGGCCGCTGCCGAACAGCGGCTGGCTCAGCTCGGCGCGGCGGCCGCCGCCGAGCTGGTCGAACAGGGCGTGGCGGCCGGGCGCATCGCGCTGCGACGCCAGGTGCACGTGCGATACCACGGTACCGACACCGCGCTGGTGGTGCCCTGCGGCCGCATCGACGAGATCCGCGGCGCCTTTGAGGCCGCCTACCGCCAGCGCTTCGCCTTCCTGATGCCCGACCGGCTGCTGGTGATCGAGGCGGTCTCGGTGGAAGCGGTCGGCGCCGGCGAGCGCCATGCGGCTGCCGGCAGCGGCGCGCCCGCCACGGCGCATCCGGCCGTGCCCGACGTGCAGGTTCGCATGCACAGCGACGGCTGGCTCGCGGCCGGGCTGTACCGGCGCGAGTCGCTGCAGCCCGGCGCCACCATCGCCGGCCCGGCGATCATCGCCGAGCGCAACGCGACCACCGTCGTCGAGTCCGGCTGGCAGGCCACGCTGACGGCGGCCGGCGCGATCGAACTGCAGCGCGTGCAGCCGCGCGCCACCCAGCACGCCATCGGGACCGAGGCCGACCCCGTGATGCTTGAGGTCTTCAACAACCTGTTCATGAACATCGCCGAGCAGATGGGGCTGCGGCTGCAGAACACCGCCTACTCGGTCAACATCAAGGAGCGGCTGGACTTCTCGTGCGCGCTGTTCGACGCCGGCGGCCAGCTCATCGCCAACGCGCCGCACATGCCGGTTCACCTGGGCAGCATGAGCGAGAGCATCAACACCGTGATCGACCGCAACCCGGCGATGAGCCCGGGCGACGTCTACGTCCTCAACGACCCATACCACGGCGGCACCCACCTGCCCGACGTCACGGTGGTGACGCCTGTCTATCTGGAAGCAGCCGACGCCAAGCCCAGTTTCTTCGTCGCCAGCCGCGGCCACCATGCCGACATCGGCGGGACCACGCCGGGCTCGATGCCGCCGTTCAGCAGGACCATCGACGAAGAAGGCGTGCTGTTCGACAACTTCCTGCTCGTGCACGACGGCGTGCTGCACGAGGCCGAGTTGCTGGCGCAGCTTCGATCGGGCCGCTGGCCCGCCCGCAACCCCCAGCAGACCATTGCCGACCTGCGGGCGCAGATCGCGGCCAACGAGAAGGGCGTGCACGAGCTCCGGGCGATGGTGGCGCAGTTCGGCCGCGCCACCGTGGCCGCCTACATGCAGCACGTGCAGGACAACGCCGAGGAGTCGGTGCGCCGCGTGATCACCGCGCTGCGCGACGGCCGCTTCACGCTGGCGCTGGACAACGGTGCCCGCATCCGCGTGGCCGTGACCGTGGACCGCGCCGCGCGCGAAGCCACGATCGACTTCACGGGCACCAGCGAGCAGCTGGCCAACAACTTCAATGCCCCGAAGGCGGTGACGATGGCCGCGGTGCTCTACGTCTTCCGCACCCTGGTCGACGACGACATCCCGCTCAACGCCGGCTGCCTGAAGCCGCTTCACGTGATCGTGCCCGAGGGCTGCATGCTCAACCCGCGGCCGCCGGCGGCGGTGGTGGCCGGCAACGTCGAGACCAGCACCTGCGTGACCAACGCGCTGTACGGCGCCCTCGGCGTGATGGCCGCCGGCCAGTGCACGATGAACAACTTCACCTTCGGCAACGAGACGCACCAGTACTACGAGACCATCTCGGGCGGCTCGGGCGCCGGGGTCTGGACCGACGCGGCGGGGCAGGTGACGGGCGGCTTCGACGGCATCAGCGTGGTCCAGACGCACATGACGAATTCGCGTCTGACTGACCCCGAGGTGCTCGAGTTCCGCTTCCCGGTGCGGCTGGAGAGCTACGAGATCCGCCGCGGCTCGGGCGGTGCCGGGCGCTGGCATGGCGGCGACGGCGGCGTGCGCCGGGTGCGCTTCCTCGAACCGATGACCGCGTCGATCCTCAGCAACGGCCGCGTTGTGCCCAGCTTCGGCATGGCCGGCGGCGCGCCCGGCGCCCTGGGCGTCAACCGGATCGAGCGGCGCGACGGCACGGTCCAGACGCTGGCCCACATCGGCTCCGCGGCGATGGCGCCGGGCGACCTGTTCGTGATCGAGACGCCGGGCGGCGGCGGCTGGGGCGAGCCCGGCACGTTGCCGCCGCCGGTGGCGCGCTGACCGACGCCTGCGCGCGCGACCCGGCCGCAGCGGCGGCACGACGCGGCGGGCATGACGCGGCGGGCACAATCAGTCGCCATGCCGTCGCCCCGCATCCTGCTCACTGGCTTCGAGCCTTTCGGCGGCGAGACCGTCAACCCCTCGTGGCGGGTCGCGCAGGCGCTGGACGGTGCCCGCATCGCCGGTGCGTCCGTCGCCGCGCTGCAGCTGCCCTGCGTCTTCGGCCAGGCGCTCGCGGTGCTCGGCGACGCGCTCGCGTTGCAGCGGCCGAACCTGGTGCTCGCGCTCGGCCAGGCCGGCGGGCGGGCCGAGATCACGCCCGAGCGGGTGGCGATCAATGTCGACGACGCGCGCATCGCCGACAACGCTGGCGCCCGGCCGATCGACCAGCCGGTACTGCCCGGCGCCCCCGCGGCCTACTTCAGTACGCTGCCGATCAAGGCCATGGTCGCCGCGATGCGCGACGCCGGCCTGCCTGCCGCCGTGTCGCAGACGGCCGGCACCTTCGTCTGCAACCATGTCTTCTTCGGCCTCATGCACGCGCTGCGGCGCAGGCGCAGCGCGCGCGGCGGCTTCGTGCACCTGCCGCTGTTGCCCGAACAGGCGGCTGCGCGCGCCGGCCAGCCCAGCCTGGCGCTGGAGGCGATGGTGCACGGCACGCGCATCGCGCTGGCCACCGCGTGGATCACCAGCACCGACCTTGGCGCCAGCGGCGGTGCCCAAGCCTGAGGCCCTTTGCGTCAGGCTTCGGCACCGCGCTGCGCACGCTCGGCTACCTGTCGTTGGGCCTGAAGTCGATGGTCAACGGGGACGGGACGATGCCGCGTTCGTCGGGCGGCAGGCGGCCGGTGCGGTCGATCGCGCGCACCACCGCGTCGTCCCATTCGGGGTGGCCGCTGCTCTTGACGATGCGGCGCGAAATGATGGTACCGCCGGGCGCCGTGATCACCTCGACCTCGGTCGCACTGTTGTCGGGTAGGCTGCCGGCGAAACGCGAGTTGCGGCGGATCAAGGCGGCCAGGCGGCCGGCATAGGCCGCCGACGGGCCGGCGTCGTGGGCGCTGCTGCCAGCGCCGGTGCTGGTGCCGCTGCCGCTGCCGGTGCCGGTGCCGGTGGCCTTGCCGGCCTCGCCCATCATCCGCGCCAGGGTCTGTTCGCGCTGCTGGGCCAGGCGCGCCTCCTCGGCCTTGGCCTGGCGCGATTCCTTCTCGCGCTGCCGGCGGTCGGCGTCGGCCTGCTTCTTCTTCTCGGCCGCGACGCGGTCGCGCTCGGCCTGCGCCTTGGCCTCTTCCTCCGTCTTCAGCCGAGCCTCCTTCGCCTTCTGCTCCTTGGCCAGCTCGGCTTTGCGACGCGCGGCCCGCTCGATCGCGATGTCGGGTTCGGGTTGCGGCGACTCGGCATGCCGTGCGGGGGCCGGTGGTGCCGCCACCGGCGCCGGTGCCGGCGCCGGCGCGGGGGCCGGTGGCGGCGCAGGCGCGGCGGCTGGCGGGGCCGGCGAGCCGGCCACTTGCGGCACGGCCGACCACAGCTCGGCGCTGACGACGTCGGACGATCGCGAACGCCATTGGACGGCGGTGGTCAGCGCCAGCAGCAGGGCGCCGTGCACGAGCACCGAGAGCACGGCGCCGGCGCCATTGCCGCCAGGCGGGCTTGGCAGCAGGGCGTCGTGCGTGCGCCCGAAGGACCCGGCGTGCGCCATCCGTCGGCGCCCTAGGCCGGGCCCTGCTTGACCGACAGGCCGATGCGCTTGACCTGTGCCTTCTGCAGCACGTTCATCACGTCGACGACCTTCTCGTAGCGCACGCTGCGGTCGGCGCTGATCACGACCGGCACGTTGGCGTCGCCGGCCTGCAGCTCGCGCACCCGGTCCGCGAGCTGCGGCAGGCTCACGCCGGCGGGCTCTTTCTGATCGACGCGCAGGCGCAGCTTCTCGTCGGCGCCGACGACGATCTCGATCACGCGGGCCGGCCGTTGCTGACTCTTGCCGACCGAGGGCAGATCGACGACGCCGGTGGTGATCAGCGGCGCGGTGACCATGAAGATGATCAGCAGCACCAGCATCACGTCGATGAACGGGACCATGTTGATCTCGTTGATCGAGCGCCGGCCGCTGCGCTTGCTGCGTTCAGCGACCGCCGGCATCGCGTTCTCCGCGGGCTTCGGCGGCTTCGCCGGCCCAGAGGCGGTGGTTCATCAGCGGCTCCCGGCGCCGACCGCGGCGGTGGCGGGCTGCCCGGCGTTGCGCTGCAGGATGTTGCTGAACTCCTCGATGAAGGTCTCGAGTTGGATCGCGATGCGGTCGATCTCGCGTGCGAAGCGGTTGTAGGCCACCACCGCCGGGATCGCCGCGAACAGGCCGATCGCGGTGGCGACCAGCGCTTCGGCGATGCCCGGGGCCACGGTGGCCAGCGTCACCTGGGTCATGTTCGACAGGCCGACGAAGGCATGCATGATTCCCCAGACAGTGCCGAACAGGCCCACGTAGGGACTCACCGAGCCGACGCTGGCGAGGAAGCTGAGGTTGCTCTCGATGGTGTCGAGCTCGCGCTGGAAGCTGGCCCGCATCGCGCGCCGCGCGCCGTCGATCTGTGAGCCAGCGTCCAGGCGCTTCTCGCGCAGCTTGAGGAACTCGCGCATGCCGCTGGCGAAGATGCGTTCCATCGGTGCGGTGTGCTCCTTCTGCGTCACCGCCTGGTTGAGCTCGGTCAGGCTGCGGCCCGACCAGAACTCGCGCTCGAATTCGTCGTTGCTGGCGCGCACCCGGCGCAGGCCGAGCACCTTACCGAAGATCACGGTCCAGCTGGTCAGCGAGGTCAGGGCCAGACCAGCCATGACGATCTGCACCACAAAACTGGCCTGCAGCACGAGGGTGGTGATCGAGAGGTCTTGGGTCATGTCAAGGTGTTGGCGACTTCGTTCGGAATCCGGCGCGGCCTGAAGGTTCCGCCGTCGACGCAGCCGATGCGGATGTCGCCTTCGGCCAGCAGCACGGCTCCGCGCCAGGCCTGCTGCACGATCGTCATCGACGCGGTGCCGCGGTGGCGCAACTCGACTGTGATGTCGAGCAGGTCGTCCAGCCGCGCCGGCGCCCGGTAGCGCACCGCGGTGTCGGTGACGACGAACAGCGCACCCGTCCGGTCACGCAAGGCCTGCTGGCCGACACCCAGGTGACGCAGCCACTCGGTGCGCGCGCGCTCGAAGAACTTCAGGTAGTTGGCGTAGAACACCACGCCGCCCGCGTCTGTGTCTTCCCAATACACGCGCAGCGTGTGGCGGAACGGGAGCTGTGGTGCGGCGGAGGCGGTCGGTGCGGCATGCGACATCGGCATGCCGATTATGCTGCCGGGCCCTCAGGGCAAGGCCTTGCGGTAGACCGGGCCCCACACTGGGTGCCCGGCTTCCGAGCGGCTGAGGGCGAAGCCGGGGTCAGCGGCGCGCGCAGCGCGGAATTCGGCCTCGCACTCGGCCGGCCGATCGCTGGTGCAGGTGATGAACGCCAGCAGCTTGTGCGCGCTGGCCTGGTCGCGGCCGCTGCGCAGGCCGGCGGCCAACGCCTTGCGCAGCGCGGCCTCGGCCTGCGGGTACTGGCCGTCGTCGTAGGCGCGGACGCCGTCGAAAAGCGCCCGCTCGGCGGGCCGCTCCATCAGCTCGGCCAGGCCGACGGGGGGCGGCGGCGGGGGCGGCGACGCGCAGCCGGCGGCGAGCAGCGCACAGGCGCAGGCGGCGACCCTGGCATGCATGCGCAGGGCCCGGTCGATCGATCCCAGGGGCTGGCTCATTGTCCGAAATGATGCCGCACCGTCACCGGCTTGTCGGCGCTGACCTGAACGGTGATGGTGAAGGGTGTGAAGTCGGCGTTGCGCACGGTGATCTGGTGCGCGCCTTCGCTCAGCGTCAGGCGCGCCAGCGGTGGTGTGATCCCGGTCGGGGTGCCGTCGATCTCGACCTGGCCCCAGGGACTGATGGCGAGTTCCAAGGCGCCGGTGACAGGCGCTGCGGGTGCGGGCGCGGCGACGATCGGCGCCACGCGAACGGGCGCCGGTCTCGCTCGCGCGCGAGCGGCGCGATGTGTGGCGCCCGCGTGGGCGTTCGGCTCGGATGCGGCTGGCGATGGCCGCCAGGAAGACGCCGTGTCGACGGCGCCGACCGGCGCCGCCTCGGCGCTGTCCGCCTGAAGGCCAGCTTGCGCCGATGCCGTCGGGTCGGCGGCCGCCGGTGCGGGTCGTGCCACCGCGGCGGCGATGCTCGAGGGCGCGGCCGGTCGGGTGGCGGCTGGCGGGACGGCCTGGACCTCAGCGGTCGGTGGGGCCGGCGTGCGCTGGCGCGGCGCGAGTCCCAGCAGAGCCATGCCGACGACGCCCGCGGCGGCGACGGCGACGCCGACATGCCGCCGGGTGCGGTCGTGAACCGGCGTCCCTTTGCTCGCGAGGCCGGCGTTGTCCTGGCCGGCGAGCACCGGCGACACCGACCCGTGCGCTTCGTCGGCGGCAGGCTCGTTCACTGCGTGCCGGCTGATCCAGCGTCGAAGCTCGACGGCCATCTCGGCGGCGTTGGCGAAGCGATCGGCCGGATCGCGCGCCATCGCCTTCGCGGCGATGGCCGACAGCCGGCGTGGCACGCCGGGCCGCAGTTCGTGCGCGGGTGCCGGGTGGTTGGTCAGCACGGCGGTGGTGATCTGCTCGACGCTGTCGCCGTCGAAGGCCTTGCGCAGGGTCAGCAACTCGTAGAAGACGACCCCCAGGGCGTGGATGTCGGTGCGTGCATCGACCTCGCCGCCGTGCAGCTGCTCGGGTGCGAGGTAGTGCGGCGAGCCGGCGACCATATCGTCGAGCAGGCCGGTGGGCGTGGCGCCGTCGTCGCCCGCGTTGGTCTGCCGCGTGGTGCGGTGCGCGACGCGGGCGATGCCGAAGTCGAGCACCTTGGGCTTGTCGCGCCGACCCAGGAAGATGTTGGCCGGCTTGATGTCGCAGTGGACGACGCCGCGCAGATGGGCGTAGGCCAGCGCGTCGGCCACCCGGCGCACGAGCTGCGCCGCCTGGCTCGGCGTCGGCTGCCAGCCCTGCGCCAGGCGCTGGCGCAGGTCGCTGCCGTGAAGCCGCTCCATCGCGATGTAGACGCCGTGGGCGGACAGCCCGGCGTCGTGCACGGTGACGATGTGCGGGTGCGACAGGCCGGCCGCGGCGCGGGCCTCGTTCAGGAACAAGCCGTTGAGCGAGACCCGCGAAGGGGTGTCGATGTCGAACTGCAGCGTCTTGACCGCCACGGTGCGCGACAGCAGCGGGTCCCAGGCCTCGTGGACCTGACCCAGGCCCCCCTGGCCGAGCAGGCCCTTGAGTGCATAGCGGCCGATGTGCGAGATCGTGGGCTGTCGTTCGACGGCAGCCTCGACCGCCGGTTCGGGCAGGCAGTCGCCGCCGAGGTCGCTCGGCGGCCCCGAGGCCGTGGCGTCGAGGCCCGAGGGCAGCGAGTCGGCGGCGGGCGGCGTCGATTCGACACCTGCCGGCATCGAGACGACGGTGGCGGCGAACTCGGTCGTCGGCGCATCACTGCGCCCGCGCCGCTGGAAGAGGTTGTAGCCCACAGTCCCGCAGCTTAGGGCCGCCGGCGCCCTGCAGCGGCTGCAAAAGAGGGGCGATTGCGGCCGAGTTAACGCGTTGCCGCGTTGCCTTGCGCGAACGCCAGCTCGCGTGCCAGGCGGGCCACCGCCGACTCGAGCTGGGCCAGCGAACTGGCGAACGACAGGCGCACGAAGCGCGCCGCCTGCGCGGGCCCGAAATCGCGCCCCGGCGTCAAGGCGACGTGGGCGCGGCGCATCATCTCGAAACAGAAATCCCAGCTGTCGGGGCTGAATCGCGTGCAGTCGAACCAGGCGTAGAAGGCGCCGTCGGGTGCGACCGGCACCTCCAGGCCCAGGCGCTGCAGCGCCGGCACGATGAAGTCGCGCCGCTGCCTGAACGCCAGCCGGCGGCGCTCGTACTCGGCGATCGAGTCCGGCTCGAAGCAGGCCAGCGCCGCATGCTGAGCCAGCGTGCTCGGGCAGATGTAGAGGTTCTGCGCCAGCTTCTCCACCGGTGCCACCAGTTCCGGCGGCAGCACCATCCAGCCCAGCCGCCAACCGGTCATGCCGAAGTACTTGCTGAAGCTGTTGATCGAGACGATGTCCTCGCCCAGAGCGAGCGCGCTGTGGCCGAAGGCTTCGTCGAAGCTCAGGCCGAGGTAGATCTCGTCGACGATCGTCACGCCGCCCCGTGCGCGAACGACCTCGGCGATGGCCGCCATCTCGGACCGTGCAATCGATGTGCCGGTGGGGTTGCTGGGCGAGGCCAGCAGCACGCCGCGCGTGGCCGGCTGCCAGTGCGCGGCGACCGACGCGGCGTCGAGCTGGAAGCGCGCCGCCGCGCCCGCCGGCAGCAACCGCGCCTTCGCCCCGGTGGCGGCGACGAAGTGGCGGTTGCAGGGGTAGCTCGGGTCGGGCATCAGCACCTCGTCGCCGGACTCGAAGAGCGCCAGGCAGACGAGTTGCAGCGCTGCCGACGCGCCGGCGGTGACGACGATGCGTTCGGGCGCCACCATCAGGCCGAAGCGGCTGGCGTACCAGGCGGCGATGCGCTCGCGCAGCGCCGGCAGGCCGGTGGCCTGCGTGTACTGCGTCCGGCCCTGCTGCAGGCATTGCTCGGCGGCGCGCTGCACTGCCGGCGCGGCGACGAAATCGGGCTCGCCGATGTTGAGGAAGATCATCGGCTCGCCGCCACGGGCCGGATCGCATTCGGCGCTACGCGCGATCGCCTCGGCGGCCTTGGCGCACTCCATCACGTAGAAAGGCTCGATCTGCTCGAGCCGGCGTGCGGTGCGGATCATCGGTGCGCGGCACGCGCCTCGTCGGGCCTCAGGTCGGCCGCGCACTTGTCGAGCACGCCGTTGACGTACTTGTGGCCGTCGGTGCCGCCGAAGGTCTTGGCCAGTTCCACCGCCTCGTTGATGGCCACGCGGTAGGGGATCTCCAGGCAGTTCATCAGCTCGTAGACGCCGATCATCAGCACCGCGTGCTCGACCGGCGAAAGCAGCGTGGTCTTGCGATCGACGTGGCGCGACAGCACCGCGTCCAGCGCCGCGGCCTGCTCGATGCCACCGTGGAGCAGGGCGTCGAAGTGCGCGCGGTCGGCCTTGCCGAAGCCGTCCATCTCCTGGATGTGGCTCTCGATCGCCGCCGCATCGCCGCCGCCGATCAGCCACTCGTACAGCCCCTGCATCGCCAGCTCGCGCGAGCGGCGCCGCGCCGATTTCGGCGCGGCCCGTTTGGGCGCGGCGGTTTCGGCGGTCACGACAGGTCTTCCATCAGGTTGGCCATCTCCACCGCCACGCGGGCGACGTCGCGGCCCTTGTCGTCGGCCCGGGACCAGGCCTGGGCCTCGTTCTCGACCGTGAGGATCGCGTTGGCCACGGGCAGTTGGTGATCGAGCGCTACGCGGGTCACGCCGGCCGCGCTCTCGTTGGCGACCAGCTCGAAATGGTAGGTCTCGCCGCGGATCACACAGCCCAGCGCGATCAGCGCGTCGAACTCGCCCGACTCGGCCATGGCCTTGAGCGCGACCGCAATCTCGAGCGCGCCGGGTACGACCACGTGCTTGATGTCGGAGGCTTCGACGTCCAGCCGCTCGAGCTCGGCCAGGCAGGCGGCGGCCAGCCGCGTCGTGAGCGCGTCGTTGAAGCGTGCGCGGACGATGCCGATGCGCAGGCCTTCGCCGATCAGTTCGCCGGCGCTGCCCTGGTCAGCGGCTTGCATCGCGCGCGTCCGAATCGATGTAGACCATGGTCCGGGTCCTCGTCAGGCCGTCGCGGCGGTGAAGCCGGTGATCTCCAGGCCGTAGCCCGCCATGCTGGGCATGCGGCGCGGGCTGCCGAGCAATCGCATCCGGTGCACGCCGAGCTCGCGCAGGATCTGCGCCCCGATGCCGTAGGTGCGCAGGTCGATCTGCGCGCGCGGTGTCGAGGCTGCGGCGGCGTCGGACGGCGGCGTGACCTGCGCCAGCAGCGTGGCCGCGTCGCCGGTGCAGTTGAGCAGCACGGCCACGCCGCAGGGCCCGCTGCGCAGGCGCTGCAGTGCCGCCGGCAGCGGCCAGGAATGGCCGGCGCCGCCGGCGTCGAGCAGGTCGAACGCGGTGAAGGGCTCGTGCACGCGCACCGGCACTTCGTCGCCCGGTTGCCAGCGGCCGTGGGCGAGCGCCAGGTGCACGCCGCCGCTCTTGTCGCGGAAGGCGCGGCACTCGAACTCGCCCATCGGCGTGCGCAGCAGACGCTCGCCGGCGGCCTCGATCAACGTCTCGTTGCGGCTGCGATAACCGATGAGGTCGGCGATGGTACCGATCTTCAGTCCGTGCTCGCGCGCGAACACCTGCAGGTCGGGCAGGCGCGCCATCGTGCCGTCGTCCTTCATCACCTCGCAGATCACGGCCGCGGGCAGCAGCCCGGCCATGCCGGCGAGATCGCAGCCGGCCTCGGTGTGGCCGGCGCGCATCAGCACGCCGCCGTCCTGCGCCTGAAGCGGGAACACGTGGCCGGGCTGGACGAGGTCGGACGGCCTGGCATCGCGCGCCACAGCGGCCTGGATCGTGCGCGCACGGTCGGCCGCCGAGATGCCGGTCGTGACGCCGGTGGCGGCCTCGATCGAGACCGTGAACGCCGTGCCGTGCTTGGTGCCGTTGCGCGCGGCCATCGGCGCCAGCTGCAGGCGCTCGCAGCGCTCGCGAGTCAGCGTCAGGCAGATCAGCCCGCGCGCATGGCGGGCCATGAAATTGACGGCCTCGGGCGTGACATGTTCGGCGGCGAGCACCAGGTCGCCCTCGTTCTCGCGGTCTTCCTCGTCGACGAGGATGACCATGCGGCCGGCGGCAAGCTCGGCCACCAGCTCTGGAACGGGGGCGATCGACATGCCGCGATTGTAGGCGGCGGGGGTCTAGAAGACCTCGCGCCCGGGCGGCCTGGCGCGCAGGCGGACATCGTCGCCGACCTGCTTCATCTCGATGAAACGAAACGCGATCGCGCCGTCGAGGGCGGTCAGCGGCGGCAGCGCCGCCATCTCGCGCCCGGGGCCGATGAGCTTGGGCGCCAGATAGACCAGCAGTTCGTCCACCAGCCCGGCGCGCAGCAGCGAGGCGTTGAGGCGGTGGCCGGCCTCGACGTGCAGTTCGTTGACGCCGCGCCGGGCAAGTTCGCCCAGCATCGCGGCGAGATCGACCTTGCGGTTCGCATCGGGCAGCAGCGTGACTTGCGCACCGCGCGCCGCCAGCGCCTCGCGGCGCGAGGATGCATCGAGGGCGGCGAAGATCCAGACGCCGCGGCCGGGCGGGTCCAGCAGCCGCGCGGCCGGCGGCGTCTCCAGCCGCGAATCGACGACCACGCGCAGGGGTTGCAGCGCCGTCGGCACGGCGCGAACGTCCAGGCGCGGGTCGTCCTCGAGCACGGTGCCGATGCCGGTGAGAACGGCCGAGGCGCGCCGCCGCCATGCGTGGCCATCGGCGCGTGCGGCCTCGCCGGTGATCCACTGGCTGACGCCGTTGGCCAGCGCCGTGCGACCGTCCAGCGACGCGGCGATCTTCATGCGCAGCCAGGGCCGGTCGCGCCGCACGCGCGAGAAGAAGCCGATGTTGAGCTCGCGCGCGGCGGTGGCGATGGCGTCGTCGGCCATCTCGACATCGACGCCTGCCGCGCGCAGCCGCGCAATGCCTTCGCCGTCGACCTGCGGAAAGGGATCGCCGACGGCGACGACGACGCGGCCGATGCCGGCCGCGACCAGTGCGTCGCAGCAAGGCGGCGTACGCCCATGGTGGGCGCAGGGCTCGAGCGTGACCCAGGCGGTAGCACCGCGGACATCGCGGCCCGCGGCCTGGGCAGCGCGCAGGGCCATCACCTCGGCGTGCGGGCCGCCGGCGTGCTGCGTGGCGCCGCTGCCGAGCACCGTGCCATCGGCCAGGCCGATGACGCAGCCGACGCGGGGGTTGGGTTCGGTGACGCCGATGACCGATTCGGCGAGGGCGAGGGCCTCGTCCATCCTGAGGCGGTCGAACTCGCTCAGCGGCATCGGCACTGCACCGGTCAGGCCAAGCGCCGCGCTGCGGCCAGTCGCATCGGGCTCAGAGGGAGACCGCGGTCGAGTTGCCGGCCAGCAACCCAGGGCAGAGGTCGCCGGCCGGGATGACGAGAAAGTTCTGCTGACTGAGCGCGGTGGCGACGTTCGTGTAGGTCTGTGGATGCTGCGAGTTCGGCACCGGCATCGCCGTCGTCGTGTAGCGGCAGACCTGAGGCGCCCCCGGCAGGGCGAGCACGCCGCTCGCGCCCGTCCAGACCGAGGGGGGATTCGACGCCGCCGAGATCGGGATCGCGCAGAAGTAGGCGACGTAGGCACCCTGCGGCGCCTGGCTGTAGCAGTTGACGACGGAAACGGCGGGAAAGGTCACATTGACCGCGACGCTGGCGGCTACGGCGACGGCGTCGGGGATCAGCGCGTGGGCGACCGTCCCGTCGCTGGCGAAGGCGATGTCGCCGCTGAGCAGCAGGCCCGGCGAGCCGTTGCAGACAAAGGGGTTGGGTGCCCCTGGGTGCGTGGCGGCGTAGTTGGCGAGCGAAGTATTGTCGAGCAGGACAGTCGTGCAAAACGTGATGATGCCGGTGACGTTGCTGAACAGCCAGGCGGTCTGGTCGCCTCCGGGGCGACCGGGCGGGATGTAGCCGCTGGTGCCGTCGCCGAAGTTCACCGCCGGCGTCGGGATGTTCGGGTTGCGCGCAAGCCCACCGCGCTGTGGTGTGCCGTCTGCCCCCACGTTGGCGGCCAGGGCCAGCGTGCCACCCAGTTCGGGCATGATGCGGGCGATCGCCGTGTTCAGTTCCACGCTCTGGTTCGGCGCGTTGGCGGCAGCCGTGCGGTCGGCCCAGCTCACCGTGACGCGCAGGGTCTTCAGGCGTGGGTCGTCAGAGTCGCCGCTGTCGCCCGAAGCGACGACATCGCGCGTCAGGGTGTAGGTGGTATTGGTCATGAAGCCGGCGATCGCCTGGTTCAGCGCGCCGATGTCGCCGTAGGTGAAGCTGCCGTTCAGGGGCGCGACGAGCATGAACGAGCGCGCGTCCTCGATCGACTGCTGCGCCAGGCGCACGGCTTCGGAACGCTGCTTGGCCACATCCGAATACAGCCGAAGGGTGGACTGCACGCCGACGATGCCGAGCATGCCGAAGGCCATGATGGCCAGGGCGACCAGCGCCTCGATCAGCGAAACGCCACGGTGCGCGCCGATCCGCCTGCGCATCAGAAATCCTTCCAGCCGCCCGGCACGCGGACGAACGAGCCCGATGCCAGGCGCAGCTTGTTGAGAATGCCGAGGTCGTAGACGATGATGGGTGCGCCGTTGCCGCCGACGTCGCCCTCGGCGACGACGGCACCCTGGACTGTCGGGCTGCCGGCGGTGGCCCACGGCCCCGCGTCGTTGTACACATAGACTAGACCGAAGATGCGGGTCGGTGCGGTGGCGACGAGATTGCCGTGCGACACCAGCACGATGGGCGACGCGGCCGAGCCGACGTCGACCGCGGCGTCGAGGGTGGCGTCACCCTCGAGCCAGAGGATGCGGCCGGGATTGGCCGCGGCCATCGCCGACAGCGCCGCGGCGCCGCATTGCGCTGGACAGCGGAGCACGATCGTCGCCGGCTGCTGCTTGTAGGTGTCCCGGTTCATCCCTAAGACCGATGCGAACAGCAGGTCCGGTGCTGCGGGCAGGCCGGTATCGCTGGCCATGACCGACTGCGCCGATGGTGATCCCGGCACGCTGGTCAGCGACAGGCCGGCCGTGTTGACCAAGCCACGGGCGTCGATCGTCACTCCGTTGACCAGCGGTTCGGTGTTGGTGACCTGCGCCGCCGCGCCACCCAGGTCGATGGCCCCGCCGGCAGTCAGCGCGGCACTGGGTGGCGTGGCAATGGCGCCCTTGAGCGCGACTTGAATCGTCACTCTGGCCACGGCGTCGCCCTGGGCGCCGACGCCGAGGGTGCCGAGGCAGGCGTCGCTGAGCCGAGTGCAAGCTTGGGATCGCAGATAAAACACGCCGGGCCGGCCGCCAGCGCCGCTGGGGTTGACGGTGAGCTGGAACGCCGGCGCGGGCGCATTGCCGACCGGCGCGGCCAGGACCGGCAGACCGTTGTCCGGGCAACTGCACGACCAACCCGCAGCCGTGCGCACGCACTCCGGTGTCAGCTTGCCACCCCCTGGCGAGGTCCTGGCGGTGACCGCGCCCGTGGCAGCGTCGATCGCCAGGTACCGATCGCGGAAGGACGTCGCCGCCGGGTTCGGTGGGTTCGGCCGTACACACAGGTTGTCGACGCGGCCGGCGTTGAGCATGGCCAGCGCCCACTCGGCGCCCGCATCTGCGGTTTCGAAGGCCTGCGTGGATTGATACTGGTTGGCCGAGGTCTTCTGCTCGAAGATCATGTTGCGGCTTGAGTACGCTGCCACCAAGGCGATGACGAAGAACAGCACCAGCACCACGATCAGCGCACCCATGCCGCGCTGATGGCGGCGATCACGGCGACCTCGACGCATCCGAGTCACGGTTTCAGCTGGGGCACAACGCCCCACCTCCGTTGTTGTTCACGATGCGGTCGTTGCGCAAGCGAACGTTGCTGACGATCGAGCGGACGACAGTGGGATCGGACACCGAACGCCCCGTGATTTGCATCTGCAGTTCGCGCACCTCGAGCGTTGGCCAGCAGACGGTGCTGTTGGCCGGATACAGCGGCGGCTGGCAGTAGGCCGTGCAGGCCAGCGGAGGCGCCGTCGCGGTGGCGACGACTTGCGCGCTGAAGTTGGTGATGTCCAGAGTGGTCTTGTCGGTCAGATCCTGCCAGTTGCCGGCGCCATCCTCGAGCTGCAGCACGCCGGGAGGTCCGGCAACCCAACGAAAACCGAGCGCGGTCGCGCCGGACCATGAGATGTCGATTTCGCCGTTCGGCACGACGGTGACCGCGTCATTCGGATTGGCACCGACGGGCTGGCCGGGAGACCAGACGGCGTTTGCCGCGTTGCTCCATTCGCCGGCTCGCCTGAGTTCGCGCGTCATGATGTCGGCCGTGGCTCTGAGATCCTGCTGGATCTGCGCCTCGGTGACCAGCCGGCGGGAGTCGCCGAGCTGCGTCGCAACCACGGTCGCGGCGCCGGCGACGACGAAAAGGCCGATCGCAACGCCGACCATCAACTCGACCAGCGAAAGCCCCCGCTGGGCAGCCCGCGCGGTTAGAGGTGAACGGCAGCTCAGGGGCACCCGGGCACCCCTGGTACGGAACTGTCCGGCGTACACACGCTTGGCCGGCCCGCCGGGTTGACCGTGACCAGCAACTGACCCGAGGCGCCGCTGATCCGCGATGTCCTGAGTTTGTAGTCCCTGGCCGGCGACTGCATGCCGTCCACGGTAAATATCAGCAATCCTTGCTGCGGCGTATTGGCGATCTGCACATCCGTGCTGCTGAGGATCTGCGTGGTGCGCAGTTCCTCGGAGCCGCCCAGCCCTGGCACGACTGGGCATGCGCTGCCCGGCGGATTCGTGCAGTCGCAGCCGCTGGCGGCGCTGGGAACGAACAGCACGTAGCAGCTCATCGCCGGCGTGTTCTTGAAGCTCACGTTGATCGTAACGTTCCGCGATACCGCCAGCGTGCGCGCGTACTGGAGATCGGTGACCAGCTCGGCGTTGACGCTCTTCAGCCGCTGCCGCACGATCAGCTCGTGCATGGAGGGCGCGGCGATGGTCAAGAGGATCACCGCCACCGCGACGACGACCAGAAGCTCCACCAGCGTGAAGCCGTTCCGATGGGGCTTGGCGGGTGTGGCGGTCATTTTGCCCAGCAATTGTTGGGATCGCTGACGGTGGCTGGAAGAACCGGTGCGGCACAGCCATTGCAGCCGCCGTAGAACACATTGCCGCCGGCGATCTGCAGGCGCATCGTCGTGCAGCTGGTGTCGCCGGCCTGCGTGGTGCCCGGCAGGGCCTGGGCCGTGGTGACGTAGTTGGAGGCGTCGGCGACGTCGATCGTAAAGGTGTAGTAGGGCGACGCCGGCGGCGCATCGATGCCGTTCGGCTGGCCGGTCATCAGGCTGGCGTATTGCGGGTTGTTCGCGCGCCAACGTTCCTGCGCCTGCTGGATCGACGACAGGCCCTTGATGGCATCAGCGCGGCGGCCCTTGCGCACAGAATTCAGGTAGGACGGGTAGGCGACCATCGCCAGAAGGGCCACGATCACGACGACGATCATCAACTCGACGAGCGTGAATCCCGCACACTCTCGCCGCGCATTGGTGTGTCGAAAGGTCAATCGCGGCATGACCGGATTATGCTCAGCCGGCACGCGGGGCGACGACCCCCTAGCGCGCCGCTCATCGCCTGTCGGCCGCCGCCCATCGGGGGTTCTTGCATAAATCGGAGCGGGCGGGCGGCGATCGCGCCGCTAGCAGCGCCCGTATCCCGGCAGCCCGGCTGTCGCTGCACAGGCCCGCACGCGGCCCATGATGTTGACGATCACCCGCAGGACCTCTCCGTTGCGGCCTTGAACCTGCATCGTCGCCGTCGGCGTGATGGTCCCTTGGCCCGTGTCGACGAGGATCGATGTTGAGTTCGACTTCACTGTCACCGGTGCGCCAGCGGGAAACGGGACGGTCCGCAAGGGCAGCGAACCATCCTGGCACGCGGGCTCGCCCTGCGCATTGCATTGACAGCCCTTGGCGGCGCCGGTGTGGATCACGTAGCAGGCGAGCGCAGCGTTAGACGTGAAGCTGAGCCGCAATGACTGGCTGCGCGCGACCGCGAGGCTGCGCATGGATAGGATGTCCGTTTCCAGCTATGCCGCGGTCCCCTCGAGATGGCGGCGCGGGATCATCCTGTCGAAGTTGGGCGCCACGGCGCCGACGCCGACCGCGGCGATCGCAGCCACGACGCAGCACTCGATCAGGCTGACGCCGCGCTGGTGGCGGAGGGTGGGGAGGGGTATCGGGATCTCCTCGGTGGACGGCATGGTCGTCAGTGGAGGAAATCGCCGCCGGCCTGCCTTCCCCCGCGCCGGCGGATCGCGGAGGGCGTCCGGTCGGGCTCCCCCGCCGGGGTGGGTTCAGATGTCCCGGATCAGCTGCCTGAAAGCATCCACGTCCTCGAACTCGCGATACACCGACGCGAAGCGCACGTAGGCCACCTTGTCGATGCGCTTGAGTTCGCGCATCACCAGTTCACCCAGCCGCGTGCTCGGTACCTCGCGCGCTGCGGTCGCGATCAGCTTGTCCTGGATGCGTTCGAGCGCGGCGTCGACCTGCTCGACGCTGACCGGCCGCTTGCGCAGCGCCAGCAGCATCGACGCGCGCAGCTTGGCGGGGTCGAACTCGACCCGCGCGCCATCCTTCTTGACCACCGCCGGCAATGCGATCTCGGTGCGCTCGTAGGTGGTGAAGCGCTTCTCGCAGTGGGTGCAGCGCCGGCGGCGGCGGATGACGTCACCCTCGTCGGACTCGCGGGTCTCGACGACCTGGGTCTCTTCGTGGGCGCAGAAGGGGCAGCGCACGCAGGATTACCGGCGGGTCGTCGCCGTCAACGGTAGACCGGGAAGTCGCGTGTCAGCGCGGCCACCCTGGCGCGCACCGCGGCGATGCGGTCGGCGTCGTGCGGGCTGTCCAGCACGTCGGCGATCAGGTGGGCCGTCTGGCGCGCCTGCTCCCGCTCGAAGCCGCGCGTCGTCATCGCCGGCGTGCCCAGCCGGATGCCGCTGGTGACCATCGCCTTCTGCGGGTCGTTGGGGATGCCGTTCTTGTTGCAGGTGATGTGCGCCTTGCCGAGGATCGTCTCGGCGTCCTTGCCGGTCAGGCCCTTCGGGCGCAGATCGACGAGCATGACGTGGCTTTCTGTGCGGCCGCTGACGATGCGCAGCCCGCGCTCGATCAAGGTCTCGGCCAGCACGCGCGCGTTGTCGACCACCTGCTGCTGGTAGACCTTGAAATCCGGTGCCAGCGCTTCGCGGAAGGCCACCGCCTTGGCGGCGATCACGTGCATCAGCGGGCCGCCCTGGATGCCGGGGAAGATCGCGCTGTTGATCTTCTTGGCGATCGCCTCGTCGTTGGTCAGGATGATGCCGCCGCGCGGGCCGCGCAGGCTCTTGTGGGTCGTGGAAGTCACGACGTCGGCATGCGGCAGCGGGTTGGGGTAGACGCCGGCGGCGATCAGGCCGGCGTAGTGCGCCATGTCCACCATCAGGATCGCGCCGACGGCGCGCGCGACGCGGGCGAAGCGCTCGAAATCGATGCGCAGGCTGTAGGCCGACGCGCCAGCGATGATCAGCTTGGGCCGGTGTTCGTGCGCCAGCCGCTCCATCGCGTCGTAGTCGATGGCTTCGCTGGCGTCCAGCCCGTAGCTGACGACCTTGAACCACTTGCCGCTCATGTTCAGCGGCATGCCGTGGGTCAGGTGGCCGCCTTCGGCCAGGCTCATGCCCATGATCGTGTCGCCCGGCTGCAGCAGGCCGAAGAAGACGGCCTGGTTGGCCTGCGAGCCCGAGTTGGCCTGCACATTGGCGTGCGCAGCGCCGAACAGCTGCTTGGCGCGGTCGATCGCGAGTTGCTCGACGACGTCCACGTTCTCGCAGCCGCCGTAGTAGCGCTTGCCGGGATAACCCTCGGCATACTTGTTGGTCAGTTGCGAGCCCTGCGCGGCCATCACCGCCGGCGAGGCGTAGTTCTCGCTGGCGATCAGCTCGATGTGCTCTTCCTGGCGCCGGTCTTCGGCCTCGATGGCGGCCCAGATCTCGGGGTCCACTCGGGCCACGGTGGAAACATTGCGGTCGAACATGGCAGTCCTCTTCGGATGGAAGGGCCTTCGGTCACCGGCGGGTCGCGGCGCGCCGCGGTGCACGGTCGAGGGCTGCCCAGGCGAACGGCTCACACCGCCGCGGCAACACGCGACAGCCCGCGCTTCCCGGTGGTCGTCCACCTCGGAGCGATGCCGCTCCTATCGCCAGTCGCGCAGGCGCGCAGTGTAGCGCCGACGGTGTGCGTCTCAGGGCAGCAGGGCGACGCGCTGGACGGCCGGCGCCTTGCCCGGCTGTTCCGACGCGGGCACGCCCGACGCCGGCGAGTCGGCGTCCTTCGCCGCGGCCATCGGCAGAACGCTGCTGGCGTTCACAGGCACGCGCTTGCCGTCGGCGACGTCGCGCATGTGCGCCTGCTCGGCCAGCACCCGGCTCACGTAGCCTCCGTCGTCGGCGATCAAGGCCGCGCCGACGTAGTGGCGCAGGCCTTCCTGCACGCTGCCGCCCTGGGTGATGCAGTCACGCAGGACCTGGGCGCCCACGCGCAGGTTGCTGATCGGGTCGAAGGCGGCGCGCGTGCCACCGAACGCCTCGTACTTGGCGTCGTGAACGCGCGTCAGGACCTGCATCAGCCCCTGCGCGCCGACGGTGCTCTGGGCGAAGGGATTGAAGCTGGATTCGACGGCCATGATTGCCAGGATCAGGGTCGGGTCGAGCCCAGCGCGGCTGCCGATCGACCAGGCTTCCTTGACCAGCGCCCCGATCGGCTCGGGCGCAACCCGGTAGCGGCGCGAGATCCAGTTCGCCAGGGCGGCCTGCTGGTTGCTGAGTTGCTTGAGATCGGTTGCGGTCGCTCGGGACACCGCGGTCGGGTCGGCGACGGTGGCCAGCACGTTGCCGGAGGCGAGGTCGCGGGCCTCCTGCCGGGTCTGCAGCCATTCCAGCGCCACCGTCTCCGCCTGGTGACGAATGTCGGCACGACCCAGCGCGAAGACGATGACGCCGACGGCGAGCAGACCGACGAGGGCCAGCGTGTTGTGGCTGACCTCGAGCAGGCCGTGGACGACGTCGCTGGCGAACACGCGCAGCGAGCGGGCGGTATCGCGTTGCGCCTGGCGCAATAGAGCGGTGGCTCCCATATCGACTCTCTCTTTCCTGATGCCTCGCCGGGCCCGGCACGCCCAGGGCATGCGTGGGGCGACGGCGATAATCGATCGCTTCTGTGCGATCTTGGACGGGCCTCGGGATCGGACGCCGAGGCTGCGTTTCGTCGCTCCGTGGGCGTTCGCCCTCCGCAGCGCGGGTTTACCCTGAATCACAGGACTGGGCGGATTCTAGGAACCGCTTCATACGCGGTCAAGAATATCAATCGCGTTCTTCATGCTAAAACAACATGAAATACCGTGACCTGCGCGACTTCATAGCCCAGCTCGAACGCCTCGGCGAGCTACGAAAGCTGGCCGAACCGGTCTCTCCGCGCCTGGAAATGACGGCAATCGGCGACAAGCTGCTGCGCGCCGGCGGGCCTGCGCTGCTGTGCACGCAGCCGCTGGGTTACAAAATTCCCTGCCTCATCAACCTGTTCGGCACCACGCGGCGGGTGGCGCTGGGCATGGGCGCGGAGTCGATCGACGACCTTCGGGACGTCGGCCGGTTGCTCGCGAGCCTCAAGGAACCGGAGCCGCCGAAGGGGCTGAAGGACGCCGGGCGGCTGCTCCAGATGGCCAAGGCGCTGTGGGACATGAAGCCCGCGGTGCAGCGCAGTGCGCCCTGCCGCGAGGTTATCCGCGAGGGCGACGAAGTCGATCTCGGCGAACTGCCGGTCCAGACCTGCTGGCCCGGCGACGCCGGCCCGCTGATCACCTGGGGGCTGGTCGCCACGCGTGGCCCGCAGAAGGTCGCGGCGGCGCGACTGCGGCAGAACCTGGGGATCTACCGCCAGCAGGTGATCGGCCCGCGCGAGGTCGTCATGCGCTGGCTGGCGCACCGGGGCGGCGCGCTCGACTTCCGCGACTTCGCGCTGGCCAACCCCGGCGCGCCTTTCCCGGTCGCGGTGGCGCTCGGCGCCGACCCGGCGACGATCCTGGGCGCGGTGACGCCGGTGCCAGACAACTTGTCCGAGTACCAGTTCGCCGGCCTGCTGCGCGGCAGCCGCACCGAGGTCGTGGACACCGGGGTCGGTGAAGGCGACCTGCGCCTGCAGGTGCCGGCCAGCGCCGAGATCGTTCTGGAGGGCCATGTCCCGACGGCGCCGGCCGGCTTCGAAGGCGAATCGGCGCATGGCGTGCGACTCCAGGAACGCGGCGGCTACCTGCACGCGCTGGAGGGCCCCTTCGGCGACCACACGGGCTACTACAACGAGCAGGACTGGTTCCCGGTGTTCCGGATCGATCGCCTGACGCACCGGCGCGACCCGATCTACCACTCCACCTACACCGGCAAGCCGCCCGACGAGCCGGCGGTGCTCGGCGAGGCGCTCAACGAGGTCTTCGTGCCGATCCTGCAGAAGCAGTTTCCGGAGATCGTCGATTTCTACCTGCCGCCCGAGGGCTGCAGCTACCGCTTGGCGGTGATCTCGATCTGCAAGGCCTACCCCGGGCACGCCAAGCGGGTGATGTTCGGGCTGTGGAGTTTCCTGCGCCAGTTCATGTACACCAAGTTCATCGTCGTCACCGACGACGACGTGAACATCCGCGACTGGAAGGAAGTCGTGTGGGCACTCACGACGCGGATGGACCCCGTACGCGACACGACGTTGGTCGAGCAGACGCCGATCGACTACCTGGACTTCGCGTCGCCGGTCAGCGGGCTCGGCGGCAAGATGGGGCTGGACGCGACGAACAAGTGGCCGGGCGAGACCCGGCGCGAGTGGGGGAGAACCATCCGCATGGACGCGGCGGCTGCGCAGCGGGCGGATGCCTTGATGGCGAAACTGGCCCTCTGATGCCATGGGCTGCCGGCGCGCAGGGCGCAGCCGTGTGCCTCGTCGGCTGGCTTTACAACTTACCCAATGCAGGACACTGGAGGCGCCTGCCGTATTGGTCCGAGAGCCGGTCCAACCTCTTGATTTGCATAGAGAATTTTCTATATAGACGCGCATGGCACGATCGGTGCATGCACAAGCCACTGATCAAGGTCGAGGGCTATCCGGCGCCGGGTTTTCGGGGCGTTCCCGCTCGACCATCACAAGGAGAAGAGATGAAAGCGGTTGGATCATTTACCCTGGCGGTCGCCGCTGTCATCAGCTTCCCGGCCGCCGCGGGCATCGTCACGCTGAACTTCGACAGCGTCACTCAGAATGCCCAAATTCAGAGTTTCTACAATGGCGGAACAGACAGTTTGGGGAAGTCCGGCCCGAATGATGGCGTGGTCTTCAGCAATGGCGCGTTTGCCATCCAGCCTGTTGCTGCTGCCAATTTGCCTTCTGGCAGCCAAGTGATGACATTGGCCGGCGCCCCGGCGACCGCGACGCTCGACTTCGCGGCCGGGTTCGACGCCTTCTCCGTCATGTTCAGTTCGATCGGTGGCATCACGATCGATATCTATTCAGGCCTGGACGGAACCGGCACGAAACTCTTCACGACAGCTTTGAGCGCGAACGACCCGGGTAACAACTGCACCCAAGCCGTACCCTATTGCAATTGGAATCTGATCGGCGTCGGAGCGGCGACCTTGTCCGGTACCGGTGAGTCGGTCGTGTTCGGTGGGTTGGGTAATGCGCAGGCCCTCTTCGACGACGTGGTGCTGACGACCGCCGCCGCGCCACCGCCGTCGCTTCCCGAGCCGGGGTCGATGGCACTGGTGGGGTTGGCCTTGTCGGCGCTTGCGCTCGCGGGCCGACGTCGCCCATCGGCCTGATCCTGGACTTGCGCCGCCAGCCCCTTCGTCGGCGTCGGTCCGATGGCGCTTGCATCCGCGGCGGCCTTCGCTTAACCTGAACATCGCCTCATTGCAGGCATATTCAGACGGCGCAGACTCTGCGCGTCAGGAGCCCCGGACCTCATTCCTCAGGAGCTCCAACGGTGGCCGCGGCCACCCGCCCCTCCGGGCCGCAATGTCCGGAGGGGTTCGTCGTTTCAGGGGGTCTCACTACGCTTTTGGCCCAGCAATCTCCGCAGACCCCGCATCCATGTGCGTTAGCGCCTTGTAGGAGCGGGCGCTCTACAGAAGATCACACCGTCTCTTTACGAGCCGAAATCCGCAAACGCGCCACCGGGTCGCCGCTTGCCGTGCAGGTGCGCTCGCCCGGGGTTAATCATCCTTACGCGTTTATGCAACCTTGCGGCCAGCGTGCAACTCCATCAGCTCGGATTTCAGGTGCGCCGGAATGGGCTTGGCCTCTTTCGCTTAGCCGGCGCGGACCAAGACCGGGCTTGGTCGAAATTGAGGCGCTGGCTCAGGAGCTCTTCGCCGTCGATGCGCTCAGCCAGGCTCGCAATGTCGTGCGCTGTCACACCGGCCTGCTCGAAGTGTTTCTGCCAGTTGTTCACGACGTCAATGACGGTGGCAACTTCGGCCGCGGCCTCCGTGGGCAGCAGGCCAAATGCATCGCACTGCGACATCGCGTTCTCGAGCGTCGAGTCCCTGCCCCGCGAGCCGCAGATGAACTCCTGGTACCCCTGTCCTGAGTTCGTTGGCAGGACGTCATACGCCGGCGCCAGTTTCAGGCGGCCATTGGAGGACGGGTTCGTGACCAGCAGGGAGTGGTTCTTCTCGTGGTCATCGGTGTTGTCGACCAGGATGTTGAAGACCATTCTCCGGAACAGCTCGCGCGCGTCCCGCTTGTTGATGTCGTCCTGGGTGAGACCGAGACGTCGAAGAATTCGCGCCAACTCGGGATACCCCATCTCGGGTTCGGCGCCGGACGCGGTCGCCGCTCGGACGGCGGTGCCCGCTGAAATGCAGTGAATCCGCCGGTCCCGCACGCGGTCGAAGCGACGAACGGCGAGGACGTTCATGCCTGCAAGGCGGATGACCTGCGTCTCGGCCACGGTGATGCCGGCGAGCTTGGCTAGCGTCATCGTCGCATGCTCGACGAGTGGCGTGTCGATGGGTTCGTTGTTGTAGAACTTGATGACCCATTGCTCGCCGTCGATGTCGATGAGCGCCTTGGGCTTGGCGCCGCCGAGCGGACTGCCGCCGCCAGCGAGGATTTGCGCCTCCAAAGCGCTAACGGGCTCCGAGGCTTCAATCTTGGCCACGACCTCGCTGAGTTGTTGTGCCTGCTCGAGTCGAGGTAGCGGGCCTCCGGGTCTGGGGCTGTAGGTGCCGGGCGACGTGGAAACGCCGAGGGCGCCGAACCGCTCGTCGCCAGCGTAGTACAGGTACTCCATCAGCGAGAGACGCGGGGGCTTGTCGACGAAGCGGATGACTCTTTCGCCCCAGCGGTTCGGTCGTGCGTCATCAACCGCCCCAACCGCTCGCGGCGCATCGGCCGCCAAACGGTCGGGTGGCAGAAACTCGTTGTCCACGAGCGGGAGGTCCTCGCTCAGCGCGAACCCGTTAGCCAACCAATCCTTGCCATAGTGCAACGAAACGCCCTTGCCGGCGGAGACGAGCCTCAGTGCGCCGACGTAGCGCGGCGCAGCCGGCTCACCCAGATGCCAAAGGGACAAGTCGTCCAGGCGCATCTCAATGCCCCGTCTTGTTGGAGCTTCCCATGGCGCGTAGGCGCGCCTCCGCGGAGGACTGGGCGCGTGAGCGGCCAAGCTCAATGGCCTCGCGGACATCCAGCTCGAGGGCACCTTGGTCGTGTTCGGGCGCCGCAAGATTTCTCAGCTCACCGTCGCGCTGAATGAGCCAAAGGGCTGTCGCGACGATACCGAGGCTAACGGACGGGTCGCCGGATTCGAGCCGCTGGAGCGTGGACACCGTAACGCCCAAACGCTTTGCCCAGGACCTCAATGACTCCTTGCGGCGCAATCGGGCCACAGCCAAGTCGGCGCCCAGTTTTTCGATGACGCCGACGGTGGCTGGCGGAAGCTGAAGGAGGGCACGGGTAGCCTTAGACATGCCGATATATTAATACAGAAGGTCTATTTTTGTCAATTTATATCAGCACATACAAGCTCTGACCAACGGAAAGCGCGCCCGTGTGCTTGACCAGGCGCAGGCCCGCAAAGACGTGGCGTGCCACGCGAGTACCCCCTCACAACCGCCCAGGGCAGTTGGCCTTGTCCGGCTCTGTTGCATGCCCTGGGTGGGCCAACAGCGTAGAAAAACCCGCTTCAGGGGGTTCTGCTACGCTGATGACCCAAGAATCTGCGGAGAGCCAGCGTTGGTGCGGGTTTGCGAGGCACTTCTGGTGTTCGGCAATGGCTCCGCAACCCATGCAGCGGGACGTTCACCCTCGCAGGGACCCGGGCGACCCGCCGCTCTGGCTCGGAGTGGGGGCGCAGACGTCGCCGCAATGCCGGTGTCATGCGGACGGCTCAGAAAGTCGGTACGCCAACTGGCGCTCATGCCGCAGACAGAGCAGGACCACATCCCGCTCTGAGTGGGCATAAAGCACAATATGGCGATCCAAGACGAGCTCGCGCAGTTCAGTCATGCCGAGCGCTCTCGCAAGCTGTAGTGCTTGCTGCGCATGGAACTGCCCCCAGCCGGTTTTGGCATCGAGGAACCGGGCAGGGCGACCGCTCGTGGGAGCGAAGGCCAGCAGCCCCCGAGCCTTGACCAGGTCTGCCTGCAGTTTCTCGAAGCGTGCGGGCGCCGAGCCGGCGTCTTGCTGGACCAGGAAGGCGCGAGCGGCGCGCAGGCAGGCCAGGAAGTTCGGAACCGCCCGAACCTTGGCATTGACAGGGAGGCTCACCGCGCAGGCGTGACGCCAAGCGCCTCGTCGAGTTCGTCATCGGAGACGAACTGGCCGGCCAGTGCCTCCTTGAGGCCCGTGATGGCGTCTTCGGCGAGCACGAGGCTGGCATGCTCGGCTTCGAGCGCGTGGTAGTAGTCGAGGCGGCGCGCGTCGACAAGCGCCACGTAGCTGGCGCCATTCTTGGTCAACACCTTTTCTGCGCCGGAGCCTACGACGTCCTCTGCCAGTTCCGTGAGCCGAGCGCGAGCCTCGCTGATGGGAACGATGTCCGATGCTCGTAGCGACATTACTGCATTCATTAAGATTTACGTTAAAGGCAGTGTATCGGTGAAACCTGCACCATGCAATCGATACCGTGCATGCCTGGCGCTCCTTCGTTGCAGTCACTGCTCCTTGCCAGTGGCTGCCAGCCAAGGGGTCGCCCACGGCGAGCAATAGCCACTGCGCAGACACGTCGTCTGGGCCGGGGTTGGCTCAGTCTCGCCTGGAGCGAGGTCAGGGCTGCAGTCCCGGATGCCACGGCCGAGCGACGCCACGGCTACAAGGGTTCGGCCACCGGCGTAGCAGCAGCCGTTTCAGGGTCGGACATCTGCAACCACGCCCAGCGGGCTCCGTGCCTGCAGCGGCGATCGCGGCGCTCAGGCCGCAGGCCGCGGTGGCGCCGCGCTAGCGTCGGCAGCGATCATCGCCGCCGCCTTCTCCGCAATCATGATCGTCGGCGCATTCGTGTTGCCCGAGACGATGCGCGGCATGATCGACGCATCGACCACCCGCAGGCCCGCGACACCGCGTACCCGCAGCCGTTCATCGACCACGTCGTCCGGCCCCGGGCCCATGCGGCAGCTGCCGACGGGGTGATAGATGGTGTCGGCGTGGCTGCGGATGAAGCGCTCGATCTGATCGTCGCTCTGGGCGGCGGCCGAACTCGGCAACTCGCGTCCGCCCAGCCCGGCCAACGCGGGCTGTTGCAGCAGGCGGCGTGTCAGCTTGAAGCCGCGCACCAGCCGCGCCATGTCGTCGGGGTCGCTCAGGAACGCCGGGTCGATGGCCGGCGCCGCGGCGGGGTCGTTGCCGGCCAGCGTGACGCTGCCCCGGCTCTTCGGCTGCAGCACGCAGACATGGCACGAATAGCCATGGCCGAAGACCGTCTTGCGGCCGTGATCGACGAGCTTGCCGATCACGAAGTGAAGTTGCAGGTCGGGCGCCGGCTCGTCCGGGCTGCTGCGAATGAAGCCGCCGGCCTCGGCGAAGTTCGTCGTCAGCATGCCCGTGCGCTCGCGCCGCCATTCGACGATGCCCCGCAGCGCGTGCCAGGCGCCGGTCAGCGACAGGCCGAACAGATCCTTGAGATGCGGTGCATCGACGATCTGCACGACGTCGACATGGTCGTGCAGGTGGCGCCCCACGCCCGGCAGATGCTGCCGCACCTCGATGCCATGGCGTTGCAGCTGCGCCCCGTCACCGACGCCCGAGAGCATCAGCAACTGCGGTGACTGCAGTGCTCCGGCGCACAACAGCACCTCGCGCCGCGCCTGCAGTTGGCGCAGCGCGCCGCCCTCGCGGATCTCGACCCCCGTCGCACGGCGGCCTTCGAGCAGCACGCGCGTCGCCTGCACCCCGGTCAGCACCTGCAGGTTGCTGCGGCGGCCGCGGTTTGGCGTGAGGTAGGCCTTGGCTGCGCTGTGGCGCTCGCCGTTCTTGTGCGTCACCTGGTACGGCCCCACGCCTTCCTGCGTGGCGCCATTGAAGTCGGGGTTGAACGGGTAGCCCGCCTGCTGTCCCGCCTGCACGAAGACCGGTCCGTAGCGGTTCGGGCTTCTCAGGTCCATCACGTTCAGCGGGCCACCACTGCCGTGCCAAGCGTCGGCGCCACGCTCGTTGTGCTCGGCCTTCTTGAACCAGGGCAGCACGTCGTCCCAGCCCCAGCCCGGGTTGCCCTGGGCGGCCCAGTGGTCGTAATCCTCGCGCTGGCCGCGGATGTAGATCATGGCGTTGACCGAGCTCGACCCGCCCAGCACCTTGCCGCGCGGCTGGTAGCCGCGGCGGCCGTTCAGGCCCGGTTGCGGCACGGTCTCGAAACCCCAGTTCGCCTGCCCCGTCTGCGCCAGCAGGGCCAGCCCGGCGGGGCATTGGATGAGGACGCTGCGGTCCACCGGACCGGCCTCGAGCAGGCAGACGCTGACGGCGGGATCCTCGCTCAGCCGCGAGGCCAGCACCGAACCCGCGGATCCACCGCCGACGATGATGTAGTCGAACATGGTTTGTCCCTCTCCTGCGGAGGGATGATAGCCACGGCCCTGGCGCGCTTTTGGAGGGGAAAGCCTACGTTCAAGGCGTGCCGTGCGGGCCGCGCCGGCCCGGCCTTCTGCGCCGATAATCCGCCCCTCGCGGCCGCTGGCTGCCGCCCGCCGGACCGGGCCACGCGCCCGAAGCCGGCCCGATCGTGCGCCCACGAAGCGCCCAGGGAGTCCGCTTGTTCCAGACCTTCGAACGCCTGGTGCATCCCTACCCGGATGCCCTGCCGCCACCGCCGCCGCGTCGCTTCTTCGCCTTCCTGTGGATGTGCTCGCGCGGCCTGCGGCGCTATCTCGCGCTGGTGACGCTGTTCACGGCCGCCATCGGCGCCTTCGAGGCGCTGCTCTTCAGCATGATGGCGCACGTCGTCGACGTGCTCGGCCATGTCGCGCCGGCGGACTTGTGGCGTGAGCAGGGTCATGTGCTGTCGCTGCTGGCGGCGGTGCTGCTGGCCAGCATCGTCTTCGCGGCGCTGCAGGCCCTCTTCAAGTACCAGGGCCTGTTCAGCAACTTCCCGATGCGGCTGCGCTGGAACTTCCACCGCCTGATGCTCGAGCAGAGCATGGGCTTCTACCAGGACGAGTTCGCCGGCCGCATCGCGACCAAGGTGATGCAGACCGCGCTGGCCGTGCGCGACACCTGGCTGATCTTCACCGACATCCTGGTCTACGTGGTGATCTACTTCGTCACCTTGATCGCGGTCGTCGGCGCATTCGACGCCTGGCTGGTGCTGCCCTTCATGGGCTGGCTGGCGCTGTACGCGGTCACGCTGTGGTACTTTGTGCCGCGGCTGGGCAAGGTGGCGCAGGCGCAGGCCGACGCGCGCTCGCTGATGACGGGCCGCATCACCGACGCCTACACCAACATCGCCACCGTCAAGCTGTTCTCGCATTCGCAGCGCGAGGCGCATTTCGCGCGAGGCGCGATGCAGGAGTTCATGGTTACGGCGTACGGCCAGATGCGCCTGGTGACCGGCTTCGAGGCCGTCAACCAGACCCTGAGCGTGCTGCTCATCGCCACGACCGCGGGGCTGAGCCTGGTGCTCTGGACGCAGGGCGCAGTGGGCGTGGGCGCCGTGGCCGCCGCCAGCGCGATGGCTTTCCGACTCAACGGCATCTCGCACTGGGTGATGTGGGAGCTGGCCTCGCTGTTCGAGCACATCGGCACGGTGCAGGACGGCATGGCCACGTTCTCGCGTGCGCGCTCGGTCGTGGACCGACCGGACGCCAAGGCGCTGGTGGTGCCGCGCGGTGAACTGCGCTTCGACAACGTGGTCTTCGCCTACGGCGGCCAGCGCAAGGTCGTCGACGGCTTCTCGCTGGTGGTGCGGCCGGGCGAGAAGATCGGCCTCGTGGGCCGCTCGGGCGCCGGCAAGAGCACCATCGTCAACCTGCTGCTGCGGCTGTACGACGTGGAGTCCGGGCGCATCCTGATCGACGGCCAGGACATCGCCGGCGTGACGCAGGAGAGCCTGCGCCGCCAGGTCGGCATGGTGACGCAGGACACTTCGCTGCTGCACCGCTCGGTGCGCGAGAACATCGCCTACGGCCGGCCGGACGCGAGCGAGGCCGAGATGCTGCACGCGGCCGAGCGCGCCGAGGCGCACGACTTCATCGTCGGCCTCACGGACCCCAAGGGGCGCAAGGGCTACGACGCCCACGTCGGCGAACGCGGCGTCAAGCTCAGCGGCGGCCAGCGCCAGCGCATCGCGATCGCCCGCGTGATGCTCAAGGACGCGCCGATCCTGCTGCTCGACGAGGCCACAAGCGCGCTCGACAGCGAGGTCGAGGCCGCGATCCAGGCCAGCCTGTACCAGCTGATGGAAGGCAAGACGGTGGTCGCGATCGCGCACCGCCTGTCCACCATCGCGGCGATGGACCGCCTGGTGGTGATGGACCACGGACGCATCGTCGAGATCGGCGATCACCACAGCCTGCTGGCGGCCGGCGGCATCTATGCGCGGCTGTGGGCGCACCAGAGCGGCGGCTTCCTCGGCGAGGAGCTCGATGCCGCGACCGGCGAGCCGGCCGGCGGCGCGGCGCCGGTGGCGGGCGACGCGGTCGCCGCCTGACGCCGCGCCTGCCGCGCGTCAGTGCGACGACGACGAGGTCTTGTCGCGGGCGGCCGTTGGGTCTTTCGGCGCCTCGCCGCGCAGACCGGGCCCGACGCTGGGTGCGGTGTCGGTCCAGCCGCTGCGCCGTGCCGCAGCGGCCTGGGACATGCGGCCCAGCGCGCCGTCGAGCGCGTCGCGCCGCGTCTGCGCGTCACCGGCCGCATGCGCCGGCGAGGCGGCCAGTGCATCGAGCTCGACGTCCACGTTGACCGGTCGCGGCGGCGCCTCGCCGGGCTCGGCGAGGCGTTGCGGCTCGCCGGGACCGCCCAGCTGCTCCCACCAGGCGACGATCACGGCCACGCCGAACAGGGCCGCGCCGGCCAAGAACGCCCAATACAGGAAGGCTTCCATGGCCGTCTCTATCGGCCGCTGGCGTCGCGTCTTGAGCGGCGCGCGCGGGCAGCGCGGCGCCGGACTTGCCCTTGTGCTGGCCTGGCAAGCGCCTGCCACCGACAATCGGGGCCTCGCCGTCGATGCCGGCCGCCCTCCCGAACTCCTTGCCCGCCGCCCTCCTCGATTCACCGCCGTCCCGCCCCGCCGCCGCGCCTGCATCGCCGAAGCCGATCACGGCCTATCGACCGTTCTGGGCCAAGCGTTTCGGCACCGCGCCCTTCCTGCCTATGAGCCGGGCCGAGATGGAGGCGCTCGGCTGGGACAGCTGCGACATCGTCATCGTCACCGGCGACGCCTATGTCGACCACCCCAGTTTCGGCATGGCCGTGATCGGCCGCGTGCTCGAGGCCCAGGGATTCCGCGTCGGCATCATCGCCCAGCCCGACTGGCACAGCGCCGAGCCCTTCAAGGCGCTGGGCCGGCCCAACCTGTTCTTCGGCGTCGCGGCCGGGAACATGGATTCGATGATCAACCGCTACACCGCCGATCGCAAGATCCGCAGCGACGACGCCTACACGCCCGGCGGCGCAGGCGGCCGTCGCCCCGACCGCGCCACGCTGGTCTACACCCAGCGTTGCAAGGAGGCCTTCCCCGAGGTGCCGGTGATCATCGGCGGCATCGAGGCCAGCCTGCGCCGCATCGCGCATTACGACTACTGGCAGGACAAGGTGCGGCGCTCGGTGCTGGTGGACAGCAAGGCCGACCTCCTGGTCTATGGCAACGCCGAGCGCGCGATCGTCGAGATCGCACACCGCCTGGCGGCGCGCCAGCCGGTGGCGGCGCTCACCGACGTGCGTGGCACGGCCTTCGTGGTGAAGAGCGACCCCGCTCTCGCGCCGCAGGGCTGGTTCGAGGTCGACTCGACGGATGTCGATCGGCCCGGCCGCATCGACGAGCACATCAATCCGTACCTGACGACCAGCGAAGCCGCGGCGTCGCAGGGCCAGGCCTGCGCGCAGGACGCCGGTGCAGCGGTCGAGCCTGCCACGAAGGCGGTGCCGATCTCGATGCCCGTCAGTCGCAAGGCCGGCGCCGTCGCGCTGCCACCGCGCGAGCGAACCGTGATCCGCCTGCCCAGCTACGAGCAGGTCCGCAGCGACCTCGTGCTCTATGCCCACGCCAACCGCGTGCTGCACCTGGAGACCAACCCCGGCAACGCGCGCGCGCTGGTGCAGCGCCACGGCGACCGCGACCTCTGGATCGCGCCGCCGCCGATCCCGCTGAGCACACCCGAGATGGACCATGTGTTCGGCCTGCCCTACGCGCGCAGCCCGCATCCGAGCTATGCCGACGAGCACGGCAGCCACGACGGGCCGACCAAGATCCCGGCCTGGGAGATGATCCGCTTCAGCGTGAACATCATGCGCGGCTGCTTCGGCGGCTGCACCTTCTGCTCGATCACCGAGCATGAAGGCCGCATCATCCAGAGCCGCAGCGAAGACTCGATCATCCGCGAGATCGAGGAGATCCGCGACAAGGTCAAGGGCTTCACCGGCGTCATCAGCGACCTTGGCGGGCCCACCGCCAACATGTGGCGCATCGGCTGCAAGAGCGCGGCCATCGAGGCCGCGTGCCGCAAGCCGAGCTGCGTCTACCCCGGCATCTGCCCGAATCTGAACACCGACCACGGTCCGCTGGTGAAGCTCTACCGTCGCGCACGATCGCTGCGCGGCATCAAGAAGATCCTGATCGGTTCCGGCCTGCGCTACGACCTGGCCGTGCAGTCGCCCGAGTACGTGAAGGAACTCGTGACCCACCACGTCGGCGGGTACCTGAAGATCGCGCCCGAGCACACCGAGGGCGGACCGCTGGCGAAGATGATGAAGCCCGGCATCGGCAGCTACGACCGCTTCAGGCAGATGTTCGAGAAGTACAGCGCCGAGGCGGGCAAGAAGCAGTACCTGATCCCCTACTTCATCGCTGCGCATCCGGGCACCAGCGACGAGGACATGATGAACCTCGCGATCTGGCTCAAGCGCAACGGCTTCAAGGCCGATCAGGTGCAGACCTTCTACCCCAGCCCGATGGCCACCGCGACCGCGATGTACCACACCGACCTCAACCCGCTGAAGGGCATCAGCCGCGACCCGGCGCGCGCCCAGAAGGTCGACGTGGTTCGCGGCGAGAAGCGCCGCCGGCTGCACAAGGCCTTCCTGCGCTGGCACGACCCCAGCAACTGGCCGCTGCTGCGCGCAGCGCTGAAGGAGATGGGCCGCGCCGACCTCGTCGGCAATGGCAAGCACCAGCTGATCCCGAGCTTCCAACCGGCCACCGACGGCGGCTACATCAGCGCGCGGCGAAAGAACTCGACGCCACCCGGCGGCGGCACGGGGCCTGCCACCGCGCGCCGCGGGCAGACGCTGACGCAGCACACCGGGCTGCCACCGCGCGCAGGCGCAGTCGGTGCGCCTGCTGCCGGTCGGCGCAAGCCGAAGCCATGAGAGCGGCCGGCGACGCCGGCATTGAATGCCCGCGACCGGTCAACTGGCCCGCACGGGTGGGCGTCGTGGAAGTGCCGGCAGGTCGGACGGGGCGGACGGGACGGGGGGGGTTCCGGCGCATCCGCCAACACACACAGCAGCGAAAGGTGTGCAAACAACGGCGGGCGGCTTTGCTCGCCTTTCTCGCGATGTCGGTCTTCGCCGCCATCGATGTCAACTAGGCCACCCAGGCCGAACTCGACGGGGTCAAGGGCATTGGCCCGGTGATCGCCACCCGCATCACCGCCGATCGCGCCAAGGCGCTGTTCACGGACTGGGAGGACCTCGTCAGCCGCGTCAGCGGCATCGGCGAGAAGTCTGCGGCCAAGCTGTCGCAAGCCGGTCTGACGGTCAACGGCACGTCGTTCGAGGGCACCGCGCCCGCGGTGGCCTCGACGCCAGCCAAGAAGGCGACGACGATGGCCGCGACGCCAGCGGTCGAGAGCCCCGCCGCGCCGCCTGCCAAAGCCACCAAGGCCAGGAAGGAGAGCAACAATGAGAAGGCTGCCGAGAAGGCGACTGCCGCTGCCCCGGCCAGCGCAGCAAGCACGCCCGAAGCCAAGCCCGCCAAGAGGAAGGAGAAGAGGGCCAAGGCTGGCGCCGCTGCGTCGGCCGCCAAGCCGTAAGGACGCGGCGTCGTGCGGCGCCCGCGCTACAGGCCTGCTTCGGCCAGCGCGGCCTCCAGCACTGCCAGGTCGGCCTCGGTGTTGTAGGCCTGCACCGAAAGGCGCACGAAGGCGGCGCCGCCATGCTGCGTCACGGGGACCTCGATCCGGCGGCGCTCGTACAGCCATTGCCGCAGGCCTTCGGCGTCCGTGCAGCGCACCGGGATCGCCACCATCTGCGCGAAGGCTGCATCGCTCGCGATCGGTGGCATCCCGTTGCGCGCCAGCACGCGGTGCAGCGAACCGGCCGCCATCGCGTGGCAGCGTTCGCGCCACGCCGGCCAGTCGTGGCGCTGCTGGAACTCGATCGCCGCTGGCACCGTCAGGAAAGCCGCGATATCCCGGGTGCCCTGCCATTGCAGCCGGCGCTCGAGCAGCGAGCGCCCGGTGTAGGCATCGAAGTCGGTGTCGCCGCCGGCGCTGGCCTCGGCCGCCAGGTAGCCCCAGCTCACGACCGTGGCGTCCAGTGTTGCCTGACGCTCGGGCCGCACGTGCAGGAAGGCCGCGCCCTTGGGCCCACACAGCCACTTGTGGCAGTTGCCGGTGTAGTAGTCGGCGCCGATGCGCTGCAGGTCGAGTTCGATCTGACCTGGCGCATGGGCGCCGTCGACGAGCGTGGCGATGCCGCGCTCGCGCGCCGCGGCGCACAGCGTGGCAACCGGAAAGGTCAGCGCGGTGGTCGAGGTGATGTGGCTGGCAAAGATCAGCCGCGTGCGTGGCGTGGTCTCGGCCAGCAGCCGTTCGGCGAAGCGCTCGGCGTCGAAAGGCAGCGGGATCTCGACCCGCCGGTAGCTGGCCCCGGCCCTGGCACAGACGAAGCGCCAGGCGGCATCGCAGGCCCCGTATTCGTGGTCGGTGGCAAGGACTTCGTCGCCAGGCCCCAGCGCCAGCGAGCGGGCAACGATGCTGACACCGGTGGTGGCGTTGGCGACGAAGACCATGTCCGAAGCATCGGCGCCCAGGTGCGCCGCCAGCCGCTCGCGGGCCTGCAGCAGCAGCGCTGCCGAACGCCGGCCGAGGAACGCCACCGGGTTGCGCTCGAGTTCGCGCTGCCAGGCCTGGTAGGCGGCGAAGACCTCGGCGGGGCAGGCACCGAACGAGCCGTGGTTGAGAAAGACAGTGTCCGGATCGAGCAGGAAGAGTTCGCGCATCGCCGGCCGCATCTTCGCACCGACGGCGCCTGCAGGGCGGTGCGGCGCGCCGCCTGGCCGAGAATCGCTGCATGGTTTTCGGCAGTCTGTTCCTTGTTCTCGACGACACGGCCAGCGTTCTCGACGACGTGGCGCTGATGACCAAGACCGCCGCGGCCAAGACTGCGGGCGTGCTCGGCGACGACCTCGCGCTCAGCGCCCGGCAGCTCAGCGCTCTGGCGGCCGAGCGCGAGTGGCCGGTGGTCTGGGCGGTCGCGCGCGGATCGCTGCTGAACAAGGCGATCCTGGTGTCGGTGGCGCTGGCGTTGAGCGCACTGGCGCCGGCGCTGGTGGTGCCGCTGCTGATGGCCGGCGGCGTCTATCTGTGCCTGGAGGGCGTCGAGAAGCTCGCGCATCGCTGGCTGCCGCACGAGGCGGCAGACGATGCCGCGCCGCGCGGCGCGGCTGCAGCGGACGAGGCGGCCGCGTCGAAGCCCGATGCAGCGCGCCCGCTGGCCGATCTCGCCGCGCTCGAGCGCGACCGCGTCAAGGGCGCGATCCGCACTGACCTCCTGCTGTCGGCCGAGATCATCGTCATCGCGCTGGGCAGCGTCGCCGCCGAGCCGCTGCTGACCCAGGTGCTGGTGCTGGTCGGCGTGGCGCTGTTGATCACGATCGGCGTCTATGGCCTCGTCGCCGGCATCGTCAAGATCGACGACCTGGGGCTGTGGCTGGCGCAGCGCGGGCGGCGCGTGCCGCGACGGATCGGCCTGGCGCTGTTGCAGGCGGCGCCGATGCTGATGAAGCTGCTGACCTGGATCGGCACCGCGGCGATGTTCTTCGTCGGTGGCGGCATCCTCCTGCACGGCCTGCCGGCCTTGCACGGGCGCCTGGCGCACGCCCTGGCGCCGCTGGACCCGGCGTCGCATGGCCCGCTGCTGGCGCTGGCCGGCGCCATCGTGGTCGCTGGCTCTCTGGCGCTGGGGGCGCTGCCCTTGCTGCGCCGCCTGCGCGCAGGTCGTTGAGGGATTTGCTGGCAGGCGCTACTTGCCGTCGATGCCCAGCAACTCGACCTCGAAGCGCAGCACCGCGTTCGGAGGGATCTGACCGCCGCCGGCACCGCGTTCGCCATAGGCCAGCGCCGCGGGGCAGGTCAGGCGCGCCTTGCCGCCCACCTTCATGCGCTGCAGCCCTTCGGTCCAGCACTTGATGACGCGGTCGAGCGGGAAGCTTGCGGGCTCGTGGCGCGCGTAGGAGCTGTCGAACTCGCGGCCGTCGGGGAAGCTGCCGCGGTAGTTGACGCGCACGGTGTCGGCGGCCGCGGGGCTGGCGCCCGTGCCCTCGCGCAGCGAGCGATAGACGAGGCCGCTGGCGGTCACCACGGCACCCTTCTCGGAGGCCGCGCTGGCCAGCGGATCGGGGGCGGCGAGCGCGGCGCCGTGCAGGGCGGCGGCCAGCAGGCCGATGGCAAGGCGCAGGTGCGGTCGTCGCAAGGCAGGGTCTCCGGCAGGGGGTGGACAGGGTCGCCGGGCGCGTGCGAGGCTCACGGTGTGGCGAACGTGGTGTCGAACCACTTCAGCAACAGGCGTTTCTCGAACGGCAGCTCGCCCAGGCGCGGTTCGTCGAATGGCGGGCTGTCGAGGTAGTCCATGTCGGCGAGGTCGGCGTCACCGCTGGTGACGACCTTGTCCTGGGCCAGCAGCGTGTAGTGCAGCGAGATCCGCGGCCAGTCGGCGCGACCGCGCAGCACGCGAACCGCGTCGGCGCGGAAGGGGATCAGCTCGCCGGCGAGGTCGATGTCCTTGATATCCACGCGCAGGGTCTGGCCGTCGGGCAGGCGGCTGCCCAGCGCCTGCAGGAAGGTGCTCAGCGAGTTCAGTGTCGCCTGCCGGTCCGCCGGCCGCAGGCCGATGTCGCTGAACCGTTCGGGGTTGACGAAGCGCACCTCGACGACGCCAGCGGCTTGCGCAGGCAGGCTCGCCGCCAGGAAGGCGATGGCGGCGGCGATCAGGAAGCCAGCGGGCCGATGGCCGGAAATGGTGCGCGCTCGCGGAGATGTCAAGAGGTCCACTCTACGCCGCCCAGCTGTCCTTGAGCGTCGCGATGCGATTGAACACCGGCTGCTGCGGCCGGTGCGCGACGCGGTCGGCCACGAAATAGCCGTGGCGCTCGAACTGCAGCCGCTGCTCGCGTTCGACGCGCGCCACAGACGGCTCGACCCAGCCCGTCGCGACGACCTTGCTGCTCGGGTTGAGCACGCTGCGGAAATCGCGTCCGCCGGCGTCGGGCTGCGGCTCGGTGAACAGGCGGTCGTAGAGGTTGACGGTGGCCGCCAGCGCATCGTGCACGCCGACCCAGGTGATGGTGCCCTTGACCTTGACCGCATCGGCGCCCGGCGTGCCGCTCCGGGTGTTCGGCACGACGCGCGCCAGCAACCGGGTGACGGTGCCGGCGGTGTCCTTCTCGCAGCCGGTGCATTCGACCACCAGGCCATACTTCAGCCGCACCTTGTTGCCGGGGAACAGGCGGAAGAAGCCCTTCGGGGGCGCCTCGGCGAAGTCGTCGCGTTCGATCCAGACCTCGCGCGCGAGGCCGAACGCGCGCTGGCCGAGTTCGGGCCGCTGTGGGTGGGCCGGCGCGTGGCAGGGCTCGACATGGTCCGCGCTGCCGAAGACCTGGGCCCAGTTCGTGAGCTCGAGCCTGACCGGGTCGAGCACCGCCATCGCGCGCGGCGCCTGCCCCTCGAGGTCGGCGCGCAGGCAGCCATCGAGCACGCTGTAGTCGAGCCAGATGTTGGTCTTGCTGGCGCCGCTGCCGTCGGCCATCGCGCGGATGCTTTCCGGCGTGTAGCCGCGCCGGCGCATGCCGAAGATCGTCGGCATGCGCGGGTCGTCCCAGCCCTCGACGATGCCCTCGTGCACCAGCTCGCGCAGCTTGCGCTTGCTCGTGATCACGTAGCTCAGGTTCAGGCGCCCGAACTCGTACTGCCGGGGCAGCGGTCGTGCGAGCAGGCCCAGCTCGGCGAGGTTCTCGAGCAGCCAGTCGTAGAACGGCCGCTGGTCCTCGAACTCGAGCGTGCAGATGCTGTGGGTGATGTTCTCCAGCGCGTCCTCGATCGGGTGCGCGTAGGTGTACATCGGGTAGATGCACCAGGCATCGCCGGTGTTGTGGTGGGTGGCGCGCTTGATGCGGTACAGCGTCGGGTCGCGCAGGTTGATGTTGGGCGAGGCCATGTCGATCTTCGCCCGCAGCACCGCCGCGCCGTCGGCGAGCCGGCCGTCGCGCATTTCGCGCAGCCGGGACAGGTTCTGGTCCGGCGTGCGGCTGCGGAACGGGCTGTCGGTGCCGGCCATGTTGAAGTCGCCGCGCCGCTCGCGCATTTGCTCTGGCGTCTGCTCGTCGACATAGGCCAGCCCGGCCTGCACCAGCGCCTCGGCGGCGCGGTACATGAAGTCGAAGTAATGGCTGGCGTAGTAGAGGTGGCTGGTGCGGACCCCATCGACCTCGGTCACCCAGTCGAAGCCGAGCCAGCGCACGGCCTCGACGATCGCGTCGACGTACTCCTGCTCCTCCTTCTCGGGATTGGTGTCGTCGAAGCGCAGGTGGCATACCCCGCCGTAGTCGCGCGCGAGGCCGAAGTTCAGGCAGATGCTCTTCGCATGCCCGACATGCAGGTAGCCGTTGGGCTCGGGCGGAAATCGGGTGCGGATCCGCGCCGGGTCCGGTCCGCCGGCTGCGTGGTGGGCCGCGTCGCCCGGGCTGCCGCCGAAGTGACGCATGGCCCAGGCGCCGGCCTCGAGGTCGCGTTCGATGATGCCGCGCAGGAAGTTGCTCGGCTTGGGGGCGTCGGTCGGTTTCGGGTCGGTGGCCATGCGCTCGCCGCAACAACGGGAGCGCGGATTCTATCGGCTGGCCCCCGTGGCGACGGCCTGCGTCGCCGCAAGCCGAAGCAGCGCGGGCGGGTTCCAGCGCAGCGCTGGCCACGCAAACATGGCGGCCAGCGCCGTGCCGGCGAGGGCGTCGATCACCACGTGCTGCTTGATGGCCAGGGTCGAATAGACGATCAGCACCAGCCACAGTGCGTTGATCGCGAAGAAGACCGGCCGTGCCGCGGTGGCGCGCAGCAGCCGATGCACCCAGGCCGCGGTGAAGGCCGCGCAGGCCACGTGCAGCGACGGGCAGGCATTGCCCGCCGCATCGACGCCCTGCAGCAACGCAAAGCCCGGATGGCGGGCGGCGTCGGCAGCCACCGCCAGCGTGGGCACCTCGGTGGGCCAGAAATAGAAGCAGGTCAGCCCGACCAGGCACAGACTGGCCATCCACAGACCATAGATCGCCGCCTCGCGCAGGCTCAGCATCAGACCCGGCGGGATGCCGACATAGATCCACAGCGAGACATACGCGGCGAACAGGCCGGGCTGGAACGGGATCGCCCGGTCCAGCGCCGTCAACGGCATCACCAGGACCGGGCGCGCCGGATGCCGCAGCAGGTGAAAGTAGGCCAGGAAGAAGATCCACATGAAGACCGTGATGCCCAGCGTCTTGAGCACCAGGTGGTGGCGGATGCGCCAGGCCATCTCGGCGGTCCAGGTCGTCGGCGCCGCCGCCGCGGCGGCGATGGCAGAAGGGCCTGGCGAAAGGGGGGTGGACGGCACGTCGGTGCGGGGCCGGCTGGCGGGCTGCAGTGGCAGCACAGGGTACCATTGGAGTGCGTCAGGCCCGTGGCTGCCGGGGCGGCGGCGCACGGGTATGCGGCTTGGGGATAATTCGTCGCGCCAGGGTCGTGTTTGCCGTTGCCTCGAACGCGCCGAGGCGGGCTCTTCGGGCCATGCGTCCCCTCCACCACTCACGGCGTCCCGCAGCCATGACCCACGTCCCCTCCGTCCAGCCAGCCCCCGACGAAGCGGCCGACGCCGCCTGCGACGTCCTCGTCATCGGTGGCGGCCCGGGCGGCAGCACGATCGCCGCCCTGCTGGCGCAACAGGGTCGCGACGTCGTCGTGCTCGAGAAGGCGCATCACCCGCGCTTCCACATCGGCGAATCGCTGCTCCCGGCCAACGTCGAGTTGTTCGAGCGCCTGGGCGTGCGCGAGGCGGTCGATCGCATCGGCATGCCCAAGTGGGGGGTCGAATTCGTCTCGCCGCAGCACCGGCACCGCTCGTTCGTGGAGTTCGGCGATGCCTGGGACAAGAGCGCGCCGATGGCCTGGCAGGTGCGGCGCTCGGACCTCGACGAGATCCTGTTCCGCCATGCCGCCGGCCGCGGCGCGCGCACGGTCGAAGGCTGTCAGGTGCACGCGGTCGCCTTCGACGCCGAGGGCGCCATGGTTGCGGCCACGCTCGACGACGGCGCGCCACGACGCTGGCGCACCCGTTACGTCGTCGATGCCTCCGGTCGTGACACGCTGCTGGCGCACCAGTTCGCCGACAGGCACAGGCACCCTCGCCACAACAGTGCGGCGATTTTCGGCCACTTCCGCGGCGCGCGCCGGCTGCAGGGCGCCAAGCTCGAAGGCAACATCAGCATCTTCTGGTTCCCCCATGGCTGGTTCTGGTTCATTCCGCTGGCCGACGGCACGACCAGCGTTGGTGCCACCTGCTGGCCGTACTACCTGAAGTCTCGTGACAAGCCGCTGAACGCGTTCTTCCGCGACACCATCGCGATGGCGCCGGCGCTGGCCGAGCGGCTGCGCGATGCCGAACTCGTCGACGACAAGGTCCACGCAACGGGCAACTTCTCGTATACGGCGGGCCGCCCCTGCGGCGATCGCTGGCTGATGCTGGGCGACGCGTTCGCCTTCATCGACCCGGTGTTCTCCTCGGGCGTCTATCTGGCGATGGCCAACGCCTTCGCCGCCACCGATCTCGTCGCGGCCACGCTCGACGACCCGCGCCGCGCGCCGGCCGCGCGCAGGCGCTACGCGGCCCATGTGCAGCGCGGCCCGCGCGAGTTCTCCTGGTTCATCTATCGCATGACCAGCCCGGTCATGCGCGACATGTTCATGTACCCGCGAAATGTGCTGCGCAGCAAGGAGGCGGTGCTCTCGGTGCTGGCCGGCGACGTCTATGGCAAGTCGCCGATCCAGCGCTCGCTGCTGTTCTTCAAGTTCATCTATCTCATGGCCGCGGCCCGGCGCTGGCGCACCTCGTGGCAAGCCTGGCGCAGCCGGCGCCGGAACATCCGCGATGTCGGCGCCGTGCCGGGTGAGAACGTGCTGGCGCAGCCCCGATGAATTCGGCCGCGCGGGCCGGATGAGTTGCCGCACGGCGTCGGCGGCCCTCGTGATGGTGTTGCTTGCCACGCCGGGCGTGCCGGCGCGCGCCGACGAGCCGCTGTGGGAGTTCGGCCTGGGGCTGGCCGCGGTGCGCCTGCCGCACTACCGCGGCAGCGACCAGAGCCACGACTGGGTGCTGCCGCTGCCGTATGCCGTCTATCGCGGCCGCGTCTTCCGCGCCGACCGCGATGGTGCGCGGGCCGTGCTGCTGGACACCGAGAACCTGGACTTCGACCTCAGCTTGGCCGCCACCGCGCCCACGAAGAGCCGGGACGACCCCGCCCGCCGCGGCATGCCCGACCTCGCGCCGACGCTGGAGTTCGGCCCCAACCTTAACCTGACGCTGGCCCGCGGAGCGGACTGGAAGGCCGAGCTGCGGGTGCCGGTACGTGCCGTGTTCACGGTGCAGTCGTCGCCGCGCGCGATTGGCGCGACGGTCAGCCCGGCGCTCAACCTCGACCTCGTCGCGGCTGGCTGGGACCTCGGCGTGCAAGGGGGCCCGCTGGCGGCGACCAAGGCCTATCACGCCTACTTCTACGACGTGGCGCCGGCCTATGCCAATGACGAGCGCCCGGCCTACAGCGCCGACGGCGGCGCCGCCGGCTGGCGCCTGGGCACGAGCGCCTCGCGCCGGCTCGGCTCCTGGTGGCTGGGCGGTTTCGTGCGCGCCGACAGCCTGGCCGGTGCGGTGTTCGAGGCCAGCCCGTTGGTGCGCCAGCGGCACAACCTGAGTTTCGGGGTGGCCGCGAGCTGGATCTTCATGGCATCGTCCGAGCATGTTGCCGACCGCCGCTGAGCCACCACCGCCGGTGCGCCCACCGCGCACCGGCCGCGCGACACGCCTGCTCGGGCCGCTGGCCTGGGTTGCGCTGCAGCTGCACCTGCTGCTGCTGGGGCTGCTGTCGGCCGGCTGGAACCTCGTCGCGCTGCTGCTGTATCCGCTGCTGCCGCGCGCGCTGGGCCGGCGCATCGGTCGCGCCGCGATCGCGTGGGGCTACGGACTGTTCTGGCGCATCGCTGCCGCTACCGGCATGCTGTACCTGGAGGCCGATGCACTCGACGCGCTGCGCGACGAACCCGGCCTGATCTTGGTCGCCAACCACCCGAGCATGCTCGACGCGATGATGCTGGTCGCGCGGCTGCCGCGCAGCGCGTGCATCATGAAGGCCAGCTTGGTCCGCAACCCGCTGCTCGGGCCGGGAGCGCGACTGGCGCGCTACATCCGCAACGATTCGGCCTACGGCATGATCCACTGCGCGGTGAAGGACCTTCGCGACGGCGGCCAACTCGTGCTATTCCCCGAGGGGACGCGCACCACGCGGGCGCCGGTCAACGTCTTCCACGCCAGCTTCACGCTGATTGCCAAGCGTGCGCGAGCGCCGATCCAGACCGTGTTCATCGACACCGACTCGCCCTATCTCGGCAAGGGCTGGCCGCTGTGGCGGCTGCCGCCGCTGCCGATCCGCTTCGCGGTGCGCCTGGGGCGGCGCTTCGCACCGGGCGCCGACATCGAGGCGCTGCGCGCCGAGATCGAGGCCTACTTCGCCGCCGGCGTGCACCGCCCGCACCCGCCCTCATGACGGCCACGGGCACGCTCGCGGCCTCCACGACGCATCTGGTCCTGATTCCCAGCTACGACACTGGGGCCCAGGTCTATGCCACCGTCGCCGCGGCGCGCGCGCAGTGGACCCCCGTGTGGGCGGTGGTCGATGGCAGCACCGACGGCACGGCGCAGGGCCTGCAGCGGCTCGCGGCCGCCGACCCCGGGCTGCGCGTCTGGGTGCTGCCGGTCAACGCCGGCAAGGGCGCCGCGGTGCTGCACGGCCTGAGGCAGGCTGAGGCTGCCGGCTTCAGCCACGCGCTGACGATGGACGCCGACGGCCAGCACCCGGCGGCGCTGATCCCCGTCTTCATGCGCGCCTCGCAGGTGCGGCCCGAGGCGATGATCCTCGGCCGCCCGGTCTTCGACGCCAGCGCGCCGCTGCTGCGCGTGCGCGGCCGGCGGGTGTCAAACTGGTGGACCAACCTCGAGACCTTGGGCGCCGGCGTCGCCGACTCACTTTACGGCTTCCGCGTGTATCCGGTGGCGGCGTTGGTCGCGGTGATGCGCGGGCAGCGCTGGATGCGGCGCTTCGACTTCGACACCGAGGCCGTCGTGCGCCTGGCCTGGCGCGGCATCAAGCCGATCAACCTCGATGCGCCGGTGAAGTACCTGATCGCGGAGGAAGGTGGCGTCTCGCATTTCCGCTACGTCCGCGACAACGTGCTGCTGAGTTGGATGCATGCGCGGTTGATGGTCGGATTCGTGCGCCGACTGCCGTCGCTGCTGTGGCGTCGCTGGCGCGGCCTGCCGCCGTTCCAGGGCTGAAGCGGCCTCGACGGCCGGCGCGTCTGCCGCGCTCGCTGCCGCTGCGCCCGGCGTGCTCAGACCGCCTGCGGCGCGGCGACCGCCGCAGGCGCCGCGAACAGCATCGGCTCGGCGGGCCGGGCCGGCGTGCCGAGTTCGGCGACCAGCCCGCGCAGGGTTTGCGCGTCCAGCCCCGGGTGGTCGGCGACGGCGCGCTCGGTGATCTCCAGCGCCAGCACGCGCAATCGCATGGCGGCCTCGCGAATGCGCTGGCGGAAGCCAACATCGTCGAAGCGGTCTTCGAGGCTGCGGTTGAGCTCGGCGAACCACGGGATCGCCGCCTGGTCGAGCATCACCGCCGGGTTGCGTTTCTCGCTGATCTGGCCCCAGGCGCGCAGGAAAGCCTGCAGCGCCAGGTTCAGGCGCTGGCAGGAAGCCAGCTCGGCGCGCAGGTGCGACAACGACGCGAGATCGGTCAGGCGCTGCTGGAAGAACATCGGCGCCAGCACGCTCCAGTAGTACGTGTAGTCCCACAGCACCTTGATCGGCAACACCTCGGGGTCGCCGAACAGCGCGTACTGGTCCAGGTACAGCGTCAGCGTGCTGTCGTAGAACGAGCGGTAGATCTGGTCGTAGATCGCGGCGTGCGCGCCCAGCGGCAGGCCGGCCCGGTCGCGGGCCACCAGTTCGGTGACGTAGGTGTTGCCGATGGCGATGAAGTCGCTGCCCGGCGAGTAGAACGGGTCGAGGAAGCGGCCGGCCTCGCCAGCCAGGGCCCAGCGCTGGGCCGAGAACGTCTGCTCGCAGTCGTACGAGAAGCGGCGGAAGAAGGCGAAGTCCTGCAGCTTGTCGCGCTGGCCGCCGAGGTCGTCGAACAGCCGCGGCTGGCGCTGCGACAGCCAGTGCATCGCGCGCTCGAACGTGTTCATCTGCTCCAGCGGATGGAAACGCGGGTCGGCCACGATGCCGACCGAATGCGAGCCCGAGGCAAGCGGGATCAGCCACACCCAGTAGCCCTCGCCGCAGAGGTGGTTGGTGGACATCCAGCGCGTGGGCGTCACGCAGCGGGCCTGCCACGCCGGATCCTGCGACCAGCCGTCGACATGGACACGCGCGCCGATGCGGAACCACACCGCGTGCGCCGAGTGCGCGTTCTCGCGCGCCAGGCCGAGCTGGCGCTTGAGCAGGCCGGCGCGGCCGCTGGCGTCGATAACCCAGCGCGCGCGGGTCGTCCGCACGTCCTCGCCAGGGCGCTGCCAGCTGACCCGGTGCGGGCCGCCTTTGTCGGCGTCCAGAGCGACCTCGCGGATCAGCGACGTGTCGACGAAGCGCACGCCGCGCCGCTGCACCTCCTGGCCGAGGAAGTTCTCGAAGATGCCGCGGTCGATCTGCCAGCTCGTCACCGGCAGCGGGCGGCTGGCGCCGAGCTCGGTGACGGCGCCGATGTCGCGCCGACCGTCGCTGAAGAAGAAGCGAAAGCCGAACTTCTTGAGCTGCCTGTCGAGCAGGTGCTGCTCGAGGCCGAGCACGTGCTGGAAGTAGTGCGCGCCGATCTCGACGCTGGACTCGCCGACCTTGTGGCACGCCTCGGGCACCGGGTGGGTGCGGCGCTCGAGCACCAGCACGTCGAGGTCGGGCAGCCGCTGGCGCAGCTGCAGGGCCAGGGTCAGGCCTGCCAGGCCGCCGCCCATGATCACGACGTCGCGATCGACGTCGCCGCGGATGTCGGCACGGGGGGTGCTCATGGGGTTGGGCATCCGGTGGATCGGACAGTGTCGCATCATGCCCGAGCGGCGGGGCCCGATGCCGGATCCAGGGCTTCGAGCGCCAGCGCGAGTTGCGTCGATCCCGAAACCGGCAGCGCCAGCGTCGCCGCCCCGTCGCCGGCCAGCGCTTCGAACAGCGGCAGCGCGCCGGCCATCGCGTTGGCCGCGAGCGCCCGCGCCGCGGCCGAGCGCGGCGGCCTGCCGCTTGTTGCGGCCGCTTGCAGCGACCAGCGCAAGGCCCAGCGCGATGCCGCGCTGGGTCGTGGTGCCAGCACCAGCGCCACCGCGAGCACGCCGCGGCTGTGGTTGACCGAGGCCAGTGCACCGCAGGCCTCGGTGTCCAGGCCGACGAGCAGCACCGGTGCGCTGTCGGCCGCGCACAGGCTCGCGGCTTCGAGCAGCCCGGCGGCGAAGCTGTGCTCGTAGGCCGACAGCGCGGTGCTGGCGGCACGGCTGCCGCTGGCCATCGCCCAGTAGCCCGACGCCGCGTTGTGGACCGAATGGTGAAAGCGCGTCGGCGACAGCGCCCGCGGATCGGCGGCCAGGGTGCGACACAGCGCATCGGTGGTCGGCAGGTCGCCGTGGGCCGACGTGAACACGCTGGCCAGGTCGGCAGCGGCATGGCCCGATCCCGCCAGCGCCTGTGCCGCCACCTCCATGGCCAGAAGCACCGAATCGGGCGCGCGGCGCCGCTCGTTGGCGCCGAGCGAGGACGGCGCCGGCCGGGCCGCGTGGGCGGGCGCGCCCGCGGC
>JBBINW010000022.1:0-4506 GCA_037443665.1 Betaproteobacteria bacterium
CCGAGATCAGGAAGTCTGAACTTAGGCATGGTGGCGCTCCTGAAGGGGTTGACGGCGCGCCGATGCCGACGGGACTGCACGCATCGTCGCTGGCCGGCCCGCGCGGCGCCCTTTCGTTGTTCTGAATTCCGCATGAATTCGAGCTCGATCGACACCCAGGCCGCCATGCAGCCGTCCAGTGCCTGCCGCAGCTCCCTTTGGAACTGGCCGCGCCACGGACCGACGTCTGGGAACCGCATTTGGCGACGGCACACGCGCCGTCGAGTGATCGCAGGCCGGCTCATACACGCAGAACGAATTCGGCGAAGAAGGCAACAGACAGATGGCGCTTCACTCAAGGGTGTCGTGCTCTTTCTGCCTGCCCATTGCCCTCAATGTGGCCGGCGGTCCTGTAGCTGACGATGACGCTGCCGGTCGAAGAGTTGCGCATTCAGGCGCTGGCGCGCCTGCGGCTGGAACTGTGTTGCGCGACAGTTTCCTTGCCGCCACGGGCGGAGCGGGCTTAAGCTGTTGGCGAGGCGGCCTGTCGCAGGGCCCCGAGGGGGCTGGCGTGGGCGATGACCCGCTGATCTTGGACCATGTGTTCGACCACGGGGCGGCGCAGCCAGGGCGCGTCTTCCTCACGCAACCGTTGGGCGCCGGTCGCGTCGCCGACTACCGCTGGGGTGAGGTGGTGGACCAGGCGCGGCGCATGGCCAAGCACCTGCGGGGCCTCGGCCTGCCACGCGGCGCGCGGGTCGCCATCCTGTCGAAGAACTGCGCGCACTTCATCATCGCCGAACTCGCGATCTGGATGGGCGGCTACACGACGACGGCGATCTTTCCCAGCGAATCCGCCTCTGCCGTGCGGTACGTGCTCGAGCATAGCCAGGCCAGCCTGCTGTTCGTCGGCAAGCTCGACATCTGGGAGCAGCAGCTGGGCGGCATCCCCGCGGGGCTGCCCTGCATCGCCTTGCCGCTGGCGCCGCCCACCGACTTCGAAGGCTGGGACGCGATCGTCGCCCACACCGAACCGCTTGCCGGCCGCCCGCAACGTGGTGCGGAAGAGCTGGCGATGCTCGTCTATACCTCGGGCTCCACCGGCTTGCCCAAGGGCGTGATGGTCAGCTTCGGCGCCTTCACGCGCGCCAGCGCGGGCGCTACGCGCTACATCCGCGCGCGCCTGGGCGATCAACGCGAAGGCCGCATCCTTTCGTACCTGCCGCTGGCCCACAGCATGGACCGGACCTGGTCCGAAGGTGCCTCACTGGTGGACGGCCACACACAGCTGTTCTTCACCGAGTCGCTGGAGACCTTCCTGCAGGACCTGCGACGCGCCCGGCCCACGTTGTTCGGGTCGGTGCCGCGCCTGTGGCTGAAGTTCCAGCAGGGCGTGTTCGCGCAGATGCCGCCGAGCCGGCTCGACCGGCTGCTGGCGATCCCCCTGCTCGGCCGGCTCGTCGGCAGGAAGGTCCTCGAGCGCCTGGGGCTGTCCGAGGTGGTGCTCGCCGGCAGCGGCTCGGCGCCCTTGCCGGCCGAGCTTGTCCGCTGGTACCGACGACTGGGCCTGCGGCTGTTCGAGGGTTACGGCATGACCGAGGACAATTCCTACTCGCACTTCTCGGACGAGCGCCACGGTGAGCCGGGCTGGGTCGGCGTGCCCCTGCCTGGCGTGAAGGTGCGGATGAGCGAGTCCGGCGAGGTGCTGATCAGCTCGCCTGGTCAGTTCAGCGGCTACTACAAGCAGCCCGAGCTCACCGCGGCCTCGTTTACCGAGGATGGATTCTTCCGCACCGGCGACCGCGGCGAGCGCCGCGCCGACGGCATGCTGAAGATCACCGGGCGCGCCAAGGAACTCTTCAAGACGGCCAAGGGCAAGTACGTCGCGCCGGCGCCGATCGAGAACCTGCTGAACACACACCCGATGATCGAGCTGTCGATCGTCTCGGGGCTCGGTCAGCCGGCGCCCTACGCGATGGTGGTGCTCGCCGAGTCGCTGCGGCCGCGGCAGGACGATCCTGGCGTGCGTGTCGAGATCGAGGCCCAGCTCGGCAGACTGCTGGCCGACGTCAACGCCGCCGTGGCCCATTACGAACGTCTGCGCATGATCGTCGTCGCCCGCACGCCCTGGTCGATCGAGAACGGGGAGCTCACGCCGACGATGAAGATCAGGCGCAGCCGGATCGAGGCCGAAGTCGCAGACCGGCTCGACGCCTGGTACGCCAGCGGAGCGCGCTTGCTATGGGCCTGAACGACACGCCCGATCCTCGCGCTCATCCCGCCGGTCACCACGGCGGCGACCGCGTCGCGCAGGCACTGCAGGCGCATGGCGTTCAGCGCCTGTTCACGCTGTGCGGCGGCCACATCTCGCCCATCCTCAGCGCCGCCAAGGCGCGCGGCATCCGTGTCGTCGACGTCCGCGACGAGGCCACCGCGGTCTTTGCCGCCGACGCCAGCGCCCGCCTGACGGGTCTGCCTGGCGTGGCCGTGGTGACGGCCGGGCCGGGCATCACGAACACGATCACAGCGCTGAAGAACGCGCAGCTGGCGCAGTCGCCGGTGGTCCTGATCGGCGGCGCAGCGCCCACGGCGCTGCAGGGGCGAGGTGCGCTACAGGACATCGATCAGCGCCCGCTGGTGGCGCCGCACGTCAAGGCCTTCCTCAAGCTGCGGCGCGTGCGCGAATTGGGGCCGGCGGTGTTCCGGGCCTTCGCGGTGGCCCGCGCCGGGGTGCCGGGGCCGGTCTTCATCGAATGCCCCGTGGACCTGCTGTATGACGAGGCCTCGATCCGCCAGTGGTACCGCGACGCCGCCGGCAAGGGCAGCACACTGGCCGACCGTGCGCTGCGCTGGTACCTCGACCGCCACGCCGAGCGAATGTTCGCCGGCATCGACGAAGTTGCGACGCCCCGCGTCGAGCCCGCCGCGGGCCCTCGCTGCGCGGCCTCTGCGGTGAAGGCTGCAGCCGCCGCGCTGCGGCGCGCCGAACGTCCGCTGCTCGTGATTGGCAGCCAGGCGCTGGTGGATGCCGCCCAGGCCGACCCCGTGGCCGAGGCCTTGGCACGGCTCGGCGTGCCGGTCTACTTGTCGGGCATGGCGCGCGGCCTGCTGGGGCGCGACCACCCGCTGCAGATGCGCCACCAGCGCCGGCAGGCGCTGCGCGAGGCCGATGCCGTGCTGCTGGCCGGGGTGCCCTGCGACTTCCGCCTCGACTACGGCCGGCATGTGCGGCGCAGTGCTACGCTGATCGCGTCCAACCGCAGCGCCCGCGAGGCACGACTGAACCGCCGGCCCGACGTCACCGCGATCGGCGACGCCGGCCGGTTCCTGATCGATCTCGCCCAGGCTCTGCCGCAGACCGGCGGGCGCCAGGCCCGCTGGGTCGAGGCCTTGCGCGGCCGCGACCGGGATCGCGAAGTCGAGATCGACGCACAGGCCGCGGCGGTCGGCACCTACGTCAATCCCTTGGCGCTCTTCCGCATCCTCGAAGCCGAGGCCGCACCCGATGCAGTGTTCGTCGCCGATGGTGGCGACTTTGTCGCCACCGCCAGCTACGTGCTGCATCCGCGCGGGCCGCTGCGCTGGCTCGACCCGGGCGCCTTCGGCACCTTGGGCGTAGGCGCCGGCTTCGCGATGGGTGCCGCGCTGGCGCGACCAGGGTGCGAGGTCTGGCTGATCCTCGGTGACGGCGCCAGCGGTTACGGCCTGGTCGAGTTCGACAGCTTCGTGCGCCAGGGCATTCCGGTGATCGCCGTGGTCGGCAACGATGCGGGCTGGACCCAGATCGCGCGCGAGCAGGTGAAGATGCTGCACGACGACGTGGCCACGGTGCTGGCGCGCAGCGACTACCATGAAGTGGTCGCCGGCTTTGGCGCCGCCGGGCTGCGCGTCCAACGCTTGGACGAGGTGAGGCCGGCGCTGAAGCACGCCCGCGAGATCGCGCGCGGCGGCCAACCGGTGCTGGTCAACGTCTGGCTCGACCGGACCGAGTTCCGCGAAGGATCGCTCTCGATGTAGCGGTTGCGCTCGGCCCGTCCAGTGGCGGACGCCGGGCCCGCGAGGCGCGTCACGTGCCGGGGCTGCAGGCGCAGCCGGGCACTGGGCACCGGCCATCGACGAGCCTATACGTCTCCCTTGCCCTGCGACCGCTTGCGACGCAGCTTGGGGCGCCTGTCTTCCTTCGTGTCGTCGAGGCCGGCCTCCGAGTTCGGCTCTGGGCGCCCTTGCTGCGAGATGTCGAGAAGACGCCGGAGTTCCTGCTTCGCCTGAGCGAGCTCAACGCCATTGGCGGCATGCGCCTGCGGTTGCACGATGGCCCGGTCTCCGCGGAGCACGACCTGGCTCCCGACCCGAGGGTGGCGGCGGTTCTTTCGCAGGCGCTGGTCCAATTCTCGAGGGCCGTCCCGTGGGCTCGGTGTGCTGCTGCGCCACGAGTTTGGTGGACAATTGAGTATGAACCGCCCAAACATCGGTGGTGCCGTGCAGTGATACGAGTGCCGTGGACGCGCCGTGGACGCGCCGTGGACG
>JBBINW010000022.1:4606-62536 GCA_037443665.1 Betaproteobacteria bacterium
GCCGTGGACGCGCCGTGGACGCGCCGTGGACGAGGCGCACCTCTCGTTTCGAGAGCCTCTGGGGGGCTGAACGGGGGATGGCGGCCTACGCTTCTGGATTGCAAGGAACCACGCGGGTCTTGACAGACTCCCTTTCCGCCAGCGGTGACCCGAGCGCGGGCGCGCTGGGAACGTCATCAGCCCTGAATATGTCGCGTCGCCGCTGCGTCCTTGCTGCCTGTCTGGCCGCGGTCTGCGCCGGCGGCTGTGTCACGCGTTCGGTGGACGTGGCACCGGCGCCGACGAACCCGGCCGAATTCCTGGCCTGGGACTGCGACCACGTCGACGACGAACTCGACCGCGTGCAGCAGCACGCGGCCGACGTGGCCTACGCGGTCGATGAGCGCGCCGGCACCAACATCGTGGCGCTGGGCGTGGGGGTTTCCGTGTTCTGGCCGGCGCTGATCGCGATGCGCCCTGCGGGGCTGGATGCGGCCGAACTCGCGCGCCTGAAGGGGCGTTTCGAGGCCTTGCAGGCAGCCGCCCGCAGCAAGGGCTGCCCGCCGGCGGCCGACGCGCTCAGCGCCGCACGCGCCGCGGCCTTGTCGCTGGCGGTGGGCGACACCCTCGTCTACGAAGAACGCAGCGGGGGGCACGGCCCGGCGTCGGAGTGGGTGCTGCGCCTGGTGGCGATCCACCGCGGCGAGATCGACTACCGCGTGCAGGCGCCGGCTGCGCAGGCCGAGGCGGCCGACCCCACTTGGCGCCAGGACCTGGCGGGCAACATCCTTGCCGCGCCGCGCGGTGCGCTGCAGTGGCCGCACCTGCTGCGCAGCGAGTTGCCGCTGGGCGCCGTCACGGGGGGCGACATCGTGGTCGCCGGCGACCCGTTTGCCCGCGCCCGCATCCGCGGCCAGGTGGTGGCGGTCGGCCCGCAGACCGTGGCCGGCCGCCGCTTCGACGTCGCGGTGGTTGAACTCTTCGGCGACGCGCCTGCCGGCAGCGCCAGCACGCGGGTCGAAGGCGCCATCGTCGTGGACCGTGTCAACGGCGTGCTCCTGCGGTTGGACCTGAACAGCGCCAACCCGAACTTCTGGCTGCAGCGGCGGCTGTTGCGGGTCATTCCCGCGCCGCGTTGACACAGAACTTTACCCCTCGCCCACAGCGGCGATACGCGGCCTGCGCAGCATCTGCATCACTGTCAACCCCGCCATCGGAGCAGTGATGAGATTCGCTATCACACAGTCGCTTTCCCATTCCAAGCGGCCCTTGGCCCTGCTTGCGGCGACGACCCTGGTCGCGCTGGCCGCCGTCGTCGGCACGCCCGCGTTCGCGCAGCCCGGTCCCTGGGGATCCGGCGGGGCGGACGGCATGGGCCCCGGCATGCGCCACCACATGGAGCCGGGCACGGCCGGCCGCTGGGACGGACATCGAATGCTCGACCTCGTCGGCGCCACCCCGGAGCAGCGGATCCAGATCCAGCAGATCCTGAAGGCCGCCCACGCCGATCTCCAACCGCTGCGGGCCTCCGGAAGGAAGCTGCGCCAGCAGGCGCAGGCCCTGTTCACCCAGCCGACGATCGACGCCAGCGCGGCCGAGGCGTTGCGCCAGCAGGAGTTGGCCGTGCATGACCAGGTCAGCAAGCGCATGCTCCGGGCCATGATCGACGCGGCCAATGTGCTCACGCCCGCGCAGCGCCAGACGCTCGCGACCAAGATGGCACAGCGCCGCGCGCTGATGGAGAAGCAGCGGGCCGAGCGCGCTGCACTGGACGGCGGCGTCAAGTGACGCCGGTGACCGGCGAGCCCGGCGCCGGGAGGCGCTATGCTCGGCCATCCTCGACGGACCCGCACGGTCACGCGGGCCCGCTTCACCCCGGCGCCCTGCCGGGACCTTTTTGGGAGCGACGCCCCGCCGTGATGAACCGCCTGCTGCTGATCGACGACGACGCCCGCCTGAGCGACATGGTCAGCGGCTATCTGCGCCAGAATGGCTTCGAGGTCGATACCGCGGGCTCTCTGGCCACCGGCCGCGAGCGGCTCAAGCAGGGCAACTACGATGCCCTCGTCCTCGACCTCATGCTGCCCGATGGCGACGGCCTGGATTTCACCCGCGAGTTGCGCGGCCAGGCGCGCACGCGGCGGCTGCCGCTGCTGATGCTCACCGCCCGCGGTGAGCCGCTGGACCGCATCGTCGGTCTCGAGATCGGTGCCGACGACTACCTGCCCAAGCCCTTCGAGCCGCGTGAACTGCTGGCCCGCGTGAAGGCCCTGCTGCGCCGCGCCGCGCCCGACAGCGGCGACGAGGAGGTGCTCGTCTTCGGTCGCCTGGAGGTCGATCTCGGTGCCCGCCAGGCACGGCTCGACGGCCAGCCCTGCGACCTCACCAGCCACCAGTTCGAGCTGCTCTCGGTGCTGGCGCGCAGTCCGGGCCGCGTGCTCTCGCGCGACCAGATCATGGATTCGCTCAAGGGCCATCCACTGGAGGCCTTCGATCGCAGCATCGACGTCCACATCTCGCGCATCCGCTCCGTGATCGAGGACGACCCCAAGGCCCCCAAGCGCGTGCTGACCGTGCGCGGCGCCGGCTACGTCTTCGCGAAGAAGCAGGACGCCCACGAGTAGCCGCGGATGCGCTCGCTCTACCTGCGCATCTACGTCACCGTCGTTGCCGTGCTGGCGCTGTTCGCGCTGGTCTCTGGCTGGCTGCTGCAGCGCCATCTCGATCAGGACGCGGCGCGCTTCGAGGGCGCCGTGCACGAGCGGCTGGTGGCCTGGGGCGACCTGCTGGAGCGCGCAATGCCTGCGGCCGACGCACCGCTGGCCGACCAGGTCGCGGCATTGCAGGAATGGTCGCAGCGACTGCGACTGCCGATGGCGCTGGACGATGCCCAGGGCCGGCGCATCGCCGCCTCAGCATCCTTCGAGCGCCGCGAGGCGCTGGCTCCGGCGGCGATGGCGCGCGTGCAGGACATCCACTTCAGCGACGGCCGCACGCTGCGCGTGCTGCGCGGCGGCGCCGGCCCGCGCCCATCGCCAGGCACTGGGCCGCCACAGTTGCGCCCGCCCTGGCAGCGTGCGCAGCCCTGGCCCGACGGTGTCGGGCTGGCGCTGCTGCTGCTGGCGCTGTTCGTCGCCGTGGCTGGCGGCGCCTGGCCGGTGGTGCGACGGCTGACGCGCAGGCTCGAGTTGCTCAAGCAGGGTGTCGAGGCCTTCGGCGCAGGCGCGCTGCACCAGCGCGTCGCCGAGGACGGCCGTGACGAGGTCGCGGCGCTGGGCGCCAGCTTCAACCGCGCTGCCGCGCGCATCGAGACGCTGCTGCGTTCCCACCAGAGCCTGCTGGCCAATGCCAGTCACGAACTGCGCTCGCCGCTGGCGCGGTTGAAGATGGCAGTGGCGATGATCGACGACGCGCCGGCGCCGCAGCGCGGCGCCCTGCGCAAGGAGATCGACACCGACATCGCCGAGCTCGACGCGCTGGTCGAGGAGGTGCTGCTCGCCAGCCGCCTGGATGCGGCCACGCCGATCGATCGCAGCCACCCGGTGAGTCTGCTCGGCGTCGCCGCCGAGGAGGCGTCGCGCGCCGGCGCTTCGGCGCACGGCGACGACGTCCAAGTCCCCGGCGAGGAGCGGCTGCTGCGCCGCGCCGTGCGCAACCTGGTCGAAAACGCGCGCCGCTACGGTGGCGACGAGGTCGAGGTCGAGGTGCGCGCGCCGGGCACCCAGGTCGAGCTGGCGGTGCGCGACCGCGGCCCCGGCGTGCCCGAGGCCTACCGCGAGCGCATCTTCGAGGCCTTCTTCCGCCTGCCCGGGCATGCCGAGCGCGAGGGCGGCATCGGCCTGGGCCTGTCGTTGGTGCGCCAGATCGCCGAGCGGCATGGCGGCTGCGTGCACTGCGAGCCGCGCGAGGGCGGCGGCAGCAGCTTCGTGCTGCGCCTGCCGCTGGCCTGAAGGCGGCAGACGCCGCAGAAGCGGCCGACGTACACGGGCCACGCGACCTGCGCGAAGCGCTGCTCGCTGCCGGCCCATGCCGCGCGGCGCGGCGGCGTGGCCGGTCGTCAAGCGCCAGGCGGCGGCGCGGCGGCGAAGGTCTCGGGCGGCGGATGGTCGGCGCCGCTGGCCTGGCGTGCGCGCTCGGCGTAGCGGTTGAAGCGCCACGCCGTGCCCTCCTGCGTGATGCGGCGCCAGACCGAGCGCTTCTCGGCCGGGCTGAAGGCGGGCCAGCGCTGAACCTCGTCGAAGCTGCGGCCGCAGCCCTTGCACACGGCGTCGCCCTGGCTGGTGGAGCAGATCGCGATGCAGGGCGCGTCGGGCGTGCTCGCGTACCAGTCGAGCCAGGCCTGGCGCGCACGCGGCGGCATGGTCGCCTCGTCGCACAGCGGTTCGCGGTAATAGACCATCAAGGCATACACCTCGGCCAGCGCGCGCACCTCGGAGCAGGCGGTGATGCCGTCGGGCGAGGGCGAACGTTCGCGCCACCAGTTGATGGCGGCTTCAATGTCGATAATGTGGATGCCTGCCATGACCGGGCTGCGCTGGGGGCACCGAGTGTAGCCAGTGGGCGCAGCCCGGCCTGGCGTGCGCGAACGGCCGCCACAGCAGCAGCCAGCCCGCCGCCGCGAATCAGGCTGCGCTGGCGGTCGGCGCGTAGCCGGCTTCGGTTAGCTGTGCCACCACGGCTGCGCGCGGGGCGGTGGTTTGCACCTGCACGCGATGGCTGGCCAAGTCCACAGCCACCTCGGCGGCCGGATCGGCCGCCTTGACGGCCTCGGTCACGGCACGCACACAATGGCCGCAGGTCATCTCGGGAATCTCGAACGTGATCATCTCGGGGCTTTCGTGGGCGACGCTTCGAATCGCGATGAGCGCACTCTGTACCTTGCCACCGTGGCAAGGTCAAGCGCATGCCGCATCGGACTTGACCGAGGTCAAACGGGGGGCAACGCGCCGGGCCCGCGACGCGCGCTGGCGACGACCGACGCCGGCAGCTCGCTTGACATTGCCATGATGGCAAGCTCCACACTGAACCGGTTTCCACCTTCCGCTTTCGCATGCCCACCGCCACCGCCACCGCCACCGCCACGCTGCCCGAGACGACCCCGAATGCCGGAGCCTGCGATTGGACGTTCCCGGTCGAGGGCATGACTTGCGCCTCCTGTGTCGGCCGGGTCGAGAAGCTCGCGCGTGCGCTGCCCGGCGTCGCGCGGGCCGAGGTCAACCTGGCGACCGAGAAGCTCGCGCTGCAGGCCACCGCCGGGTTCGACCCGCAGGCACTGGCCCGGGCGGTAAGCCGTGCCGGCTACACGCTCGCGACGACCAGCCTGCAGCTGCCGATCGAGGGCATGACCTGCGCCTCCTGCGTCAGCCGCGTCGAGAAGGCGCTGCGCAAGGTGCCGGGCGTTCTCGACGCCAGCGTCAACCTGGCGACCGAGGCGGCGAGCGTCACGGTCGCCGGCCGGGCGGCCGAGGTCGCGCCGCAGGTGGCGGCACTCGAGGCCGCGGTGCGCAGGGCCGGCTACGGCGTCCGCGCGCCGGCCCTGCCCGGCGGCGCGCCGCGGCCGCGGTTGGGCGATGGCCTGCGCGTCGTCCTGGCCGCGCTGCTGTCGGCGCCGCTGGCCTTGCCGATGCTGGGCATGCTCGCCGGGGGCCACTGGATGCTGCCCGGGCCGTGGCAGCTGGCGCTGGCCGCGCCGGTGCAGTTCTGGCTCGGCGCGCGGTTCTACCGCGCCGGCTGGGGGGCCCTGCGCGACGGCACCGGTAACATGGACCTGCTGGTGGCCATCGGCACGTCGGCCGCGTTCGGGCTCAGCGTGTTCGGGCTGTGGCAAGCGGCGGACAGGGGGGCCGGCGCGATGCCCCACCTGTACTTCGAGGGCTCGGCCGTCGTCATCACCCTGGTGCTGCTGGGCAAGTGGCTGGAAGCCCGCGCGCGGCGCCAGACCACCGAGGCGATTCGCGCGCTCAACGCGCTGCGCCCCGAAACCGCCCGCGTGCGGCGCGACGGTGTCGAGGTCGTTCTGCCGCTGGCCCAGGTGCAGCCGGGCGACCTCGTGGTCGTGCGGCCGGGCGAGCGCATCGCCGTCGATGGCGTGGTCGCCGACGGCGCCAGCCACGTCGATGAATCCTTGATCACCGGCGAGAGCCTGCCGGTGGCGCGCAGCGAGGGCGACCGTGTCACCGGCGGTGCGGTCAACGCCGAAGGGCTGCTGCTGGTGCGCACCACCGCGGTCGGCGCCGAGTCGGTGCTGGCGCGCATTGTGCGCCTCGTCGAGTCGGCGCAGGCCAAGAAGGCGCCGATCCAGCGCCTGGTCGACCAGGTCAGCGCGGTCTTCGTGCCGGCGGTGCTGGTGGTCGCGCTCGGCACGCTGCTGGGTTGGGGCGTGGCCGGCGGCGACTGGACCGCGGGCATCCTGAACGCGGTGGCCGTCCTCGTGATCGCATGCCCCTGCGCGCTGGGCCTGGCCACGCCGGCGGCGATCATGGCAGGCACTGGCGTGGCGGCGCGGCGCGGCATCCTGATCAAGGACGCGCAGGCGCTGGAGCTGGCACACGCCGTCCGCGTCGTCGCCTTCGACAAGACCGGCACGCTGACCGAGGGCCGGCCGCGGCTGGTCGGCGCAGAGGCCGTGCGGGGCGACCGCGCCACGCTGCTGGCGGCCGCGGCGGCGCTGCAGGCCGGCAGCGACCATCCGCTGGCGCGCGCCGTGCTCGATGCGGCGCGCTCCGAGGGCGTCGCCGTGCCAGCGGCGACCGATCTGCGCGCGGTCGCCGGCCGCGGCGTGACCGGCACGGTGAACGGCGTCCCGCTGCGCCTTGGAAGCGCGCGCTGGATGGGCGAATCGGGCGTCGAGCTCGCGGCCGCGGTCACACGGATGGCCGAATGGCAGGCCCTCGGCCGCACCGTGTCGCTGGTCTGCGAAGCGCCTGCCGGCCCCGCGACCGGTGCCGCGCCGCGCCTGCTGGGCCTGCTCGCGTTCGGCGACCTGCCCAAGCCGGGTGCAGCGGCCGCGGTACAGCGGCTGGCAGCGATGGGCGTGCGTTCGGTGCTGGTCTCGGGCGACAACCGCGGCAGCGTGGCGGCGGTGGCGACGCAGCTCGGCATCGTCGACGTTCGCGCCGAGGTGCTGCCCGAGGACAAGGCGCGCATCGTGGCCGAACTGAAGCACGGGATCTCCGGCCGCGGCCGGGTCGCGATGGTCGGCGACGGCATCAACGACGCGCCGGCGCTGGCCGCGGCCGACGTCGGCATCGCCGTCACGGACGGCCTGGGCACCGGCACCGACGTCGCCATGCACGCCGCCGGCATCACGCTGATGCGCGGTGACCCGCGTCTGGTCGCCGATGCGATCGACATCTCGCGCCGCACCCACGCCAAGATCCGGCAGAACCTGTTCTGGGCCTTCGTCTTCAACGGCGTGGGCATTCCGCTGGCGGCGGCCGGCATGCTCAACCCGGTGATTGCCGGTGCGGCGATGGCCTGCAGCAGCCTGACGGTGGTCAGCAACGCGCTGCTGCTGCGGCGGTGGAAGGGGGAGTCGCGATGACTGGCGAGGCCACGATGAACATCGGCGAGGCGGCGGCCCGTTCCGGCGTCTCCTCGAAGATGGTCCGGCACTACGAGTCGCTGGGCCTGTTGCCGCGCGTGGCGCGCACCGACAGCGGCTACCGCCGGTACGGCGAGGGCGAACTGCACACGCTGCGCTTCATCCGCCATGCGCGCACGTTGGGCTTCTCGATTCCCGAGATCGCCGAACTTCTCAAGCTGTGGCAAAACCGTCGTCGCGCCAGCGCCGACGTCAAGCGCATCGCGCTGGCGCATGTCGCCGAGCTCGACCGCAAGATGGCCGAGCTCGCGGCGATGAAGAGCACGCTGCAGCGGCTGGTCTCGTGCTGCCACGGCGACGCGCGACCCGACTGCCCGATCCTGGACGAGTTGGCCGACAACGCAGCGCGCTGACGACCTGGGGCGCCGAGCGCCTGCCGGTCGCGTCCCGCCATCGGGCGGGGTCGATTGCTTGCAGTTCGTCACGCCGCTGCGCTGGTTCGAGCGCGACGCGCAAGGCATCGCATCGCACCAGCCCATCTATCAGCCCACGCCGGGTCCGCCCCATGTCCAAGGAGTCATTCAAGTTTCGAGCGTCGGAGATGATCGCGTTCGAGGCGGTCGACATACGCGACGCGATGGAAAAGCCGCCGTCACCTGCCGCCGACGACGGGATCGACGCCGATCGACTGTCGATCAACTTCGGTCGCCGCAAGGACAGCAAGCCGACCGCGGTCGAGCGCATGCTCGCAGGCTCCGCAATGGATTGGCTGATGACATTTTCGGCCGGGTTGCGACCGAAGGCGATGTGCGATCGCTATCCACATGTCGCCAATCGCCTTGCGCAGGGCTGGTCCGATCGGGCGCGCTCGATGCAGAGCCTGCAGGCGCTGGTCGACGACGTGCGCTGGGGCAGTCCGGGCTTTCCAGGGCAAGTGCAGGACGAATTGAAGCGCCTGCTGGCCACGCTCATCGGTGGCGCGGCGGCCCGCTGAGCCCAGGGCCTGTGGCTGGCGGCGTCGGCCGCCTCGCGCCGAGCTCGAAGTACTGCTTGATGGCCTCGGTGAACCGGATGCGGCCATGCTGGCTGCGCTCAATCAGGCCGACCCGCCGCTGCACCGGTACGCCGGGCAGGCGGATCACGCGCAGCGCGCGGTCGTGCGCCCAGTCCACGTTGGCCAGGCGCGGCACGATCGAGACGCCGAAGCCCTGGCGCACCAGCTCGACGATCGCCTCGACCGAGTTGAGTTCCAGTTCGTCGGTCGTGGTCACGCCGCAGCGGCGCAGCGCCTCGTTGACCAGGTCGCCGGTCCAGGTGTGGCGGTCGAAGCGGATGAAGGGGCAATCGCGCAGGATGTCCAGCGCCGCACGCGGCAGTGCGAAGTGGGGCCGGCGCGGCACGATGAGTACCATCGGCTCGTCGTAGAGCGGGGTCCAGACCAGGCGCGTCGGCAGCGGCCGCGGCGACTGGGTCACGATGGCGGCGTCGAGCTCGCCCTGATCCACCCGCGCCGCGAAGTCGGCCGACAGTCCGGCGAACAGCCGCACCTGCAGCCGCGGATGGGCGCGCTTGACGTCCCACAGCGCATCGGCGAAGGCCCCCATCAGCGCCGAGACCAGCGCGCCGACGACCACGCTGCCGGCCAGCTCGTCGGCGTCGGCGCTGCCGGCCAGCGCCTCGTAGCGGCGAACGAGCTCCTCGATCTCGGCCACGCGGCGCCGTCCGGTGACATTGAGCACGACCGCGCGCGGGCGGCGGTCGAACAAGGCCTGGCCCAGGTCGTGCTCGAGCGCACGCATGCGCAGGCCGACGGCGGCGGCGGTCAGGCCCACCTCCTGGCTGGCAACGGCAAAGCTGCCGTGGCGGGCCACGGCGAGGAAGATCCTGAAGGTCTGTATCGACGACATGGGGGGACGGGCTCGGTGGTGGCTGCGGCGGGTGACTGGCAAGGCAGGGCAGGCGGGTCGGCCGCTCACGAAAGCATGGCTTTGGCTCACGCCAACAAAGAATAGCTGTACTGCGGGTCCGCAGGGTTCGAGAATCCAGCTTCACCCGCTGCATGCCGGCCCGCGCGGCCGCCGATGATGTCGTGATGACGCAGCAACTCGAGGTCTCGATCTGGCGCGGCAAGGCCGAAGGCGGCTTCGTCCGCTACGCCGTGCCGCGGCTGCAGAGCCAGACCGTGCTCGACGTCGTCACCCATATCCAGCGCCACCTCGCCCCCGACCTGAGCTACCGCTTCGCCTGCCGCGTGGGCATGTGCGGCTCGTGTGCGATGACGGTCAACGGTGTGGCCCGCTGGACCTGCCGCACCCATGTCGCCAAGGTCGCGGCGCGCGGCGTGCTGGAGATCGCGCCGCTGGCCAACCTGCCGGTGATCAAGGATCTGGTCACCGACATGAGCACGTTCTTCGACAAGTGGGCGCGTGCCAAGGGGCAGTTCAGCGGGACCGCATCACGCCACGATCCCTTCGCCGGCGTCGGCCCCGACAGCCCCCGGCGCCGTGCGGTCGATGCCGGCATCGAATGCATCGGTTGCGCCGTGTGCTACGCCTCGTGCGACGTCGTGAGCTGGCGCCCCGAGTACCTCGGCCCGGCGGCGCTGAACCGGGCCTGGACCCTGCTCAACGACGAGCGCGACACGGCGCGCGAGGAGCGCCTGGCCGCGGTGTCCGGAGACGCCGGCTGCCATGCCTGCCACACGCATGCCTCGTGCACCGAGCGCTGTCCCAAGGGCATCTCGCCCACGGCCGGCATCGCGGGCCTGAAGCGGACGATCGCCCGCGGCCCGGCGCGGAGCCGGCGATGAGCAGCCCGCAGCTCCAGGCCCGGCTCTGGTACTGGCAGCGCATCAGCGCGATGGTGCTGGCGCTGGCGGTGGCGGTGCACCTGGTGATCATCGTCGTTGCGGTACGGGGCGGGCTCAGTGGCGCCGAGATCCTCGGTCGCACGCACGGCAGCTGGGTCTTCGGCGGCTTCTACACCGCCTTCGTGCTGGCCTGCGCCGTGCATGCGCCGATCGGGCTGGCCAAGGTGATCGAGGAAATGCTGGGCTGGCGCGGCGCCCGGGTCGGCTGGCTGACGGGCACGTTCGCGCTGCTGCTGCTGGCCGCCGGGCTCCGTGCCGTGTGGGCGGTGGTGGGAGCGGCGGCATCGTGATGCGCGGCAACGACTCGCGCGCTCGCCGCCACCCGGCCTACGGAGCCTTCTTGCTGCACCGGCTCTCGGGGCTCGCGCTGGCCGTCTTCCTGCCGTTCCACTTCTGGGCGCTGGGCCAGGCGCTAGGTGGCGAGGCGGCCCTCGACGGCTTCCTGCGCTTCGCGGACCGGCCCCTGTTCCATTGGGCCGAGGGTGGCCTGGTCGTGCTGCTCGCGCTGCACCTGACGGGAGGCGTGCGGCTGCTGCTGATCGAGTTCGGTCCCTGGAACGGGCTGCGCAAGGACTGGATCGCCGCCACCGTCGGCGCCGGCGCCGCCGCCGGCCTGGCGTTCGCGTTGGCGCTGCTTGGCTGAGCGGGGTTCGAGGAAGATGCCGATGAAGATCGACCTGCAGGCCGTCGAGGAGGCGGCCAAGGAACTCTACGTGCTTGCCCTGAAGGTGCTGCCGCCGGACATCAAGCAGGGCTTCCAGCGTCTGACTGCGGCCGAGACCGCACCGCGCGCGCAGGACCTGCTGGCGACGATGATCACCAATATCGCCGTGGCCGAGCGCACCGACAACCTGCTGTGCCAGGACACCGGCGTGCCGATCTACAACGTGCAGATCGGCAGCGGCGTCGAGGTCGATGGCTTCGCGCTGAAGGCCGCCATTCGCCGCGGCTGCGAGCGCGCGACGCGCGAGTACCCGCTGCGATCGTCGGTCGTGCACCCGCTGACGCGGCGCAACGAGCACACGTCGTGCGGCATCGAGGTGCCGGTGATCCACCTCGATTTCGTCGCCATGCCGGAGCACCTGGCCATCGAGATGATCCCCAAGGGCAGCGGGTCGGAGAACAACTCGTTCCTGAAGATGGCGATCCCTGCCGAGGGCATCGACGCGATCAAGGCCTTCGTCGTCGATTGCGTCATCAACGCTGGGGGCAAGACCTGCCCGCCGACGATCGTCGGCGTCGGTGTCGGCGGCACCTCCGACTTGTGCGTGCTGCTCGCCAAGCGCGCCGCGACGCGGCCGCTGGCCAGCGTCTGCGGCGATGCAGACGGCGCGCGGCTCGAGCGGGAACTGTCGCAGGCCGTCAACCAGCTCGGCATCGGCCCGCAGGGTCTGGGTGGCGACGCCACTGCGTTCGCGGTCCACGTCGAGCTGGCCTCTACCCACATCACGATGAACCCCGTCGCCGTCAACATGCAGTGCCACTCGGCGCGCAGGGCGCGCGCCACCTTCGGCCCCGGCGGTGTCACCTACGGATTCTGACCATGGCCCATCACATCCTCGAGATGCCGCTCACCGAGACCCAGGTGCGCGCGCTGCGCGTCAACGACACCGTGACCCTGCAGCGCACGCTGTTCGGCATCCGCGACGCGACGCAGATCCACATGTTCGACCACGGCCGCCAGACGCGCTTGGACCTGCACGGCCACGCCGTGATCCACACCGCGCCCAACGTGCGCAAGGTGGCGGTCGACGCCGTGCACCCCGCCGGCTACGCGCCAGTCTGCATCGGCACCACGACCTCCGACCGCATGGAGCGCTTCACGCGGCCGCTGATGGAGCAGCACGGCGTGCGCCTGATCGTCGGCAAGGGCGGGCTGCGCGAAGCTTCGCAGCAGGCCTTCGCCGAGCTGGGCGGCGCGTATCTCGCGATCGTCGGCGGCACCGCGGCGCTGGAGACGACCTGGATCGAGCAGATCGAGGACGTCGATCTCGACGACCTCAACCCCGAGTCGCTGTGGCGGTTGCGCATCCGCGACTTCGGCCCGCTGCTGGTGGCGATGGACAGCCACGGCGGCAGCCTCTACCGCGACGTCAAGCACGCCGTCGCGGCACGCCGCGCCGCGGTGCTGGCGGGCCTGGGAATCGTGCGGCCATGAGCGCGCAGGGCCGCTCCCACGCGCTCATCGCACAGCGCGCAGCGCGCAGGGTCGTCCAGTGAGCGTCGGCGGCCTGCGGCGCATCGAAACCGACATCCTGATCCTGGGCGCCGGCGGCGCGGGCCTGTTCGCGGCGCTGCATGCGCACCAGGCCGACCCGACGCTGTCGATCACGATCGCGGTCAAGGGTCTGCTCGGCAAGTGCGGCTGCACGCGGATGGTCCAGGGCGGCTACAACGTGGCGCTGGCCGAAGGCGACTCGGTCGAGCGCCACTTCATGGACACCATCGAGGGCAGCAAATGGCTGGCCCACCAGGAACTGGCCTGGACCCTGGTGACGAAGGCCGTCGAGCGCATCCACGAACTCGAGAACGAACTCGGCTGCTTCTTCGACCGCAATCCCGACGGCACGGTGCACCAGAAGGCCTTTGCCGGCCAGACCTTCGACCGCACGGTGCACAAGGGCGATCTCACCGGGATCGAGATCGTCAACCGCCTGGCCGAGCAGGTCTGGGCGCGAGGCATCCGCCGGCTCGAGGAGCACCGTGCCGTCGAGCTCGTGAAGACGCCGGACGGCAGCGCGCTGGCCGGCGTGCTGATGATCGACATGCGCAGCGGCGGCTTCATGTTCGTCCGTGCCAAGGCCGTGCTGCTGGCCACCGGCGGCGGGCCGACGATGTACAAGTTCCACACGCCCTCGGGCGACAAGAGTTGCGACGGCCTGGCGATGGCGCTGCGCGCCGGCCTGCCGCTGCGCGACATGGAGATGGTGCAGTTTCACCCCACCGGCCTGCTCGCCGGCACCCACACACGGATGACCGGCACCGTGCTCGAGGAAGGGCTGCGCGGCGCCGGCGGCTGGCTGCTCAATGGGGATGGCGAGCGTTTCATGGCGCGCTACGACCCGCGCGCCGAACGCGCCACGCGCGACATCGTCTCGCGCAGCATCTACGCCGAGATGCGTGCCGGCCGCACTTCGCCCACGGGCGGGGTGTTCATCGAGATGGCGCATCTCGGGCCGGACCACGTGCGGCGCCAGTTCAAGGGCATGGTCGAGCGCTGCGCCGACTGCGGCTTCGACCTTGCCGCCGGTCGCGTCGAGGTCGTGCCCACGGCGCACTACATGATGGGCGGCGTGGTGTTCGAACCCGACTGCAGCACCGGCCTCGTCGGCCTGTTCGCCGCCGGCGAGGACACGGGCGGTGTGCACGGCGCGAATCGGCTGGGCGGCAATGGCGTGGCCAACTCCACCGTTTTCGGAGGCATCGCGGGCGAAACGATGGCCGCCTGGGTGCGCCGGCACGGCGCCGCCAGCGCGCCCGACGAGGCCGCCATCGCCACCAGCGTCGCGCGCCACGAACAGCCCTTTGCCCGGCCCGCGGGCGACCTGGGCGCCATCCGCGATGCCTTGTACGCGAGCATGTGGGACGACGTCGGCATCCTGCGTACTGCGCAAGGCCTGGATCGCGCGCTGGCGACGCTGGACGAGCTCGATGCGCAGTTGCAGCGCACCGGCGTGGCCGACGGCGACCGCGCCTTCAACCTGAGCTGGCACGACTGGCTGAACCTGCGCAACCTGATCGCGGTCAGTCGCGTGATCGCGCTGGCGGCTCGCGCGCGCGAGGACTCGCGCGGCGCGCACTTCCGCGAAGACTTCCCCGAGGCGGGCGACCTGGCCGCTTCGACCTTCACCGTCGTGCGCGAGGACCCGCGTGGCTTGGCCCTTTCGCGCGAGCCGGTGGCCTACACGCGCGTGCGCCCGGGCGAGACGGTGCTGTAGGCGCCACGTATCCGGCCCGGCCCGCCGGAGCGCGCGACTGCGTCTGGCCCGCTACCCGCGCAGGCTCCGCAGCACCAGGCTCGCGCCGCCCACGATCAGCAGGCTCCACAGGATCTGCCCGACCCGGTGCGCCGGCAGGCGGCTGTGCAGATGGCTGCCGGCGTACAGGCCGACGATCGCGCAGGGCAGCAGCCAGGCAGCGAGGTGCAGGGCATCGCCTTGCGCGTACAGCCCGGCACTGGTGAACAGCACCAGGCGGATCACCGCGCTGATCAGGATGAAGGTGCCGATGCTGGCGCGCAGCGCGCGCGGGTCGTCGATGCGCCGGGCGAGGTAGATCGTGTAGATCGGGCCGCCGGTGCCGTACAGCGCAGTGAAGACGCCGCCCACCGCCCCCAGCGGCGCCGCCCAGCCGGCGGCGATGGGCTGGCCGCGGGCCGGCGACAGCAGGCTCCAGGCCGCATAGCCCAGCACGAACAGGCCCAGCACCAGCAGCAGCCCGCGCTCGGGGGCGCGAACCAGCGCCGTCACGCCGAGCAGCATGCCCGCCAGCATGAAGGGCAGCAGGCGCAGCAACTCACGGTGCCGGACCTCGCCGCGGTTGCGCAGGGCCAGCAGGCTGCCGGCGCAGAGATCGAACACCAGCATCATCGGCACCGCCACGCGCAGCGCGATCAGCTGCGCGAGGACGGGCATGGCCATGATGGAAGCGCCGAACCCGGTCAGCCCGAAGATCGTGTAGGCGCCGGTGACGACCACGCCAACCGCCAGCGTCGTCTGCAGCGAGACGCTCACGGAGCACCCCTGGGCGCTGCGCGCTGCAGGATGAGCGCTTCGGAGCGGCCGGGCGCGCTCATGAAGGCGGGTTCAGGACTGCATGCCCCACTTGCGAACGGTGTGGCGCTCGAGCGTGCGGAAGACCAGGTTCTCGATCAGCAGGCCGATCAGGATCACGGTGAACAGCCCGGCGAACACGTTCGGGATGTCGAGCTGATTCTTGTTCTCGTAGATGTACCAGCCCAGACCTCCCGAGCCCGAACTGACGCCGAAAACCAGCTCGGAGGCGATCAGGGTGCGCCAGGCGAAGGCCCAGCCGATCTTCAGGCCGGTGAGGATGCTGGGGAAGGCCGCCGGGATCAGGATCCTGGCGATGAAGGCAAAGCCGGTCAGCCCGTAGTTTCGTCCGACCATGCGCATCGTCTGCGAGACGGCCAGGAAGCCCGAGTGGGTGTTCAGCGCCACGGCCCACAGCACCGAGTGCACGAGCACGAAGACAAGGCTGCCGTGGCCGAGGCCGAACCAGATCAGCGCGATCGGCAGCAGCGCGATCGCCGGCAGCGGGTTGAACATCGAGGTCACGGTCTCGAGGAAGTCGGTGCCGATGCGCGACGCGATGCCCAGGGCGGTGAACAGGCCCGCCAGCACGATGCCGATGCCGTAGCCCAACAACAGCACTTTCAGCGACGACCAGATGCGTGCCGTCAGCTCGCCGCTGGCCAGGCCGTGGACAAACGCCTTGTTGGTGGCGATGAAGGTCGGGAACAGCAGTTCGTTGTTCAGCGCGCGCGCGCCGACTTCCCAGATCACCGCCAGCAGCACCAGGATCAGGCCCTTGCGCACGATCGTGTTCTCGAAGACCCGCTCCAGGCCGGACAGCGGCTTCTCCACGACCCCGAACGCCGAGGCGGCGACCGGTTCGCGGTTCAGCTCGGGCCGCGCGACCAGCACGGCGTCCTTGTCAGACATGCTGGACCTCCGGTTCCTCGACCTGGTCGGCGAAGAGCATCTCGTGGATGCGGCCCTCGAGCTCCTTGACCGCCGCCGCGTCGGTGCCGTCGCGCGCCACGCTGTTGAGCTCGGCCTTGACCTGCCCAGGGTGCGGCGACAGCAGCAGGATGCGGCTGCCGCACTTGATGGCCTCGGGGATCGAGTGAGTCACGAAAAGCACCGTGAAGTGGGTGTCGTCCCAGAGCTGCAGCAACTCGTCCTGCATCTTGCGCCGCGTCAGCGCGTCGAGCGCGGCGTAGGGCTCGTCCATCAGCAGCACGTCGGGCTCCATCGCCATGCCGCGCGCGATCGCCACCCGTTGCTTCATGCCGCCGGACAGCATGTGCGGATGGTGGTCGGCAAACTTGCCGAGCTTGACCTTTTCGATGTACTGCATCGCCTTGTCGGCCGCCGCCCGGCCCTTGAGCTTGCCGGAGGCCAGCAGCGGGAACATCACGTTCTCCTTGACCGTCTTCCAGGGCAGGAGTTGGTCGAACTCCTGAAACACCATCATCCGGTCGGGTCCCGGCCGCGTGACGGGAACGCCCTTCAGGCGGATGTCGCCCTCGATCGGCGCGAGGTAGCCACCCACCGCCTTGAGCAGAGTCGACTTGCCGCAGCCCGACGGGCCGAGCAGCACGTAGCGGTCGGACTTGAAGACCTGGAAGTCCACCCGGTAGGTCGCCGTCACCAGGTGGTCCTTGGTCTTGTACTGCAGCGTCACTCCGCGCACGTCGAGCAAAGGCTCGGCCGCGGAACGGCCTGGCGGGCTGGCTTGCATCGATCTCCTTCCGTGCGTCGGGGCCGGTGCCTGCGGGCCGCGGCTCAGCTGCCTGGCAGGTTGTGGACGTTGGGGAAGAAGAGGTCCTTCCAGGAGTCCGGCTTGACCTTGATCGAGCCGATCTTGTACATGAAGTCCACGTACTTCATGACGTTATGCGGCGTGCCGGTGAACTCGATCTTGGGGTCGTTGAGCATCGCCAGGACGTCCTCCAGGCTGCTCTTGTCCTTGGACAGCCGCAGGTAGTCCTGCGCCGCGGCCTTCTTGTCGGCGTTGATCGTGGCGGTGGCTTCGTCGAAGGCCTCGACGAACGCCTTGTAGACCTTGGGGTTCTCGTTGCGGAACTTGGAGGTCGTCCAGATCACGTTGAAGGTGGCCGGTCCGCCAAGCACGTCGTACGAGCTGAGCACCAAGTGCACGTGCGGGTCCTTCAGCTCGCTGTACTGGAACGGCGGCGAGGAGAGGTGGGCCGTGACCTCGCTGCCGCCCGACAGCAGCGCGGTCTGCGCGTCGGGGTGGCTCATCGAGACGGTCAGCGGATCGAGCCGGTTCTGCTGGCCGGCGCCGAAGGCCTGCTCGGCGGCCATCTGCAGCGTGACGGCCTGGATCGACACCTTCACTGCCGGCAGCGCGATCTTGTCCGCACCGGTGAAGTCGGCCAGCGTCTTGACCTTGGGGTTGCGCGTGGTCAGGTACAGCGGCATCACGTTCATCGCCGTGACCGCCTTCACGTCGTACAGGCCCTTGGTCTTGGCCCACAGCGTCACCAGCGGGCCGACGCCGCCGGAGGCGAACTGCAGGCTGCCCGAGAGCAGCGCATCGTTCATCACGTTGCCGCCGGCGAACTTGGACCACGAGACTTTGAGGCCGGCGATGCCTTCGGCCGCCGCATGCTTCTCGATCAGCCTGCGGTCCTGCATGATCATCAGCGGCAGGTAGCTGATGCCGTACTGCTCGGCCACGTGCAGTTCGTTGACTTCGGCGCGGCTGGTGCCGGTGCCGGCGAGCAGCGCGGCCGCCAGGGCGACGCCGAGAATCGACTTGAGCATCATGGGTCTCCTCGTTGTGTTGCGTTCCACGGCTTCGGCCGCTCACGCGATGGAGGTGGATGAGGTCGCCTCTGGCGGGCGGTCGGGCGCGTCGCGCTAGTCGCGTGAAGCCAGCCGCCACCGGGTTCGGCGGTGCGCCGGCCACGTCGACACGGCGGGACTCGGCGTCACTCCCTTGCGCGCCGTGGCACCGATGCGAAGCTATCCTAGCGGCGTGAGTCATGTGAGTCAATTAGATGATTCATAGCAGCAGCCTGCTACAGTGCGGGACCATGGACCGAACCAGCAGGCTGCCGGAAGACGCCCCGGGCGGGCGCACGGAAGGTGCCGCCGAGGCGCGCGGACAGGACCGCGGCCTTTCGCTCGGCGCGCCGCTGTACCGCGAGGTCAAGCGCAAGCTGACCGATTCGCTGCGCAGCGGCGAGTGGAAGCCCGGCGAGGCGATCGCCGCCGAGAAGGTGCTGGCCGAGCGCTTCGGCGTCAGTATCGGCACGGTGCGCAAGGCGGTGGACGAGATGGTTGCCGACAAGCTGCTGATCCGCCACCAGGGCCGCGGCACCTTCGTCGCTTCGCACAGCAACCAGCGCCAGTTCTTCTATTTCTTCCGCATCGTCGGCGCCGACGGGCGCCGCCAGTACCCCACGGTCGAGCTGATGCGCTTCGCGCGCAGCAAGGCCAACGCCACGCAGGCAGCGCGGCTGCGGGTCGAGACCGGAGCGCGCCTGGTCTGCTTCGTCAACAAGCTCAGCATCGACGGCGTGCCCGCGGCGATCGACGACATTGCGGTGCCCGAGTCGCTGTTCCCGGGACTGACGCAGCAAAGCCTGCGCGAGCGGCCGAACACCATCTACCACTTCTACCAGGAGCGCTTTGGCATCTCGGTCATCCGCACCGAGGAGCAACTCAGCGCCGTGGCCGCCGACGCTTTCCAGGCCGAGATCCTGGGCGTCGCACCCGGCTCGCCATTGCTGATGATCCGGCGCGTGGCCTATTCGTTCCGCGATCAGCCGGTCGAGTACCGCTGCTCGTACGTGGACACGCGGCGCCACGCCTACATCTGCGAGAGCGGTCGCGCGGAGTAGGCGCCTTCTCAGCCCCTGCGCGAGCGTACGGCCTGCGCCAGCGCCAGCAGCACCGGCGCGGTCTGCGCCCAGCCAATGCAGGCGTCGGTGATCGAGACGCCGGGTTTCAGCGGCTGGCCCGGGCGCAGGTCCTGCCGGCCTTCCGCGAGGTGGCTTTCGATCATCACGCCGGTGATGCGCCGGTCGCCGGCGGCGATGCGCGCGGCGATCTCGCCGGCGACCTCGATCTGCCGCCGGTGCTGCTTGCGGCTGTTCGCATGCGAGACGTCGATCATCACCTGCTCGCGCAGGCCTGCGGCCTTCAGCACGGCGCACGCGGCATCGACATGCTCGGGGCCGTAGTTGGGCTGCTTGCCACCGCGCAGGATGACGTGGCAGTCGCGGTTGCCGCGGGTCTCGAAGATCGCCGCCTGGCCCATCTTCGTCATGCCCATGAAAGCGTGCGGGGCGGCGGCGGCGACGATGGCGTCGATCGCCACCTGCACGCCGCCGTCGGTGCCGTTCTTGAAGCCGACCGGACAGCTCAGCCCCGAGGCGAGCTGGCGGTGGCTCTGGCTCTCGGTCGTGCGCGCGCCGATCGCGCCCCAGGCCACGAGGTCGCTGATGAACTGCGGGCTCAGCAGGTCGAGGAATTCGGTGCCCACCGGCAGCCCGAGCTCGACGATCTCGATGAGCAGCCGGCGCGCGCGCTCCAGGCCCTCGTTGATCGCGAACGTGCCGTCCAGGTGCGGGTCGTTGATGTAGCCCTTCCAGCCGACCGTCGTGCGCGGCTTCTCGAAGTAGCAGCGCATCACCACCAGCAGCGCGTCGGACAGCGGCTCGGCCGCGGCCTTCAGCCGGCGGGCGTACTCGATCGCGAGGTCGTGGTCGTGGATCGAGCAGGGGCCGACGACGACGACCAGGCGGTCGTCCTGCCCGCGGAGGATGGCCGCGATCGCGTCGCGGCTGCGCTCGACCCCGGCCAGCGTCGCCGTCGAACCGGGCAGTTTCTCCATCAGCAGCGCTGGCGTGATCAGCGGCCGCACGGCTTCGATGCGGGTGTCGTCGATGCGCGTGGTGTCGCGCGTGGACGTTCGTTGGCCGACCTCGCGGTCGTGCGTGGGGTCGTCCAGAGGCTTCATGCCGCCATTGTCTCGCGCCCGGTGGTGCCGGCCGTCGTGGCCGCCAGGACCCTCCTTGGGGGTCGCGCACTACACTCGCCGGCCATGCCGCTCGGCGACCTCCTTCCCACGATGCTCGGCGTGCTGATCGGCGCGGGCGCGGTCCTGGCCTGGCGACGACGGCCGCGAAGGTCCGCCGCCCGCGGTCCGTCGTGGCAGGACGAGGCGATCGACGCGCTCGACATCGGGCTGCTGCTGTTCGACGCCGATGGCCGCCTGCAACGCTGGAGCGGCGACTTCGCGCGCATCGATCCCGAACTGGCCGGCGGGCTGCAGGTCGGGCGCCGCTTCGAGGACCTGCTGCGCCGCGTCGTCGCCCAGGGCGGCGTCCCGCAGGCGGCCGGGCGCGAGGAGGCCTGGATTGCCGAGCGCCTGGCCCGGCACCAGCAGGGCGGCATCGAGTTCCTGCGGCAGCACGCCGGAGGTCGCTGGCGCCGCATCACCGAGCGGCGGCTGGCCGACGGGAGCCTGCTGTCGTACAGCACCGACGTCACCGAGCTGGTCGAGGTGCAGCGCGCCGCGGAGCGTGCTGCCGCCCGGCTGGCGGACGCGATCGAGGTGCTGCCGGCGGGATTCGAGCTCTTCGATGCCGAGGACCGGCTGGTGCTCGGCAACGCCCGGCTGGCCGATGGCTACCCGCAGGTGGCCGAGCTGCTGCGCCAGCGGCCGAGCTTCGAGGCGCTGGTGCGCGCCAATGCCGCTGCCGGCGCGCTCGACCTGGGCGGCACCACGGTCGACGAATGGCTCGACCGGCGCCAGTCGCAGCGGCGCGCGCTGCCCAGCGTGTCGCTGCACCGAACCGGCGGCCGCTGGATGCGGGTCTACGAGCACCGCACGCGTGAGGGCGGGGTGGTCGGCGCGCGGGTCGACGTCACCGAGGAGATCGAACAGCGCGCCGCGGCCGAGCAGGCCTCGAGCCGCCTGCGCGAAGCCATCGAGGCGCTTCCCGACGGCTTCGCCCTGTACGACGCCGACGACCGGCTCGTCCTGTGCAACGCCAAGTACCGCGAGCTCTATGCCGCGTCGGCTGCGGCGATCCGGACCGGTGCGCGCTTCGAGGACCTCTTGCGGATGGGACTCGCGAACGGCCAGTACCCGCAGGCCACCGGGCGCGAGGAGGCCTGGCTGGCCGAGCGGCTGGCTGCGCATCGGCATCCGGGGCCGCCGCTGCTGCAAGCGCTGCCTGACAACCGCTGGCTGCGGATCGACGAGCGGCGCACGGCCGACGGCGGCATCGCCGGGGTGCGCAGCGACGTCACCGAGCTCGTGCGCCGCGAGCAGGCGCTGCAGGCGCTGAACGGGGAGCTCGACCGCGCCAATGAACGCATGGCGCAGCTGTCGATGACCGACTCTCTGACGGGCATCGCCAATCGGCGCGTCTTCGACGACACGCTGCGCGAGGAGTGGGCGCGCGCCACCCGGCATGGCGGCCCGCTGTCGCTGCTGCTGTGCGACATCGACCATTTCAAGCGCTTCAACGACCACCACGGCCATCCGGCGGGCGACGCCTGCCTGCGCCGGGTGGCCAAGCTGCTGCAGACCTGCACGCGCCGCCCGACCGACCTCGTGGCCCGCTACGGCGGCGAGGAATTCGTGCTGCTGCTGCCGTATACCGACGCCGCCGGTGCGCAGGCCCATGCCCGGACCTGTCTGGCAGCCGTCGTCGATGCCGCCATCCCGCATGGCGACTCGCCGGTAGCGCCGGTCGTGACGCTGAGCATCGGCGCGTCGACCATCGTCCGCAGCGGACCGGACGTGGATGCGCCCTCGCTCCTGGCGCGTGCCGACCTCGCGCTGTACGAGGCCAAGCGCTCGGGTCGACACCGGGTCTGCGTGTCGTGACGGTGGCCCTATCGCCGGCGGCATGCAGACCGGCGTGGCAGCAGGCATGCGCCACCTGGTCCGAGGTCGACGGCCGGGCCCACGGGCGATTGAGTCCGTGGGCTTCGTTCGCCATCGAGCCGCGCGCGCCGGCTCTGCGTCGCGCGACGTCCCCGCCACTCGCAGGCTGATCGCGACGCGCGATCAGCCGCTCAGGATCACACCCGCTCGACGACCAGCGCGATGCCCTGGCCGACGCCGATGCACATCGTGCACAAGGCGTAGCGCCCGCCGCTGCGGTGAAGCTGGTTGACCGCCGTCGCCACCAGCCGCGCGCCGCTGGCGCCCAGCGGGTGGCCGAGCGCGATCGCGCCGCCGTTGGGGTTGACGCGGTCGTCGTCATCGGCCAGGCCCAGCTCGCGCAGCACCGCCAGGCCCTGCGCTGCGAAGGCCTCGTTGAGCTCGATCACGTCGATCTGCGACAGGGCCAGGCCGGTGAGTTCGAGCACCTTGCGCGTGGCCGGCGCCGGGCCGATGCCCATGATCCGCGGCGGCACGCCGGCGGTGGCCATGCCGACGACGCGCGCGCGCGGCACCAGGCCATGGCGCCAGGCGGCGGCCTCGCTGGCCAGCAGCAGCGCGCAGGCGCCGTCGTTGATGCCACTGGCGTTGCCGGCGGTGACCGTGCCGTCGGGCCTGACCACGCCCTTGAGCCTGGCCAGCGCCTCCAGGCTGGTCTCGCGCGGGTGCTCGTCCCTGGCGACGACGATGGGCTCGCCCTTCTTCTGCGGCAGGGTCACCGGCGCGATCTCGGCATCGAAGAAGCCGCTCTGCTGGGCCTTGACAGCGTTGAGCTGCGAGCGCAAGGCCATCCGGTCCTGCGCCGTGCGCTCGATGCCGTACTGCGCGGCCACGTTCTCGGCCGTCTCGGGCATCGAGTCGACGCCGTAGCGTTCCTTCATCAGCCTGTTGACGAAGCGCCAGCCGATCGTCGTGTCGTGGACCGCGTTGGCGCGGCTGAAAGCGGTCTCGGCCTTCGGCATCACGAATGGCGCGCGGCTCATGCTCTCGACGCCGCCGGCGATCACCAGTTGCGCCTCGCCACAGCGGATCGCGCGCGCCGCGCTACCCACCGCGTCCATGCCCGAGCCACACAGGCGGTTGATCGTTGCGCCACCGACTTCGACCGCGAGCCCGGCGAGCAGCGCCGCCATCCGCGCGACGTTGCGGTTGTCCTCGCCGGCCTGGTTGGCGCAGCCATAGAGCACGTCGCTCACCGACGCCCAATCGACCCTCGGGTTGCGTTGCATCAGGGCCTGGATCGGCAGCGCGGCCAGGTCGTCGGTGCGGACCGAGGACAGCGCTCCGCCGTAGCGGCCGAAGGGGGTGCGGATGGCGTCGCAGATATAGGCCTGGTTCATGACGTGGCTCCAAGGGCTCGCTGGCGCAGCCAGGGTCCGACACGATAGCGCTCGCCCCGATAGTGGGCGTCCAGGCGGTCGATCAGCGCCGCTGCATCGGCGGCGCTCCAGCCGGCCAGCCACTCGAAGGGCCCGGCCGGCCAGGCGACGCCGAGCTTCATCGCGGCGTCGGCGCCTTCGGGCGTGCACACGCCCTGGAGCACGGCATCGGCCGCTTCGTTGATCAGCATCGCCACCGTGCGCGCCACGACCAGGCCCGGCGTGTCGGCAACACGCAAAGGCGTGAACCCGAGCGCGGCCAGCCAGGCGTCGGCCTGCCCGTGCCAGGCCGGGCTGGCGCTGGCGGCGACCGCGAAGGCCAGTGCCGTGCCCGGTGGAGCGGGTTGCGCCAGTGGGCGGTCGAAGACCGCGATGTCGCGGCTGCCCGATGGGCCGGCGTGAGTGGGGTCGCTCCCCGCCGCGATCGCCTGGGCCGAACGGCCGTCGGTGAGCACCAGCCTCCCACCGTTGATGGCCAGCCCGGTCCAGTCGCTGTCGCCCTCGCGCGCCGGCCCCCAGCCTTGCGGCGCCAGCGCCTTGGCCGCCGCGTCGGCCAGGAAATCGGCCAGCGGCCCGCTGCCGTGCACGGTGACCGACTGCGCGGTGGCCGGCGCCTCGTGCACCGCCACCGGCAGGCTCGGCGCGCCGTCGGCCGGGTAGCGGTAGAAGCCGCGCCCGCTCTTGCGTCCGAGCAGGCCGCCGTCGACCATCTCGTGCTGCAGCGGCGAAGGCTGGTAGCGCTTGTCGAAGAAGTTGGCCTCGAACACCGATCGCGTGACCGCGAAGTTGGTGTCGTGGCCGACCAGGTCCATCAACTCGCAGGGCCCCATGCGGAAGCCGGCGCCGCGCAGGCAGGCGTCGATCACCGCCGGCGTGGCGGCCTGCTCCAGCAGCAACGCCAGCGCCTCGGCATAGTAGGGCCGGGCGATGCGGTTGACGATGAAGCCCGGCGTCGATCGCGCGTGCACCGGCACCTTGCCCCAGGCCTTGCTCAGCTCGAAGATCGCGGCGGCCACGGCGGGGTCGGTGTGCAGGCCCGAGACGACCTCGACCAGCTTCATCAGCGGCACCGGGTTGAAGAAGTGCATCCCGACCAGCCGCTCGGGCCGAGCCAGGCCGGCCGCCAGCGCGGTGACCGAGATCGACGAGGTGTTGGTGGCCAGCACGCAGTCGGCGCCGACGATGCCTTCGATTTGCTGCAACAGCGCGCGCTTGACCGCCAGGTCCTCGACGATGGCCTCGACCACCAGCGACACGCCGCGGGCTTCATCCAGCGCAGCCGCCGGCACGATGCGCGCCAGGCAGGCCCGCGCCGCGGCGGGCTCGAACCGGCCCTTGGCGACCAGGCCATCGAAGGTGGCGGCGAGCCTGTCGCGGGCCTGCGCTGCCGCACCTTCGCGGGCGTCGAACAGCTGCACCGCGTGGCCGGCCTGCGCCGCCACCTGCGCGATGCCGCTGCCCATGATGCCGGCGCCGATGACCAGCACCGTCGCACCTTGCAGCCTGATCTCGTTCATCGTGGAATCCAGTTTGCCGGCCGCTTGGCCAGGAAGGCGGCGAAGCCTTCGCGCGCCTCGTCGGTGCCGCGAACGCGGCCGATGGTCTGCGCGGTCAGCTCGATCACGGCCGGCGTGACGGCACCGACCTCGAGCTGCGCGAAGAGCTGCTTGATTTCGCGCTGGGCGGCGGGGCCGCCCGCGAGCAGGTCGGCGACCACGCGGTCGACCGACGCGTCGAGTGCGTCGGGGGCCACCACGTGCTGTACCAGGCCCAGTGCCAGCGCCCCGGCAGCGCCGATGCGCTCGGTGGTCAGCGCCAGACGTCGCGCCTGCCGGTTGCCCACGGCATTGGTGAGGTAGGGCCCGATGACCGCCGGCAGGATGCCGAACTTCGCCTCGCTGACCGCAAAGCTCGCGTCGTCGGCGGCGACCGCGACGTCGCACGCGCAGGCCAGGCCGACGCCGCCGCCCAGTGCCGCGCCCTGCACGCGGGCCACGGTCGGCCTGGGGCAGCGGTCGATGCGCGCGAGCATCGCCGCGAAGCGGCGTGCGTCCTGCAGGTTCCACTCCTGCGACGCGTTGCTCGCACGCTGCATCCACTGCAGGTCCGCACCGGCGCTGAAGTGCCGGCCTTCGCCGGCGAGCACGATCACGCGCACGCCAGGGTCGTCGGCGAGCAGCGCGAAGGCGGCGTCGAGGGCGGCGATCATCGCTTCGTCGAAGGCGTTGAAGACCGCCGGCCGCGCCATCGTGACCTGGGCGACGCCGGGAGCGCGGCGCGTGACCTGCACGCCGTCCGTCGCGGCGGGAGCGCGCCCGCTCATCAGTAGGTCTCCAGGTGCAGGCGGCCTTCCCTTTTCAGCGCCGCGGCGATCGTCTCCCAGGCCAGGCCGGCCTGCCGTGCCACGTCGCGCAGCGCGAGCACCACGCCCTCCTCCATGCTCTTCAGGCCGCAGACGAAGAAGTACGCGTTGGCGTCGGCGAGCAGGGCCGCGAGGTCGGCCGCGCGCTCGCGCATCACGTCCTGCACGTAGCGCCTTGGTGCGCCAGGCGTGCGGCTGAAGGCAAAGTTGATGTCGATGAAGTCCTTGGGCAGGTTCTGCAGCGGGCCGAAGTAGGGCAGCTCTTCCTTGGTTCGCGCGCCGAAGAACAGCATCAGCTTGCCGCCCTCGAATTTCCCCGAACTTCTCAGCCGGCGCCGCCATTCGGTCATCGCCCGCATCGGCGCGCTGCCGGTGCCGGTGCAGATCATCACGATGTGGCTCTTTGGATGATTGGGCATCAGGAAGCTGGCGCCGAAGGGGCCGATGACCTGCACCTTGTCGCCCACCTGCAGGTCGCACAGGTAGTTGCTGGCCACCCCGCGCACGGGCCGGCCCTGGTGGTCCTCGAGCACGCGCTTGATGGTCAGCGAAGCGTTGTTGTAGCCGGGCCGCTCGCCGTTGCGCGGGCTGGCGATGCTGTACTGGCGCGCGTGGTGCGGGCGGCCGGCCGCATCGGTGCCCGGCGGCACGATGCCGATCGACTGTCCTTCGAGCACCGGGAAGGGCATGGCGCCGAAGTCGAGCATCAGGTGGTGGGTGTCGTACTCGCGGCCGACCTGGGTCACGCGGACGTTCCCGACGACGGTGGCGGTGACGAACTTCTCGGCCGCCCTGGGGCCGTAGAGGTTGGTGTAGGCGTGCGCTGCGGACCAGGGCGGCTGGGTGGCACCGTAATGGGCGCTGTCGAACACCGTCTCGCCGCTGGCCGCGGCAGGCAGCATGGGTGCCATGGGCTGTTCGGCCGGCACGGCTTCTGCGGCGACGCCCGATTCGGCCAGCTGCTCGGGCGTCAGTTCGGCGGGCAGGCTGTCCCAACCCAGCTGGGCCTGGACACTGTAGGCCGCGACACGCGGCACGGTGCGCCAGTTGTCGATCGAGCCGGTGGGGCAGGGCGGCACGCAGGCCATGCAGAGCTTGCACTTGTCGGCATCGACGACGTAGTTGCGGTCGTCGTGACTGATCGCTCCCACCGGGCACGTGGCTTCGCAGGTGTTGCAGCGGATGCAGATCTCGGGGTCGATCAGGTGCTGCCTGATCACCGCGGTGTCGGCCATGTCCATGGCGTGTCTCCTTGGGCAGAGGGGGCCTCTCGGCCCCCTCTTCATGCCGCGCGAACTGAGAGGTTAAGCGAAGCGCACGTATTCGAAATCGACGGGCTGGCGGTTGATGCCCATCACCGGCGGCGCGATCCAGTTGGCGAACTTGCCGGGCTCGACGACGCGGCCCATCAGGCTGCGCACGAAGGCACGGTCGGAGGGGCTGGGCAGCCACTGGTCGACATGGGCGGCCCATTCGGCTTCGCTGACCACTTCGCCGTTCGGCGACACCTTCACGCCCGAGAGCGCGCCGATGTTGCGGTGGAAGGCCTTGTGCGGCGTCTTCAGGCGGAAGGGGATGCCGGCCTTCTCGATGACCTTGTTCCAGCGTTCGACGCCGGCGATGCTGTCCTTGATGTAGTCGTCTCGCAGCACCTCGTTCAGCGCGTTGAGCATCGGCACCTCCTTCTCCACCAGGCGGCCGCCCACGGCATTGAGCACCTTGTAGGTCTGGCCCTTGAGCTGGTGGTCGTCGCTGCGCTTGCCTTCCTCGAAGCGGCCCTTCAGACCGGTGCTGTAGAAGGTGGCGGCGTTGCTGCTCTCGTCGGCGCCGAAGAGGTCGATCGTGACGCTGAAGTGGAAGTTGAGGTAGCGCTGCAGGGTCGGCAGGTCGATGACGCCGGCCGCGCGCAGCCGGGTCGGGTCGTCGGTCTTGAGCTCGTTCATCGCCGCGCAGGTGCGCTGGACGACGCGGCCGACGCCGCTCTCGCCCACGAACATGTGGTGGGCTTCCTCGGTGAGCATGAACTTGGTCGTGCGCGCCAGCGGGTCGAAGCTGCTCTCGGCCAGCGCGCAGAGCTGGAACTTGCCGTCGCGGTCGGTGAAGTAGGTGAACATGAAGAAGCTCAGCCAGTCGGGCGTCTCCTCGTTGAAGGCCTGCAGGATGCGCGGGTTGTCCTGCTGGCCGCTGCGGCGCTCGAGCAGCGCTTCGCCCTCCTCGCGGCCGTCGCGGCCGAAGTACTTGTGCAGCAGGTAGACCATCGCCCAGAGATGCCGGCCTTCCTCGACGTTGACCTGGAACAGGTTGCGCAGGTCGTACTGGCTGGGCGCGGTCAGCCCCAGGTGACGCTGCTGCTCGACGCTCGCGGGCTCGGTGTCGCCCTGCGTCACGATGATGCGGCGCAGGTTGGCGCGGTATTCGCCGGGCACGTCTGCCCAAGCGGCTTCGCCCTTGTGGTCGCCGAAGTGGATCTTGCGGTCGGCCTCGCCCGGGTTGAGGAAGATGCCCCAGCGGTAGTCAGGCATCTTGACGTGACCGAACTGCGCCCAGCCCTGCGGGTCGACGCTGACCGCGGTGCGGAGATAGACATCGAAGTTCTGGCTGCCGTCGGGGCCCATGTCAGCCCACCAGTTCAGGTAGTTCGGCTGCCACTGTTCGAGGGCGCGCTGCAGCGTGCGGTCTTCGGACAGACCGACGTTGTTGGGGATCTTGTCGGCGTAGGTGATGGTGCTCATCTCGTTGCTCCGTGGTGTTCTCAGACTCGGGTCCAGTCGAAGGCGGCCTTGTCGCCTTTGCCGTAGACCTTCAGCGCCCCCTTCTCGCCGACGGCGTTGGGGCGCTGGAAGATCCAGTTCTGCCAGGCGGTGAGACGGCCGAAGACGCGCGTGAACATGTTCTCTGGGCCGTTGAAGCGCAGGTTGGCCTCCATGCCCGTCAGCGCATCGGGCGACATCGCCACCCGCTCCTCGACGGCGATGCGGATCTCGTCGGCCCAGTCGATGTCGTCGGGATGGCTGGTGATCAGGCCGAGCGCGAACGCGGCGTCGGCGTCCAGCGGCCGGCCGATCTTGGCACGCACCGCATCGAGCGCAGGCTGCTCGCCGTAGTAGCGGCGCACCAGCCGGCTCTGGCCGGTGATCATCGGATAGAGGCCGAAGTTGGCCTCGCCCGGCGTCAGCGTCGGGCTGCGCTCGGCGGCGTCGGGCAGCATCAGCTGGTAGCTGCGGTCGCAGGCCAGCGCCAGCTCGAGCAGCGTGCCGGCGAAGCATGAACCCGGCTCGATCAGCGCGAACAGGCTGCGCGACGAGACGTCGAGCCGGCTGAAGCTGCGGCGCAGCAGTCCGATCGTCTCGCGCACGAGCCAGTGGTCCTTGAGCGCGAGCAGCGTGGCGTCCATCGCCATCACCGCCGCGGGGTCGCCTTCGGTCTTGATCAGCCAGGTGCCGATCTCGAGTTCGTTGGTGCGCATCGAGAGGATCGCGTCTTCCAGTTCGCGTGCCAGCGCCAGCGGGTACCAGGCCGCGCCTGCGGTCTCGATGGCAGCGATATCGCCGGGCTGCGGGCTCGTCGGCCCCTTCACGGTCCAGGATGCGGTGCGCTTGGCACGGTCGATTTCGACCACGACGTTCGGATAGCGCAGCGCGTCGGCCTCGACCCGGCGCTGCAGCGGCGCCAGCTCGACGCCCTGGGCGCCAGCCGGACGGTCGCTGCATTGCGCGAGTTCGAGCGCGCGCTCCTGCACCTTCTGCGCGAACACCGCCGGCTTGGCGATGTCGTCGACCAGCCGCCAGTCCTTGGCCTTCTGGCCGCGCACGCCCTCGGTGGTGGTGCAGAAGATGTCGGCCAGGTCGTGGCGCACGTGGCGCTTGTCGGTGACGCGGGTCAGGCCGCCGGTGCCCGGCAGCACGCCGAGCAGCGGCACCTCGGGCAGGCTCACCGCACTGCTGCGGTCGTCGATGAGGATGATTTCGTCGCAGGCCAGCGCGAGTTCGTAACCGCCGCCGGCGCAGGCGCCGTTGACGGCAGCCAGGAACTTCAGTCCGCTGTGCTTGCTGGAGTCCTCCAGGCCGTTGCGCGTCTCGTTGGTGAACTTGCAGAAGTTGACCTTCCACGCATGGCTGCTGAGGCCGAGCATGAAGATGTTCGCGCCCGAGCAGAAGACCTTGTCGCGGGCGCTTGTCAGCACCACGGTGCGCACCTCGGGGTGCTCGAAACGGATGCGCTGGACCGCGTCGTTGAGCTCGATGTCCACGCCCAGGTCGTAGCTGTTGAGCTTGAGCTTGTAGCCGGGAGCCAGGCCGCCGTTCTCGTCGAAGTCGGCGGCCAAGGTGGCGACCGGGCCTTCGAACTTCAGCTTCCAGTGGCGGTAGCGCGAAGGGTGGGTCTGGTAGTCAACGCGGGGTGCGGCGCTCATCGGTCGGTCTCCTGGGGTGCACGCAATGGAATGCGCGCAATGCGATGGTTCGACAATCGGAATAATAATTCATATCCTCTGCGAGCGTCAAGCACTTTAATGCATTATCGCCGACTCAACTGGCAGGCTGAAGCGCACGCCGCACGAGGTCGCGCAGCATCGCGAAGGTGGCATCCAGTGGCTGGGCGCTGGTGTCGAGACTGAACTCCGCCTTGGAGTAGAAAGCTGCCCGTCCGGCGAGGATGCCCTTGAGGTCGCGCATCGCTTCCTTGCTGGCGGCCATAGGACGCAGGTCGCCTTGCGCGGTGACGCGCCGCATGTGGTCCTCGGCGCTGGCGCGCAGCCACACGGTCGTGCAGTGCGACAGCAGCAGGTTGAAGGTGGCGGCATCGGACACCAGCCCACCGGGGGTGGCGATAACCGCCTCGGGGTAGATCTGGATCGTCTCTTCCAGCGCCCGCCGCTCGTAGCGCCGGTAGGCGTGCTGGCCGTACAGGGCCTGGATCTCGGCTGCGCTGCAGCCGGCGAACTTCTCGATCTCGCGGCTGAGTTCGATGAACGGGTAGTCCAGATCCTCGGCCAGCATCTGGCCGAGCGTCGACTTGCCGGCACCGCGCAGCCCGATCAGCGCCACCCTCGTGCTGCGCGTGGCGTTGCGCCCGCCGGTGCCGAGCATCTCGCCGATCGCCACGCGCACGCGGCGAAGCGTCGCCTCGTCGCGCTGCTCGAGCAACTCGCGGATCAGCAGCCATTCGGGCGTCGAGGTCGTCACGTCGCCGAGCAGCTCCGCCAGCGAGCACTGCAGCGCCTGCGCCACCTGCTGCAGGACCAGGATCGACGCGTTGCCGATGCCGTATTCCAGGTTCGCCAGGTGGCGCTCGGAGACGTTGGCGGCGAGCGCAACCGCCTTGCGCGTCATCCCCCGGCGGGAGCGCAGCGCGCGTGCCCGCTCGCCGAGGGCGACGAGGAGCGGGTTCTTGCCGACCTCTGCGGATTCGCCGAGTGCGGCGGTTCCCGCCGGCAGGGTCGCAGCTGGCACTTTGGCGCGCTTGGCAGTCGGGGATAACCCTGAATCACGCAATATAGTGCTTGACATCGAAGGGCTCGAAAATTAGGGTCGCAATGCGCACAATAATTCATCTTCCCGTCGGCTGCAAGCCGGCGACGTCAAGTGGAGTTGGCTGCCATGACCCCCCGTTCCGTTTCCGGCCCGACCACTCCCGAGGCGTTCCGCGGCGCGATCGCCGAGTTCGCTCTGCAACTCGCCGGCCGGCCACTCGACGCCGCGCCCGCCTTCACTCCTCCAGCCGAGGCTGCCCAACCATGACCGAACTCCTCCCCAACTTCGTCGCCGGCCGCTGGCAGGCCGGAGCCGGCGCGGGCACGCGCCTGATCGATCCCGTGCTCGGCGACGAGCTCGTGCGCGTCGACGCCACCGGGCTCGACCTGGCGGCCGCTTTCGCCTACGCCCGCGACACCGGCGGTGCGGCGCTGCGCGCTCTCAGCTACGGCGAGCGCGCCGCGATGCTGGCCGCCGCGGCCAGGGTGATGCAGGCGCAGCGCGATGCGTACTACGCGATCGCGACCGCCAACAGTGGCACCGTGAAGAACGACTCGGCGGTCGACATCGACGGCGCGCTGTTCACCCTTGGCCATTACGCCAAGCTGGGCGCGGGCCTGGGCGACCGGCGCTTCCTACTCGACGGCGAGCCGGCCCGGCTCGCCAAGGACCCGCTGTTCCAGAGCCAGCACCTGCTGGTGCCGTCGCAGGGCCTGGCACTGTTCATCAATGCCTTCAACTTCCCGGCATGGGGGTTTTGGGAAAAGGCCGCGCCGGCGCTGCTCTCGGGCGTGCCGGTCATCGTCAAGCCGGCCACCGCCACCGCCTGGCTGACCCAGCGCATGGTGCGCGACGTGGTCGACGCCGGTGTTCTGCCTCGCGGCGCACTGTCGGTAGTCTGCGGCAGCGCGGCAGGGCTGATGGATCAACTGCAGCCTTTCGACGTCGTCTCGTTCACCGGGTCGGCCGAGACGGCGGCCTCGATCCGCTCGCACCCGGCCGTGGTGCAGCGTTCGGTGCGCGTGAACATCGAGGCAGACAGCCTTAACAGCGCGCTGCTGCTCGAAGGTGAGGCGCCGGGCGGCGAGGCGTTCGACCTGCTGGTCAAGGAAGTGGTGCGCGAAATGACGGTCAAGTCGGGCCAGAAGTGCACCGCGATCCGCCGTGTCTTCGTGCCCGAGGCCGCGTACGGTGACACCGCCGCGGCGATCTCGGCGCGGCTGGTCAAGACAACTGTCGGCAACCCGCGCAACGAGTCGGTCCGCATGGGCGCACTCATCAGCCGGGCGCAGCTGGGTGCGGTGCGCGAAGGGCTCGCGCGGCTGCAGTCGCAGACCGAGGTGCTGCACGATGGCGCCGGCCATGCGCTGGTCGATGCCGATGCCGCGGTGGCGTGTTGCGTCGGCCCGACCCTGCTGGGCACGCGCAGCACGGCCGGCAGCGATGCTGCCGATCGGGTTCACGACACCGAGGTCTTCGGCCCGGTGGCCACGCTCGTGCCCTACCGCGACGCGACACATGCGCAGGCGCTGGTTCGGAGCGGCCAGGGCTCGTTGGTGGCGTCGGTCTATGGCAGCGATGCGGCGGCGCTGGCCGCGGCGGCGATCGAGCTCGCCACCGGTCACGGGCGCGTGCATGTGGTCTCGCCCGACGTTGGCGCGCTGCACACCGGCCACGGCAACGTGATGCCGCAGTCGTTGCACGGCGGCCCCGGCCGCGCCGGAGGTGGGGAAGAACTGGGTGGCCTGCGGGCGCTGAGCTTCTACCATCGGCGCAGTGCGGTGCAGGCGAGCACCGCGGTGCTCGCGAACTTCGGTGCAACCTTGGCGCCGGCGGTCGAGTCCGTGCGCCAGCGATCCCGAGATCAGGAGACCCGATGAGCCCCGTCACTGCCGTCGCCCCGCCGCCCGACAGGTTCAACTTCGCGGCCCACCTGCTAGCCGCAAATGCCGCGCGGGGCGCCAAGCCCGCCTTCATCGACGACCACGGCACGCTTGCCTACGGCCAGCTCGACGAGCGCGTTCGCCGCTTGGCCGCGGCGCTGCGCTCGCTGGGCCTGCGGCGCGAGGAGCGCGTGCTGCTGCTGATGCACGACAGCTGCGACTGGCCGGTGAGCTTCCTCGGCGCGGTGTACGCCGGGCTGGTGCCGGTGGCCGTCAACACGCTGCTCACCGCCGACGACTATGCCTACATGCTCGAGCATTCGCGGGCCCAGGCGGCACTGGTCTCCGGTGCACTGCTGCCCGTGCTCACCGGGGCGATGATCAAGTCCGACCACGAGGTGAAGAAGGTGGTCGTCTCGCGACCGGTCGCCCCGCTGCACCCGGCCGAGGTCGAGTTCGAGGTCTTCATCGCCGCCCACGAGGCAGCGCCGCGGCCGGCGGCCACCGGCCCCGACGACCCCGGGTTCTGGCTGTACTCGTCGGGTTCGACCGGCCGCCCAAAGGGCGCCGTGCATTCGCATGCCAACCCGTACTGGACGATCGAGCTCTATGCCAAGGCCGTGCTCGGCCTGCGCGAGACCGATGTCTGCTTCTCCGCCGCCAAGCTGTTCTTCGCCTACGGCCTGGGCAACGCGTTGACCTTTCCGCTCGGCGTCGGCGCGACGACGCTGTTGATGGCCGAGCGCCCGACACCGGACGCCACCTTCAAGCGCCTGACCGGTGGCGTGGGCAACGTCAGGCCGACCGTGTTCTACGGTGCGCCGACCGGCTTCGCCGGCATGCTCGCCAGCCCGCACCTGCCGGCGCGCGAGGACGTCGCGATCCGCCTCGTGTCGTCGGCTGGTGAGGCCCTGCCGGCCGACCTCGGCGAGCGCTTCAAGCGCCATTTCGGCGTCGACATCGTCGATGGCATCGGATCGACCGAGATGCTGCACATCTTCCTGTCGAACTGGCCCGAGAAAGTGCGCTACGGCACCACCGGCTGGCCGGTGCCGGGCTACGAGATCGAACTGCGCGGCGAAGGCGGCGCGGCGGTGCCAGACGGCGAGCCCGGCGACCTGTACATCCACGGCCCGTCGGCGGCGATGATGTACTGGGGCAACCGGACCAAGACGCGCGAGACCTTCCAGGGCGGCTGGACCAAGAGCGGCGACAAGTACGTGCGCAACGGCGATGGCAGCTACACCTATTCGGGGCGCAGCGATGACATGCTCAAGGTCAGCGGCGTCTATGTCTCACCGTTCGAGGTCGAGGCCACGCTGGTCCAGCACCCGGCGGTGCTCGAGGCCGCGGTCATCGGCGTGGTCGATGCCGAGGGCCTGACCAAGACCAAGGCCTTCGTCGTCCTCAAGCAAGGCAGCCAGGCCACCGAGGCCGAGCTCAAGGCCTTCGTCAAGGACCGCCTCGCGCCGTACAAGTACCCTCGCTCGATCGAGTTCATTGCCGAGCTGCCCAAGACCGCGACCGGCAAGATCCAGCGCTTCAAGCTGCGCGAGAAGGAGGCTGCGGCGTCATGACGATGCCGGCATTCACCCAGATCGACTGGGCCGGCCGGCGCGTTCGCATCGAGTATGGGTGGGTCGGCAGCGACGACCGCCAGGCGCCGTTGCTCGTCTTCCTGCACGAAGGCCTGGGGTCGCTGGCGATGTGGAAGGACTTTCCGCAGCGCCTGTGCCAGGCGGCCGGCTGTCGCGGGCTGGTCTATTCACGGCCAGGCTACGGCCGTTCGACGCCGCGCGGCGCGGAAGAGATCTGGAACCTGGATTTCATGCACCGCCAGGCGCACGAGTTGCTGCCGGCGCTGCTGCCGGCGCTCGGCATCGATGCCCACGCCAAGCCCGTCTGGCTCTTCGGCCACAGCGACGGCGGGTCGATCGCGCTGCTGTTCGCAGCCCGTTTCCCGATGCTGACGGCGGGGGCGATCGTGGTCGCGCCGCACATCGTCGTCGAGGACGTCTCGGTGGCCAGCATCGAGCGCGCCCGCGACGCCTACGCGCAGGGCGACCTGCGCAAGGGGCTGGCGCGCTACCACGACGATCCCGACTCGGCGTTCTGGGGCTGGAACGGGGCCTGGCTGCGGCCGTCCTTCCGCGACTGGTCGATCGCCGACGAGATTGCCGCCATCCGCTGCCCGCTGCTCGCGGTGCAGGGGGTGGACGACGAGTACGGCACGCTGGCGCAGATCCGCGGCATCGCGGCTCGCGTGCCGGAAACCCGGCTGCTCGAGCTGGCGAACTGCGGCCATTCCCCGCAGCGCGACCAGCCCGAGGCGCTGATCGAGGCGGTGGCCGGCTTCATCGGCCGGCACGCCGCGGCCGACTGCGGCTGACGCGGCGGGCCGGCGCCCCGCGGCACGTTCAGAGGCAGAGCGCCTTGATGTCCTCGGGCACCGGGATGGCGCGGATGCGCTCCGGGTCGGCCGCGTCGCGCGTCACGAAGGCGCGCACCTCGGTGCCTTCGCACAGCAGCGTGTGGCCGCGTTTGACGACATGGCGGTGGCAGAAGGTCTTGGCCGCCCAGTCCTCGATCGTCGTGTGGATCTGGATCGTTTCGCCGTAGGTCGCGGGCCGCAGGAACCGGGTGTGGATCTCGAGCAGCGGCGTGCCGACGATGCCGCGCGTCTTGACCAGTTCGCGCCAGGGCGGCACGCCGCAGGCCATGAAGAAGGCCAGCGAGGCCTCGTCCATCCAGCGGCTGAAGTTGGGGAAGAAGACGATGCCGGCGGGGTCGCAGTCGCCGAAGTGGATCTGGACGGTGTGGATGTGGGTCTTGCTCATGGGGCTTGTCGTCGAGGTCGGCGCCGGTGGCGTGGCGGCGCGGTGTCAGAGCCAGCTCGGATGATGCCCCGCCCCCGCGCGACCCGAGGGGATCCCGCTGGCTGGGCCGCGCTCAACGCCCGGCGGTCGTCGACGTCACTCCGCCAGCGACCACGAGCGAAGCGCCAGTGCCTCGCGTCCGGGATCCAGGCGCCGCGCGAGGTCTTCGGCAGGCATCGGGCGGCCGAGCAGGAAGCCCTGCGCCTCATCGCAACCGAGCCGACGCAGCATCGCCAGTTGCTCCTCGCATTCCACGCCCTCGGCCACGACCGTCAGTCCGAGGCTGTGTGCCATCGCGATGACGGCTTGGGTGATCGCGGCGTCGTCGCGGTCTGCCGGCAGTCCGCTGATGAACGAGCGGTCGATCTTGACCGATTGGGCCGGAAAGCGCTTCAGGTACGACAGTGACGAATAGCCGGTGCCGAAGTCGTCGATCGCGATGCGCACGCCCATCGCGCACAGGCGAGCGAGCACCGCGCTCGCCCGCTCTGGCTCCGCCATCAGCACGCTCTCGGTCAGCTCCACTTCGATCTGGGAGGGTGGGACCCCATGCTGGGTCATCGCCTCGACGAGGTCGTCGACCAGCGATTCGCTCCCGAACTGGCGCGCCGACAGGTTGACCGCCACCGGCGGCGCTGCCAGCCCGGCGTCATTCCAGACCCGGATCTGCCGGCAGGCGGCTAGCATTACCCAGCGGCCAATGGCGACGATCAGCCCGCGCTCCTCGGCGAGTGGGATGAATTCGCCGGGCGGTACCATGCCGCGCTGCGGGTGGGACCAGCGCAAGAGTGCTTCGACACCGCACATCCTCCCGGTCGCAACCTCGATCTTGGGCTGGAAGTGCAGCACGAGTTCGTCGCGCGCGATCGCGAGCCGCAGCTCGGATTCGAGTGCGAACTGACGCGCGGCTTCGTCGGCAAGCTCGGCCGTATAGAACTGCACGTTGTTCTTGCCGCGTTGCTTGGCCAGGTACATCGCGGCGTCGGCGTGCCGCAACAGCGTGGTGGCGTCCTCGCCGTCGGAAGGGAATCTCGCAATGCCGATGCTGGCCGTCACGAGACAACTGCGTCCGCCGAGCGCGAGCGGTTCGCCCACAGCGGCCAGCAGTTTGTGCGCCACGCGCGCCAGGTCGGCCGCGTCCGAGTCGGACTCGAGCAGCACCACGAATTCGTCGCCGCCGAGCCTGGCAACCAGGTCCGACTCGCGCAGCGCGACGCGCAGCCGCCGGCTCATCGTTACCAGCAAATCGTCGCCGACCCCATGCCCGAGGCTGTCGTTGATGGTCTTGAAGCGGTCCAGGTCGACGAAGCACAGCGCAAATGACTGCAGCGTGCGACGCGCGCGGATGATCGCGCGCTCGAGTTCGCCGAGGAACGTGTTCCGGTTCGGAAGCCCGGTCAGGCTGTCGTAGCGCGCCAGCTCTTGCACGCGTTGCTCTGCCAGCGTGACGTCGGTGACGTCGCGGCCGACGCCTCGGTAGCCGCAGAAGATGCCGCCGTCGCCGAACACGGGTTCGCCGCTCACGCGCACCCAGCGCCTGACGCCGTCGGGGCGCAAGATGCTGTACCTGAAATCGCGGAAGGGACGACGTGCCTCGATGCAGGCCTCATGGGCCGCCAGCGCGTCTGCCTCGGCCTGGAGTTCTCGGCCGAAGACGCGCCGCTTGCCGAGGAAGCGGGGCGCGATGCCAACGGCCGAGCGGAAGCCATCGGACACGAAGGTCATTCGCATCTCCGCGTCCTGCTCCCAGATCCAGTCGGCCGACAGCGACAACAGACTCGACAGGCGCGCCTCGCTCAGGCGCAGGGCCTCGGTGCGCTCGCGAACGCGGTCGTCCAGCGCGTCGCGATCCGCACTTACCGTTGCATACAGCGTGGCCATCTCCTGCGAGGCCAGGGCCTGCGAGCGTTCCAGCAGCTGGCGCTCCTGGTCATGCTCCCGGTAGGCATCGCTGACCCGGCGCAGGAGATCGAGCCAAGCCCCGGCCTGTGGGCCGTGCGCGACGTCGATGTTCAGCCGCCTGAGCTGGCGATTGAGCAACGGGTGCAGATCCATCGCCAGAGCTTCAAGCCTCGCTGAGGACGGTGACCGTCATCGTCTGGTTGTGGAGCTCGCTCGCCGCGCCTGGCGATGCGGGAGCGATCTCGCCGTAGGAGTAAAAGCCAACGTGGGTCCCACGGCAGGGCACGCTGTCGCGCACCGTCTCGACTTCCTCTTCGACGCGCTGGCCGAGCACCAGTCGGCGGCCCACGCAGCTGACCGAGATCACGAGAGCATTGGTGTCGGCACCCAGCGCGGCACTTGCCGCGCGGGCGGCCATGCCGGCGCTGCAGATCAATCTGTCGGTGTTGGCGCGCATCAGGCGCGCGATGCCTCCCTCCGGGAGGTCGCCGGCGAAAGTCATGGACTGCTCCTTCTCGTCGACGGCGAGGATTGTCCGCACCAGGGCGTCATCGTCATGCTCGTCACGCCGGACTGCCAGAGGGAACAGCAGAGCGGTGCCGGGCAAGCCGGCAGCGCGTTCGCCTAGATAGGTCTTGTAGAGCGCCAGCGCAGGCTTGCCGTCGAGTTCGTAAAGCACATTGCCGCTCGAGCGCGTGATTCTTCGCTCGGGTCCGAAATCCGACCAGCCGGCATCGCAGCCATGACCGACGCGCACGTTGCTGCCGTACAAGCCAACGGCGGAGACATGGTTCGTCTCGGGCCGCTGGCCATCCAGCACCCAGGTGCGGGCGAAGCGGCTGCCGTCTCCGGCGAGGCCGCCGGTGATCGGGATGCCGCGCGGCAGGCCCGCGGCGATGCCATCCACGAGTTGGGTACCGTTGACCCGCAGGCCAGTGCAGAGCACGAAGACGGCTTGCAGTTCATCCGGTCTGCCGTGAGCCAGCTGCGCGGCCACGCGTGCGCCTGCTGCGAAGGAGTCGGCGTCGCCTTCGACACGTGTGATGGCGCGCCGCAGCCGCGTCTGCGCGAATCGCGCCACGGCGACGCTGACGCTGACATCGAGAACTTCGCTGCCCGCGATCTCGCCCGAGGTCGAGCAGCCGAGAATGACCGAATTCGGGAAGGCACGGGCAAGTTCGACCAGAGGCCCAGGTGAATCCGCCAACTCGGGAGCTGCGAACGCCAGGACGAGCGTTTGCTCACTGTCAAGGGCCACCGGCAGCGGCGCTGACCAGCCACCTTGCGTGCGGTGTGTCACGGTCTGGCATTGCATGGCGTTTCCCGGCAGCGGCAGCGGCGGCGGCGCAGAGCGGCGATGGCGGTCAATTCGGCAGCCGCCGCTCGCCCTTGAGGGATGGCAACCCTCGCCATCGGCACTCTTCACGGGATCGCGTCCCGCTGCATGGTGAAGGTCGACGACTCGCAGAGCGCGGACATGCGTGGCACCGAGCGAGCCGCAGCGGGAAGTCCAGGGCGACCTCGACAGCGTTGGCCCTGTCTTGGCCACCCCTGTGCCGCGAACGGGGCGGCCTGCGGCGTGGCGGCGCGGTGTCAGAGCCGGCACCGATGATGCCCCGCACCCGCCCGGCCCGAGGGGCTCCCTGTGGCCGGGCCGCGTGCAACACTCGGGGGGGTGTCGACGTCAATCTGCCTGCGACCATGACCGAAGCCCTCGCCGTCGTCCGCCCCAGGCGCCTGTCCGACCTGCCGGGTCCCCCCGGGTTGCCGCTTCTGGGCAGCGCGCTGCAGATCCAGCCCGAACGGTTCCACCTGCAGCTGGAGGGCTGGAGCCGCGCCTACGGCGACCCCTACCGCCTTCGGCTGGGTCGGCGGCGGATGCTCGTCGTCGCCGACCCGCGGGCCATCGCCGCCGCTCTGCGCGACCGCCCGGCGGTGATCGGCCGCACCGAACGCCTGGTGGCCGCCGCGGACGAGATCGGCTTCGGCGGCGTCTTCGCCTCCAACGGCGAGACGTGGCGGCGCCAGCGGCCGATGGTGATGGCGGCGTTCGACCCCGGCCACATCAGGACCTACTTCCCCTCGCTGGTCCACATCACGCAGCGCTTCCAGAGCCGTTGGCAGGGCGCGGCGACGCGTGGCGAGGCGATCGACCTCACCGGTGACCTGATGCGCTTCACGGTCGATGCGATCGCCGGCCTGGCCTTCGGTGCCGACATCAACACGTTGGAAAGCGACGACGAGATCATCCAGCAGCACCTGGACAAGATCTTGCCCGCGCTCGGCCGGCGCCTGCAGGCGCTGTTTCCCTACTGGCGCTACTTCCGGTTGCCGGCCGACCGCCGGCTCGCCGGCCACGTCGAGGCGCTTCGCGAGGCGGTGGAGGGCTTCATCGCGCAGGCGCGCGCACGCCTGGCGGCCGACCCGGCGCGGCGCGCGGCGCCGGCGAACCTGATCGAGGCGATGATCGCCGCCCGCGACGACCCTGCCAGCGGCCTGAACGACCGCGACGTTTCCGGCAACGTGCTGACGATGCTGCTGGCTGGCGAGGACACTACCGCCAACACGCTGGCCTGGATGATCCACCTGCTGTCGCGCCACCCGCAGGCGCTGGCGCGGGCGCGCGCCGAGGTGCGCGCCGTGCTGGGCGACGACCGCGTGCCGACGCGGCTGGATCAGCTGAGCCGGCTGGATTTCGTCGAAGCCTGCGCCCACGAGACGATGCGCCTGAAGCCGGTGGCACCGATGCAGGTGCAGCAGGCCGCGCGCGACACGGTCGTGGCCGGTGTGGAGATGCCGGCCGGCAGCCTGATGATCTTCCTGACCCGCATGGGGTCGGTGGATGCGCGCAACTTCCCGGATCCCGAAGCCTTCGACCCCGAGCGGTGGCTGAACGACGGCGGCGGCCACCCCGCAGCGCCCAACTCCGCCAAGCGCGTGAGCATGCCGTTCGGCGCCGGCCCGCGCATCTGCCCCGGGCGCTACCTGGCGCTGCTGGAGATGAAGATGGCGATGGCGATGCTGCTTGGCAGCTTCGAGATCGAGTCCGTGACGACGCCCGACGGTGCGCCGGCGCAGGAGCGGCTGGCGTTCACGATGTCGCCAGTGGGGCTGAAGCTGACACTGCGCGCGCGAGCAGCCTAGGATGGCTACCGCAGTCATGTGTCCTGCAGCCGACCGGCCAACTGGCAAAGACAGGAGATCCGTGTGAGCTTGCCCCTGATCGAGACCGACTATCTGGTCGTCGGCGCCGGTGCCACTGCGATGGCCTTCGTCGACACGCTGCTGACCGAGGACCCCGAAGCCTCGTTGCTGATGGTCGATCGTCACCACCGCCCCGGCGGGCACTGGAACGACGCCTACCCCTTCGTGCGGCTGCACCAGCCCTCGCAGTGGTACGGTGTGGCCTCGCGCGAGCTCGGGCACGGCGGCAAGGACAGCACCGGCTTCAACGCCGGCCTGTATGCCCTGGCCTCGGGCGCCGAGGTGCTGGCTCATTTCGACCAGGCGATGCAGCAGCGCTTCCTGCCCTCGGGCCGCGTGCGCTGGCTGCCGATGTCCGACTACGGCATGAGCGCCGATGGCGCACACCAAGTGACGTCGCTGACCAGCGGTCAGACCCAGCGCGTCACCGCGCGTCGCAAGGTGGTCGATGCCACCCATGCGCGCACCACCGTGCCGTCCACCCATCCGCCCAAATACGCCCTGGCCGAGGGCGTGCGCTGTGTGCCGCCGAACCGGCTGCCCGAGATCGCCCGGCCGCATGCGCGCTACACCGTGGTCGGCTCGGGCAAGACGGGCATCGACGCCTGCCTGTGGCTGCTCGAGAACGGCGTGCCGCCGGCCGCGATCCGCTGGATCATGCCACGCGACGCCTGGTTCATGGATCGCGCCAACCTGCGGCCAGGGCTGGAGAACTTCGAGCGCAGCATGGGCAGTCAGCGCGAGCAACTGCAGGCCATCGGCGAGGCCGACTCGCCCGCCGACCTGTTCGCGCGGCTGGAGGCGCAGGCCCTGCTGCTGCGCATCGACGCGGCGGTGCAGCCCACCACCTACCGCTGCGCGGTGGTCTCGACGACCGAGCTTGCGCAGCTGCGGCGCATCGACGACATCGTGCGCCTGGGCCGCGTGCTGCGCATCGAGCCGACGCACATCGTGCTCAAGCAGGGCAGCGTGGCCGCCGACCCCGACACGCTCTACATCGACTGCAGCGCCAGCGCCATCGTGCAGCCGCCGCGGCTGCCGGTGTTCGGCGGCAATCGCATCAACCTCTTCATGGTGCGCACCTGCCAGCCGCTGTTCAGTGCCGCGCTGATCGCCTGGGTCGAGTGCCACATGACCGGTGAAGCCGAGCAGAACGCAATGTGCGCCGTGGTGCCCAGCCCCGAGCGGCCGATAGACTGGCTGCGCATGTGGGCCGTGACGCTCGCCAACATGGGACGCTGGCGCCAGCATCCCGCGTTGAATGCCTGGATCGCCTCGAACCGGCTGAACGCGGCCGCGGTGTACATGCGCGGCGTGCGGCCCGAGGACAGCGACAAGATCGCGCTTGCGCAGTCGGTCGGCATCGCAGCGGGCGCGGCGGCGGCGCGGCTGCCGGCCCTGATCGCCAGGATGGCCCAGCCGGCCGACGCCATCACCACCGCATGACGATCCAGGAGGCCCGCATCATGGACCAACCCACCCTGCAGACGCTGCAGGTCAATGGCCTGCGCATGCAGGTCGCCACGCAGGGCAGCGGTCCGCTGGTGCTGCTGTGCCACGGCTTCCCCGAGTTGTGGCTGTCATGGCGGCCTCAGCTCGCGGCGCTGGCCGGCGCCGGCTACCGCGTCGTGGCGCCCGACATGCGCGGATACGGTGGCACCGACGCACCGGCCGAGATCGAGCGGTACACGATGCTGCACTTGGTGGGCGACATGGTCGGCTTGGTGAGGGCGCTGGGCGAGACCGAGGCCGTGATCGTCGGCCACGACTGGGGCGCACCGGTGGCCTGGAACTCGGCGCTGCTGCGGCCGGACATCTTCCGCGCCGTCGTCGGCATGAGCGTGCCCTTCGCGTCGCCAGGCCCGGTCGATCTGCTCGCGGCGCTGCGCGCGGCCGGCATCACCGACTTCTACATGCAGTACTTCCAGGACCCCGGCGTTGCCGAGGCCGAGCTCGGACGCGACGTCGCTGCCACCATTCGCCTGGTCAACTTCAACGGCTCCGGCGACGGGCCGGAACGCCCCGCGTTTGGCCGCCTGCAGCCCGGTCAGGGCTTCCTGGGCGACATGGTCGAGCCCCGGACCTTGCCGGCCTGGCTGCCGGCGGAGGACATCGCCGCCTACGCCGCCGAGTTCGCGCGCACCGGCTTCCGCGGCGGCCTCAACTGGTACCGCAACATCACGCGGTCCTGGGAGCTGCTCGCACCCTGGCGCGGCGCGGTGATCCGCCAGCCTTCGCTGTTCATCGCCGGCGAACGCGACGGCGTGCTGAAGTTCCCGGCCTCGCGCGCACAGATCGACAATTTCGCCAAGACGCTTCCGGGTCTGCGCGGATGCCACATCCTCGAAGGTGCGGGACACTGGATCCAGCGCGAGCGGGCGGCTGCGGTCAACGAACTGCTGCGGGGCTTCCTTGACGGTCTCGCCGACGCGGGCAAGCGATGATCCCCGGCACCGGCACCGGCCCCGATGCCCGGGGCCGGCGGCGTGAACGCGGCCGGCGTGATCCGACGTCGCCAATCGCGTGCGGCGCCGGGCTTCCCTTCGATAGCGTCGCGGATCGACCGAGGAGCATGAAATGCGGATCACGACTCTTCTGCTCGGCACGGCCGTCGCGGCCAGCTCCGGACTCGCGTCTTTCCAGACCGCGAGCGCGCAGGAGCGCAGCGTCGGACGGGAGCAGCTTCGCCGGGGTCGGTACCTGGCTACCTTCGGCGGCTGCAGCGACTGCCACACGCCGAAGCTGATGACGTCGAAGGGACCGGTGCCCGACCCGGCGAGGCTCCTGTCGGGTCACCCGGCCGACGCGCCGCCGCCTGCCGTACCGCCGGGCGCGATCGGACCGAACGGCTGGGGGGCACTGGCGTCGGGTGACCTGACGGCCGGGGCCGGGCCGTGGGCCGTCAGCTTCGCGGCGAACCTGACCCCGGACAAGGCCAGCGGTCTCGGAAGCTGGACCTTCGAGCAGTTCAGCCGGACCATGCGCACCGGCAAGCATCTCGGTGTTGCCCGCGATCTGCTGCCACCCATGCCCTGGTTCGACGTCGCGGTCCTGAACGACCGCGACCTGCGGGCCTTGTTCGCCTACCCGCGTTCGCTCAAGCCGATTGCAAACCAGGAGCCGGCTCCGATCCCGCCCAATTCCAAGCAGATGCCGGCGCCGATGGCCGCAGTGCGGTCGGCATGACCGGGCTGCCCATGGACATCACGGCCGACGTCCACCGTCAGGTCGGGATCGCGGCCCGGACCGACTCCAACAAGAAGGAAAGCACCGTGCCCGCCTACATCTACGCCGACATCGAAGTCACCGACCCCGCCGCCTACGAGATCTACCGTCAGCAGGTGCCGGCGCTGATCGCCGCGCACGGCGGCCGCTACCTGGTGCGTGGGGGCGCGGTCGAGGTGCTGGAGGGCGCGCGCCAGCCGCGGCGCCAGGTGATCCTGGAGTTTCCCGACATGGCGCACCTGAAGGCCTTCTACGGCTCGCCCGAGTACAAGGCGCTGATCGCGATCCGCCAGGGCGCCTCGCACGGTAGCCTCGTGGCGATCGAGGGCGTCTGAGCGCCCGCGGCGTCTGTCCGCCTCCCCCCCCCCGCCCCCGGTCGCCGGGCTCTACGGCCGCGTGATCTGCAGCACCGGGCCGACCCGCGCTCGTGCCACGTCGTCGGCGTCGAACGGCAGCACCGGCCATTCCTTGCGCGAGAACAACCACAGCTGGTCGGTGGCGTGCGGCGACGCCGGGTCGGTGGACTGGCCATAGGTCAGCATCCCCTGCGCGACCGGACCGCGGGCGTCGAACGTCACGGTCTGGATGTAGCTCGAGCCGTAGTCGATGCGCAGACCTTCCTTCGTGATCCCGGCGGGAACCTGGCGACCGAGGTTGTTGAGCACGCCCTCGATCTCGTCGCCGCCGTGCAGCGGAACGGCCTCGCTCGTGATCGCCGGGTGCTGAACGCTGCCCAGCGGTGCGTCGAGCGCGAAGCCGGCACCACGCACCTCGTTGACGGCCTGGGCCAGCGTGGCCCACACCTGGCCGGCAACGGCCGGATCCGTCATGTTCAGGCCATAGGGCGTGGCCACCGGCTGCTGCGGGTCGAAGGGAATGCGCCACAGGTGCGGGATCGCCATCGCCGGACGCCAGAACTGGCGAAACAGGTGCGCGCCACGGGCCTGGAGGTCGTTGTTCCGGTCCCATCCGGCGAGCGCAGCGCAACCATCGCGCGCCTCGGGCGTGGGCGCGCCGGGGCAGGCGGCCAGCAGGTCGGGCAAAACCACCGAGGCCATGAAGTTGTGGTCCGCGAACAGCTCCGCCTGCAGCGCCTGCGGCGTGACCTTGCCGCGCGCCAGCAACTGCGGGATCTCGGTAAGGCCGGCGCGGGTGCGCGGGCGGCTCACGCTGGCATCGCCGACCATCGGCGAGATGGCGTCCCAATGCTGCAGAGGGTTGGAATAGAAGAAGCTGTCGTTGCTGTTCTGGACCCAGTCACTGCGGATCGCGATCGGCATGCGCTCGATCGGCGTCAGGCCCGGCACGGGCGAGGCCGGGTCATGGTGCCAGTCGCAGTCGCTGCGCGAGCCATTCAGCACGACCAGCCCGGCTGCGGGCAGCAGCGCCGCGGCGCGCGCGCTCGGGGCGCAGCGCTCGATCTGCGCGGCATCGACATCGGGCACCACGCTCGCGTCGGCATACATCGCGTGACCCTCGCGATCGACGGCGAGCGTGTTGACCCAGGGTACGCCCTCGTTGGCCATCGCCTTGCGCATGTCCGCGACGTTCCTGGAACGGGCAAAGCCGAGCCAGGCATCGACGAAACGGGCGTTACCCATGTTGGCGTCCTTCAGTGCGTAGGCCATCTGGCGGGTCCAGGTCAGGCCGGCGCGTGGCACCACGATGAGGGGGCCCCAGCGCGTGGTCCAGATGGTGTGGGTCACATTGCGCAGTGCGCCATCGGGCTCGCGAACCGCGATCGTCAGCGCGCGCGAGCCCATCTTCTCGGGCCGGCCGTCGACGAGATAGCTGGTCGGGTCGTTCGGCGCCAGGTCGAGCTCGTAGATCGTGAATCGCTTGCCCGAGGAAACGGTGTGCGACCAGGCGACGTCCCGGTTGAATCCGATCTGCACCACCGCCCCATGGCCGAGTCCGGCGCCCATGACGTCGATCTGGCCCGGGATCGTCAGATGCATCTGCCAGAAGCGGTTGACGCCGGTCCACGGGAAATGCGGGTTGCCCAGCAACAGGCCGCTGCCGTTGGCGGTGCTGTCCTTGCCGAACGCCCAGGCATTGGATCCCAGCGGTGAGTCGAGCAGGCCGGCCTCGCGCATCGCGTCCGCGGCGTCGGCAAGGTTCAGCGGCTGCGTCGCTGCGCCGGTCGTGGTGGCCGGCGGCGCTGCGCCCAGCATCGCGTCGGCCAGCGCCGCGCTGGCCGCCTGCACCGCCAGCAGCTCCTGCAGCCGGCGGTACTCGACGAGCGTCATCGGCTGCACCCAGGGCTGGCCGTTGCAGGCCGTCGGCAGCTGGCCGGCCCGATCGGCGAGGAAGCGGTTGTAGCCCTCGACATAGCCGCGGGCGAGTGCCTGCGCTTCCGTGCTCGTGCCGGCCCATTGCTTCGCGAGAAAGTCGTCGTCCATGTGGGCGGCGATGAACAGGTCATCGACCTGGTTGGGCAGCAAGCGCCGGCCGAGCATGCCCGCCGCCGTGCCGCCGAAGTAGCGCGAGCGCGCGCCTCGGATCGTGACGAGCTGGTCGGCGGTCTGGCAGACGTTGTCCTGCGCGTGCGCGTAGGCCACGCCGTAGGCCAGGGTCTCGGCGTCGGGGGCGCTGATGTGGGCCACGCCGTAGGCCGTGCGCTGGATCGTCGCGGTGTGCGCGGGGCTGCCCTGTGGAGGGCTGGCGCAGGCGGCCAGCACGAGGGTCGCGGCGATCGCCGCCGAAGCGGCCAGATTCCCGTTCTTCATGGGTGTGTCTCTCTCCGTTTGGCGCACGGTATAGCACGCCGACCTGACGGCCGGGACCCGTAGGCAGCTGGCTTGCCTGCCTGACAGAATGCAGGCGAACGAAACGACGCCGCGCGGCGTGGCCGGTGGATGCGCCGCTTGCCGCATGTCGCCACGGACACGAGGATTGCCATGATCGAGCCGCTGCTGCTGACCGCCGCCCGCGTGTCCACCTTCGAAGGCAAGCGTGCGCTCACCGGCGCCAGCGGCTTCTTCTTCGAGCGCGGCGAGCGGCTGTTCCTGGTCACCAGCCGGCACGTGGTCATCGACAAGCCGAGCAAGCACTTCCCCGACCGGATCGAGATCGAGCTGCACACCGACGCGGCCAACCTCACGCGCTCGATCGGCCTGTCGGTGCTGCTGTATCGCGACGGCAAGAGCGTGTGGCGGCAGGGCAAGGACGCGGGCGGCGAGATCGACGTGGCGGTGGTCGAGCTCGAGCGTGCGGCGTTACCGGCCACGGTCGCGTTGCGCTGCTTCACGCCGGCTCACCTGCAGCTTTCGCTGAACGAGGTCGAGGTCGGCAGCTCGCTGCTTATCGTGGGCTTTCCGCTCGGCTTCCACGACGCGCTGCATCACCTGCCGGTGGTGCGCCAGGCGGTGATTGCGTCGTCGTTCGGATTGCGCTTCCAGGGCCAGGGCTTCTTTCTCACCGACGCACGCCTGCACCGCGGCACGAGCGGCGCCCCGGTGGTCATGCGCGATCCGCAGGGCGACCCGGCACTGCCGTGGAAGCTGCTGGGCGTGCACTCGGCTCGCATGGACATGGGCACCCGGGACCAGCGTGTGGACGAGTCGCTGGGCCTGAACTGCGCCTGGTACGCCGACATCCTGATGACGCTGACCGCCTGAACTGCTGCAACGAGTGTTTCAGTTGATGAAGTTGGTCATCGGGGCGCCGCGGCGATGCGTTGCTGGAGAGTCGCCACCTCCAAGAGAGTCGAGATGAACCTGCTCACACCCCGTTGGCCCACGCTGGCCGCCGCGTCCCTGCTCACCCTGGCCCTGGCGGGCTGCGTCATCGCGCCGGCTCGACCGTATGAATACGGGCCCGGCCCCGTCGTCGCGGTCGCCCCGCCGCCGCCGCAAGTCGAAGTCGTCGGCGTGCCGCCGGCGGTGGGCTACGTCTGGATCGGCGGCTTCTGGAACTGGGTCGGCGGACGCCATGTCTGGGTGGGCGGCCATTGGGAGGCGCCGCGTCCGGGCTACCACTGGGTGCCTCACCGCTGGGAGCACGGTCCGGACGGCTGGCACATGCACGGCGGTCGTTGGGAACGCTGACGCGAGGAACGCCGGCAACGAGGATCGCGCGGGCCGTTGCCGGCCGGCCTGCGGCGCGCGCGGTTAGGATGCCGCGCGTGAATGTCTTCGCCTGACCCTGCCGCCATGGACAGCCTGTCCGCCCTGCAGTCGATGGGGCTGCAGCTGCCCAGCCCGGCCTATCTCTTCGGCGCCTTCGTCTTCGGCCTCGTCGGCCTGGCCGCGTTCCGCATCGGGCGCAAGCGCGAGCGTCCGGTCACGCTATGGCTGGGCGTGGCGCTGATGGTCTATCCCTACGCGATCTCGACCACCTGGCTGATGTACGCGGTCGGCGCGGCGCTGTGCGCCGGGCTGTTCTACGACCGCGGCTGAGCCACCGCCAGCAGCTCAGTCGCGGCCGCGCGCGGCGCAGCCGACGACGCGCTCGATGCGCAGTCGAGCACCGGCCGGATCGGCGCCATGGCCGCGTACGGCGCCGCCGGCGGCACGCGATCGGACAGGTCCCGGGCGCTTCAGAGCGGGCCGGGCAGGGTGGGCTGCCGGTCCTCGCGCGCCGACGTTCGGCCGGCGGCGCGGCGGCCGTGCCCGGCGCGCAGTCGCAGCAGAAGGTGCACCGCGACGTCGCCATCGGCGCCTGTCGCCACGGCCTCGGCGGCGGCAACCGCCGCCGCGCCCAGCGTCCGCCATCCGCGCACGAGCTGCTCGGCCAGGGCCAGGGCAGCCAGACCGAGCAGCGCCACCGCCGCCACCAGAGCCAGGCGCTGATGGCGCAGGCTGTCCAGGCGCGCGTCCAGCGCCGAGCGCGCTTCGGCCTGCGCCATGCCGAACAGATCGAGCTGCGCCTGCAGCGCCGCGGCGCGCGCGGCCTCGGTCGCGTCGCTGCCGGCGTCGGCGCTGCGCAGCAGGGCGAAGAAGCGATCGCCGGCGGCCCCCGCGGCTTGGCCGGCCCGGGCCAGTCGGGGCAGCGGCTGCCGCGCACCCGCCACGGCGTGCCCGATCCCGCCCAGCGTGCGCGCCAGCAGCGCCTGGGTGGCGTCGGCTTGCGCCTGCCGCGCAACGCGGTCGGTGGCGACGGCGTCGGCCGCAGGGCTGGTCGCGGCGGTGGAAAGCGCCGCGGTCCGTGCCGCCAGGCGCGGCAGTGCGCGGGCCAGCGCCAGCGCCGGCTCGCCGGCGGCGGGTCCGCCCCAGGCCGATTCGCTGCCGACGAGGTCGATGACCTGCAGGCATTGTTCCAGCAGCAGCCCGTGCGCGCTGTCGCTCGCGGCGGCGCCGATGCGACGCGTCTGCACCTGATGGACGAGCCGCGCCCAGTCCTGGCGCAGCGCGTCGGCCTCACCGATTGCTCGGCCCCAGGCGCCGGCGACCAGCGCCGCTGCGAGCGCCGTCAGGCGCTGATCGACCTCGGCCTGGCGCCGCTGGCGCTCGGGTTCGAACGCGGCGTGCCCGCGCAGCACCTGGCCCGCCGCGTCGCGGTGGGCGACGAGCGCACGCTCGACGTCGACGGCCTGCGCAACCGGATCGAGCCCGGTGCGGGTGGCGAGCAGGGCCTCTTCGGCCGTCTTCTGGAAGCGCAGTACCTGCACCAGCGGCAGGGCCACCATCAGCGCGCCGACGATGCCGAAGGCCGCCAGCCGCCGCCGCAAGCGCTGCGGCAGGCGGGCCGGCGACGGCTCGGTGGAAAACGACGACGGCAGGTGGGAGGGGTCGGCTTCAGGCATCGGCGCGCGGGGGCAGGGGCCCGGCGTCGCTCATGCCCCACCGTCCCCAGCACGGGATATCGGCAGGCGGGTCCGTGGATTGACCCCGGGCGGCTCAGCACTCGACGATGTTCACCGCCAGACCGCCGCGCGCGGTCTCCTTGTACTTGGTCATCATGTCCGCGCCGGTGTCGCGCATGGTCTTGATGACCTGGTCCAGGCTGACGAAGTGGCGGCCGTCGCCGCGCAGCGCCATCCGCGCGGCGTTGATCGCCTTGACCGCGGCGATCGCGTTGCGCTCGATGCACGGGATCTGCACCAGTCCGCCGACCGGGTCACAGGTCAGCCCCAGGTGGTGCTCCATGCCGATCTCGGCGGCGTTCTCGGCCTGCTCCGGCGTGCCGTCCATCACCGCGCACAGCGCGCCGGCGGCCATGCTGCAGGCCACGCCGACCTCGCCCTGGCAGCCGACCTCGGCGCCGCTAAGGCTGGCGTTCTCCTTGTAGAGGATGCCGATCGCCGCCGCGGTGAGCAGGAAGTCGATCGCGCCGGCGTCGGTGGCGCCCGGCACGAAGCGCGTGTAGTAGTGCAGCACCGCGGGCACGATGCCGGCGGCGCCGTTGGTCGGCGCGGTGACGACGCGGCCGCCGGCGGCGTTCTCCTCGTTGACCGCCAGCGCGTAGAGGTTGACCCAGTCCAGCACCTGCAGCGGGTCGCGCAGCGCCGCCTCCGGGTGTGCGGTCAGCGCGGCCTTCAGTGCCATCGCTCGGCGCCGGACCTTGTAGCCGCCGGGCAGCACGCCGTTCGTGGCGCAGCCGCGGGCGACGCATTCCTGCATCACGCGCCAGATCGTCAAGAGGCCCGCGTCGATCGCGGTGTCGTCGCGCCAGTGGCGTTCGTTGCGACGCATCACCTCGGCGATGCTGCAGCCGAGCCGTCGCGTGGTGGCCAGCAGCTGCTCGCCGCTGTGGAAGGGGTGCGGTAGCGATGTGGTGCCGGGCGCGATCGCCATGTGCTTCGCGCCGTCGGCCGCGACTTCGTCGCCGACGACGAAGCCGCCGCCCACCGAGTAGTAGCAGCGGCTCGTCAGCTCGGCGCCGGCGTCGTCGAAGGCCGTGAAGCGCATGCCGTTGGCGTGGAAGGGCAGGGTCTCGCGGCGGTGAAACCTGAGGTCGGCCTTCTCGACGAAGGCGATCGGGTGCCGGCCGAGCAGCGCGAGCCGGTTCGCGCCGCGGATTCCCGCCAGCAGCCGCGGGATCTCGTCGACGTCGACCGTGTCGGGCGCGTGCCCGGCCAGCCCGAGCAGCACCGCCTTGTCGCTGCCGTGCCCCTTGCCGGTGGCGCCGAGCGAGCCGTAGAGAGAAGCCGCCACGCGTGCGGTCCGTTCGAGCAGCCCGTCGGCGGCGAGCCGTTGCGCGAACAGCCGCGACGCGCGCATCGGCCCGACGGTGTGCGAGCTGCTCGGGCCGATGCCGATCTTGAAGAGGTCGAAGACGGACACGGCCATCGCGACCTCAGGCCGGTTGCAACAAGCGCCGTAGCTGGGCCAGGTCGTCGTGGAGCGCAGCGGGGTCGGCATCGCGCATGGCGACGAACGGCGGGTCCAGGCCGCGCTGGCGCAGCTCGGTCTGCAGTTCGCGCATCAGCAAGCCCGAATCCGCGGTCAGGGCATCCGCGCCGTGATGGACCGCGCAGCCGGGGCTATGCTCGTTGCCGCCGATCACCGCCAGCACGGCGCAACCGTCGTCGGCGTAGGCCTGCAGCCGCTGCGCGATGTCGGCGCCGATCGTCCGGCAGCCGCGCCTGCCGGCATCGGTGTCGAGCGCTTCGCGGATCGACGTGCCCGCTGGCCGCTTGCGGGACAGCCCCAGGCAATGCGCCTCGGGGCAGGGGATCTGCACGATGCCGGCCGCGTGGTCGCGGCAGAGCTGCAGCACGCCCGGGTTCAGCGCGGCCGAGGTGGCCGCACCGGGGTCGCGCGCGTTCTGGTTCAGCACGCACTCGATGACGGCGACGACGCGCCGCGCCCGCGCGTCGTCGCGCGGGCGCCCGCGCAGGGCACGCAGCACCTTCCTGCCGATGGCCGGAACGGTCGCCACCTGGGTTCTCTCGTCAGCCCGCGTACTCGCCCACCGGCACGCAGGCGCAGAACAGGTTGCGGTCGCCGTACACGTTGTCGACCCGGCCCACCGGCGACCAGTACTTCTGCCGCCGCAGGCTCGCCACGGGGTAGGCCGCCTGCTCGCGGGTGTACCGGTGCGGCCAGTCGGCTTTCAGCAGCGCCTCGGCGGTGTAAGGCGCGCCCTTCAGCGGGTTGTCGTCGTGCGGCCAGGCGCCGGACTCGACCTGCGCGATCTCGCGCCGGATCGCGATCATCGCGTCGCAGAAACGGTCCAGTTCGCCGAGAGGCTCGCTCTCGGTGGGCTCGACCATCAGCGTTCCAGGCACCGGGAAGCTCAGCGTCGGCGCGTGGAAACCGTAGTCGATCAGGCGCTTGGCGACGTCCTCGGCCGAGATGCCCTTGTCCTTGCCGGTGGCCGCCTTCAGCGGCCGCAGGTCGAGGATGCATTCGTGCGCGACGCCGCCGCCCTTGAGTGCGGGGTTGGCGCCCGAGTAGAGCACCGGGTAATGGTCGGCCAGGCGTGCGGCGATGTAGTTCGCGCTCAGGATCGCGACCTCGGTGGCGGCGCGAAGGCCGTCGGCACCCATCATGCGGCAGTACATCCAGCTGATCGGCAGCACGGCAGCGTTGCCCAGCGGCGCCGCGCTGACCGCGCCCACGCTGTGCTCGCTGCCGATGCCCACGACCCCGCCGGGGGTCGCTGCCGCTCCCGTGCGGTGTACGGGCAGGAAGGGCACCAGGTCTTCGACCACCGCCACCGGCCCCACGCCCGGCCCGCCGCCGCCGTGCGGGATGCAGAAGGTCTTGTGCAGGTTGAGGTGGCTGACGTCGCCGCCGAACTCGCCCGGCGCGGCCACGCCGACCAGCGCGTTCATGTTCGCGCCATCCACGTAGACGCGCCCGCCATGGCGGTGGACCAGCGCGCACAGCTCCTTCACGCGCACCTCGAACACGCCGTGCGTGCTCGGGTAGGTGATCATCACCGCGGCGAGTTGCCCGCTGTGCTGCTCGCACTTCGCGGCCAGGTCGTCGATGTCGACGTTGCCCATCGCGTCGCACTTGGTGACGACGACGCGAAGGCCGGCCATCTGCGCACTGGCCGGGTTGGTGCCGTGCGCCGATTCGGGGATCAGGCAGACGTCGCGGTGGGCCTCGCCGCGGCTGGCGTGCCAGGCCTTGATGACCAGCAGCCCGGCGTACTCGCCCTGGCTGCCTGCATTCGGCTGCAGGCTGACCCCGGCGTAGCCGGTGGCCTGCGCGAGCCAGGCGCAGAGCTGGTCGTTCAGGGCCCAGGTGCCGGCGAGCTGGTCGCGCGGCGCGAACGGGTGCACGTTGGCGAACTCGGGCCATGTGATGGGGATCATCTCGCTGGTGGCGTTGAGCTTCATCGTGCACGAGCCCAGCGGGATCATGCTGCGGTCCAGCGCCAGGTCCTTGTCCGACAGGCTGCGGATGTAGCGCAGCATCTCGGTCTCGCTGTGGTGGCTGTTGAAGACCGGGTGCGTCAGGAAGGCGCTGGTGCGGCGCAGCGACGGCGGGATCATCGGCTCGATGCTGCCCTCGAAGGCTTCCATCGACGGCAGGGTCTGGCCGGGTCGGGCGAACAGCGCCCATAGCGCGCGCAGGTCGTCGCGCGTGGTTGTCTCGTCAAGCGCGATACCCGTCATCGTGTCGCCCCACTCGGGGAAGCGGCGCAGGTTCATCCCGGCGGCCACGGCGCGCGCGGCGATGGCCGCGGTGCGCTCGCCAGTGTCCAGGGTGATGGCGTCGAAGGCCGCCTCGGTGCGCACCGCCACGCCCATCTCGCGCAGGCCGCGTGCCAGCATCGCGGTGTAGCTGGCCACGCGCCGGGCGATGCGCTCCAGGCCTTCGGGGCCGTGATAGACCGCGTACATGCTGGCCATCACCGCCGGCAGCACCTGCGCCGTGCAGATGTTGCTGGTGGCCTTCTCGCGCCGGATGTGTTGCTCGCGCGTCTGCAGGGCCAGCCGGTAGGCTGGGGCGCCGTGGGCATCCACGCTCACCCCCACCAGGCGGCCCGGCAGGCTGCGCTTGAACTCGTCGCGGCAGGCCAGGTAGGCCGCGTGCGGGCCGCCGCCCCCCATCGCCACGCCGAAGCGCTGCGTGGTGCCCAGCGCGATGTCGGCGCCGAGTTCGCCCGGCGGCACGATCAGGGTCAGCGCGAGCAGGTCGGCGGCGACGATGAACGCCGCCTGGTGGGCATGGATGCGCTCGGCATCGCCGTGCAGGTCGTGCAGGCTGCCGCTGGTGGCGGGCATCTGCACCAGAGCCGCGAAGTAGTCGCCGCCGGCGATCAGCCGCTCCCACTCCTGCGCTGAATTGGCCAGCTGCACGCGCAGGCCGAGCGGCGCGGCGCGCGTGCGGATGACCTCGATCGTCTGCGGGTGGCAGTCGCCCGCGACCACGAAGTTCGTGCTCCTGCTCTTGACGCTGCGCTTGGCCAGCGTCATCGCCTCGGCCGCCGCGGTGGCCTCGTCGAGCATGCTGGCGTTGGCGATCGCCATGCCGGTGAGGTCGCAGACCATGGTCTGGAAGTTGACCAGCGCCTCCAGCCGCCCCTGCGAGATCTCGGCCTGGTACGGCGTGTAGGCGGTGTACCAGGCCGGGTTCTCGAGGATGTTGCGCAGGATGACGCCCGGCGTGTGGGTGCCGTGATAGCCCTGGCCGATGAAGCTCTTGAGCACCTTGTTCTGCGCCGCCAGCGCCTTCAGCTCGGCCAGCGCCTGCGCCTCGGTCACCGGCGCCGGCAGGTCCATCGGCTGCGCGCGCGCGATGCTGCGCGGCACGATCGCCTCGATAAGCGCCTGGCGCGACGCGGCGCCGATGGCCGAGAGCATCAGCTGCTCGTCGTCGGCGTCGGGGCCGATGTGGCGGGCGGCGAATTCGGCTTCGTTCTCGAGCTCGTCGAGTGGCTTCAGGGCGGACATCAGCATGGCGGTCTTTCGGTGCGGACGGTCAGAGCTTCTTGAGCAGCGCGTCGTAGGCCGGCGGGTCCATCAGCTGGTCGAACTCGGCCATGTCGGTCACGTGCACCTTGAAGAACCAGCCGTGGCCGAGCGGGTCGGTGTTGGCCAGCGCCGGGTCGGCGCGCAGTGCCTCGTTGACCTCGACCACCTCGCCGCTGACCGGCATGTAGATGTCGGCCGCGGCCTTAACCGACTCGACCACCCCGGCGACCTCGCCCTTCTTGTAGCTGCGGCCGACGTCGGGAAGTTCGACGAAGACCACGTCGCCCAGCGCGTCCTGCGCGTGGTGGGTGATGCCGACGACGGCGGCTTCGTGGTCTTCGATATTGATCCACTCGTGGTCGGGGGTGTACATGGTCGTCATGGTTGCGGCTCCTGGCGCGGTCGGGGTGGGGATCGGGGGTGCTAGCGGTGGTAGGAGTGGGGCACGAAAGGCAGGGTCGTCACGCGCATTGGCAGCCGCTTGCCGCGCACGTCGGCGTACACCTCGTGTTCCGGCAGGCCGTGGTCGCGCGGCAGGTAGGCCATCGCGATCGGCTGGTCGACGGTGGGAGCCAGCGTGCCGCTGGTGACGGTGCCGAGCCTGCGGCCCTGGGCGTCGAGCAGCGGCGTGCCTTCGCGCACCGGCACCCGTTCGAGCCCGACCAGGCCCACGCGCCGGCTCGGCGCGGCACCGGCCAGGTGGCCGGCGATGACCTCGGCGCCGGGGTAGCCGCCCTCGCGCGCGCCACCGGGGCGGCGCACTTTCTGGATCGCCCATGACAGGCCGGCTTCGACGGGGCTGGTGGTCGCGTCGATGTCGTGGCCGTACAGGCACAGGCCGGCTTCCAGGCGCAGTGTGTCGCGCGCCCCCAGACCGGCAGGCCGGACCTCGGACTGCGCCAGCAGCGCCTCGGCCAGGGCGACCGCGGCCTCGGCCGGCACCGAGATCTCGAAGCCGTCCTCGCCGGTGTAGCCCGACCGGGTGGCGAAGCAGGCCGCGCCCGCGAGCTCGAACAACCCGCCGCCCATGAAGCCGAGCTGCGCCACGGCGGCGTTCAGCCGCGTCAGCGCGGTCACCGCCTGCGGCCCCTGCAGCGCCAGCAGCGCGCGCTCGGGCATCGGCACCACGGCGCAGCGATGGCCGATGTTCGTGATCAGGTGGCGGGTGTCGGCGTCCTTGCAGGCGGCGTTGACGACGACGAAGAGGTCGCCGAAGCCGGCCGCACCCGCTTCGGGCGTCGGGCGCGCGACCATCAGGTCGTCGAGGATGCCGCCGCTGGCGTTGGTGAAGAAGGCGTAGCGCTGGCGCCCGGCCGGCAGATCGACGACGTCGACCGGCACCAGGGTCTCGAGCGCGGCCGCGGCATCGGTGCCCACGAGGCGCAACTGGCCCATGTGCGAGACGTCGAACAGCGCCGCCGCACTGCGGCAATGGCGGTGCTCGGCGATCACGCCCGTGGGGTACTGCACCGGCATCGCGTAGCCGGCAAAGGGCACCAAGCGCGCGCCCAGGCGCAGGTGGAGGTCGTGCAGCGGCGTGCGCAGCAGCGGGGACGAGGACGGGTCGGGCATGGCGCGGATCCTTCGAGGGCTGGGGCTGGGCACTGCGTCGCAATGCTTCAGGACCCTCGCTGTCCGCTTTACCTGAGAGATTCGGCTCCGCCCTCGCTTCCGCTCGCGGAATCGGCGTGCCTTGCCCCTTCGGTGGGCCGGCATCGCCTCGGGGCGCGCCGGCCTCTCTCCAGTGAGGTGGGAGGATCAGTCCTTTTGCCTGAGCGTTGCGGGAACCCCTCGCGGCGGTCCCTGTGCGCCTTCGGCGGCGCCGAAGGCACCCTGAAGGCGCCGTGGCACTCTCTCCTGACGGATTCCAGTGTAGCAGCGGCTCCGGGGCTTCCGGCAAGCCCGTCGCAACGGGCATCATGCGCGCCTTTGAAACACCCCAAGGTCGAGATGAACGCCACCGAGATGTCCGCGCTGCTGCAGGCGCACCGCTCGATCCGCCAGTACCGGGACCGGCCGATCGACGGCGCGCTGATCGACCAGGTGCTCGAGGAGGCGCTGCAGGGTTCGTCGTCCAGCGGCAACCTGAACATGGTCTCGGTCGTCAAGACGCGCGACGTCCAGCGCAAGGCGCGGCTGTGCGAACTGCACTTCGGCCAGCCGATGGTGCTGCAGGCGCCGCTGGTGCTGACCTTCTGCGCCGACACCCACCGCACCCGGCAATGGCTCGTGCAGCGCGGCGCGCGGCTGAACTTCGGCAACCTGCTTGCGTACCACGTGTCGGCGTTCGACGCGATCATCCTGTCGCAGACGGCGGCGCTGGCCTTCGAGAGCCACGGTCTGGGCATCTGCTACATGGGCACCACGTTGCACCGAATGGCCGAAATTGCCGACTATCTGGACTGCCCCGACCACGTGCTGCCGGTCACGAGCATGGTCGTGGGCTGGCCGGCCGAGGCGCCGGCGCAGCGCGACCGGTTGCCGCGCGCGGCCTGGATCCACGACGAGCGCTACCGGCGCCCGGGCGCCGAGGACATCGACCGCGACTACGCCGCGCGCGAGGTCAGGGGCTGGGCGCGCTACCGCGCGATGGGCGCCGAGGTGATCGCTCAGATGGAGGCGCTGGGCATCACCTCGCTGGCCCAGTTCTACACCAGCGACATCAAGTACGCGCCGCAGGTGTTCGAGCGCGACTCGGTGAAGTTGCGCGCGCTGCTCGAGGCCAAGGGCTTCCTGCCCTAG
>JBBINW010000023.1:0-60007 GCA_037443665.1 Betaproteobacteria bacterium
CCCTGCCAACCCCGCCGCCAGCGCTCGCGGCACCAGGGTAACTGCTGTTTTTAGGGTGATTCCGCGAACGGAGGCTCACACTCCGGGCGCTGATGCCTGTTGCAAGTCGCCTAGGCTTCGGACTTGCGCGTTTCGGTTCGCTGGGTCGATCGCGCAAATGCAGGTCAATCGAGTCGCATCCGGCCGGCATCGTCCTCGAAGCGTCCGAGCCGCACCGCCGTGCCGCCCGGCTTGAGGTTGCGCGTGCCGGGCATCACGAGCACGGTCTGGTCGTAGGGCGCCACCCAGACCTGGTTGCCGTCCTGCGCGATCGGCGTGCCGGCGCGCTCGACGATGCCGAATCCCTCCACCGGCACGAGGAAACGGAAGTCGGCGCTGCGCGCAACGACGGCCTCGGTGACCCGCACCAGGCGCTGGCGCGCCGGCAACGGCAGGCGGCTGTGCGCCCGCACCCAGTCGGCGTCGGCGCTGCCGGCCAGACCGAGAAAGCGCACCAGGCAGTCGATCGCCACCGCGGCCGCGGCTTGCTCCCAGTGCTGGCCGCACTCGATCAGCAGCGCGCGGCGACCCGATGCCGGGTCGCCGAAGGCGCCGCGGTCGATCATCCGCAGGCCCGCCGGATGGCCGGTGTCGATCAGCAGGTCGGCCGGCATGCCGAGCTCGCGCGCGAAGGCGGCGTTCTTGTCGACCTTGCCGCAGACCATCAGCGGCCGGCAGGGCTCGCTCATCGAGTGGATATCGAGCAGCAGCTCCGCGCCATCGACGAAGAGCCTCAGCTCGCGCGCCCGCCGCAGTTCGATCGAGTCGCGATCGCCGAAGAGCTGCTCGTCGGCCCAGACCCGGTTCAGGTCCTCGTCGATGCAACGCGACGGGAAGGGGTCGGCGGGGTCGAAGCGGGCATAGGCGGCGACGTTGGCGAAGGCCAGCACGAGCCGACCTTGCCGCGGCCTGAAGCCCTGGCGCAGCAGCCAGTCCAGCGCGATGGCGCCGCAGATCTCGTTGCCGTGCGTGAGCGCCTGGACCATCACCTGCGGACCGGCGATGCCGGAATCGAAGGCGTGGACCCATTCGACGCCGGTGTTGCCGTCGCGCCAGGGCGCGATGTCGGGCGGGCCCAACTCCACCGTGGGAAGCGCAGCCGCCAACCGCTCAGTCACGGGTCGCCTCGGGCGCGAAGCGCCGGACGATGCGGTCGACCAGCTGCATCAGGTGGCCCTGAAGCGTCGCGAAACCGGCGTGCTTGCGCCGCGTCGCTTCGTCCATGTACAGCCGCTCGTTGATCTCCAGCTGCAGGCTGTGGCGCCCGGCGGCCGGGTCGCTGTAGGCGCGCACCAGCTCGACGCCCTTGTACGGATCGTTGATCTTGACCTCGTAGCCCAAGCCTTGCAGAACTTCGCGCACGAAGGCGGTGAATTCCGGTGCACAGGTGGTGCCGTCGCGGTCGCCGAGCACGATGTCGGCGCGCCGACTGCCGGCGCCACCCTCGCCCATCAAGCCGCCGACGGCATTCATCGAATGGCAGTTCACGTGATAGACCACGCCATGCCGCACCTGCGCCGCGTCCAGCAGGCCGGTGAGCGCCTCGTGGTACGGCCGGTGGCAGCGCGCGATGCGCTGCTCCACCTCGGCCACCGACAGCCGTCGCCCGTAGATGGGGCGCCCGTCGTCGAGCTGGCGCCAGATCAGCGCCTTGCCCAGCGCCGCCTTGCCGCTGGGCACGTGGGCGTGCGGCCACGGTTCGGCGAGCAGTTCGAGGTCGATGTCGCCGGCATGGCGATTGGGGTCGATGTAGGTGCGCGGGAACAGTGCCGCCAGCAACGGCACGCCGCTTGCTGCAGCCGGCCGGTAGAGCTCGTCGATGAAGCAGTCCTCACCCTCGCGCAACTCGGCCGCGCTGCGGATGGCGCCGAAGTCCGGCGGCATCGTGAAGCCCGAGTGCGGTGAATCCAGGACCAGAGGCACCTCCGGAACGCGCGGGCCGTGGAGAACCAGCATGTCGTCGTTCATGGCCCCGAGTATCGCAGCGCAGGCTGCGGGGCGACCCCGATGGTCCTCCTGCAGCGACACATTAGGATCGGCAACGGTCCATCAATCACATCGAGCGGTGCCCGGCACCGCCCCAGGAGAGTCGCGATGCAAGAACATGATCTGCGTGCCCTGATCGAGCAGGTCCGCACGGGCGCGCTTCCCCGGCGCCGTTTCGTCCAGCAGATGCTGGGGCTTGGCCTGACGGCGCCGATGGCCGGCATGATGCTGCTCAACGCGGGCGTGGCGCAGGCCGACCCGTTGCCTGCCTACACCCCGACCAAGCGCGGTGGCGGCGGCACGCTCAAGACGCTGTTCTGGCAGGGCCCGACGCTGCTCAACCCGCATTTCGCCACCGGCACGAAGGACCAGGAAGGCTCGCGCATCTTCTACGAGCCGCTGGCGGCCTGGGACGCCGACGGCAACCTCGTGCCGATCCTCGCCGCCGAGGTGCCCACGCGCGACAACGGCGGTCTTGCCGCCGACGGCAAGTCGGTGGTCTGGAAGCTCAAGAAGGGTGTCGCCTGGCACGACGGCCAGCCGTTCACCGCCGACGACTGCATCTTCAACTGGCAGTACGCGGCCGACCCGGCCACGGCCGCGGTGTCGATTGGCGTGTACAAGGACATCAAGGTCGAGAAGATCGACGCGCTGACGATCCGCGTCGTCTTCGCCAAGCCCACGCCGTTCTGGGCACAGGCCTTCGTCGGCACCAACGGGATGCTGATCCCGAAGCACCTTTTCGCCTCCTACACCGGTGGCAAGTCGCGCGACGCGCCGACCAACCTCAAGCCGGTCGGCACGGGTCCTTACACGTTCGTCGACTTCAAGCCCGGCGACATGGTGCGCGGGGCCCTGAACACGAACTACCACATGCCGAACCGGCCGTTCTTCGACGCGATCGAGATGAAGGGCGGCGGCGACGCGGTCTCGGCGGCCCGCGCGGTGCTGCAGACGGGGGAGTTCGACTTCGCCTGGAACCTGCAGGTCGAGGACGAGATCCTCAAGCGCCTCGAAGCCGGCGGCAAGGGCCACGTGGCGATCACCCCGGGCGGCAACATCGAGTACCTCGCTCTCAACTACGCCGACCCGAGCAAGGAAGTCGACGGCGAACGCGCCAGCCCGAAGACGCGCCATCCCGCGTTCTCCGACGCCGCGGTACGCCAGGCGATGGGCCTGCTCGTCGACCGCCAGGGCGTCCAGGAGTTCATCTACGGACGTACCGGGGTGGCGACGGCCAATTTCCTGAACAACCCGCCACGCTACCGCAGCCCGAACATGCACTTCGAGTTCAACATCGACAAGGCCAACGCCCTGCTCGATGCGGCGGGCTGGAAGCGCGGTGGCGACGGCGTGCGCGAGAAGGGCGGCGTCAGGCTCAGCTTCGTCTACCAGACCAGCATCAACGCGCCGCGCCAGAAGACCCAGGCCATCGTCAAGCAGGCCTGCCAGAAGGCCGGCATCGCGCTCGAGCTGAAGTCGATCACCGCCAGCGTGTTCTTCTCGTCGGACGTCGCCAACCCGGACACCTACGAGAAGTTCTACGCCGACATGGAGATGTACACGACGACGCAGACCGAACCGGACCCGGCGCGCTTCATGGACCAGTTCAAGTCCAGCGAGGTCGCGTCCAAGGCCAACAAGTGGCAGGGCCGGAACATCAGCCGCTGGCGCAGCGACGAGTACGACAAGGTCAACGCGGCGGCCGAAACCGAGCTCGACCCCGTCAAGCGCGCGGCGATGTTCATCAAGATGAACGACCTCGTCTGCGGTGACGGCTACATCGTGCCGATCGTCTTTCGCCCGATGGTCTCCGGCGTCAAGACAAAGGTCGTCGTGCCGCTTTCGGGGTGGGACAACGACATGTGGGCGCTGAGCAGCTGGTATCGCGAGACCTGATGGACGCCGGCCCGGCGGCGACTGCGGTGGACGAAGCCGGGCTGCGCGCGCAGATCGAGGCCGTGCGCCGCGGGGCGCTGACGCGGCGCGGCTTCGTCGCCCGCCTCGGCGGCCTCGGCCTGTCCGCGCCGGTGGCCGGCCTGCTGCTCGCCGAGGCAGGCCTGTCGCGCGCCCAAGCGGCGCCGTATCCGGCGACGCGGCGCGGCGGCGGCGGCACGCTGCGGATCCTGATGTGGCAGGGGCCGACGCTGCTGAATCCGCATTTCGCGAGCGGCCAGAAGGACCAGGAAGGTGCACGCCTGTTCTACGAGCCGCTGGTGGCCTGGGACGCCGACGGCAACCTCATCCCGGTGCTCGCCGCCGAGATCCCCAGCCGCGACAACGGTGGCGTCGCCGCCGACGGCCGCTCGGTCGTCTGGAAGCTGAAAGCCGGCGTGCGCTGGCACGACGGGGCGCCGTTTGACGCCGGTGACGTGGTCTTCAACTGGCAGTATTCCAGCGACCCGGCCAGCGCCACCTTCACGCTCGGTCAGTACGCCGGCGTGCGCATGGAGAAGATCGACGCCCTGACGGTGCGCGTCCTGTTCGACGGGCCGACGCCGTTCTGGCCCGGCACCTATTCGCGGGTGCAGCTGATCCCGCGCCACCGCTTCGAGCGCTACCGCGGATCGGCCTCGCGCGACGCGCCCGACAATCTGCACCCGGTGGGAACCGGCCCGTACCGCTTCGTCGACTTCAAGCCCGGCGACTCGCTGCGCGGCGACCTCAACCCCGATTACCACCTGGCGAACCGGCCCTTCTTCGACCACGTCGAGCTCAAAGGCGGCGGCGACGCGGTCTCGGCCGCGCGCGCCGTGCTGCAGACCGGCGAGTTCGACTTCGGCTGGAACCTGCAGGTCGAGGACGAGATCCTGCGCCGCCTGGAAACCGGCGGTCGCGGCCGGGTCGTGGTACCCGGCAGCGGCGGCAGCGTCGAGCGGATCCAGCTCAACTTCGCCGACCCCGGCATCGAGGTCGACGGCGAACGCGCGAACCCGGGGACGCGCCACCCGCTGTTCTCCGATCCGGCCGTGCGCGCGGCGATGGCGCTGCTGGTCGACCGGCGCAGCGTGCAGGACTATGTCTATGGCCGCGCCGGGCCGGCCACCGCGAACATCCTGACCGACCCGCCAAACTCGCGCAGTCCGAACCAGCACGCCGAGTTCGACGTCGGCAAGGCGAACGCGCTGCTCGAGAGCGCCGGCTGGCAACGCGGGCCGGACGGCGTCCGCGCCAAGGGCGGGCGCACGCTGCGCTTCGTCTTCCAGACCAGCACCAACGGCCCGCGCCAGAAGACGCAGGCCATCTTCAAGCAGGCGGCGCAGCAGGCGGGCATCGCCGTCGATCTGAAGACGGTGACCGCGTCGGTGTTCTTCTCCTCGGACGTCGCCAACCCGGACACGATGTCCAAGTTCTACGCCGACATCGAGATGTACACGAACTCGATGGGTGCGCCCGACCCGGCGCGCTACATGGCGCAGTGGGTGTCGTGGGAGATCGCCTCCAAGGCCAACAAGTGGCAGGGCCAGAACATCGTGCGCTGGCGCAACGACGCCTACGACGCCGCCTACCGGGCGGCCGCGGTCGAGCTCGACCCGGTCCGGCGCGCGGCGCTGTTCATCCGCATGAACGACCTCGTCTGCAACGACCATTACGTGATCCCGGTCGTCGAGCGTCCGCTGGTCTGCGGTCTGGGCCGCAAGCTCGTGGCGCCGCAGTCGGGCTGGGAGCTGAGCCTGGGATTCATCCACGACTGGTACCGGCAGGCCTGAGGCCCGAGCGAGCCGAAGTTGGGCCCCTACCTCCTGCGCCGCCTGCTGATCGCCGTGCCCAGCCTGCTGGGCATCAGCGCCGTGCTCTTCACGGTGCTGGCGCTGGCCCCCGGCGACCCCTTCGGCGACCTGGCGACCAACCCCAACGTGCCGCCCGAGGTGCGCATGTTGCTGCGCGCCAAGTTCGGCATGGACGACCCGGTCTGGCAGCGCTACCTGCACTGGCTGACGGCGATGCTGCACGGCGACTGGGGCTTCTCGTTCGTCAGCCGCGTCAACGTCGACACCCTGATCTGGCAGCGCGTGCCGGTGACGCTGGCGGTGATCGGTGCCTCGCAGGTGCTGGCGCTGCTGGTGTCCTTGCCGGTGGGCGTCTACGCGGCAACCCGGCCGTATTCGGTCTTCGACAAGATCGCCAACACGCTGGCCTTCGTCGGCTTCTCGCTGCCGACCTTCTTCACCGGCCTGCTCTTCATCCTGCTGTTCTCGATCAAGCTCGATTGGCTGCCCTTCGTCTTCCGCGCCGACCTGGCCGCCACCGGCTGGACCTGGTGGTGGGAGGAGTTCAAGCAGAGCCTGATGCCGGTGATGGTGCTGGGCCTGTTCCAGGGCGCGAGCTGGACCCGCTTCGTTCGCTCGGCGGTGCTCGACGTGATCCGGCTCGACTACGTGACGACGGCGCGCAGCAAGGGCCTGGCCGAGCGCGTCGTGATCCTGCGCCACGTGGTGCGCAACGCGCTGATCCCGGTCGTCACGCTGGTGGCACTGACGATGCCGCAGGTCTTCGGCGGCGCCATCATCACCGAGCAGATCTTCCGCGTGCCGGGGATCGGATCGCTGCTCATCGACGCCATCCTGCGCAACGACACCCCGGTGATCATGGCCGTGACCTTCGTCTTCTCGGTCCTCGTGATCGTCTTCAACCTGATTGCCGACCTGCTGTATGGCTGGCTCGATCCCCGCATCTCCTTCCGCTGAGGCCGCAGACCCGCGGCCCGTGGTCTCGCCGTGGCAGGAGGCCTGGCGGCGCTTCCGCCGCCACCGGCTGGCGGTGGCCAGCCTGTTCGTGCTCGCGGCGATCGCGCTGATGGTCGCCTTCGGCCCGCTGGTCTGGCGCGTGGAGATCAACGACATCGACTTCCGCGCCCGTCTGGCCACGCCGAGTTGGACCCATCCCTTCGGCACCGACGACCTCGGCCAGGACCTGCTGGCGCGCATGCTCTACGGCGGGCGCATCAGCCTGGCGGTGGGCATCGCGGCGATGACGATGTCCGTCTTCGTCGGCGTGCTGATCGGCTCGATCGCCGGCATCTCGCGCGGCATCGTCGACAACGCGCTGATGTGGCTGACCGACCTGTTCCTGTCGCTGCCGCAACTGCCGCTGCTGCTGCTCGTGATCTACCTCTTCCGCGACACGCTGAAGACGATCTTCGGCCCCGAGGTCGGCGTGTTCCTGCTCATCGTCGTGGTCATCGGCGCCTTCCGCTGGATGCCCACCGCGCGCCTGGTGCGGGCCCAGTTCTTCTCGCTGCGCGAGAAGGAGTTCGTCGAGGCGGCACGGGCCCTGGGCGCCTCGGTGCCGCGCCAGGTGCTGCGCCACATACTGCCCAACTCGCTGGGGCCGGTGATCGTGGCCGGCACCATCGACGTCGCCGCGGCGATCATCGCCGAGAGCACGCTGAGCTTCCTCGGCCTGGGCTTCCCGCCCGACGTCCCGACCTGGGGCCGGATCCTGTTCGACGCCAAGGACTACCTCGACATCGCGCCGCACTGGGCCCTGTTCCCGGGGGCCGCGATCTTCCTCACCGTGCTGACGATCAACTTCATCGGCGATGGCCTGCGCGACGCGCTCGACCCGCGGCGCGTGTTATGAATCCCCCCCGCAACGCCTTCGGCGCTCCCTCCCAGGGGGGGCGCCGCCAGCGCCCCGGCGAAGCCGGCTCCGCGGCGGCCGCTTGCGGTGGCGATGGGGCGTTGCAGAGGTCGTTGAGATGACGCTGCTAGCGATCCAGGGGCTGAAGACCCACTTCAAGACCGACGACGGCTGGCTGCACGCGGTCGACGGCGTGGACATCTCGATCGACGTCGGCGAGACCGTGTGCGTGGTCGGCGAGTCGGGCTGCGGCAAGAGCGTCACCGCCAAGACGGTGATGAAGCTGATCGACATGCCGCCGGGCCGGATCGTCGCCGGCCGCGTGCTCTGGCAGGGCCGCGACCTGGTGCCGCTGCCGCCGGCCGAGATGCAGAAGATCCGCGCCAAGGAGATCGCGATCGTCTTCCAGGAGCCGATGACCTCGCTCAACCCCGTGTACACGGTGGGCATGCAGATCGCCGAGAGCGTTCGCCTGCACGAGGGCGTGTCGAAGAAGGAGGCGATGGTGCGCGCGGTCGAGATGCTGCGCCTGGTGCGCATCCCCACGCCCGACAAGCGCGTCCACGACTATCCGCACCAGTTCTCGGGCGGCATGCGCCAGCGCGTGATGATCGCCATCGCGCTGGCCTGCAACCCGAAGCTGCTGATCGCCGACGAGCCGACGACGGCGCTGGACGTGACGATCCAGGCCCAGATCCTCGATCTGCTGGCCGAACTCAAGTCGCGCCTGGGCATGGCCGTGATGCTGATCACCCACGCGATGGGCGTGGTCGCCGAGACGGCGCAGCGGGTGGTCGTCATGTACGCTGGCCAGGTGATCGAGGAGGCGCCGGTGGGCGAGCTGTTCGCGCACCCGCGCCACCCCTACACGCAGGGACTGATCCGCTCGATTCCGCGCATCGACCTCGAGTCCACGCACAAGGCGCGACTGGAAGCGATCGCCGGCACCGTGCCCAAGCTGATCGCGCCGCCGCCCGGCTGCCGCTTCGCGCCGCGCTGCAAGTACGCGATGCCGGCCTGCACCGCGGCCACGCCGGCGCTGCGCGAGGTCGCGCCCGGGCACAAGGTGGCCTGCATCCTGGAAGCGGCACCATGACGGCCGAGGACGCGGCGATGGCGACACCCCTGCTGCGGGTGCAGAACCTGGTCAAGCATTTCCCGATCAAGGGCGGCGTGCTCGGGCGCGAGGTCGACCGCGTGCACGCGGTGGACGGCGTCAGTTTCGAGTTGCAGCCCGGCGAGACGCTGGGCGTGGTCGGCGAGTCGGGCTGCGGCAAGAGCACGACCGGGCGCTGCATCCTGCGCCTGATCGAGCCGACCTCGGGGGAGGTCTGGTTCGAGGGCCGCAGCGTCACGCAGGCCAGCAAGCGCGAGCTGCGCGCGCTGGCGCGCGACATGCAGATCATCTTCCAGGACCCGTACGCGTCGCTGGACCCGCGAATGACCGTGGGCGCGATCATCGGCGAGGCGCTGACCATCCACAGGCTGGCCAGGAACGCCCGCGAGTACCAGGACCGCGTGGTGCAGCTGCTCGAGACCGTGGGCCTGAACGCCGACCACATGCGGCGCTTTCCGCACGAGTTCTCGGGCGGGCAGCGCCAGCGCATCGGCATCGCGCGCGCGCTGGCGGTCAGCCCCAAGCTCGTCGTCTGCGACGAGGCCGTCTCGGCGCTGGACGTCTCGATCCAGGCCCAGGTCATCAACCTGCTCGAGGACCTGCAGTCGCAGTTCCACCTGACCTACATCTTCATCGCCCACGACCTCTCGGTGGTCGAGCACATCAGCGACCGCGTCGCGGTGATGTACCTCGGCCGCATCGTCGAGATCGCGCCGGCGCACGCGCTCTACACCGGTCCCAAGCACCCCTACACCGAGGCCCTGCTGTCGGCCGTGCCGATCCCCGACCCGCAGGTCAGGCGCGTGCGCATCCCGCTGCAGGGCGACGTGCCCAGTCCGATCCATCCGCCCTCGGGCTGCCACTTCCACACCCGCTGCCCGATCGCGCAACAGCCCCTGTGCAGCACCGAGAAGCCGCCGCTGAAGGCCTGCGGCGACGGTCATTTCGTGGCTTGCCACCTGCGCGGCTGACGCCGGTGCTGGTCTGCGCAGTTCCGCCCCGGGCCGGCTGGCGATGAACTAAAGTGCGGCGACGGAGGTCAAAGAGAAAGCATAAGAGGAGTTCGATTATGCGCAACTCGATTCGCAGTGTTGTCCTTCTGATGGCGGCGGCGATCGCGGTGGTTGCCGCACCGGCCCAGGCACAGGGACATTACGGTGGCTACCACGGCGGTTACCATGGGGCGTACCACGGCGGCTATTACCGTGGCGGCGGCTGGGGCGGTCTGGGATTGGGCATCGGGCTGGGCATCGGCCTGGGAGCGCTGGCCTACGACAGCTACTACTACCCGCCGTATGTCTATCCCGGCTACGTCGTCTTGCAGAATCCGCCGCCGGTGACCTACGCGGCACCGGCGCAGGCCGCGCCCGCTTCGCCTCCCGACCCGGTCATCTATCCGCGCAGCGGCCAGAGCGCGGCGCAGACCGAAGCCGACCGTCAGGCCTGCAACCGCTGGGCGACCACCGTGCCGGCCGCGATGGCCGACGCTTCGGTCTTCCAGCGCGCGGTCGAGGCCTGCATGGACGGGCGCGGCTACACGGTGAAATAGCCCTGCAGAGGCCGGCTCTGGGCCCGCGTCAGCGGACACCGAGCAGCCGGGCGGGCAGCATCAGCAGCCCGCGCAGTAGAGCGAAGGCGGCGTCGAAGGCGATGCCGACCAGCCTGAAGGGCAGCGAAACCAACCAGAGCAGCGGCGCCAGCAACAGCGCCAGCTCGGCCAGCGGCCAGCACAGCACCCACAGCAGGCACCAGCCGACCAGCAGAAGCAGGAACTTCATCGGCGTCTCAGGTGGGCGTCGCCGATGCGCCTGGCGCGTTCTGCACGACGCGCGTGGCCGCGGCCGCACGGGCCCACGGGCCTTGTGGCTCGTCGGGCTGCGCGAGGCGGTCCAGACCGCTCATCGTGGCCAGCGTCAGCAGCGCGGCCAGCACGATCGAGAGGCTGCGGTGAAAGAGGTTGTGCGACATGGCCGACTCCAGGGATGCGGACTTCGATGGCATGACTATCGTCAGCGTCCACACTGTCCGCGAGCCGAATGCGATGAACGGCGCTGCGGGCGCACCGAGTCGCCGCCGCGAGCGATCGACGAGCCGCGGGCGACCCGGCCCCCGGCGGCGCCAGCGAGCCGTTCAGTCGTGCTGCCGGCGCCGCCGGCAGCACGAGGCCGCCGTCGGCACCGCAGCCGGTAGCGGGATCACAACGACAGCGAAAGGGCCCAGGCCGCGCACAACCGGTGCAACTGTTCCAGCCCGTCGCTGAGCGCGGCCGGGCCCGGCTGCAGGATGTCGCACGACTTGATCTCGTGCAGCCGCCCGCCCTGCACCGCCGGCACCTCGGACCAGCCTTCGCGCGCGGCCACGCTTTGCGGCCTGAACTTCTTGCCACACCAGGAGCCGACGACCAGGTCGGGCGCGCGCCGCGCCGGCTCCAGCGGATCGGCGACGACGCGGTCGCGGCCCATCGGCCGCACGGCCAGTTCGGGAAAGACATCGTCGCCGCCGGCGATGGCGACCAGCTCCGAGACCCAGCGGATGGCGCTGATCATCGGCGCGTCCCATTCCTCGAAATAGACGCGCGGCCGCTGCCGCCAGCCGGCGGCGACGGCCGCGATCTCGGCATGGCGACGGCGGCAGGCGCCGATCCAGGCCTGGGCGCGGTCCTGCGCGCCGACCAGCGCGGCAACCAGGGCCAGGGTGTCGAAGATCTGCTCGACGCTGCGCTGGTTGGTGACGAGGACGTTGAGCCCGGCGCGGATGAGCTGGTCGGCCAGCGCCGCCTGCATGTCAGAGAAGCCGATCACCAGGTCGGGCTCGAGGGCGACGATCCTGTCAATCCTGCCATTCAGGAAGGCCGAGACACGCGGCTTCTCTGCGCGCGCACGCGGCGGCCGCACCGTGTAGCCGCTGATGCCGACGATGCGGGCCTCCTCGCCCAGCAGGTACAGCCACTCGGTGGTCTCCTCGGTGAGGCAGACGATGCGTTGCGGACCGTTCATTGCCCCGGCATCAAAGCTTCGGCAGCGCGACCCAGCGCGGGCGCGGCGCGGCCGGCACCGGCTCGATGCTGAAGGCGCCGTCGAACACTGCCACCAGTGCCGCGCGCAGCGCCGCGTCGGCCGGTGCACCGTCGGCCACGAGGCGGCCCTGGTCCATGACCAGCAAGCGGTCGGCGGCCAGCGCCAGCGTCACGTCGTGCAGCACCGCCAGCACCGCGGCACCGTCGCGTGCACGCGCCGCCAGGCTGCGCAGCAGCGCGCGCTGATGCGGCGCGTCCAGGTGCGTGGTCGGCTCGTCGAGCAGCAGCACCGGCGCGCCCACCGCCAGCGCGCGCGCCAGCAGCACGCGCTGGCGCTCGCCGCCGGAGAGCTCGTCCAGCCGTCGGCTGGCCAGCGCCGTGCACTCGGTCTCGACCATTGCCTGCTGCACGGCGGCCTCGTCCGACGCGTCGGCGGCGCCGAACAGGCCGTGGCGCGGCAACCGGCCCAGCCGCACGACTTCGCGCGCGGCGATCTGCCCGTCGGCCTCGCCCTGCTGAGCCAGCCAAGCCAGGCGCTGCGCGCGCTCGCGCGGCGGCCAGTCGGCCAGTGGCCGCCCCGCGAGCCAGACGCTGCCGCTGTCGGCCGCGCGCAGTCCGGCCAGCAGCTGCAGCAGCGTGCTCTTGCCGGCGCCGTTGGGACCGACGATCGCCGTCCACGTGCCGCCGCTCAACTCCACTGTCAGGCCATCGAGGACGCGGCGACCGCCCACGCGCAGGCCCAGGTCCTGCGCGCGCAGCAGCACCGGCGCGGCGGCGTTCACGTCCGGCGGCCGTGCTGCCGCAGCAGCCACAGCAGGTAGCCGCCGCCGAAGCCAGCCGTGAGAAGTCCGACCGGCAGCTCCTGCGGCGCGACAACGCTGCGCGCGGCGACGTCGGCGGCCAGCAGCAGCACGCCGCCGGCCAGGCTCGACAGCGCCAGCAGCGCCGCGTGGTTGACGACCACGCGCCGGCGCACCAGGTGCGGCGCCACCAGGCCGACGAAGGCGACGAGCCCGGCCTGCGCCACCGCTGCGCCGGTGGCCAGCGACATCAGCAGCACCAGCGCCAGGCGCACCCGCGCCAGCGGCAGGCCGAGGCTGGCCGCACTCGCCTCGCCCAGCACCAGGGCGTCGAGTGCGCGCGCCAGCCGCATCGACAAGGGCAGCGCCAGCGCCAGAGGCCAGGCCAGCGCGGCGACGCTGCCCCAGCCGAAGAAGCTCGTGCTGCCGAGCAGGAACGCCTGCTTGCCGCGCAGCGCGTCAGGCGCAAGCAGGGTCACGAGGTCGGTCAGCGCGCCCAGCAGCACGCCGACGACCACGCCCGCCAGCAACAGCACGAAGGGCCGGCCGGCACCGCGCGCCAGCGCCAGCGCCAGCATCATGGCGGCCAGCGCGCCGACGAAGGCTGCGCCCACGGTGCCCAGGCGCAGCAGCACCCCGGCCGCGGCCAGGCCCAGCCCGATGTCGGCGCCGCCGAGCAGGCCCCCTGCCGCGAGCACCAGCACCACGCCGAGCGCGGCACCGGCCGCGTTACCCAGCAGGTAGGGGTCGGCGAGCGGGTTGCGGAACAGACCCTGCGCAAGCGCGCCGGACAGCCCGAGCAAGGCCCCGGCCAGCAAGGCGCCCAGCGTGCGCGGCGCACGAATGGCCAGGATCAGCGGCGCGTCATCGCGCCAGGCCAGCGACCAACCCTCGGCACCGGCGGCCAGGCCGATCAGCACCAGCGCCAGCGCCACCACGCCCAGCGTCAGCGCGAGCCGCAACGCCGAACGGTCGCGCGCCGCGTGCGACGCCGGCATGTCGGCCGCAGTGCCCAGCGGTGCCGGATTCATGGCCGGATTGTGCCCAGGCCGGCCAGGCAGTCGACGATCGCATCGGCGGCCTCGCCCAGGCGCGGACCGGGGCGAACCAGCGCGTCGTAGGCCGGCGCATCGAAGGCGCAGACCTGCCAGCGTTGCAGCGCGTGCAGGCCGCGCCAGCCCGGCCGCACCGGCATCGCCGCCAATTCGGCCCGGCCGGCCATCACCAGCGCCGGCTGCGCGCGCAGCACGAACTCGGGGTTGAGCTGGGGGAAGCTGCCGAGTTGCGGCGGCACGATGTTGACCAGGCCCAGTCGCAGGAGCAGGTCACCGATGAACGACCCCGGCCCGGCCGCGTAGGGCTCGCCGGAGACCTCGAAGTACACGCTCGCGCCACGCCAGCGCCGCGGCACGCGCGCCGCCGCGGCGGCCACCTGCGCGTCGATGCGCGCCACGAGCCTCGCCCCCGCCCCCGGGTCGCCCAGCGCGCGCGCGACGGCGGCGATGGCCTGCCGGGTCTGCGGCCAGCTCTGCGGCTCCAGCGCGAGCACCGGCAGGCCGAGCGAGCGCAGGCGGGCGAGCGCGCGGGTCGATCCGGCGCCGAGCACCAGGTCGGGGTGCAACGCCACCAGGCGCTCGATCTGGGTGTCGTCGAGCCCGCCGAGCTTGGGCAGGTTGCGCACCTGCACCGGCCAGTTCGAGTAGCGGTCAGTGCCCACGAGCCGGTCGCAGGCGCCCAAGGCGCACACCGTCTCGGTGAGCGATGGCAGCAGCGAGACGATGCGCTGCGGCGGCCGCGCCGGTTCGACCGTGGCGCCCGTGTCCGGCTGGCCGCGCGCGCGCGCCACCGCCAGCAGCAGCAACGCACCCAGGCACAGAAGACGGCGCATCGCCGCGGCGCTCACTGCGCCGCCGCGTAGCGCAGCACCAGCCAGGTCTGGCGGCGCGGCGCCTGGTAGCCCAGCGCCGGCTGGGTGTCGACGTTGGTCGCATCGAGCAGCTTGGCCTGCAGCTGCCAGGCCGGCGTCAGGCGCCAGATCGCGCTCAGGTCCAGCGTCGTCTCGGCCGGCAACTCGGCACCGCTGTCGGGGCGTGCGCCGAGGTTTTGCAGGTTGGCGCCCCAGGTCCAGTCGCCGTGCGTCCAGTCGGCGCCGAGGCTGACCTGGTGCGCGGCACGGCGCGGCAGCCGCGCCCCGGTCTCCAGGTCGTGCGCGGCCAGCAGGTCGAGTTGCGCCCGCAAGGCCCAGGCCCCGAGGCGCTGCGACGCCGACAGCGTGCCGCCCTGCAGCAGCGCGTGGTCGGTGTTGGCCGCACAACCGTAGGCATAGGCGGGGCCGATGGGACACAGGTTCGGGTCGCTCTCATAGGAGATGAGGTCGCGCACCTCGTTGCGATAGACAGTGAGGGTGGCGTCCGTTCGCTCGCCTTTCCAGACCAGGCCGGCCTCGACGCTGCGCCCGCGCTCGGGGTGCAGCGTCGGAACGCCGTAGTCGGGGTAGTAGAGGTCGTTGAAGCTGGGGGCACGGAAGGTGGTGCCGGCCAGAGCACGCAGCCGCAGCCCCGGCAGCAGCAGCACCCCGCCGCCCAGGCTGCCGGTGGTCACGCCGCCGACGTCCGAGTTGCGGTCGTGGCGCAGGTCGGCCTGCCAGCTCCAGCGCGCCGCCGCGCCGGTGAGCTCGAACGCCACCGCATCGGTATGGCGCTGCGGCATGAACGCGTAGTCGGTCGAGTCGGCCTCGTCGTCCTCGTGCTCGAGCGCGGCAACGAGCTGGCCGACGACGCCGGTCTGCCATGCCAGCTGGGCTGCGAACTGCCGCCGCGTCGTCGTCACCCGTTCGACGACGTCGGCGCCGTCGCGCGCATCGTCGACATAGCTCGACGCGCGGACGCTGCCGGTCAGCCCCTGGCCCAGCGCGCCGCGCCAGTCGAGCGCCACCAGCGAAGTGCGCTCGAGGTTGCGGAAGTCCGGGCTCGCATCCTGCACGTAGTTGGGCGGCAAATACTCGCTGCTGTCGTACTGGGCGTCGAGCCGGGTGCCGATCAGGCTCAGGCCCAGGTGCTGTCCCGGCACCGGCGTCAGGCCGAGGTGGGCCTGCGACGTGTCGAGCGCGTAGCCGTCGCCATCGGGGTTGTAGTTGCCGTAGGGGTCGCCCGGCCGCAGCGCCGAGACGCTGCGGCTGCTCTCGTGCGCCAGCGAGGCGCCGAAATCGAACAGGCCGTGGCCGCCGCTGACGCCCAGCGCGTCATCGCTGCTGCCGTAGCCGCCGACACCCACGTGGCCGTCCACGCGCAGGCCCGGCGCGCCGCGGCGGGTGAAGATCTGCACCACGCCGCCCACGGCGTCGGCGCCGTAGATGCTCGAGCCGGGGCCGCGCAGGATCTCGATATGGTCGATGTCGCCCAGGCCGACCGATTCCAGCGCCGTCGAACCCAGCGTCGCCGAGCCGACGCGAACGCCATCGATCAGCACCACCGTCTGCTGCGAGGTGGCGCCGCGGATGAAGATCCCCGTGCTCTGTCCCGGCCCGCCGGTGCGCGAGACCTCGACGCCGGCCTCGCGCCGCAGCAGCTCGGCCAGCGAGTCGGCGGTGGTGGTGGCGATGGTTGCCGCATCGACGACGACGACGTCGGCCACCAGCCGGTCGGGCGCCAGCGGCTCGCGACTGCCGGTGATGACCACCGCATCGCTCTGCGCCCAGGCGGCGGACAGAAGGGACAACGAAAGGCACAGCGCGACCGCAACGCGGCCGAAGCAAGGCGAACCCGTGAACATGCAGGCCCCCAGCCGCACACCCCGTGCGGCCCAGCGTCAACGACGCCGGTGTCGCGGGGTCGGGCGCGCGAGCAGGCTGCGGCGGCCCATCGCAAAGGCCCTTCGCCACCCGCGCGCAACCACCGCACACCGGCTTCCCATGCACCAGGCCGGTATCCGGGCTCGCGAGTGCCAGGATGGATGCCATCCTGGAAGCGCGCCGCGCCTTCCCAGCCCCAAAGGTGGGACCAGTGGCTGTCGTGCAGCGCGCTCCTCGCTGACCGTTGCGGGGGCAGCGTCGGAATTGCGGGCAGCCGTGAACCGGGCCGCCCGCGCACCGACTTCCCGTTCAACCCGCCGCCCTCAACGCGGGCGGCGGGCACCTGGTGCAAGCGCCGCGATCGTAGCGCAGCGACGGGCGGGTCCATTCACGCGCCGCGACGACGCTCCTCACCGGGGCCGTCGGACCCCCGCCGATATACTCACGCTTTACCACCACAGCACTCGCACGCTTGTCGGGTGCTGCATGCAATGACCAAGTTCGTCTTCGTGACCGGCGGCGTGGTGTCCTCGCTTGGCAAGGGCATCGCCGCGGCATCGCTTGCGGCCATCCTCGAGTCGCGCGGCCTGAAAGTCACCCTCATCAAGCTCGACCCGTATCTCAACGTCGACCCCGGCACGATGAGCCCGTTCCAGCACGGCGAGGTCTTCGTCACCGACGACGGCGCCGAGACCGACCTCGACCTTGGCCACTACGAGCGCTTCATCACGACGCGGATGAAGAAGGCCAACAACTTCACCACCGGCCAGATCTACAAGAGCGTGCTCGAAAAGGAGCGCCGCGGCGACTATCTGGGCAAGACGGTGCAGGTGATCCCGCACGTCACGAACGAGATCCAGGAGTTCATCAAGCGCGGTGCCGCCGATCATCTCGACGTGGCCATCGTCGAGATCGGCGGCACGGTGGGCGACATCGAGAGTCTGCCGTTCCTGGAGGCGGTGCGCCAGATGAGCCTGAAGATGGGCCCGTCCAACACCGCCTTCGTGCACCTGACCTACGTGCCCTGGATCGCCGCCGCCGGCGAGCTCAAGACCAAGCCCACCCAGCACACGGTGCAGAAGCTGCGCGAGATCGGCATCCAGCCCGACGTGCTGCTGTGCCGCGCCGACCGCCCGATCCCCGATGACGAGCGCGAGAAGATCAGTCTGTTCACCAACGTGCAGCTGCACGGCGTGATCAGCATGTGGGACGTGGACACGATCTACAAGGTGCCGCGCCTGCTGCACGAGCAGGGGCTGGACGAGCTGATCTGCATGAAGCTGCAGCTGCTCACGCGCCCCGCCGACCTGCGGCGCTGGGACACGTTGGTGCAGGAGGTCGAGCACCCGCAGGCCACGGTGAAGATCGCGATGTGCGGCAAGTACACCGACCTGTCCGACTCGTACAAGTCGCTCAACGAGGCGCTGCGCCACGCCGGCATCCACAACCATGCCAAGGTCGAGATCGAGTACGTCGACGCCGAGTCACTGACCCAGGAGACGGCGGTGCAGCTGGCGCGCTTCGACGCCATCCTGGTGCCTGGCGGCTTCGGCAAGCGCGGCATCGAAGGCAAGGTCGTCGCTGCCCAGTACGCCCGCGAGCAGGGCGTCCCCTACCTCGGCATCTGCCTGGGCATGCAGGTGGCGACGATCGAATATGCGCGCCACGTCGCCGGCCTGCCCGACGCCAACAGCACCGAGTTCGAGCCCGACACCAAGCACCCGGTGATCGCGCTGATCGAGGAGTGGCAGGACCGCGACGGCAGCATCCAGAAGCGGCATGCGGGCTCCGACCTCGGTGGCACGATGCGGCTGGGCGCGCAGAGCTCCGACGTCAAGCCGGGCACCCTGGCCTGGCAGATCTACGGCCCGGTGGTCACCGAGCGCCACCGCCACCGCTACGAGGCCAACGTCAACTACCTGGACAGGCTGCAGCAGGCTGGCCTGGTGGTCTCGGCGCTGACCCAGCGCGAGAAGCTGACCGAGATCATCGAGTTGCCGCGCAGCGCGCATCCGTGGTTCATGGGCGTGCAGTTCCACCCCGAGTTCAAGAGCACCCCCTGGGGCGGGCACCCGCTGTTCAGCAGCTTCGTCAAGGCCGCGCTCGACCACCAGCGCGCGGCCCGGCCCGAGCCCGAACCCGCCGCGGTGACCGCGGTCGCCGGCGCGCTTTGAAGCATCGAGAGACCGGCCGATGAATCTCTGCAGCTTCGAGGTCGGCCTCGCGCGGCCGTTCTTCCTCATCGCCGGGCCCTGCGTCGTTGAGAGCGAACAGCTGCAGATGGACGTGGCCGGGCGGCTGAAGGAGATCACGGCCGCTCTGGGCATCCCCTTCGTCTTCAAGAGCAGCTACGACAAGGCCAACCGCAGCAGCGGCAGCAGCTTTCGCGGTCCGGGCATGGAGCGGGGCCTGGAGATCCTGGCCAAGGTGCGGCGCGAGGTCGGCGTGCCGGTGCTGACTGACGTCCATGCCGAGGACGAGATCGCCGCGGTGGCCGCGGTGGTCGATGTGCTGCAGACCCCGGCTTTCCTGTCGCGCCAGACCGATTTCATCCGCGCCGTCGCCCGATGCGGCAAGCCGGTGAACATCAAGAAGGGCCAGTTCCTGGCGCCGCACGACATGAAGAACGTCATCGACAAGGCGCGCGCCGCGGCGCGCGAGGCCGGCCTGTCGGAGGACCGCTTCCTGGCCTGCGAGCGCGGCGTGAGCTTCGGCTACAACAACCTCGTCAGCGACATGCGAAGCCTGGCGATCATGCGCGAGACCGGGGCGCCGGTCGTCTTCGACGCGACCCACAGCGTGCAGTTGCCGGGCGGCCAAGGTACGAGCTCTGGCGGCGAGCGTCAGTTCGTGCCGGTGCTTGCGCGCGCCGCGATAGCGGTCGGCGTCGCCGGCCTGTTCATGGAAACCCACCCCGACCCCGCGCACGCGCTGTCCGACGGCCCGAACGCGGTGCCGCTGAAGCACATGAAGGCACTGCTCGAGCAACTGCTGGCGCTGGACCGCGTGGTGAAGGCCCAGCCGCTGCTCGAGAACGACTTCGGCTGCTGACGGCAGACGACAACCCGCTTTGACAACGCCACAGGAAGAAGATCCAAAATGAGCGCCATCGTCGACATCGTCGGCCGCGAGATCCTCGACAGCCGCGGCAACCCCACCGTCGAGTGCGACGTGCTGCTGGAAAGCGGCACGATGGGCCGTGCTGCGGTGCCTTCGGGCGCCTCCACCGGTAGCCGCGAGGCGATCGAGCTGCGCGACGGCGACAAGGCCCGCTACGGCGGCAAGGGCGTGCTGCGCGCGGTCGAGCACATCAACACCGAGATCAGCGAGGCCGTGCTGGGGCTGGACGCCAGCGAACAGGCCTTCCTCGACAAGACCCTGGTCGACCTCGACGGGACCGACAACAAGAGCCGCCTGGGCGCCAATGCGACGCTGGCCGTGAGCATGGCCGTGGCGCGCGCCGCGGCCGAGGAGTCGGGGCTGCCGCTGTACCGCTACTTCGGCGGCATGGGCCGCATGAGCCTGCCGGTGCCGCAGATGAACGTCATCAACGGCGGCGCGCATGCCAACAACAATCTCGACCTGCAGGAGTTCATGATCGTGCCGGTGGGCGCGCCGAGCTTCCGCGAGGCGCTGCGCTACGGCGCCGAGGTCTTCCACGCGCTCAAGAAGATCATCGACGCCAAGGGCATGCCAACCTCGGTCGGCGACGAGGGCGGCTTCGCGCCCAACGTCGCCAGCCACGAGGCCGCGATCCAGCTCATCCTGGAGGCCATCGACAAGGCCGGCTACACCGCCGGCGAGCAGATCGCGATCGGCCTGGACTGCGCCGCCAGTGAGTTCTTCAAGGACGGCAAGTACGTCCTGGAGGGCGAGGGCCTGACGCTGACCGCGCCCGAATGGACCGACATCCTCGCCACCTGGGTCGACAAGTATCCGATCCTGAGCATCGAGGACGGCATGGCCGAAGGCGACTGGGACGGCTGGAAGCATCTCGCCGAGCGCCTGGGCAAGAAGGTGCAGATCGTCGGCGACGACGTCTTCGTCACCAACACGAAGATCATCCAGCGCGGCATCTCCGAGGGCGTCGCCAACTCGGTGCTCATCAAGATCAACCAGATCGGCACGCTCTCCGAGACCTTCGCCGCGATCGAGATGACCAAGCGCGCCGGCTGGACCAACGTCATCAGCCACCGCAGCGGCGAGACCGAGGACAGCACCATCGCCGACATCGCGGTGGGCACCAACGCCGGCCAGATCAAGACCGGCTCGATGAGCCGCAGCGACCGCATCGCCAAGTACAACCAGTTGCTGCGCATCGAGGAAGACCTGGGTGACGTGGCCAGCTACGCCGGGCGCTCGGCCTTCTACAACCTGAAATAGCGGCCGCCGCCGAACCCATGCGCTGGGCCACACCGGTCATCGCCGCGCTGCTGCTGGTGGTGCAGGCCGACCTTTGGTTCGGCAAGGGCAACCTGCCGTACGTGATGAGCCTGCGCAAGCAGCTCGAAGCGCAGCAGGCGGCCAATGCCGAAGCGCGTGAGCGCAACACCCGCGTGGCCGCCGAGGTCAGCGACCTCAAGGAAGGCCTGGAGATGGTCGAGGAGAGGGCGCGCAGCGAACTGGGCATGGTGCGGCCGGACGAGATTTTGGTCCAGGTCAGCGCCAGCCGCTAGCGGTCCACCCCGGTGCTCGCTGCACTCCTGCAAGCCGCGCATCCGCTGCTGGCCCCGGCCTTCGTGGCCTGGGGCAGCCCGGTCACCTGGCTCGAGATCGTCGCCTTCGTGCTCGCACTGGCGATGGTGGGGGCGAACCTGCGCGTCAACCCGGTCGGCTGGCCGCTGGCCATTTCCAGCTCGCTGCTCTACGCGCTGCTTTTCGCCGACAGCCGGCTGTACGGCGAGGCCTCGCTGCAACTCGTGTTCGTGGCGCTCGCCTTCTGGGGCTGGTGGCAGTGGTTGCGCGGCCAGGGTGGCGACGGGGCGAAGCTGCAAGTGCGCACGATGGGCCTGCGGCTGCGCTGGATCGCCGCCGCCGCGACGCTGGCCGGCTGGCCGCTGCTCGCCCTGCTGCTGCACCACGCCACCGACAGCGATGTCCCCTGGCTCGACGCCCTGCCCACCGTGGGCAGCATCGCGGGGCAGATCCTGCTCGGCCGCAAGTGGGTCGAGAACTGGGCCGTGTGGACGATCGTCAATCTCTTCAGCACCGGCCTGTTCGCCTACAAGGGCCTGTGGCTGACGGTGCTGCTGTATGCGCTGTTCGCCGGGCTGTCAGTGGTCGGCTGGCGTGCCTGGCAACGCCTGGCCCGGGACGCGTCGCGCCACGCGGTGCCGGCGACGACCTGGGAGCCCGCGTCGCGGGTCGGACCCGAGGTGCCAGGCGCACGCGAGGCCGGCTGATGCCCGCGATGTGCATTGCCGTCGTTGGCGCCGAGAGCACCGGCAAGACCACGCTGGCGGCGGCGCTGGCATCGCGCCTGGCCGGCGAGACCGGACTGGCCGTGGCCTGGGTGCCGGAGCGACTGCGCGAATGGTGCGAGCAGGCCGGCCGCACGCCGCGCGCCGACGAACAGGCCGCGATTGCACGGACCCAGCACGAACGCATCGAGGACGCGGCCGCCGAGCACGAGGTCGTCGTCTGCGACACGACGGCGCTGATGACGGCGGTCTACAGCCGCATGATCTTCGGCGACCGCTCGCTGGAGGCCCCCGCCGTGGCGCTGCACCGGCCGATGGCCCACACGCTGCTCACCGCGCTCGACCTGCCCTGGATGGCCGACGGCCTGCAGCGCGACGGCCCGCAGGTGCGCGAGCCGGTCGATGCGCTGGTGCGCGAGCTGCTGCTCGCGCACCGCCTGCCGTGGTCGCTGGTGTCGGGCCGGGGCGATGCACGCGTCGAATGCGCGCTCGACGCCATCGCGCCTTTGCTGCGCGGGCGTGTCGCGCCGCGCAGCAGGCTGTTCACCCGGCTGGCGGGGCGAACCGCCAGCGATCGCCTGTGGTCCTGCGCCCTTTGCGACGATCCCGACTGCGAGCACCGCGCGCGCCGCGGAGCGGCGCCGGACGATGCATGATCGGCCGATGCCGCTGATCGCGTTCTACTCCCCGCTGAAGGTGGCCGATGTCTCGCTCGTGCCCTGCAGCGGGGGCCTGTTTCTCGCGCGCGGCAGGGCCGCGCTGGCAGGCCGGAGCTGGCCGCTGCACAAGCGCTGGCGCTCAAGCCAGCCCGCCCGCCGGCCCCGCGAGGGATCGGCTTCGTCGCGGCACCGGTGATCTACCTGTTCATCGCCTCGGTCGCGCTGGCTCACGATCCGCGCGGTCGGTGGATCGGCGCCGGCGCGCGGTGATCTCGCCGCGCGCGCTGCGCGCGGCACCCCCTTCTGCGGCTACTGGACGACGCCCGACGACGGAGGCTGGTCCCGTCCCGGCGTGAACATCTCGCCGACGTCGACAGCGTCGAAGCGGTACTGCAGGCCGCAAAACTCGCAGCCCACCTCGACCAGGCCGCGCTCGGCGATCAGGCCTTCGATCTCGCCGCGGCCGAGCGATCGCAGCATGCCCTGAACGCGCTCGCGCGAGCAGCTGCAGGCAAAGCGTGGCGTCTGCGGCTCGAACACGCGAAGCGTCTCCTCCCAGAACAGCCGGTGCAGGATGCGCTCGGGCGGCAGCTCCAGCAGTTCCTCGCGAGTGAGCGTTGCGGCCAGCATCGCGATGCGGTTGAAGGCCTCGGACAGCCCGATGTCGTCCTCGTTGCGGCGTGCGCCCGGGCCACCCGCGAGGTTGCCACCGCCCTCCACCGGCAGGCGCTGGATCAGGAGCCCGGCGGCGACCTGGTCGTCGGCGGCCAGCACGAGCCGCGTGTCGAGCTGCTCGGACTGCAGCATGTAGTGCTCGAGCACCTGCGCCACCTGCTGCAGCGGCTCGCGGTGGTCGCCGTGCAGCGGCACAACGCCCTGGTACGGCTGCTGGCCGGGCACCCGGCCCTTGGGATCGAGCGTGATCGCGCAGCGGCCGTGGCCGTGGACATTGAGCATGGCCTCGATCCCGGCACCCGGCGGCACCTCGCCAACGAGCTTGGCGGTGGCGCGGAAGCCCAGGCCGGGCTGCACCTCGACCACCGCGAGCTTGACCGGACCGTCACCGAAGACCTGCAGCACGAGGTCGCCGTTGAACTGGATGTTGGCCTGCATCAGCACGGCGGCGGCACTCATCTCGCCCAGCAGCGCGCGCAGCTCGGGCGGGTGCGGACCGATGGCCGCGCGGCGGCGCAGCACCTCGCGCCAGGCGTCGGTCAGCCGCACCAGCATCCCGCGAACTGGCAGGCCCTCGAACAGGAACTTGTGCAGTTCGCTCATCGGGGGTCAGGCCAGGCGCACGAGTGTGCGACGGTGGCGTTCGGCCTGCCCGACGTAGCGCAGCGTGCCTTCGCGCATGCGCTCGGCCTGTTCCGGCGAGATGTCGCGCACCGCCCGCGCCGGGGCGCCGAGGATCAGCACGTTGTCGGGAAAGACCTTGCCTTCGGTGACCACCGCCCCGGCCCCGACAAGGCAGTTGCGGCCGATCCGCGCGCCGTTGAGCACCACGGCCTGGACGCCGATCAGCGAGCCGTCGCCCACGGCGCAGCCGTGGAGCACGACCTGGTGGCCGACCGTCACGTCCTCGCCCAGCGTCAGCGGCACGCCCAGGTCGGTGTGCAGCACGCTGCCGTCCTGCACGTTGCTGCGGGCGCCCAGCGTGATCCAGTCGTTGTCGCCTCGCAGCACGGCGCCGTACCAGACGCTGGCGCCTTCGGCCAGTACGACGCGGCCGATGACCTGCGCCGAATCGGCGACCCAGGCACCCGGCGCTATGCGGGGCACGTCGTCCCCGAGTTGGTAGATGGCCAAGGCGCTCTCCTGCCACGAGGGCAAAGCCCATAATTCTACGGATGGAGTTGCGCGCCGAAGCCCTGAGGGTCCTGCAGATCGCCGATCCGGCGGCCAAGGCCGCCGCGGCGCGCACGATCGCCGCCCTGCCTGGCGCCACGCTAGACACCAATGCCCGGCCGGCGCCCGCGGCGGGCCTGCCCGGCCGGCCCACGCGGCCCAGGCTGGTGGCGCCGGCGCAGCTGGCGCGACGGTCGCCGTTCACCCGCGAAGGCCGCGCCGCGCTGCTGCACGCGGTGGCGCACATCGAGATGAACGCGATCGACCTGGCACTCGATGCCGTCTGGCGGTTCGGCGGCATGCCGCAGGCGTACTACCGCGACTGGCTGCGCGTGGCGTCCGAAGAGGCCCTCCACTTCGACCTGCTGGCCGGGCATCTCGCCACCCTGGGCCACGCTTACGGGGATTTCGACGCCCACGACGGCCTGTGGACGATGTGCGAGAGGACGGCGGGCGACGTCACCGCGCGCATGGCGCTGGTGCCGCGCACGCTGGAAGCGCGCGGGCTGGACGCCACGCCGCCGATGCAGGCCCGGCTGGCGCGCGCCGGCGACGCGCGCGCGGTCGAAATCCTGGACCTGATCCTGCGCGACGAGGTGGGTCACGTGGCCATCGGCAACCGCTGGTACCGCTGGCTGTGCGAACGCGAGGGCCTCGACCCGGTCGCGCACTATGCCCTGCTGGCCCGGCGCCACGGCGCGCCGCGGCCGCGCCCGCCGTTCAACCGCGGCGCGCGGCTGGCAGCCGGCTTCAGCGAGGCCGAGATCGCCGCGCTGGCCGACCCGCCCTGACGGCGGCGGTCCGCGCCGCCCAGACGCCGCGCTCGCCACCGCGCTGCTCAACGAAGGCGTGACGCTGACCATGGACTCGTCGCTGGTCTCGGCGATCGGGCTGGCCGATTTGCGCTGGCCGCGCACAGCGTGGCCGGCGACTGTTCGCGCAACCGGGAGCCCTGCCTCTCGATCTCGCCGATCGACCCCGTGTCGGCGCTGGCCCTGTCGACCCTGACCAAGCGGCTGGAAGCCGGCGCACCTGCGCGGGCAACGTGGCGGCGAGCAGCGGCCAGCCTCGGGGTGGCCGGATCGATGAAGTCGAAGTGCGGGGCCAACTGCTGCCCAACCGCCTAGGTCCCGAAGAAGTAGTGCTTGAGGCCGGCCAGGATCATCTCCACCGCCACCGCGGTCAGCACCAGCCCCATCAGCTTCTCGGTCGCTGCGACCACCGACGCACCGAGCCAGGCGCGGATGCGGTCCGCGGCCAGCAGCACGACGCCCGAGACCGCCATCGCCGCCGTCAGCGCCCCCACCCACTCGACAAGGCGCCCGGGCTGACGCGAGGCCAGCAGCAGCACGGTGGCCATCGCCGACGGGCCGGCGAGCAGCGGCACCGCCAGCGGAAAGATGAAGGGCTCGCGGATGCCGTCTTCATGGGCATAGATCTCGCCGCCGGCGAAGATCATGCGGATCGCGATGATCAGCAGGATCACGCCACCGGCCACCTCCAGCGATCGCTCGGACAGCCGCATCAGCGTCAGGAAGCCCTGGCCGGCAACCATGAACAGCAGCAGCACCGCGAACGCGATGGCCAGCTCGCGCAGCGCGACCGCGCGGCGTCGCGCCGGCGCGACGCCGCGCAGCACCGAGGCGAAAACCGGCAGGTTGCCCAGCGGGTCGAGCACCAGCAGCAGCAGGACGAAGGCGGAGACGAAGCTGTGATCCATGGTCGCCCGATTGTGGCGTCGTCGCGCCCGCGTTCGGCGGCTAGCCGCGAGGATGATGCTGGGCGTGGAGCAGCCGCAGCCGTTCGCGGGCCACGTGGGTGTAGATCGTCGTCGTGCCGATGTCGGCGTGGCCGAGCAGCATCTGCACCGCACGCAGGTCGGCGCCGTGGTTCAGCAGGTGGGTGGCGAACGCGTGACGCAGCGTGTGCGGCGACAGCGGCGTGGTGATGCCCGCCGCCAGCGCGTGGCGCTTGATCAGGCGCCAGAACATCTGGCGCGTCATCGGGCCGCCGCGCCGGGTCACGAACAAGGCCTCGCTGGCCCGCGCACCGAGGATGGCCGCGCGGCCTTCGGCCAGGTAGCGGCGCAGCCAGGCATGGGCCTCGGCGCCGAAAGGCACCAGCCGCTCGCGCGAGCCCTTGCCGAGCACACGCAGCACGCCTTCGTCCAGGCCCACGTGCACGCTCTTGAGTTGCACCAGTTCGCTCACGCGCAGGCCGCTGGCATACATCAGCTCGATCATCGTGCGGTCACGCAGGCCGAGCGCGGTGGCGGTGTCGGGTGCGGCGAGCAGCGCTTCGACCTGGGCCTCGCTGAGCGTGCGCGGCACGCGGAGCGGCTGGCGCGCGGCCAGCAGTCGCAGCGTGGGGTCGGCAGCGACGAGGCGCTCGCGCAGGGCCCAGCGGAAGTAGCGCCTGAACACGGTCAGCCGGCGGTTGGCGGTGGTCGCGCGCGTGGCCGCGTGGCGTTCGGCAGCGAAGGCCAGCAGGTCGGCCTCGGTGGTCTCGTCCAGGCTCCTGCCGGCCTGCGCGTGCAGCCATGCCGCGTAAAGCCCGAGGTCGCGCCGGTACGCGGCCAGCGTCAGCGGCGCGAGGCCGTCCTCGATCCACAGCGCGTCGATGAAGCGGTCGATCGCCACCTGGCTGGTCGCGTGCAGCACCTTGCTCAAAGCGGCACCGCGGGTCAGTGCGCGCGGCCGAGCAGCCCGGCCTTGAGCTTGTCGTCGTAGGGCTTGTCGCCGACGAAGGCCAGCAGCAGCGCAGCGTAGAGATCGCCGCCCTCGATCGGGCTGCCCTGCACCTTGCCATTGACGCTGAAGACGAGGCCGCGGCCGGGCTCGAAGTCGAGGTCGATCACGTCGCCGTCGTGGACCTTGCCCAGCGCGTCGACGCGGGCCTCGAAGGCGGCGATGCGCGACTCGAGAACCGGAACTTCGGCAGCCGCGACATTGCGCGTGACACCGGTGCGGAAGGCGCTGGCGAACGCGCTGGCCGGCAGCGTGAATCGCATCCGCAACTGCAATCGCTTGGGACCCGGTTGCGTGGCCGCCTGCGTCGCGTCGTGCGTGGGCGTGACGAGGTACAGACCGGCTGCGTAAGCCTTGTACCAGCCGCGCACGCCGGTGCCGTTGAGCTGCAGCTCGGTTCCGGCCACGCGCAGGCGGCGCGCGAACGGCTGGCCGGCCTCGACGGCAGGCGCTTCCTCGGCGACGACCGGCGCGCCGGCCAGCGACAGGCACGCGGTGAGCGCAGCGGCCAGCCAGCGGCGGCGCGACCGGGGCTCCAGCGATGGAAAGCGGGGCTTGGGCATGGGTTCTCAACGCTCGTCGCGCCGCGCGAGGCCGACGTTGCGCAATGCAAAGGGCAAGGGACAAAGTGTGCCCTGTCCGCCGCTGCGTCGGCGCCACGCGCAGCGACGGCCCGCACTCGGCCCGGCCCGATACTCGCGGCCATGCCCGACATCCTGCTGCTTCTGCCCGACTTCGTGCTCATCGTCGCCGGATACCTGATCTGCCGCCATACCGCGCTGAACCGGCCGGTGTGGGATGGCGCCGAGCGACTGGTCTATTACCTGCTGTTCCCCGCGCTGCTCTTCAATTCGATCCTGCACAACCCGCTGGCGCCGGGGCACGCGCTGCCGCTGGTCGGCACCGGGCTGGCGATCACCGCGGTGGGCATCGCGGCGGCCTATGCGCTGCGAGGGCTGCCGGGTGTCGATCCGCGGCTGCACGCCTCGGGCGCGCAGACCGCGTTCCGCTTCAACTCCTACGTCGCGCTGGCTCTGTGCGAGCGGCTGGCCGGCGGCCCGGGCGTGGCCGCGGTGGCGCTGCTGATCGCGGTGTGCGTGCCGCTGTGCAACGTGGCCGCCGTGTGGCCGCTGGCTCGACACGGCGGGCAGGGTTACCTGCGCGAGCTGGTACGCAACCCGCTGATCCTGGCCACCGCGTCCGGCCTGGTGTGCAGCGTGCTCGGTCTGCAGTTGCCGGCGTTGGCGTCGGTCACGCTCACGCGCCTGGGCGCGGCGGCGCTGCCGCTGGGCCTGATGGCGGTGGGCGCCGGGCTGAAGGTGGGCGCGCTGCGCGAGGGGCCATGGCTGGCGGCTGGGCTGCTGGCGATCCGCCATGCGCTGCTGCCGCTGCTGGCGATCGTGCTCGTCGTGACGCTGCACCCGAGCCCGACCCAGCAGTTGGTGCTCGTGAGCTTCGCCGCGATGCCGACCGCCTCCAGCGCCTACGTGCTGGCGGTGCGGATGGGCGGCCACGGCGGCTTCACCGCGGGGCTCGTCACGCTGTCCACGCTGATCGGCATGGTGACGCTGCCGGCGTGGCTGGCGCTGTGGCGCGTATGGGCGCCATGACCGCGCCGCCGTGTCAAGCGGCGTGCTGGGTCAGGGCCCAGTCGATGTGCTCGCGCACGAGGTCACAGGCCGTGTTGCGCGCGGCGGCCAGCGCCTGCGCAACGGCCACGTCGCCGGTCTCGCGCCAGGCGTTGCCCAGCGCCACGGCCAGGTTGCGTCGCCAGCGCTGCCAGCCGATGCGGCGGACCGCGCTGCCTTCGGTGCGGTACAGGAACTCGACCTCGTCCCAGGCCCACAGCGCGAGCAGCGTGGCCCGGCCGAGGCCGTGGCGTGCGTCGAAATCGGGCAGGCTGGCGCGCTGGGCGTACTTGTTCCACGGGCAGGCGAGCTGACAGTCGTCGCAGCCATAGACGCGATTGCCGATCAGCGGCCGCAGCGCGGTGTCGATCGCTCCCGGATGCTCGATCGTCAGGTAGCTGATGCAGCGCCGAGCGTCGAGCCGGTATGGCGCGACGATGGCCTGCGTCGGGCAGATCTCGATGCAGGCGCGGCAGCTGCCGCAGTGGGCGGTGGCGGTCGCGTCGACAGGCAGCGGCAGGTCGACGAAGATCTCGCCGAGGAAGAACATCGAGCCGCCCTCGCGCGCCAGCGCCAGCGTGTGCTTGCCGCGCCAACCCAGGCCGGCGCGGGTGGCCAGCTCGACCTCGAGCACCGGCGCCGAATCGGTGAACACCCGGTAGCCGAGCGGTCCGACTGCGGCCGCCAGCCGCCCGGCCAGCGCCTGCAGCCGCGAGCGCAGCACCTTGTGGTAGTCGCGGCCGCGAGCATAGACCGAGACCACCGCGTGCCGCGGGTCGCGCAGCGCCGTGGCCTCTTCGTCGATCCACGCCGCATCGGCGTCGCGTGGCAGGTAGTCCATCCGCGCGCTGATCACGCGCAGTGTGCCGGGCACCAGCTCGGCCGGCCGCGATCGCTTGGCGCCATGCGTGGCCATGTAGCCCATCGCGCCGTGGAAGCCCGCCGCCAGCCAAGCCTGCAAGCCGGGCTCGGCCGCGGCAAGATCGATGTCCGCGAACCCGATCTGGGAGAATCCCAACTCGCGCGCCCACTGACGCAACTGCGACACCAGTGCGACGCCCTCGACGTGATGCCCGCCTCCCGATCGCCCATGCATGAGTCGATTCTAGGAAGCCGCCGCTTCACCTGGCCCGACGAGGCCGCCTGCGCCGACTTCGCCGCCGGCATCGCCCACACGATTGCCGGCCGCCCCGAGCTGGGCGATGCGTACATCGAGTTGCACGGACCGCTGGGCGCGGGCAAGACGACCTTCGCGCGCCACCTGCTGCGCGCGCTCGGGGTGACCGGGCGCATCAAGAGCCCGACATACGCCGTGCTCGAACCCTATGCACTGCCCGGACTGGCGATCTCGCACTTCGACTTCTACCGCTTCGACGACGCGCGCGAATGGGCCGACGCGGGCTTGCGCGAGCTGTTCGCGGCCCCCGGCCTGAAACTGGCCGAATGGCCCGAGCATGCCGCGGGGCAGTTGCCGCCGGCCGATCTGCGGCTGCTGATCGAGCCGCTCGAATCGGACGACGGCGGCCGGCGCGCCGTCGTTGCCGAAGCCCTGAGCCCGCGCGGCCAGGCCTTGCTCGGATGAATCGCATTCGGCCCGACCTCGCTCGCCGCCGAACGCTGCGTCGGCTGGGCCGGCTCGGCGGCCTGGCGCTGGTGATCGCCGGGCCGCAGCTCGCCCTCGGCGCGACGATCGTCGCCGTGCGCGTCTGGCCGGCGCGCGACTACACGCGGGTGACGATCGAGTCCGACCAGCCGCTGACCGCCAGCCACCTGCTGGTCGAGGCACCGTACCGGCTGGTGGTGGACATCGACGGCCTGCAGCTCAGCCCGGCGCTGCGCGATCTGGTCGGGCAGGTCCAGCCCGACGACCCGTACATCGCCGGCGTTCGGGTCGGCCAGTACCAGCCGCACGTGGTGCGGCTGGTGTTCGACCTCAAGCAGCCGGTCCAGCCGCAGCAGTTCGAACTGGCGCCGGTGGCCCGCTACCGGTATAGGCTGCTGTTCGACCTCTTCCCGACGGTGCCGCCCGACCCGCTGCTGGCGCTGATCCGCGACAAGGAAGCCGCCCAGGCGCAGGCCAGCACGGCGGTGCACGACGCGCTGGGCGAGTTGATCGCGCGCATCGATCGCCCGCCCGCGCTTGCCACGGCGCCTTCCGCTTCGGCCGCGGCGCCGCCACCGCTGGTCGCGCAGGCCCCGGCGCGGCCACCGATGATGAGCCACGCGCCACCGCCACCGCCCGCACCGCCGACGGCCAGCGAACGGCGCAAGGTGGACCGCCTGATCATCGTCGCCCTCGACCCCGGCCACGGTGGCGAGGATCCTGGCGCCACCGGCCCGACCGGCCTGCATGAGAAGGACGTCGTGCTGGCGCTGGCGCTGGCGCTGCGCGAGCGGCTCAACGCGCTGCCCGGCGTGCGCGTGATGATGACGCGAGATGCCGACTACTTCGTCCCTTTGCAGGAGCGGGTGCGCAAGGCCCGCCGCGTGCAGGCCGACCTCTTCGTCAGCATCCACGCCGACGCCTTCTACAAGCCGCAGGCGCGGGGGGCCAGTGTGTTCGCGCTGTCCACCAAGGGCGCGAGCAGTGCCGCGGCGCGCTGGATGGCCGAGCACGAGAACTCGTCGGACGAGGTCGGTGGCGTCAGCGTGGCCGAGGTGCACGACGTGCAGTTGCTCCACACGATGCTGGACATGAGCACGACGGCGCAGATCAAGGACAGCCTCAAGCTGGGGCAGGAAGTGCTCTCGCGCATCGGCCACGTCGGCCTGCTGCACAAGGGCGAGGTGGAGCAGGCCGGTTTCGCGGTGCTCAAGGCGCCCGACATCCCGAGCGTCCTGGTCGAGACGGCGTTCATCTCCAACCCCGACGAGGAGGACAAGTTGCGCGACCCGGTCTACCGCGAAAAGCTGGTCGATGCGCTGCTCGACGGCATCCGCCGCTACCTGGCGCGCCATCCACCCCTGGCGCGGCAGCGCCAGTTGTCGTGAGGGCTTAGCGGCAGCGCCAGTTGTCGTGAGGGCTTCGCGGCAGCGCCCGTGGGCGCGGCCGGCCGCGCCTCAGCGAGCCGCTCTGCCCGGGTAGCGCTTGCGCCAGAAGTCCAGGCTCAGCCCGCCGCCGACGAACGGCATCACGATGAGCGCGAGCCAGAACCCACGCGACCGATGGATCAGCGGCAGGGCCTCGAAGTTCATGCCGAAGAAGCCGATGATCACGTTCAGCGGCAGAAACACCGCGGTCAGCACCGGGAGCGTGCGCATGATGTCCTTGCTGCGATGGCCCAGCGCCGAGAGATGCATCTGCACCGCGGTGTCGGCGCTGGGCTCGACGCGCCGCACGCGGCCGAGCAAGCGCTCGATGTGCTCGAGCACGTGGCGCGAGCGAACGCGCAACAGTTCGCGCCGCGCCTGCGGCGCCGGCTTGTGGGGCCATTCGGCCAGCGCGTCGATCCATTCCTGCACCGCGCTGCGCTGGTCTTCGCAGATGTCCTCCAGCTGATGCAGCGCATTGCGCGAATCGAGCAGGACCCGCCAGTCGTCGAAGCGGCTGCGCGGCTCGAGCTGCTGCTGCTGCGCGGCTCGAGCAGCTGCTGCTGCAGGGTGTCGAGCTGGCGCGCTGGCAGACGCCGCAAGGCGAGGTCGCTCTCCCCCATGTGGTTGACCATGCGCAGCATCAGGTCGGCCGGGCTGCCCGGCATACGCGCGCTGCCGCGGGAATCGGGCTTGACCGCGAGCCCGGACAGGCGCCGCGCGAAATGCTCGCGCAGCGCACAATGGGTGGGGTGGACCGTGATCAGCACGTGGTCGAAGTCGGCGAAGCCGACCGGGCTGGTGTCGATCGCGGCCAGCGCCTGTCGCGCCGTGCCCGGGCTGCCGCGGCTGTCGTCGAGGAACATGGCCTCGGTGCCGGCGCCGGCGGCCGGACGCCGGAGCGCCATCAGGTCGTACCACAACGTATGGTCGAAGTGGCCTGGCAGCTGGTTGTTGAGCAGGTGGAAGACATGCTCGTCGACGACTTGACCGCGGCCCCGGCGCTGCAGCCCGGCCTGCCGCGCCGGGGCCGCGACGTCGAACTCGCGCCGCCCGTGGCCGATCCACAGGAAGCCTTGTGCCGGCCATTCCTGCGTAACGGCGTTGAGTTCGACGAACCGGTCGCCCCCGAGACGCAAGACGCGCATCGCCGGCGGCGCGCGCTCAGCGGCGCGCCAGCAGTCGCGCCGCGTCGAGCGAGAAGTAGCTCAGCACGCCGTCGGCGCCGGCACGCCTGAAGGCCAGCAGCGACTCCATCATCACCGCGTCGTGGTCGAGCCAGCCGTTGGCGGCGGCGGCCTTGAGCATCGCGTACTCGCCGCTGACCTGGTAGGCGAAGGTCGGCAGCCGGAACTCGTCCTTCACCCGGCGCACGATGTCCAGGTACGGCATCCCGGGCTTGACCATCACCATGTCGGCGCCCTCGGCGATGTCCAGCGCCACCTCGCGCAGCGCCTCGTCGCTGTTGCCGGGGTCCATCTGGTAGGCCTTCTTGTCGGCCTTGCCGAGATTCGCCGCCGAGCCGACGGCGTCGCGGAACGGGCCGTAGAAGGCGCTGGCGTATTTGGCGCTGTAGGCCATGATGCGGGTGTGAATCAGGCCCGCGCCTTCGAGCGCCTGGCGGATCGCTCCGATACGGCCGTCCATCATGTCGCTCGGGGCCACGATGTCGACGCCGGCCTCGGCCTGCACCAGCGCCTGCTGGGTCAGCACGCCCACGGTGGGGTCGTTGATGATGTAGCCGTGCTCGTCGAGCAGGCCGTCCTGGCCGTGGCTGGTGAAGGGATCGAGCGCGACGTCGGTGAGCAGGCCGAGTTGCGGGAAGCGCTTCTTCAGCTCCCGCACCGCGCGCGGCACCAGACCTTCGGGGTTGGTCGCCTCGCGGCCGTCGGGCGTCTTCAGCGCCGGGTCGATGACCGGGAACAGCGCCATCACCGGCACGCCCAGCGCCACGCATTCGTCGGCCAGCGCGAACAGGCCATCGACGCTGCGTCGCTGCACGCCCGGCATACTGGCGACGTTCTCGGCGCGGCCCTGGCCGTCGAGCACGAACACCGGCAGGATCAGGTCCTCGGGCGCCAACCGGTTCTCGCGCACCAGCGCGCGCGTGAAGGCGTCGCGGCGCAGGCGACGTGGGCGGCTGGCAGGGAACGGCGGCGGGGTCATCAATCGGGGCTCCTCGTGCGCTGGCCACGTTCGGCGAAGCGGTGCTTGCCCGGCTTGGCGATGGCAGCCGCGTTCTGCTAAAGTGAATTTTGAATGATAGCCGCGAGGTTGTCGTTCCCTGCTTTTCCTCCCTGAGCAGGTGCCTTAGCCTGATGACAGCGATAAGGCTTGCCGGCCCTGGCCTTGTTGCCGGGGCCTCTTTTTTGGCCGGGCGCCGGCGGCCTGCGGCCGCGGAGGCGGCGGACATAATGGCCCGATGAGCGGCGGCTATCTCTGGGTCAAGGCCTTCCACATCGTGTTCGTGGCCAGTTGGTTCGCCGGCCTGTTCTACCTGCCGCGGATCTTCGTCAACCTGTCGATGGTGCCCGCCGACAGCCATGCCGAGCGCGAGCGGCTGCTGCTGATGGCGCGCAAGCTGTACCGCTTCAGCAGCCTGCTGATGGTGCCCGCGCTGGCCCTGGGGCTGTGGCTGTGGCTGGGCTACGGCGTCGGCATGGGCAGCGGCTGGCTGCACCTCAAGCTGCTGCTCGTGCTCGGCGTGCTGGGCTACCACCACGCGTGCCGCTCGCTACTGCACCGTTTCGAGCGCATGGACAACCACCGACCGCACCGCTGGTACCGCTTCTTCAACGAAGGCTCGGTGCTGCTGTTCGCAGCCATCGTCGTGCTCGTGGTCGTCAAGCCTTTCTAGCGGCCTGCCGTCGTGGCCCGCAGCGCGCAGTTGATGGTCAGCCGGCGCCATCGCAGCTCGGCCACCCCGCTGGCGCTGGCCTACGTGGCGCTGGTGATCTACGCGAGCCTGTACCCCTTCGAGGGCTGGCGCTGGCCACCTGGCCAGAGACCCGCCGACCTCGCCGCGCTGCCCTGGACGCACTGGTACGGCGCCTTCGACGTCGAATCCAACCTGCTCGGCTACCTGCCGCTGGGCGCGCTGCTGTTGGTCGCCGCCCGGCGCAACGGTCTGCGCGCCTGGCCGGCGTTGCTGCTGAGCACCGCCGCCTCCTGCGCCCTGTCCTACGCCTGCGAAACCTTGCAGCAGTTTGTGCCGGGCCGGGTGCCAGCGATGGAAGACCTCACGATGAACAGCGCCGGTGCGCTGACCGGTGCGCTGCTGGCGCAACTCGGCCATGCCCTGGGCATGGTGAACCGCTGGCACGCGTTGCGCGAGCGCTGGTTCGCGCGCGACAGTGCCGGCGCACTGGCACTGCTGGCCCTGTGGCCCGTGGGCCTGCTGTTTCCGAACCCGGTGCCGCTGGGCCTGGGGCAGGTCGGCGAGCGGCTGCGTGGCTGGCTGGCGGATCTGTTGGCCGGCGTCCCCTGGGCCGAGTCGCTGCACGCGCTGCTGGCCACACCGCCGGCGCCGGCCCAGCCGCTTCGCCCGCTGGCGAACGGGCTGATCGTGTGCCTGGGCCTGCTCGCGCCCTGCCTGCTCGCGCAGTCGGTGATGGCGCCGGGCTGGCGCCGGGTGGCCATCGCGCTCGGTGCATGCGGACTGGGCGTGGGCGGGATGACGCTGTCCACGCTGCTCAACTTCGGCCCCGGCCACGCGCTGGCCTGGCTGACGCCGGCGGTGCCGCCCGGGCTGGCGCTCGGCCTGCTGCTGGCGACCCTCGCGGCCGGGTTGCCGACGCGGGTGGTCGTGGGTCTGGGACTGGTCGCGCTCACCGGCCTCGTCGCCGGCGTCGCGCAGGCCCCCGCAGACCCCTATTTCGCGCAGAGCCTGCAGGCTTGGGAGCAGGGCCGCTTCGTCCGCTTCCACGGTCTCACGCAGTGGATCGGCTGGCTCTGGCCCTACACGGCGATGGGATGGCTGCTGACGCGACTGGCCGGGCCGCGGCATTCGGGTCTACCCTGACGGCCTGCCTACAATCGCCAGATGAGTTACTACAAGCACCACATCTTCTTCTGTCTGAACCAGCGCGATGCCGGCGAGGCCTGCTGCGCCGACCACGACGCGCAGGCCGTGTTCGACCACTGCAAGGCACGCGTGAAGGCGGCCGGCCTGGCCGGCCCGGGTGGCGTGCGCGTCAACAAGGCGGGTTGCCTGGACCGCTGCGCCGGCGGACCGGTGGCGGTCGTCTATCCCGATGAGACCTGGTACACGTTCGTGGACCGGCACGACATCGACGAGATCGTCGATTCACATCTTGCACAGGGGCGCGTGGTCGAGCGGCTGCTGCTGCCGCCGACCGTGGGCCGATGAACGCCGCCGGCCCGCCCGCAAGGCGCCGGCTCCCCTTCCCGGGGGCGGTCCGAAGCGTCTTGGGGGTCGATTGAATTCGGCGACCGAACGCCTGTCGGTCGCCGGGCCGGCGGGGGCCATCGAGTGTGCGCTCGACACGCCCGCGCAGAACGCACCGCGCGGCCTGGCCGTGGTCTGCCACCCGCACCCGCGGTTCGGCGGCACGATGGACAACAAGGTCGTGCAGACGCTGGCCCGCGCCTTCGTTCAACTCGGCTACGCCGCGCTGCGCTTCAACTTCCGCGGCATCGGGGCCTCCGAGGGGCACTGGGACGAAGGCCGCGGCGAAATCGACGATGCGCTGGCGGTGATCGCGGCGCGGCGCGCACCGAGCCAGGCGCTGGTGCTGGCCGGCTTCAGCTTCGGCGCCTATGTCGCGTCGCAGGCGGCCGCGCAGCTGGCGGCGGTGGCGCCAGCCGAGCGCATCGTGCTGGTCGCCCCGGCGGTGCAGAACTTCGAGGTCGCCGCCGTGCCCGCCGGCACCCTGGTCGTCCATGGCGAGCAGGACGACGTCGTGCCGCTAGCCGCCGTCCTCGACTGGGCCCGCCCGCAGTCGCTGCCGGTGACGGTCCTGCCAGGTGCGGGCCACTTCTTCCACGGGAACCTTCCCGCCCTCAAACAGATCGTCACCGGTGCGTGGACCGCCCGAGCCACCGGACCCTGAACAGAACCCATGAAAAAACTCTTCGCCCTCTTGCTGGCGGGCCTTGCCGCCGCCGTCTTCGCCCAGACCCCGCAGCCGCCCGCCGTCGCAGCCCGTCACTACATATTGGTCGATCTGAACAGCCACCAAGTGCTGGCCGAGCACGATGCCGATGCGCCCACCGACCTGGCCTCGCTGACCAAGCTGATGACGGCCTACGTGGTGTTCGGTGCCATCCGCGAAAAGAAGCTGAGCCTGGACCAGACCCTGCCTGTGTCGCGCCGGGCCTGGGACGAGCGCAAGGGCGGCGCCTCGCTGATGTTCATCGACACCACGATGACGCCCAAGGTGAGCGAGCTGCTGCGCGGGATGATCGTGCAAAGCGGCAACGACGCCTCGGTGGCCCTGGCCGAGGGCGTGGCCGGCACGGTGGAGAATTTCGTCGGCCTGATGAACCGCCAGGCCCAGGCCTGGGGCCTGAAGAACACCCAGTTCAAGAACGTCACCGGGCTGACCGAGAGCGGCCACTACAGCAGCGCGCGCGACGTGGCCACGGTGGCCGGACACATCATCGAGGACTTCCCCGAGTTCTATCCGATCTACAGCATCCGCCAGTACACGTACGACCACATCAAGCAGGACAACCGCAACCAGTTGCTCGAGCGCGACCCCACGGTCGACGGCATGAAGACCGGCTACACCGAGGCCGCCGGCTACTGCCTGGTGGGCAGCGCGGTGCGCGACACCCCCAGCGGCAAGCGGCGACTGCTGTCGGTGGTGATGGGCACGGCGTCGAAGGAGGCGCGAGCATCCGAAAGCCAGAAGCTGCTGAACTGGGGCTGGGCGGCCTGGGACGACGTGCGCCTGTTCGACGCCGAAAAGGCGGTGGCCACGGTGCCGGTTTGGAAGGGCGACAAGTCCGAAGCCAAGCTGGGCGCCGTCGGTGGCTTGACCGTGACCGTGCCCAAGGGCGAAGGCGACAAGCTCAAGACCACCGTCGAACGCACCGAGCCGCTGCTGGCGCCGCTGGCCAAGGGGCAGCGCGTGGGCACGATCAGGGTCAGCACCGCTGGCGGCGCCGCCGTGGCCACCGTGCCGTTGGTGGTGCTCGAGCCGGTGGGCCTGACCGGCATCCTGGGCCGGGCCTGGGATTCGATCCGGTTGTGGGTCAAGTAAGGTACCTTGGCGCCGACCGCGTGCCACAATTTCGGCGCTGCCCGCCACGCCCCACGATCCGCGAAGGTCCAAGATGAACGATGCCCTGTGCTTCCTCAACGGCGAAGTGCTGCCGATCTCGAAGGCCAAGGTCAGCGTGCTCGACCGCGGCTTCATCTTCGGCGATGGCATCTACGAGGTGGTGCCGGTCTATGGCCAGCGTCTGTTCCGCTTCGACGAACACCTGGCGCGGCTGAACCGCTCGCTGTCCAAGCTGCGCATCCCCAACCCGGCCGGACGCGAGGAATGGCTGGCGCGCAGCCGCAGCCTGATCACGTCGACCTTCGAGGCCACCGGCGCCGAGGACCAGCTGGTCTACATCGAGATCACCCGTGGCGTCGCTCCGCGCGACCACGTGATGCCGCCGGGACTCACGCCCACGGTGTTCATGATGGCCAACCCGATGAAGCCGGCCACGCCCGAGCAGCGCCACCACGGCGTGGCCTGCATCACCGCGCGCGACTTCCGCTGGGAGCGCGGCGACATCAAGAGCATCAGCCTGCTGGGCAACGTGCTGGCGCGCCAGATGTCGGCCGACCACGGCGCGGTCGAGACGATCATGTTCCGCGACGGCTTCCTCACGGAGGCTTCCGCAAGCAACGTCTGGATCGTCCACGAAGGCGCCTTGCTCGGGCCGCCGAAGAGCGAGCACGTGCTGGAGGGCATCCGCGTCGAGTTGCTGCGCGAGCTGTGCGAGGACTGCGGCATCGCTTATAACCTGCGCCCGATCCCCGAGGCCGACGTGCACAGCGCCGACGAGGTGCTGCTCAGCTCGGCGACCAAGGAAGTGCTGCCGGTGACCCGGATTGACGGCGAGCTCGTCGGCCACGGCGCGCTGCGCGGCAAGCCGGGGCCCGTCTACGCGCGCCTGTACGAGGCGTACCAGCGGGCCAAGCCGGCGATGTCGATCTGAGCGGCCGCCGCGGCCCCGCACGATGACCCCGATCGCTCCCGACGCAAGCCTGATCGAGTACCCGAGCGCGTTTCCGATCAAGGTCATGGGTGCGCATGTGGAAGGCTTCGAGGCCGCCGTGGTCGCGATCGCCCGCTCGTTCGACCCCGCCTTCGACCCGGCCACGGTCGAGCGGCGCCCGAGCCGGGCCGGCAACTACCTGGGCCTGACGATCACGATCACGGCCACCAGCCGCGAACAGCTCGACGAGCTGTACCGCACGCTGTCGACGCACCCGATGGTCAAGGTCGTGCTGTAGCCGCGATGCGGTCCGCTGCCCGCTGCCCTCGATCGCCCGCCTTCAGCGTCGTTCGCTCGGCGGGCCCGCATCCAGGGCGTCGGCATCGCCGCGCAATGCGCGCACCCGCCGTGACCCACCCGCCTTGCGATCGGCGTGAACGTCGAGCGCGAACTCGCGATTGAGCTGCAGAGCCTTCTCGGTCAACCCGCACAGCGCTTGATCCAGGGCCCGCAAGGCTGCATCGTCGAGCGTGGCGACCAGTCTTGCGTTGATCGCCGCGACCTCCGGGAAGATCTCGGTGAACAGCCGCTGGCCCGCGTTGGTCAGGCTCACGAGCGCGCGCCGGGCGTCACCCGGCTGGGTGGCTCGCGCGGCCAAGCGCTTGTCGACCAGTGACTTGATGGCGCGCGAGGTGCGCGCGCGATCCAGGTCGGCGCGCTCGGCCAGCATCGACGGCGACAACGCACCCGAGGACGCCATCATCGCAAGCAGCCGCCATTCCCGGCGCGTGATGCCCCAGCGCCCTTCCAACAGCCGCGTGACCGGCGCGGTGCTGGCCGCATACAGCCGCAGAAGCCGGTAGTTCAGCAGTTCGTCCAGGCTGCGGGGGTCGCGCAGGCTCGCGGTCATCGGCGGCGCGCTGGTCAGCGCTCGAGGGGCGGGCAGTCAGCTTAATGCCTGCCCCGGGTCAATCGCTAGATCGATTGATTTAAACAACCATCTTGCCGTGCTGCAAACTTCGCCACCTCTTGCACCACGGAGATTCCCATGTCCTGCTCAGCCCCTTCATCGCCGCGTGCCCGCCCTGCATCCCGCAGGGCCTGGCGGGCAGGCTTGGCCGCACTCGCCTGGCTGGCGCCGCTGGCCGCTTGCGGGCTGGCGCGCGCTGCCGACGACATCGTCGCGGGCTCGCTGACCAACAGCCCGCCGATGATCTCGTACGCTGCCGACGGCAGCACGCTGCAGGGCGTGATCGTCGACCTGGCCGCCGCGATGAGCAAGGCCCTGGGGCGCGCGATCGTCTTCAAGCCCATCCCGTTCCCGGGTCTGCTGCCGGCGATGCAGGCCAAGAAGATCGACATCGTCTTCAGCATGATGAACGACACGCCCGAGCGCCAGAAGCTGCTCGATTTCGTCGACTTCTACGACCTCGGCACCAAGCTGCTGGTGCGGAAGGGCAACCCGCAGGGCGTAACCGGCCTGGAGTCGGCCTGCGGCATGACGGTCGCCACCGTCCAGGGTTCGACGCAGAACTCACTCGTCGACGAATTCAGCGCCAGGTGCCAGGCCGCGGGCAAGCCGGCGATCGAGCGCCTGCAGTACGCGCAACCGGCCGATGCCCGCATGCAGGTGCAGACCGGCCGTGTGGCGGCCTTCCTGGGCAACTCGCCGGTGATGGTCTACATCGCGGCAACCGCGGGCGAGGGCAAGATCTTCGACGTCGTGAGCGACAGGGAATACCAGCCCGTGCCGTTGGGCATCGGCGTGGCGAAGGACAACGCGGCGCTGCGCGACGCGCTGCAAAAGGCGCTGAACACGCTGATCGCCGACGGCAGCTACCGCAAGATCCTCGAGAAGTACGGCGTCGAGGGCGGCGCGCTGAAGTCGGCGACGATCAACGGCGGTCATTGAGTCCTCAGGACTGGCCTGATGGACCGCGTCGTCCCGCTGCGCCGGCCGGGCCTGTGGCTCGGCAGCGCGATCGTTGTCGCCGCGCTCGGCTGGGTGGCGCTGGTGGTTTGGCACAACCCGAACATCTCGCACCCGGTGATCCCGCAGTACCAGTTCGCACCGGCGATCCTGGAAGGGCTGCGAACGACGGTCGTGCTGGCGCTGCTGGCGGCCGTCATCGGTCTGCTGCTGGGCATCGTGCTGGCCGTGATGCGGCTGTCCGCCAGCCGCGTGCTGCGCCTGGCCAGCGGCCTCTACACCTGGTTGCTGCGCGGCACGCCGCTGCTGGTTCAGATCATCGTCTGGGGCAACCTCGCGCTGCTGTTCGATCACATCGGTCCGTTCAAGACCAATGCGCTGCTGACGCCCTTCGTGGCCTCGGTGGTGGCGCTGGCACTGAACGAGGCGGCGTACATGGCCGAAGTCGTGCGCGCCGGCATCCTCGCCGTCGACCATGGCCAGGTCGAGGCCGCGACGGCGCTGGGCATGCCACGCCTGCTCGCGCTGCGCCGCATCGTGCTGCCGCAGGCGATGCGCGTGATCATCCCGCCCGCCGGCAACCAGTTCATCTCGCTGCTCAAGGCGACCTCGCTGGTGTCGGTGATCGCCGGCGGCGACCTGCTCACTGCGGCGCAGAACATCGCGTCGGCCAACCTGCACACCATCGAGTTGCTGTTGGTCGCGACCTTCTGGTACCTGGCCTTGACGACCGTCAGTGGCGTCGGCCAGTTCTATGTCGAACGCCGGCTCGCACGTTCGATGGCGAGACCCCATGACCGACGCTGAACGGCCAGCCCCGGCGCCGGTCGCGCCACGCCCGATGGTGCACGCCGTCGACGTGCACAAGCGCTTCGGCCCCAACGAGGTGCTCAAGGGCATCAGCATGGACGTCGCGGCGGGGGAGGTGCTGTGCCTGATCGGGCCCTCGGGTTCGGGCAAGAGCACCTTCCTGCGCTGCATCAACCACCTCGAGCAGATCGACGCCGGCCGGATCGAGGTCGATGGCCAGCTGATCGGCTACCACGACCGCGGCGGCCGCCTGCACGAGATGCACGAGCACGAGGTCTGCCGCCAGCGCACGCAGATCGGCATGGTGTTCCAGCGCTTCAACCTGTTCGCCCACCAGACCGTGTTGCAGAACCTCGTCGAGGCGCCGATGAGCGTGAAGCGCCAGGCCCGGGCCGAGGCCACCGAGCGCGCGCTGGCGCTGCTCGACCGCGTCGGACTGGGCGGCAAGGCCGCGGCCTATCCGAGCCAGCTTTCGGGCGGCCAGCAGCAGCGGGTGGCGATCGCGCGCGCGCTGGCCATGGGCCCGAAGCTGATGCTGTTCGACGAGCCGACCTCGGCGCTGGACCCCGAACTGGTCGACGAGGTGCTGGGCGTCATGCGCGGCCTGGCCGACGAGGGCATGACGATGGTCGTCGTCACGCACGAGATCGCGTTCGCGCGCGACGTCGGCGACCGCGTCGCCTTCATGGACGGCGGCGTGCTCGTCGAGTCCGGGCCGTCGAGCGAGGTGCTGGCGCGGCCGCGCCACGAGCGCACCCAGGCCTTCCTGTCGCGTGTGATCGGCGGCGGCCGGATGGCCTGATCTCTGCCCTTCTTCTTGCCCTCCAGGAGCCGTGCCGTGGCCCGCAACATCCTGTTCATCATGTGCGACCAGTTGCGCTGGGACTATCTGGGCTGCGCCGGCCATCCGACGTTGCGCACACCGAACATCGACGCGCTGGCAGCGCGCGGCATGCGCTTCTCGCGCGCCTTTGCGCAGTCCACGATCTGCGGTTCGTCGCGCATGAGCTTCTACACCGGGCGCTACGTGCAGTCGCACGGCGCGGCCTGGAACAACTTCCCGCTCAAGGTCGGCGAGATGACGCTGGGCGACCACCTGCGCCCGCTGGGCCGCCGGACCGTGCTGGTCGGCAAGACGCACATGGCTGCCGACACCGAGGGCATGGCGCGGCTGGGCATCCGTCCCGACTCGATCGAGGGCGTGCGCGTGGCCGAATGCGGCTTCGACCCCTTCGAGCGCGATGACGGCCTGCACGGTAGCGGCCCGCTGGGGCGTTACGACGAGAAGCCGGTGCGCTACAACCGCTACCTGCGGGAGCAAGGCTATGCCGGCGACGACGGCTGGGACGACTGGGCCAATGCCGGCGAGGACGAGGCCGGCAACCTGCTGTCGGGCTGGCTGCTACGCCACGCGTCGCGCCCGGCCCGAGTCGCCGAGGAACACTCGGAGACGCCCTACATGACGCGCCGGGCAATGGACTTCATCGCCGAGGCCGGCGACGCGCCCTGGTGCCTGCACCTGTCGTACATCAAGCCGCACTGGCCTTGCATCGCCCCGGCCCCATACCACGCGATGTACGGCAAGGCCGACCTGCTGCCGGTGCAGCGCGACGAGGTCGAGCGGCTGGAGCCGCACCCGGTCTACCGTGCCTTCATGAACTCGCGCGTCAGCCAGGCCTTCTCGCGCGACGAGGTGCGCGAAGCCGTGATCCCGGCCTACATGGGCCTGATCAGCCAGATCGACGACCAGATCGGCGTGCTGATGGCCTTCCTGGAGCGCCACGGACTGCGCGACAAGACGATGATTGTCTTCACGTCCGACCACGGCGACTACCTCGGCGACCACTGGATGGGCGAGAAGGACTTGTTCCACGACGCATCGGTGCGCATCCCGCTGATCGTCGTCGACCCCGACCCTGCGGCCGACGCCGCGCGCGGCACGGTTTGCGACGCACTCGTCGAGGCCATCGACCTCGTGCCCACCTTCGTCGCCGCCTGCGGCGGCGAGGCCCAGCCGCATCGCCTCGAGGGCCTGGCCCTGCAACCCTGGCTGCATGGCCAGTCGCCGCAGCGCTGGCGCACGGTGGTGATCAGCGAATACGACTACTCAGCGCTGCCGCACTGCGCGGCGCTGGGCGTGGCGCCCATGGACGCCCGGCTGTTCATGGTCTTCGACGGCCGATGGAAGTACGTGCATGCGCCGGGCTTTCGGCCGATGCTGTTCGACCTGCAGAGCGACCCGGCCGAACTGCGCGACGTGGGCGAGGCACCCGCCTACGAGGCCGAGCGGCTGCGCCTGCATCAGGCCCTGAGCCGTTGGGGCTTGCGCCAGTCGCAGCGCACCACGCTGAGCGATGCCCAGATCGTTGCGATGCGCGGCAAGTCGCAGAGCAAGGGCATCCTGCTGGGCTTCTGGGACGAGACCGAACTGCCGCCGGCGCTGGTGCACGAGAAGTGGCGCGGGGCTCTGGAACGCAACCGCGGCAGCTGAACGGGCGCAAGGCGATGCAGACGCCGGTTCAAGGCAGCGCGCCTTCAAACCGTCGCGTCAGCCGGCAGAAAATGCAGCGCCTCGCTGTGCAGCCGAAGACCGCCAGGGGCTGGTGCGACTGTGCAGGCAGGGGGGAGACGAATAGCGGCTCCTGACCGAGAGCTCGCGACCGACGCCATCGTTCTGTCCTTGCTCGCTGACCGCTTCGACAGTCGCTCGGATCTGGTGCCTACAAGGTGGACAGCCATGGCCTCGCGGCCGATGGTCATGGCGGCGGGGTCGGCGGCAACGCCGGTGGCATCGTTGCAGACCACGGCCAGGTGGCGTTGATCAATTTCGGCTCCAACAACATGACGGTCCTGGCGCGCGACGACAGCACGGCGGCTCAGGTTGGCTTCATCCGCGGCGAATTGATCGTGACCGCGAAGAACAACGCGGTCGAAGACGTCAAGCTGGACCGCCGCGGTGCCTTGACCGGCGCCGCGTCGATGGCGGCCGGCATCCCGGCCAACGTCGATACCACGATCGGTCGCGTCACCCGAGGCATCGAGGTCCAGGTGAAAATCACCCATCGCGAAGAGATCACCATCGTGTGCGACGGCACGGTGCTGACCACCGCGCCTCGATGACCCAGCATGCCCCGGTGGTGGCGTGCCCTCGACGGCCCGTTCCTGCTCTCGTGCGACGCGCCGAGCAAGAACGTGCCGCGCTACGCCGTCTAAGGCCAGAAGATCGTGCAGGACGCTGCCCGGCGTGGCGACCGAGAACAGCGGACCACCAAGGACATCGCGATCGTGGGTGACGACGACGACCGGCGTTGACGCCGCGTTGCATGGAAGCCGCAGGGCGGGCGGGTCGACCCGCCCGAGCGAACAGTGAGCCCGCCAGGGCGGACCAGCGCGTCAGCGCGATCGCAGACGTCGAACGCTGACAGACAGGCCCCGCATCTCGGCCTCCGCAGTCGCGGCGAGCCGAGGGACAATTGGCGCGCCTCGCCGGATTCGCAGAGCCGCTGTGGCGCCGCGGTGCCGGTCCGATCGACGAGAGCAGCGACTCCCTCGTCTCCAAGCGGCCGACCGTAAGGGTGCCCGCCCGACCCGGAGCACGTGTAGCCGCTGCGGCCGCAACCAGCCGCTTTGCAGGGCAGCAGACGTTCGTTTCGGATCGACGGCGGCTCGGTCACGACAAGGGGGCTGCCGACAAGATGGCCGCGCCGATAGCCGCCGTTTGAGGCGGATGCGTGCCCTCCGATTGGTGTGATGGGCTGAGCCGGACCGCGGGTTCTCCGACCAGCGCCAGCGTCGTACGGGACTTCAGTATGACAAGGCGGGCCCGGTGTCGCGCATCGCGATGGTGATCAACAACCCCGACAAATTGCAGCGTGCGCAAGCAGGTCTAGCGCGATGGCAAGCGGCGCGGCGAATGGGGATGGAGTTGCGCAAGGGCGTGGCGTATCTGCTGCCCCTGCCGCGAGGCCTTGTTGCAGACCAACGCCCGCCACCTCGATGCCCTGGCTGCGGTTGGCGATCCGACACCGGGCAAGCAGGCGCTGCAGCGCCTGACCACCTCGAAGAAGGATGCAGCGGGTCGCTCTTGCACGGGTTTCAGCCCGGACAACAGAGGGTCCGGGCCCTCGACCACCACACGGCCGTGCGCAGGCATGGCCTCGGTCCGGTCTCAGTCCACTGGCGCAACCAGACGTCACGCCGTTCAAGCGCCTGATGGCAGGCGAGCACTGCCCGCACGGATTCGCCAACCGGGACATCCGAGCACGGCTGGCGTCCACGCAGCTACCGCGCTCGTGCGCCGACGACCCGAAGAGGGCAGGTGCCAAGCTCGGCCGGTGCTTCAGGCGCCTGCATGCCCACGGCCTTAGGCCCAAGATCCCGCGCACGCGCCGCTTGTGCATGGCCAACCACGGCCGCAACGTCATGGGCACATCGATGGTCCTGCGCGAGCACCGCTTCCCCGATGTCCACTCTGGCGTGGCGCACGGAACATCTTCGCCAGAAGCAGAAAAGTCACGGCGAAAGAATCTATCCCCCGATCTCAAGAACTTCGCGGGCTGGCCTGAGCGAAGGCGTATCCGGTTGCCGCCCGGTGTGCCACGGTCGAGACGCGCACAGCGAAGACCGCCGCACCGCGGCCGCCAGGCTCGCGGGGAGGTACCGTCCGAGCCTCGCCAGCGGCAGCCATCGACGCGGGCACAATGACGCGGATGGAAATCGCGTTCTGGCTGAACGGCAAGCGGCTGCGGCTGGGCGTGCCTGCCGGCGAGAGCTTCCTCGACACGCTGCGCGAGCGCTGCGGGCTGAGTTCGATGAAATCGGGCTGCAGCCCGCAGGGCCAGTGCGGCGCCTGCACCGCACTCGTCAACGGCGTGCCAAAGACCACCTGCGCGATGTCGCCGGCCTTCGTCAACGGCAAGCATGTGCAGACGCTGGAAGGCCTGACTGAACGCGACCGCGCCGACATCGCCGCCGCCTTCGCCAGCGCCGCCGCGCCGCAGTGCGGCTTCTGCATCCCGGGCATCGCGCTGCGCGCGCATGCGCTGCTGCTGGACCATCCGGAACCGACGCGCCAGGACATCGTCGATGCACTGGACGGCCACCTGTGCCGCTGCACCGGCTACCTGCGAATCATCGAGGCGATCGACCGCCTGGCAGTGGCGCGGCGCGGCGGCCACATTCCGGCGCCGGGTCGCGACGGCCATGTCGGCCAGCCGCTCGCGCGCGTTGGCGCGGCGGCAATGGCGCTGGGTGAGAAGCCCTATGTCGACGACCTGCGCCAGCCGGGGCTGCTGCACGGCGCGCTTGCGCTGTCGCTCCACGCCAGCGCGCGCGTGCTGCGCATCGACACCGCGCGCGCGCTCGAACTCCCCGGCGTGGTGCGGGTCGCGACCGCCGCCGACGTGCCGGGTGAGCGCTGGTACGGCCTGCTGCACGACGACTGGCCGGGCTTCGTCGCGGTGGGCGAAGAGGTGCGCTGCGTCGGCGACGTGATCGCCGCGGTGGCCGCGGTGGACCGCGCCACGGCGCGCGCCGCGGCGGCGCTGGTCGAGGTCGAATACGAACCGCTGCCGCCGATCGTCGACGCGCGGCGCTCGCTGGCCGAAGGCGTGCGCCAGGTCAACCCGCGTCACCCCAACCTGCTCGGACGCACGCGGGTGCAGCGCGGCGACGCCGCGGCGGCGCTCAAGGCAAGCGCGCATGTCGCCAGCGGCCGCTGGACGACGCAGCGCATCGAACACCTGTTCCTCGAACCCGAGAGCGCGCTCGCCGAGCCGCTTCCGGGCGGCCGGCTGGGCCTGTATACGCAGGGCCAGGGGGTGTTCGACGACCGGCGCCAGGTGGCGCGCTTCCTCGGCCTGCGCGAAGACCAGGTGCAGGTCGAGCTGGTGTCCAACGGCGGCGCCTTCGGCGGCAAGGAGGACCTGAGCGTGCAGGCGCAGACGGCGCTGCTGGCGTGGCTTGCCGGCGCGCCGGTCAAGCTCACGCTCAGCCGCGACGAGTCGATCCGCATCCACCCCAAGCGTCACCCGATGCTGCTCGACTATGCCGTCGGCTGCGACGCCGAAGGCCGGCTCACCGCGGTGCGGGCGCGCATCGTCGGCGATTCGGGCGCCTACGCGTCGGTCGGCGCCAAGGTGCTCGAACGTGCCGCCGGGCATGCCTGCGGCGCCTACCGCGTGCCGAACGTGGACGTCGAGGCAGTGGCCGCGTACACCAACAACCCACCCTGCGGCGCGATGCGCGGCTTCGGCGTCAACCAGGCGCATTTCGCGCTCGAGGCCTGCATCGACCAGCTCGCGGCCCGGCTCGGCATCGACCGCTGGGAGTTGCGCTGGCGCAATGCGCTGGAGGTCGGCGACACCTTCGGCACCGGGCAGGTGCTGGAGAAGTCGGTCGGCATCCGCAAGACCCTGCTCGCGGTCAAGCCCCACTACGAGGCCGCGCTGGCCGCGGGGCGCGCGGTGGGCATCGCCTGCGGCGTCAAGAACAGCGGCATCGGCAACGGCGTGCGCGAGTTCGGCCGCGCCCGGCTGGTCATCGAACCCGGTGGCCGCATCGGCCTGTTCAACGGCTTCACCGAGATGGGCCAGGGCCTGCTGACCGTGTTGGTGCAGCTGGCGGTCGAGGTCACGGGTCTGCCGGCGTCTTGCTTTGAGCCGCGCGTGGACACCACGCACGAGCTCGACTGCGGCCAGACCACCGGTTCGCGCGGCACCCTGCTGGGCGGCCGCGCCGTGCTCGATGCCGCGGCCAAGCTCAAGGCCGACCTCGACGCGGGTCACACGCTGGCCCAGCTCGCCGGTCGCGTCTACGAGGGCGAGGTCGTGATCGCCGACACCACCGCGCTCGGCGCCGAGGTGCCGAAAGTCAAGACCCACACGACGTTCGGCTGGGCCACGCAGGTCGTGGTGCTCGACCGCGAGGGGCGTGTCGAGCGCGTGGTTGCCGCGCACGATGCCGGCCGCGTGCTCAACCCGGCGCTGTGCAGCGGCCAGATCGAGGGCGCGGTGCAGATGGGGCTGGGCTACGCGCTGACCGAGGAACTGCGTTGCGAGGACGGCGTTCCGGTGAGCACCCAGCTGCGCGACATCGGCGTGCTGCGCGCGCGCGACATGCCCGAGGTCGAGGTCATCCTGGTCGAAGAGCCCGAGCCCGAAGGCCCGCTGGGCGCCAAGGGCGTGGGCGAGATCGGCCTCGTCCCGACGGCGGCCGCGGTGGCCGGCGCGCTGGAATTGTTCGACGGCATCCGCCGCACGCGCCTGCCAATGAAGGACAGCCCGGCCGCGCGCGCGATGACCGGCTGCTACCCCCCGGAGCGCCCATGACCGAGGCGGCGCCCATCCGCGCCTGGGTCAATGCTCACACGCACCTGTACTCGGCGCTGGTGCCCTTCGGCATGCCCAGCCCGCAGCCGCCACCGGCGAACTTCATCGAAATCCTGCAGCGCGTGTGGTGGCGACTCGACCGCGCGCTCGACGCCGGCACGCTGGCCGCCGCCGCGCGCTGGGGTGTGGCGCAGGCGCGCGCGCTTGGAACCGTGGGGCTGATCGACCATCACGAATCGCCGGCGCTGATCGAGGGGTCGCTCGACATCCTGGCCGACGCCTGCCAGCTGGGCGGCCTGCCCGCGCTGTTGTGCTACGGCGCCACCGAGCGCAACGGTGGCCGCGACGAGGCGCGGCGCGGGCTGGCCGAATGCAGGCGCTTCATCGGCGCCAATCGCCGGCCGCTGGTGCGCGGCGCGATCGGGATGCACGCCTCGTTCACGGTCGGCGACGAGACGATCCGCGAGGCGGGCGCGCTGTGCCGCGAACTCGGCGCCGTGCTGCACGTGCATGTGGCCGAGGCCGCGGCCGATGTCGAGGATGCGCGTCGCCGCGGCTGGCCCGGCCCGCTCGAACGGCTCGAAGCGCTGGGCGCGCTGGTCCCGGGATCGATCCTGGCGCACGGCGTGCACCTCACGCGCGAGCAGGTGCGACATGCCTCGGCGCTGGGCTGCTGGCTCGTGCAGAACCCGCGTTCGAACCGCGGCAACCGCGTCGGCTACCCGGCCGCATTGCGGGCCAGCGATCGCGTCGCGCTCGGCACCGACGGCTGGACCTCGGACATGGCAGCCGAAGTGAGCGTCATCCGCGAACTCGCCGCGGCCCACGGCGACGACCCCGAAGCGGGGCCGAAGCGGCTGGCAAAGGGCACCGGACTGCTGGCCGAAGCCTTCGGCGGCAAGCTGCCGGCGCCGGGGCCGGCCCCCGATTCATCACTGGCCGCGATCCAGGCCGATGCCGCCGAACAGGCGCGCGTGCTGTGGTCGCGGATGGCGGAACCATGAACCCGAGCAGCAACCTCGTTGACCGCGCCACCTACGAGCGCGCGGTGGTCCATTTCGGCGCGCGCTCGATCGCGCTGCCGAGCTTCGCCGAACTGGCCGACCCGGCACGCATCGCGCCCGCACGGCAGGCCGCACTGGCCGGCGTCGACCCCGACGCCGCCGACGCGCGCAACCTGTTCCGCGTCCACTGGTACAACGACGCCGCGCGCAAGGGCCTGGCGCGGCTGCCGGCGCACGTCGTTCTGCCCGAGGCGCTCACCGGCGTGGCGGCGCCGATCATCGTCGTGCTCGCCGACCGATTCCCGATGATCGGCGCGCACAAGGTGCTGCCTGCCTATGCCTGCCTGGTGGCGCGGCTGGTCTGCGGCCAGTTCGACCCCACGTCGCAGCGCGCGCTGTGGCCGTCGACGGGCAACTACTGCCGCGGCGGTGTGGCGATCTCGCGCGCGGCCGGCGTGCGCGGCGTCGCGATCCTGCCCGCCGGGATGAGCGACGAGCGCTTCGCCTGGCTCGAGCGCTGGGTCACCGACCCGGGCGACATCGTGCGCACGCCGGGCACCGAGAGCAACGTGCGCGAGATCTACGAGGCCTGCGAGCGGCTCTCGCAGGACCCGGCCAACGTGGTGCTGAACCAGTTCAGCGAGTTCGCCAACTACCTCGCCCACTACGAAGTTACCGGCATTGCCTTCGAGCGCGTGTTCGAAGCCGTGCGCGCCCGCCAGCCGGCGTTCAAACTGGCCGCGTTCGTCTCGGCCAGCGGTTCGGCCGGCACGCTGGGTGCCGGCGACCGCCTGAAGGCGGATCTGGGCGCGCGCATCGTTGCGGTCGAGGCGCTCGAATGCCCGACGATGCTCTACAACGGCTTCGGCGAACACAACATCCAGGGCATTGGCGACAAGCACATCCCGCTCATCCACAACGTGACCAACACAGACGTCGTGGTCGCCGTCTCCGACCACGCGACCGACCAGCTCTTCGTGCTGTTCAACAGCGATGTGGGCCGCGAATGGCTGCGCGCCCATGGCGTCGGCGACGAGGTTCTCGCGGCCCTGCCGCACCTGGGCCTGAGCAGCATCTGCAACATCGTCGCCGCGATCAAGACTGCCAAGACGCTGGGCCTGGGTGCGAACGACGCGCTGATCACCGTCGCCACCGACGCAGCGGCGATGTACACCTCGGAACTGGCGAAGGCGGTGGTGCGCCACTTCGACGGCCGCTTCGATGCCGTGCGTGCCGGCGCGACCTACGCCCGCCACCTGGCCGGCGCCGACCCGCGGCACGTGCTGCCGCTGGGCGAGGTCGAGCGCAACCGCATCTTCAATCTCGGCTACTTCACCTGGGTCGAGCAGCGCGGTGTCTCGCTGGCCGACTTCGAGCAACGCCGCGACCAGGCGTTCTGGCGCGGCCTGCACGCGCTGCTGCCGGCCTGGGACGCGATGATCGGCGAGTTCAACCGTGCCAGCGGGGCCGGCTGAACCCTTGGCCGCGGATCCGCCGCCGACGCTAGCCTGCGCGGGCTGCGGCTGGCAGCCGCGTCCCGACGCCGCCTATCCGTTCGCCTGCGCCAACGCCGGCCACGACGACGCCGACCACCTGATGCGCCACCGCCCGCCGCGCGGCGCCTCGCGCGGCGAAGAAGGCGGCGACGACAACCCCTTCGTGCGCTGGCGGCGCATGCTCTACGCCTGGCAGGCGGCGCAGGCGCGGACGATCGACGACGTGGCGTTCGTGGCGCTGGCGCGGCGGCTGGATGATGCAGTGGCCACGATCGACGGCCATGGCTTCCAGTTCACACCCACGCTGAACCCGCCCGCTCTCGGTGCGCGGCTGGGCGTCGACGCCTGGGTCAAGGACGAGACGGGCCAGGTCGGCGGATCGCACAAGGCGCGCCACCTGATGGGCCTGCTGCTGCACCTGGCCGTGGTCGAGCAGGGCCTGGCCGCGCTGCCGTCGCTGGCGATCGCGAGCTGCGGCAATGCGGCCCTGGCCGCGGCGGTGCTGGCACGCGCGGTGGCACGCGAACTTCAAGTCTTCGTCCCGACCGATGCCGAAGCGGCGGTCGTGGGCCGGCTGCGCGAACTGGGTGCTGAGGTCTTGAGTTGCGTGCGCGAGGCGGGCGCCGTCGGCGACCCCTGCATCCGGGGCCTGCGTGCTGCGCTGGGCCGCGGTGCGCTGCCGTTTTGCTGCCAGGGCAACCTCAACGGCCTGACCGTCGACGGCGGCCAGACCCTGGTGCTCGAGATGCTGGCGCAGGGCATGCCGGCGCCCGATCACCTTGTGATCCAGGTCGGCGGCGGCGCACTCGCCAGCGCCTGCGTGCAGGCGCTGGAATGCGCCGTCACCGACGGCTGGCTGCCGCGCCTGCCGCAAGTCCATGCCGTGCAGACGCAGGGCGCGGCACCGCTGGCACGCGCCTGGAGCCGGGTGCGGCAACATGCGGGGGCCACCGGCTGCAGCCTCGAGGCGGCGCTGGCGCACGCCCGCGCGCACCGGTCGCACTACATGTGGCCGTGGCAAGCGCCGCCGCGCAGCATTGCCAGCGGCATCGTCGACGACGAGACCTACGACTGGGCGGCCGTGCTGCGCGGCGTCGCCGCCAGCGGCGGCAGCACCGTCGTCGTCGACGAAGAAACCCTGTTGGCGGCCAACCGGCTGCTGCGCGAGACGACGGGCCTGGCCGTTTCGCACACGGGCAGTGCCGGCCTGGCCGGGGTGTTGGCGCTGCGTCGGCAAGGTTCGATCCGGCCGGGCGACCGCGTGGCGCTGCTGGCCACCGGCGTGCAGCGCTGATCGGGCCGGGTCAGCCCCGCTCGCTCAGCGCCGCGCTCAGCGGATTGACCGCCTCGGGCGCGAGCAACGCCTGGCGCAGCGCGGCCAGCATCTGCTTGCGCGGGTCGACGCCCAACAGCGACCACGCCGCTACGCGCACCTCCTGGCCGCCGAAGCGGCCGGTCACCGCGTCCGGTTCGATCAGGATCGCGTCGCGCGGCGCGTCGGCGAGCCAGCGCGCGCGGTCGACGAACAGCCGCGGCTTGGCGCGGTTCGGCCCGCCGTCCTCGGGGCAGAAGACCTCGCAGTTGCCGCAGTCGTTGCAGGCGTCGGCGAAGTTGAGGTACTGGCGCGGCTCCTTCGCCGCCACCAGCGATCCCGGCGCGAGCTCGACGCTGAACATCGCGTCGTTGGGGCAAGCCACCACGCACTTGTGGCAGTTCGTGCAGTCGAACAGTTCGAGCCGGCGCCCCATCTTGTACGGAAGTGCGCGCTGCGCCCGCGCGTGCAGGCGCGGCTCGGCGGTTAGCCCGTCGACGTAGAGATCGGTGTTGCGCAGCACCGCGGTGGCGCGCGCCGGTGGGCCACCGGCGCGAGCCTGCATGATGAACTCGTCGATCGTCGTCGCGCCGACCGCGTCCATGCGCTGCACGAGCGCCGGCAGGTAGTCGGCGCCGCGGCCGTAGCCGCCCTCCTTGAGCCAGTCGGTGCACACCGTCACCGGCGCCAGGCCCAGCGCCACCGCGTCGGGGAAGTTGCCGCGGTCGATGCCGGCCGAAAACGAGATCGCGTAGCGGTCGCCGCAGTCTTTTCGCAGGCGTTGGACCAAGTGCATGGCCAGGGCGTGCAGCGGCGCTCCGCTGAGGTACATCAGGCGTTCGGACGACGCGAAGAATCGCCCCTGGTTCTCGACCACCAGCGTGTTGGAGAACTTGACGCCGAAGTGCAGCCCCAGTTCGCCGGCGCGCCGCTGCAACCGGTCGAGCATCTCGACCGCCGGGCCCCACGCGAGGTCGTCCGAGAAGGCGCTGTCGGGTACGTGCAGGTCGTTGTAACCGAGCTCGTCGTGCAGCAGCGCGCGCAGTGGTGCGGCCCCCAGCAGCGTGGGGTTGAGCTTGACGACGCACGACAAGCCATGCGCCTCCATCAGGTGGCCGGCGATGGCCTCGATCTCGGCCGGCGGGCAGCCGTGGAAGGTCGACAGCGTCACGGTGCCGCAAACGCGCCGATCGAAGTCCAGCTCGCGCAGCGGCCCGAGCTCGACCGGCAGTTCGCGGCGCAGCCGATCGATCACCGGCCCGGCGTCGCGCAGGCCGCGGACGAAGGCCTGCACGCGCTCGCTGCGCACGCCCGCCAGGTCGTAGCCCACGCTCAGGTCGAAGACGGTGCGCTCGAACCCGGGCGCCAGTGCGAGCCGGTCGCCGGCCGTCAACAGCCGGATCAGCATCCAGGCCTTCACGTACTCGTCCAGCGATTGCTCGAGCCCGAGTTCCTGCGACCACTCGACGTTGAAGCCCACGGTCCGCATGTCGATGCAGGGGCGCGGCAGCACCAGCCGGTCGTTGATCTGCACCGTCTTCAGCTCGATCACACGGGCGCCGACCAGCCAGCCCAGCACGATGTTGGGCGCAAGCTGCGTGTGCGGCCCGGCCGCCGGGCCGAGCGGCGAGGCCGCGCGCTGGCCGGCGACCGCCACCGACAGGTCGTGCTGTGCGCTGCCGGCGAAGAACTTGCGTGCCGGAAGGTCGAAAATGGCCTGCCGCTGGTCGAGCTCGCGCCAGATGCGTCGTGCGAGCACCTTCAAGGGTTGGGGGACGAGTTCGCTCACCGGGGCAGCCTGCAACGCCGAATGATTGGAAAACGGGGCCGTCGGGCCATGCTAGCAGCGCAAGCTTCGGGCCAATCCGGCTACGATCCCATCGCATGGCTGCGACAACGCTGATCCGCAACGGGCGCATCGTCACTGCGGTCGACGACTTCGTCGCCGACCTGCTTGTCGAGGGCGGCCGGGTGCGTGGCATCGGCGGCCCGTTCGCGCTCGGGCCCGGGGTCGAGGTCCACGACGCGCAGGGCCTGTTCGTGCTGCCGGGCGCGGTCGACGTCCACACCCATCTCGATTCGGCCACCCCCACCGCCGCGACGGTGGACGATTTCGCCAGCGGCACGCGGGCGGCGGCCTTCGGCGGCACGACCACGGTGGTCGACTACTGCACGCCGCAGGCGGCCCACGGGCTGATGCACGGGCTGGACGAGTGGCACCGCCGGCGCGCGAACGCCTGCGTCGATGTCGGCGCGCACATGATCGTGCTCGATGCGGGTGCGCAGACGCTGGCCGAGATGCGCCGCCTGGCCCTGCAAGAGGGCGTGAGCAGCTTCAAGTTCTTCATGGCCTACCCGGGCGCCCTGATGCTCGAGGACGACGCGCTCTTTCGCGCGCTGCGCACCGCCGCCGAGTTGGGCGCGCTGAGCTGCATCCACGCCGAGAATGGGCTCGTCATCCGCACGCTGGTCGACGAGGCACTGGCTCGCGGCGAGCGCGCGCCGCGCTGGCACGCGCTGACGCGGCCGGCGGCGCTCGAGGCCGAGGCCACCCAACGCGCGATCGAACTCGCCGCGCTGGCGGGGGCGCCGCTGTACATCGTCCACCTGTCGGCGGCAGCGGCGCTGGACGCGGTGCGGCAGGCGCGCGGCAACGGCCACCGCCTCTGGGCCGAGACCTGCCCGCAATACCTGCTTCTGGATGCGGGCGAATACGAACGCGAGGGCTTCGAGGCCGCCAAGTACGTGATGTCGCCGCCGCTGCGCGCACCGGCCGACGGTGCCGCGCTGTGGCGCGGGCTGGCGGCGGGCGAGATCCAGGTCGTCGCCACCGACCACTGCGCGTTCAGCTTCGGGATCGGGCCGCGCGGGCTGCGCTGCTCCAAGCAGCTGGGCGTGGACTCGTTCCAGCGCATTCCGAACGGCGCGCCGGGCCTCGAGACCCGGCTGCCGCTGCTGCACGACGCAGGCGTTCGAACGCGCGGGATGCGGCTGCAGCGCCTGGTCGACCTGCTCGCGACCACGCCGGCGCGGCTGTTCGGGCTGTTCCCGCGCAAGGGCACGATCGCGGTCGGCAGCGACGCCGACCTGGTGCTGTTCGACCCCGCAGAGCGCTGGACCGTGCGCGCCGCCGAGCACCACAGCGCCAGCGACCACAGCCTGTATGAAGGCCGCGAGCTGACCGGCCGCGTCAAGAAGGTCTTCCTGCGGGGGCGCTGCATTGTCGACGGCGCGAACTGGCTCGGGCGCGAAGGCCTGGGCGAATACCTGCCGCGCACCGCACCGCAACTCGACTGAAGCCATGACATCACTCGCCGACCTGCGCATCGCCCCGGCATTCCTGGTCGACCGGCTGGCCGCGCTCGGTGCGATCGGCTCCACTGGCGACGGCGGCTGCTGCCGGCTGGCACTGACCGACGCCGACCGCGCCGGCCGCGACATCGTCTGCCGCTGGATGCGCGAGCTGGGCTTGGCGGTGCAGGTCGACCCGGTGGGCAACCTGTTCGGGTGGCGCGCAGGCACCGAAGAGGGCCTGGCGCCGGTGATGACCGGCTCGCACATCGACACCGTGGCCACCGGCGGGCGCTACGACGGCAACTACGGCGTCCTCTCGGGCCTGGCGGTGGTGCAGGCGCTGGCCGCCGCGGGCGCTACGACGCGCCGCCCGCTGGTGGTGGCCGCGTTCACCAACGAGGAAGGCGCGCGCTTCCAGCCCGACATGCTCGGCTCGCTGGTCTACAGTGGCGGCCTGTCGCTGGCCGATGCGCACGCCACACGCGCGATCGACGGTGCGCAGCTGGGCGACGAGCTGCGCCGCATCGGCTACGTCGGCGACGCGCCGCTGCCGCTGGCGGTGCCGCACGCCTACGTCGAGCTGCACATCGAGCAGGGGCCGGTGCTCGACGCCGCCGGCGAGACGATCGGCGTCGTTCGCGGCGTGCAGGGTATCTCCTGGCAGGGCATCACGTTCGAAGGCCAAGCCAACCATGCCGGCACGACGCCGATGCGGCTGCGCCACGACGCCGGCCACGCCGCCGCCGCCGTGGCCTGCTTCGTGCGCCAGCTGACGCTGGAGCTGGGCGGCGACCAGGTCGCGACGGTCGGGTCGTTCCAGCTTCAGCCGGGGCTGGTCAACGTCATCGCCGGGCGCGCCGAGATCACGGTCGACCTGCGCAACACGAGCGAAGCGGCGCTGCGCGAGGCCGAGTCGCGGCTGGCCCTGTTCCTGGACGAGCTCGCTCGCGCCGAAGGGGTCGCGATTGAGGCCCGCACGCTGGCGCGCTTCGAGCCGGTGCCTTTCGACGCCGGCGTGGTCGAGCTGATCGCGCGCCAAGCGCGGCGCCTGGGGCACGAACCACGGTCCATGAGCTCGGGCGCCGGCCACGACGCGCAGATGCTCGCACGTCTGTGCCCGGCAGCGATGATCTTCGTGCCCTCGGTGCGGGGCATCAGCCACAACCCGGCCGAGCATACGGCGCCCGAACATCTGGTCGCCGGCGCCGACGTGCTGCTGCAGGCGCTGCTCGAACTGGCCGCATGAATCCCTGTCCAAGGAGAACCCGATGCCGCGCATCGTCACCGTCGGCGCCGCGCAGCTCGGCCCGATCGCGCGCGCCGAGACGCGCAGCCAGGTCGTGCAGCGCATGCAGTCGCTGCTGGCGCAGGCGCAAGGCTGTGGCTGCGACCTCGTCGTGTTCCCGGAACTCGCGCTGACCACGTTCTTCCCGCGCTGGTACCTCGAGCGCCAGGACGAGATCGATGCCTTCTTCGAGCGCGCGATGCCCGGGCCCGAGACGCAGCCACTGTTCGATACCGCGCGCCGGCTCGGCATCGGCTTTAGTCTCGGCTACGCCGAGCTGGTGACCGAAGGTGATCGGACGCGCCGGTTCAACACCGCGATCACGGTCGACAAGAGTGGCACCGTGGTCGGCCGCTATCGCAAGATCCACCTGCCGGGCCATGCCGAGCACGAACCGTGGCGGCGCTTCCAGCACCTGGAGAAGCGCTACTTCGAGGTCGGCGACCTGGGCTTTCCGGCTTTCCGCGCCAGCTTCGGCGAACGCAAGGCAGGCATCTTCGGCATGGCCATCTGCAACGACCGGCGCTGGAGCGAGACCTACCGCATCCTCGGCCTGCAAGGGGTCGAGATGATCCTCATCGGCTACAACACGCCGGTGCACAACCCCCCGGCGCCCGAGCACGACGCGCTCTCGCATTTCCACAACGAACTCGTGATGCGCGCTGGCGCGTACCAGAACGGCACCTGGGTCGTCGGCGTGGCCAAGGCCGGGTGCGAGGAAGGGGTCGAGCAGATCGGCAACTCGATCATCGTCGCGCCCTCGGGCGAGATCGTCGGCGCCTGCACGACCACCGGCGACGAGCTGGCGGTGGCGCGCTGCGACCTCGACCTCACTGCGTCCTACAAGAACACGACCTTCAACTTCGCGCGCCACCGCGAACCCGAGCAGTACCGGATGATCGTCGAGCGCAAGGGCGCCCTGCCACCGCCCTGAAGCCGGCGCGCGCCGGCTTCGGGCCGACGAACGGGCGCAACTCAACGCCGCCGGCCAGGTGTTTGAAGCTCACGGCGCCGCGGCGCGACGGCACGACGCACCTGGTGAAGTCGCCGCTGGAGTTCATGCAGCGGCTGACAGCACGGGTGCCACGGCCCGGACTGCACCTGATCCGCTTCCACGACGTGCTGACACCCAGCGCCAAGCTGCGCGCGCCGGTGGCTGCGGCGGGGGAGAAAGGCCGAGGCGCTGCACGGCCGGTTTCGGAGCCAGACGAGCCGCAGGACCCGCATCGCCGGGCGTCGTGCACCAGCTGGGCGCGGCAGCTCAAGCGCGAGTTCGAGATCGACATGGAACAATGCCCGAACTGCGGTGACGAGCTGAAGATCATCGCGGCCATTCTGGAGCCGCCGGACATTGAGCCCATCCTCGAGCAACTCGGGCTGCCGACGCCAGGCGGCAGCGGCGTGAACCGATCCGAAGGTCCGCTTGCCTTCGCGCCGGATGGCGACTTCAGCCGAAATCATGCCGCACTCCGTCAAGGCCGTGAATGTCGGAGAACTGTGCCAAACCGAGGGCCCGACCCGCTGCCGGCTACAGCCGGTCATGGCCCGGTGTGACCTGTCACCAAAGTCGGCGACCTGGCTCGTCCGGTCGGGCAGCGGAGGTCGCTCGACGGTCGCGTACCTGTTGCCTGATCTCGGCGCAAGGACAGGGTGGCACCATCCGTTCGAGAATGGTCTCGCTGGGCGCATCTCGCGTTGCGGCGCAGCTCAGCACCCATGCGAAATGTCCATCCTCAGCGAATGGCTGCAACGGGCCGAGTCCGGGTCCGAGCTGTCTTCAGCGGTCGACCAGCACCGCGATCACTCGGTCGCCTGACCGAGCCTTGCGGCCATCTCGCGTGCCTTGCCTTGCGCGAGCACGTCACCAGCACGCCCGGCAGCCGCATACCAGTGCTGCGCGAGCCTGAAGTCCTGCGTCAGGCCTTCGCCATGCTCGTACATCGAGGCCAGCAGGTACATCGCGCCGACGTCGCCGGCCAGCGCGGCGGCGCGGTACCACTGCGCGGCCAGCGTCATCTCCCTGGGCCGGCCCCGGCCCAGGAAGTAGGCCGTACCCATCGCGACCTCTGCATCGACATTGCCGGCTGCGGCCGCCAGCGCGTACCAGCGGTACGCCTGCTCCAGGTCGCGGGAGCCGAATTCGCCACCTTCCAGCGCCTGCGCCAGCATCAGTTGCGCGGTGATGAAGCCCGCACCCGCCGCGCGTTCGAGCATTCGGCGCGCCAGCGCACGGTCGGGATGTGCCACCTCGCCATGCAGTTGCATCAGCGCGAGATCGAACTCGGCCGCTGGCACCTGGCGCGCGGCCAAAGACTCGAAGGCCACCTCCGCCGCGGACAAGTTGCCTGCATCGTAGGTGGCCACGGCGCGATCCACTTCGGCTTGCAGCACGGGGTCCACGGCCGTGGCGTCACGAGCGCCGAAGGCGGCCAGCGCGGTCAGCAGCAGCAGGGGCATCATTCGCGGTCGCATGGGCGTCTCCGGCACCGGGATCGCTCACGATAGTCGTTCCCGACAACCGACCCGACGACGCGGCCATGGTCAAATCCGCCGATGGCCGATCGACCAAAGCTCAGCGTCAAGCCCCGCGCCGCGCCCCGCGACCCACGGCGAGCGCCGGTGCGGGGCGCGAGCCCGCCGCGGCCGCGATCGGGAGCGAGGCAAGAGGCACAGCAGCCGGCACCCGAGAGGCCGGCCAAGCCCGCG
>JBBINW010000024.1:0-59286 GCA_037443665.1 Betaproteobacteria bacterium
CAGCTCTACCTTCCCCTTTCGGGTTCAGTCGAACCTTTGCTTCGTGACGCACCATCGCCGTATTCTAGAAGCCCTGCCTACAATGATTCGCATGGCGAAACCCGAGTTCAGCTGTGAGGTCAGCGTGCAGTACCTGCCGGAGCAGTCGCAGCCGCCGGAGGGGCCGTTTGCCTTCGCCTACACGGTGAGCATCCGCAACACCGGCGACATCACCGCACAGCTCGTGGCCAGGCACTGGATCGTCACCGACGCCGACGGCCATGCCGAGGAAGTGCGGGGCCTGGCGGTGGTCGGCCACCAGCCGCTGCTCAAGCCCGGCGACCATTTCGAGTACACCAGCTGGACCCGCATCGCCACGCCGCACGGGCAGATGCGCGGCACCTTCTTCTGCATGACCGAGGAGGCCCGCCCTTTCGAGGCGCCGGTCCCCGAGTTCCAGCTCGTCTTCCCAGGCCTGCTGCACTGATCGCCCGAACACACCGCAGGCGCCCGCGCCGCTGCGGACGAATCGCATGGACACCCCGGTCGTCATGATCGGCATCAGCGCCGCGGTGCTGCTGTCGTACTGGTTCAACCACCTCGGGCGCGTGCTGCGCTTCCCGACGGTGGTCTTCCTGCTGCTGACCGGGCTGCTGCTGCGCGCCGGCACCGACGCCTACGGCATCAGCATCCAGCCCCCGTCCGCGCTGCTGTCGGTGCTGGGTACGCTGGGGCTGATCCTGATCGTGCTCGAGGGCGCGCTCGACCTCGACCTCGTCGCCGGCCGGCGCAGCTTCCTGCAGCGAACCTTCGCCTCTGCCGTGATCGGCGTGGCTGGCTGCACGGTGCTGCTGGCGGTGCTGCTGCGCGCACTGTTCGGCATCGAGTGGCCGGCCGCGGTGCTGGTGGCGATTCCCTTCGGCGTCATCAGCAGCGCCGCCGCGATCCCGGGCGCCGAGGTCCTGCCCAAGGACGAGCGCGAGTTCGTGATCTACGAGAGTTCGTGGTCGGACATCGTCGGCGTGATGCTCTTCAACGCCGCGGCGGCGGCCGCCGCAGGCGGCGGTTTCACGCTCAACCTGTTCGGCGGCGCCGCGGCAGTGCTGCTGATCGGCGGCCTGCTCGGGCTGGGCATGATCTGGCTGGTCGGCAACCTGGAGGGCAACGTCAAGTTCCTGCCGCTGATCTTCGGCCTCGTGGGGGTCTATGCCGCGGCCCAGGTGATGGAGATGTCGCCGCTGCTGATCGTGCTGGTGCTGGGCCTGATGCTCAACAACCCGCACCTGCTGCGGCGGGTCCGCGGGCTGGCGCGGCTGCAGAGCACGCACTACCCGGCCGAACTGCTGCGCCTCAAGCACCTCACCGCCGAGGCCACCTTTCTCGTGCGCACCTTCTTCTTCCTGCTGCTCGGTTACAGCACCGACCTGGCCACGCTGGCCGACCTCCGCGCCTGGGGCGTGGCGCTGCTCATCGTGGCCGGGGTGTTCGGCCTGCGCTGGCCGCTGCTGTGGCTTCTCAACGGCCGACGGCCGCAGCCGCTGCTGTGGGCGGCGCCGCGCGGCCTGATCACCGTCGTGCTCTTCTACGCCCTGCCCGCCGACGTGCTGCCGGCGGCGATGCCGCACGGTGAGCTGATCCTGGTCGTGCTGCTGAGCTGCGTCGTGATGGCGCTCGGGCTGCGCCGCAAGGCCGCGCCCCGGGCCGACGCCTCCGCGAGGACCGCGGCCGAGGTCAGCCCGGCAGCCGGGCCTCGCTGACCGGCGCGCGGGGAGCTGCGCTGGACGACGCTCACTGCGCCGGCCAGCGCCCGGCCCAGCGCAGCGTCTGCTGGCGGACCCCCTCGGGCAGCATCCGCTCGCGGTCTTGGGCGGCGCGAATCCAGCCGGCGTCGTTGCCGTGACCTGCCAGCTCTCGCTCGATGAAGCGCAGCGCCGGCCCGGCGCGCAGGTCACCGGCATGGTGGGCCAGCTTCACCAGCGTGTGCACGATGTCGTCGCGCAGGCTGCGGCGCTCGCCGGTCTTCGGGTCGACGAACTCGCCTTCCAGGCCGAAGCGGCAGGCCTGGAAGCGGTTGACGGTGTACGGCAGGTCGTCGTCGTCTTCCGGCGGGACCGGCTTCTCGACGCGCAGCCAGCGCGCCAGGCACTGGATCAGGCCAGCCATCGCGGCCGCCTTGTCGATCGTCAGCGGCTTGTCGAGCACGCGCACCTCGATCGTCCCGAACTCGGGCTTGGGCGGGATGTCCCAACAGAAGTCCTTCATGCTCCTGACGACACCGGTGCGCGCCATCTTGCCAAAGAAGACGGCGAAATCGTCCCAGGTCTGGACGAAGGGCGCGCGGCCCGACAGCGGGAACGCGAACACGGAGTTCAGCCGCGCCGAGTCGAAGACGGTCGGTGGCCTGCGCGAACGGCGACGGGGCCGACAGCGCAATTCAGGTGCGGGATGAAGCGGCTCATCCCGTGCAGCAGCACCAGCGCCTCGTCGGCCGACGGGCAGCCGATGTGAACGTGCTGGCCGAAGGTCGTGAACTGCTTGGAGAGATACCCGTCGAGCTCGCCGATCTGCCTGAACCGCGGACGGTCGAAGATGCGGCGCTGGCTCCAGTCCTGAAACGGGTGGGTGCCGCCGCCCGACAGCGCCACGCCGAGCTTTTCGGCGGCGGCGACCACCGCGTCGCGGATCTCGGTGAGCTGCGCCAGTGCGTCCGCGTGACCCTCGCAGCTGCCGGTGGACAGCTCGATCCTGCTGTCGGTGATCTCGGGCACGACCGCACCCGGCAGCTTCTGGTGCCGAAGCTGGCGCAGCAGGTCGGCGGCGGGCGCGAGGCCGTGGTCGTTCGTGCCGACGATCTGCAACTTGAGCTCGACGCCCAGCGTCAGCGGCCGCGAGAAGGCGAAGCGCTCCAGGCTCATGATGTCGCCACAGGGAGCGGTCTCGACACCGGCGGCATCACCTCGGGGTGCTGTTCGGCGGCGACGCGCAGACCCCATTGCACGGCCAGCGGCCCGAGCAGTTCGGTGAAGGCGATCGCCGACAGCACGATCGGCACCACCAGCGGTGCGAACCCGGGGTGGCTGGCCTGGAGGTCGGTCAGGAGCACGAGCGCGGTGCCCGACATCGGCACCAGCGCCAGCGACAACCCGAGCCCCTGGCGCAAGCGAAGACCGCTCCAGGGCGCGAACAGCATCATCGCAGCGGTCTTGGCCGCCGCGCGCGCCGCCAACGTCACCCGTGCCGCGAGGCCGCCCCGGCCATCGCGGCGTCGAGCGACCACGCACTGCCGACGATCACGAACAAGATCAACACCAGCACGCCTCCAGCGGTGCCGAAATGACGCGGCCAGACCCGGGGCCGCTCGGTGATGTTGCGCAGCAGCGCGCCGGCCAGCAGCGGGACCGGCCGCGTCGAGGGCTTGAGCGAGCGCGCCATCAGCAGCGCGAGCACGATCAGGCCGAACAGCAGCAGCAGCGCCGCGTTCTCGTCGCGCAGATCGGGCCGGCGCGCGATCCATGCCACCAGCGCCGCCAGCCCGGCGGCCAGCAGCGCCGAACCGCCGAAGGCCCACAGCGGCTGCGAGATCGCGCGCACCCGGTCGCCGGCGACGTCCAGGTGCAGCCGCCGACGACCAGCTTCTTCGCCAGCACGGCGGCAAGGGTATTGATGGTGGCGAGCAGGGTCATGCGGTCGGTGACCGGCCCGGCGGCTCGCAGCTCGACCGCCACGCGCGCGACCACCGCGCCCGATGCGCAGGTGCCCGACGCCGCACGGCTCAGCGCCGCGGCCAGACTGGTCAGCAGGAGCGCCGGATTGGCGCGCAGCCAGCGCAGATGGACGCGGCTGCCGAGTTCGAACAGAAGCAAGGCCAGCGCCAGATCGACGATCAGTCGCGCACTGCCGGTGGGCGGTTCCGCGCCCACGCCGGCCAGACCCAGCCCCAGGCCGACGAGGCTGTAGCCCACGATGCGCGGCAGGCCGAGCCCACGGCGCACGGCTTCACCGAGGATGCCGCCGGCCACCAGCGCCAGTGCGGCCCAGAAGGGCACCCCAGCCAGCGGTGGCCAGGGCAGGATCTGCAGGTGGTCTGCGATCTCGGCCAGCATCGGCATCCCCTCCTCGTCGATGGAAGGGGAATGATCCTGCGGCACTGCCTCGAGTTCCGGGCCGGCGCCGGGACAGGCCCCGCGAACGGCGAACATGATCCGCTCGACTACGGGTGTCGGGACCGCCGGCGCCGCAGACGGCCCGGGCAACATCGCCCGTATGGTCGCGAATGTACTTGCGGCAACAGCCGACCCGGGACCGGGGTTTCCGCGCTGCTCAGGCGCGCAAGCGCGGCCACAAGGTGTTCAAGGCCAGCCCCAGCAGCACCAGCGCCGCCGCGACCAGTTTCCACGCAGGCAGGGCCTCGCCCAGCAGCAGCGCCGATGCGCCGATGCCGAACACCGGCACCAGCAGCGCCAGCGGCGCCACCGTGGCCGCCGGGTGTCGCGCCAGCAGCCAGCCCCAGGCCGCGTAGCCGAACAGGCTGTTGCCCAGCGCCTGCCACAGCACTGCCGTCCACACCCACGCATCGGCAGCGGCCAGACCTTGCCCAATGCCCGCCGGCCCTTCGAATGCGAGCGTCAGCACGAGCAGCGGCGGCAGCGCGAAGGCGCTGGACCAGACGACCACCGCGAGCATGTCCACCCGGCCCATCCGGCGCGCGATCTGGTTGCCGCCGGACCAGGCCGCGGCTGCGCCCAGCACCAGCGCCAGGCCCAGCGGCGTGGTGCCGGCATCGGTGTGCGCGGCGATGACGGCCACGCCCGCGGCGGCCAGCGACAGTGCCAGCCACTGCACGCCGCGCACGCGCTCGCCGTCGCCGGCCATCGCCAGCCCGATCGTGAAGAACACCTGGACCTGCACCACCAGCGACGCCAGGCCCGGCGAGATACGGCCGGCGATCGCCAGGTACAGGAGCCCGAACTGCCCGGCACCGATGAGCAGGCCGTAGGCCGCCAGCCGGCGCCAGGGCACGGCCGGGCGGCGGATGAAGAACGCCGCCGGCAGCAGCACGAACGCGAAGCGCAGCCAGGCCAGCAGCAACGGCGGCAATGTCTGCAGCGCGACTCGGATGACGACGAAGTTGGTACCCCAGACGGCGACCACGGCCAGCGCCAGCAGCACGTGGCGCAGCGGCAGGCGATCGCCGTCGGCGGCGGTCTTCAAGGCGCGACGACGATGCGGTCGCACCCCTGCGCCTTGGACTCTCGCAGCGCCTGCTCGGCGCGCGTCAGCGTCTGCTCCACCGTCTCGCCGGCATGGTGTTCGGCCAGTCCGCCCGACAGCGTGACCCCCAGCGCCTCGCCGCCGTGCACGATGCGCAGCGCCGACAGCCGCTGGTGCAGCCGCTCGAGACCGCCGCGTGCCAGCGCCGCTCGCGTGTCGGCGAGCATCAGCACGAAGACATCGCCGCCCCAGCGCGCCAGCACGTCGCAGACGCGCACGTGGCGCAACGCTTCCAGCGCCAGCGTGCGCAGCACGGTGTCGCCGACGAGGTAGCCGTGCGCTTCGTTGATGGCCTTGAGGCGGTCGACATCGAACATCGCCAGGCAGAAGGTCTGGCCCGAACGGACGCAGCGCTGGTGCTCCTGCTCCAGCATGGTCAGCATGTGGGCATGGTTGACGAGGCCGGTGAGTTCGTCGCGCGTGGTTTGCTCACGCAGCCGGGCCAGGGCCTGGGCGAGCTCGGCGCGCTGCGCGCTCGCCCGATGGCGCATGCGCGACAGCCGCGCCGCCAGCAGCGAGACCCCGGGCAGCATCGTGGCGACGATCAGGAAGTGTCCGATTTCGATCGTCGCCGGGTACTCGCGCGGGCGCAAGTGGGCCATCAGCGCCATGCTCGCGCCGTAGATCAGCACCGCGTAGGCGCTGACCCAGCGCATCTGCCGCGGCGAGGCGATGAACATGCCGAACATCAGCACCACCATGACCATCGGGAAGACCGCGCCGCGCCCGGCACCGAGCAGTGCGTAGGCGACCGCGCCGCTGGTCAACGCGAACACCATCTGCGGCACCGTCAGCGAGGGCTCGTGCCAGCGGCGCGACCAGCCGCCGCGGATGAGGCCGTAGAACACCGCCATGCCGGCGAAGGTGGCGGCCGACCACCACAGCACGGGCTGCGCCCGCGCGACGCCGGCCCAGACGAAGTACGACATCCCGACAACGCCGGTGGCCAGCAGCAGCATCGCCAGCCCCGCTTGCGCCAGCCGCACGCGCTGGACCGGATCGGTGGTGAGCAGGACGTCGAGCGGTCGACTCATGTGGTGGCGCTTGTCCCCGCGCTGCAAAGGCCGCAGGGTAGCGCACTCGGCGGCGGCCTGATGCCGGCCACGCCGGCGAATGCCGGACAGCCCGGCGTCAACCCGCAGGCGCGAGATGTGCCAAGGGCAACGCGGCCCCGGCCTTGACCTCGCCGAGCGAGAAGCTCGTGTGCAGGTCCTTCACGTTGGGCAACTTGAACAGGGTGTCCATCGACCAGCGCGCGTAAGCGTCGAGGTCGGTGCACATCACCTGCAGCTCGAAGGTACCGGCGCCGCTGATGTAGTGGCAGGACACGACCTCGGGCAGCGCGCGGATCGCCCCCTCCAGCGCCCGCGTGGCCTCGGCGTTGTTGCGCTCGGCGTCGACGCGCACGAACGCCAGCACCCCGAGGCCGATCTTGCGGCGGTCGATCTCGGCCCGGTAGCCGGTGATGTAGCCCTGCTCTTCGAGCCACTTCACGCGCCGCCACGTGGGCGCGGCCGACAACCCGATGCGCGCCGCCAGGTCGGTATTGGTCAGGCGAGCGTCGGCCTGCAACGCGCCCAGGATGGCCACGTCGTAGCGGTCGAGCGTGGCGGCAGGGGCTTCGCCGGCTGTCGGCGGCGGGGTCAGGTCTTTCCCTGAAATTCTCTCTTTTGGCACAATTTTCTCTTTTGAAACTATTCCAAAGAAATATCCTTTCTCTCAGCATGCCCGATGTGGCATCAAAAGAAAAGACATCCGGCGCCCATTTCCCTACACTGGTCCGCTGTCGCCGATTGGAGTTCCCGCCATGAATGCCCCGCTGCCCGAGTCCGTCCGCAAGGCGCTGGAATCCGCCACCCTCGACGACAAGTACAGCCTCACCGCGGGCCGGGCGTTCATGAGCGGCGTGCAGGCGCTGGTGCGGCTGCCGATGCTGCAACGCCAGCGCGACGCCGCGGCCGGCCTGAACACCGGCGGCTTCATCAGCGGCTATCGCGGCAGCCCGCTGGGCGGCTACGACCAGGCGCTGTGGGCGGCCAAGAAGCACCTGGCCGAGAACCACATCGTGTTCCAGCCCGGCGTCAACGAGGAGCTCGGCGCCACCGCAGTGTGGGGCACGCAGCAGCTCGACCTCTACCCGGAGTCGAAGAAGTACGACGGCGTGTTCGGCATCTGGTACGGCAAGGGGCCGGGTGTCGATCGCTGCAGCGACGTCTTCAAGCACGCCAACATGGCCGGCACCAGCAAGCACGGCGGCGTGATCGCGATCGCCGGCGACGACCATGTCGCCAAGAGCTCGACCGCGCCGCACCAGAGCGACCACATCTTCAAGGCCTGCGGGCTGCCGGTGTTCTTCCCCAGCGGCGTGCAGGACATCCTCGACATGGGGCTGCACGCCTTCGCGATGAGCCGGTTCTCGGGCGTGTGGAGCGGGATGAAGACGATCCAGGAGGTCGTCGAGTCCTCGGCTTCGGTCGTCGTCGATCCCGAGCGGGTGAAGATCGTGCTGCCCGAGGACTTCGTGATGCCGCCTGGCGGCCTGCACATCCGCTGGCCCGACGCGCCGCTGGAGCAGGAGGCGCGGCTGATGGACTACAAGTGGTATGCGGCACTCGCCTACGTGCGCGCCAACCGGCTCAACCACAACGTCATCGAGGGCCGGCACGACCGCTTCGGCGTCATCGCCAGCGGCAAGGCCTTCAATGACACGCGCCAGGCGCTGGCCGACCTGGGCCTCGACGACGCCACCTGCCGCGCCATCGGCCTGCGGCTGCACAAGGTCAACGTGGTCTGGCCGCTGGAGGCGACGATCACGCGCGAGTTCGCGCAGGGCCTGCAGGAGATCCTGGTCGTCGAGGAGAAGCGCCAGGTCATCGAGTACCAGCTCAAGGAGGAGCTCTACAACTGGCGCGCCGACGTGCGCCCCAACGTGCTGGGCAAGTTCGACGAGGCCGAGGGCCCCGACGGCGAGGATCTCACCGGCGGCGAATGGAGCCGGCCCAACCCGAGCGAGAACTGGCTGCTGCGCGCCAAGGCCGACCTGACGCCGGCGATCATCGCCAAGGCGATCGCCAAGCGGCTGAAGAAGCTGGGCGTGCCGGCCGAGATCGTCGCCCGCATGGACGCGCGGCTGGCCGTCGTGCAGGCCCGCGAGCGCCAGCTCGCCGAGACCAAGGTGGACAGCGGCGAGCGCGCGCCGTGGTTCTGCAGCGGCTGCCCGCACAACACCAGCACCCGGGTGCCCGAGGGCAGCCGCGCGATGGCCGGCATCGGCTGCCACTACATGGCGGTGTGGATGAACCGCAGCACCAGCACCTTCAGCCAGATGGGCGGCGAAGGGGTGGCCTGGACCGGGCAGGCGCCGTTCACCAGGGACAGGCATGTCTTCGCCAACCTCGGCGACGGCACCTACTTCCACAGCGGCATCCTGGCCATCCGGCAGAGCATCGCCGCCGGCGTCAACATCACCTACAAGGTCCTGTACAACGACGCCGTGGCGATGACCGGCGGCCAGCCGGTCGGCGAGCGACCGGAAGGCCACTCGGTGCTGCAGATCATGAAGAGTCTGGTCAGCGAGGGCGTGGCCAGGCTGGTGATCGTCACCGACGCGCCCGCGAAGTACCAGGGCGTGACGCTGGAAAGCGGCGTCACCGTCCACCATCGCGACGAGCTCGACGCGATCCAGCGCCAGTTCCGCGAGCTGAGCGGCACCACGGTCATCATCTACGACCAGACCTGCGCCACCGAGAAGCGGCGCCGCCGCAAGCGCGGCAAGCTGGCCGATCCGGACAAGCGCGTCGTCATCAACGAGCTGGTCTGCGAGGGCTGCGGCGACTGCAGCGTGCAGAGCAACTGCCTGAGCGTGGAACCGGTCGAGACCGAGTTCGGCCGCAAGCGGCGCATCAACCAGAACAGCTGCAACAAGGACTATTCCTGCCTCAAGGGCTTCTGCCCGAGCTTCGTCACCGTCGAGGGAGGACGGCTGAAGAAGCCGAAGATGCAGACCCAGGGCGACCTGGCCGGCCTGCCAACGCTGCCCGAGCCGGCGCTGCCAGCCAGCGAGACGGCTTGGGGCATCGTGGTCGGCGGCATCGGCGGCACCGGCGTCATCACGATCGGCCAGCTGCTGGGCATGGCCGCGCACCTCGAAGGCAAGGGCGTGGTCACGCAGGACGCCGGCGGCCTGGCGCAGAAAGGCGGCGCGACCTGGAGCCACATCCAGATCGCCAACCGGCCCGACGCGATCCACACGACCAAGGTGGACACCGCGCAGGCCGACCTGGTGATCGCCTGCGACAGCATCGTCGGCGCGATGAAGTACACCTTGACCGTGATGCAGCAGGGGCGCACCTTCGTCGCCCTCAACACCCACGGCACGCCGACGGCCAGCTTCGTCAGCGACCCCGACTGGCAGTTCCCGCTCGGCACCTGCGAAGCCGCGGTGCGCGCCAGCGTCGGTGACGCGCTGCTCGGCGCCTTCGACGCCGAGCAGGCGGCGGTCCAGTTGCTGGGCGACTCGATCTACGCCAACCCGCTGCTGCTCGGCTACGCCTGGCAGCGTGGGCGGGTGCCGATCTCGCACGCGGCGCTGATGCGCGCCATCGAGCTCAACGGCGTGCAGCCCGAGAACAACAAGGCGGCGTTCGAATGGGGCCGGCGCTGCGCCCACGACCTGGCGGCGGTGCAAGCGCTGTTCACGGCCCGGTCGGTGATCCAGTTCGTCAGGAAGCCGGCCCTGGCCGAGCTGGCCGCCACGCGGCTCGAATACCTCACCGCCTACGAGGACGCGGCCTACGCGGCGCAGTACCAGGCCTTCGTCGAGAAGGTGCGCGCAGCCGAGGCCCGGGCCGTCGGCGAGCAGGGCGGCACGGCGCTGGCAGAAGCGGTGGCCCGGTACCTCTTCAAGCTGATGGCCTACAAGGACGAGTACGAGGTCGCGCGGCTGCACACCGACAAGCGCTTCACCGACAGGATCGCCGGCATGTTCGAAGGCGAGTTCAAGATCGTCCACCACCTGGCGCCGCCGGCGATCGCCAGGCGGAACGCCCAAGGCGAGCTCGTCAAGCAACCGTTCGGGCCCTGGATGCGCAGCGCCTTCGCCGTGCTGGCACGGCTCAAGGGCCTGCGCGGCACCGTCTTCGACCCCTTCGGCCGCAGCGAGGAACGCCGGGCCGAGCGCGCGCTGATCCTGGAATACCGCGCCTGCATCGAGGAGTTGCTGCGCACGCTGGACGCCGGCAACCGCGCGCTGGCCGCCGAGATCGCGCGCATCCCCGAAGAGATCCGCGGCTACGGCCATGTCAAGGCGCGCCACCTGGTTGCCGCACGGGCCAAGTGGGACGCGCTGATGCAGCGCTGGCGCGGCGGCGAGCTGAAGCAGGCGGCATGAAACCGGGTCCCGAGCGCGCAGCGCGCCCCGCTTGAACTGGCTGGCGCTGTCGGCGGCGCTGGCGCCCGTCGCCATGGCGGCGCGGGTGCCGTTCGTGATCGGCGGCTGCGCGGCCGGCTCGGTCGCGATCGACCATCTGCCGGCGCTGGACGGCTGGCCCGGTGACCTGCGGATCGACGCTCGCGGCGTCACACTCGCATGCGCAGCCGAGCTGCGCGACGCCAGGCTGGCCGTCGTCAACGCCGAGCTGCGCCGGCGGGGCCTGGTGCGCGGCTGGCGCGACGAGACCTTTGCCGTCGTCGACCCCGGCAGCGGCCAACGTCTGGCGCGCATCGAGCGCGCCGCGGCCCGCTTCTGGGGCACGCTCACGCTGGGCGCGCACGTCAACGGTCACGTCACCGACGACTGCGGCCGACCGACCGCGCTGTGGGTCGCGCAGCGCTCCGACACCAAGCCCACCGACCCCGGCCTGCTCGACAACCTGGTCGGCGGCGGCGTGCCCGACGGCCAGACGCCCTGGCAGGCGCTGGTGCGCGAAGGCTGGGAGGAAGCCGGCCTGACGGCGGCGCAGATGCAGGCCGCGCGACCCGGCCGCGTGATTCGCCTGCAGCGAGAGATTCCCGAGGGACTGCAGGTCGAGGACCTCCATGTCTTCGATCTCGCGCTGCCCGCCAGCGCGACCCCGGTCAACCAGGACGGCGAGGTCCAGTACTTCACATGCCTGCCCGTGCCGGATGCGCTGGCCCTGGCCGCGGGGCGCGCGATGACGGTCGACGCGGCGCTCGTCACGCTGGACTTCGCGCTGCGCCACGATCTGCTGCCCGCCGCCGACGCCGCCTGCCTGGCGGTGCAGCTGGCACCGATGCTTGCCGGCTCAGCCAGCCGCGAACAAGGCCCCTGAACACACGCCGGCGGCGCCTTGGCGATACTGCGGCCATGCCGCCGCCGTCCGCCGCCCGCTACACCGCCACCGCCATCGCACTGCACTGGCTGCTGGCGCTGATGCTCACGGTGTCGTTCGGCGTCGGCCTCTACATGCACGACCTGCCGTTCTCGCTCGCGCGGCTGAAGCTCTTCAACGCCCACAAATGGGCCGGCATCACGATCCTGGCCTTGTCGCTGCTGCGCCTGCTGTGGCGCCTGAGGCACCGCCCGCCGCCGGCGCCGGCCATGCCGGCGTGGCAGCGGCGCACAGCGCAGGCCACGCACGGGCTGCTGTATCTGCTGTTCTTCGCCGTGCCGCTCGCCGGCTGGGGCTACAGTTCGGCCGCCGGGTTCCCGGTGGTCCTGTTCGGGGTCCTGCCGCTGCCCGATTTCGTCGCTCCCGACCGCGCCGTGGCGGCGACGCTGAAGTCGCTGCATGGCGCGCTGGCGTGGTCGCTGGCCGCGCTCGCGCTGCTGCACGTGGCGGCGGCGCTCTGGCACCAGTTCATCGGCGACGACGACCTGCTGCAGCGCATGCGGCCCGGCCCCCCTTGAAGCGCCACGTCCAGCCCCTCGTCGACCCACCCGGCATGTCCATGACCACCCGATCGCTGCGCCTGTTCACCCTGCTCGCCGTGCTCGCCGGCACCGCCGCGCCCGGCGCCCTTGCGCAGCCCCGACCGCTGCAGGTGCTGGCTGACGGCAGCGAGATCGCGTTCACCACCCGCCAGCTCGGCGTGCCGGTGGAGGGCCGGTTCACACGCTTCGAAGCCCGTATCGCGCTCGACCCGAGACGGCCCGAGACCGGCAGCGTCGGCTTCACCATCGACACCGGCAGTGCGCGCTTCGGCAGCCCCGAGCTCGACGCCGAGGTGCCCAAGCCGACCTGGCTCGACGTGGCCCGGTTCCCGCGGGCCCGTTTCCGGTCCACGGCCATCCGCTCCACCGGGGTGGGCCGGTTCGCGGTCAGCGGCAAGCTCGAGATCAAGGGCCAGGCGCAGGACGTGGTGGTGCCGGTGCAGATCGCGCCGGCCGAAGGGCCGGGCCAGGCGAGCACCGCCAGCGGCAGCTTCACGATCAGGCGACTGGCCTTCAAGGTCGGCGAAGGCGAGTGGACCGACACCTCGATGCTCGCCGACGAGGTGCAGGTGCATTTCAAGCTCGCGCTCGCCGGCCTGGCGCCGCCGTAGCCGGCGCCTGGGCTCTTGCCGTGACCACACCGCCCGCGTGTCGATGAACAGGCTCGCCGTGGCCGCCGCATGTCTGCTCGGCCCGGTCCTGGTGCAGGCCGGGACGGCCAGCTACGCGATCGACCCCACGCACACCTTCGCGTACTTCGAGCTGCCGAACTTCGGCATCTCGACGATCCGCGGGCGCTTCGACCGGAAGTCGGGCTCGGTGCAGCTCGACCGCGAGGCGGGCACCGGGCGGGTCGAGATCACGATCGAGGCGGCGTCGATCGACACCGGCGTGCCGGCCCTCGACGCGCAGTTGCAGGGCAAGGACTTCCTCGACGTCGTCACCGATCCCACCCTCAGGTTCGTCGGCGACGGCTTCGTCTTCGACGGCGATCAGGTGCGCCAGGTCTCGGGCCTGCTGACGATGCACGGCCAGACGCACCCACTGACGCTGAAGGCGACCCGCTACGACTGCTACACGCACCCGATCCTGCGGCGCCAGGTCTGCGGCGGCGACTTCGAGGCCGTGGTCCAGCGCAGCCAGTGGGGTCTGGGCCAGGGTGTGACCTCGGGCTTGCCCGACAAGGTGAGCCTGCTGATCCAGGTCGAGGCGATCCGGCAGTAGGCCGGCACCAGGCCACGGCATCGGCATCGGCATCGGCATCGGGCAGCATCGAGACATGAAGTCGGCCTGTTCCTTGGCTCGTTCCTGGACCCGTTCGTTGGTGCGTACCTTGGCCGGCTTGCCGGCCTGCGTCCTGGCGCTGGGCGCCGCATTGCCGCCGCGCGCTGCGGCCGAGCCGGTGGTCTATCTGCTCGACCCCGCACACAGCTTCGCCCACTTCGAGCTGCTGCACTTCGGCACATCGACCATCCGCGGGCGCATCGGGCCGGTGCAAGGCGCGGTCACGCTCGATCGGACGGCTGGCCGCGGCGATCTCGGGCTGCGCATCCCCACGGCCACCGTCAGCACCGGCATCCCGGTGTTCGACGCCCGCATCCGCGAGAAGGACCTGCTGGCCACCGACGCCTACCCGGAGGCGTTCTTCGTCGCCAGCCAGTTCCGCTTCGACGGCGACGACCTGGCCGAGGTGCGCGGCGAGTTCACGCTGCGCGGCATCAGCCAGCCGCTGTCGCTGGTCGCCCGCCACTTCGCCTGCCGCACCGACGCCGGCGGCAAGACGCCGGTGCAGGTCTGCGGCGGCGACTTCGACGCCGAGATCGACCGCAGCCGCTTCGGCATCACCTTCGGCCTGCCCTTCGTCGGCGACACCGTGCACCTGCTCGTCTCGGTCGAAGGCCGGCGGCGCTGAAGACTGCCGCCCGGCGGCCCGGCAAGGGTGCACCGGCCATCGGCGGCGGCAGCAGCCCGTCGCCGGCAGGCAGCGCCCGGTCGGCTGGCGCTTTCGCGCCGGCCGGGCTTGCGTACAGTGCACTGCATCCACGGCAGCGCCATGACCCAGCCCATGCCCCCCCCGCCCCAAGGCCCGCCCGGCGCCACGCCGCCATCGGGCGCAGCGCTCTGGCACGGCCGCTGGCAGCGCTTCTCAGCCGCCGCGATGCGTGCCTTCCACGCCTACGCCAACTGGCTGGTCAGCATCAGCTGGCGCCGGTTCATCCTGCTGGCGCTGGCGCTGCTGATCGTCGTCGGGATCGTCCACGACATGCCGCCGTTCACGTGGACGATCACCGAACATGTCGAGTCGCAGGCGCCGCGGGTGGTGATCGTGCCGCCGCGGGCGCCGCCGGCGCCGGCCGCGCCCAAGGCGCCCGAGGTCTCGCTCCCCGGCATCCACATCCAGCCACCCGACAAGGACCAGGGCGTCGAGATCAACATCGACAAGGACGGCATCCGCATCACGCCCAGGGCGTCGCACGACGCCGATGCCGCCGCCTCCGCCGCCCGCGCCGCGGGCGCGGCGGCCAGCGCCGCCTCGGCGGCGCTGGAAGGCCTGCACATCACGCTGCCGCCGGGCCAGGCGAGCGACAGCGTGCGCGAGGCGGTGGACGAGGCGCGGCGCCAGATCGCGGAGTCGATCCGGAAGGCCCACGAGGACGCCGCCCAGGCCAACCTCGAGGCCGAGCAGGCGCGCGCCGAGGCGGCGCAGGCGCTTGCCGCACTGAACCAGGCGCAAAGCCAGCCCCGCACGCGGATCACGCGCGTGGGCATCGGCGACGTGATGATGCAGTTCGCGTTCCTCTGGATCGTGACCTCGGCAATCATCAAGTTCACCTACAAGGGTCGCATGCAGGCCGAGGTGAAGGCGGCCCAGGCCACCGAGACGGCCGAGGCCGAATCGCTCAAGCGCCAGGTGGTCGAGGCGCGGATGGCCGCGATGCAGGCGCAGGTGGAGCCGCATTTCCTCTTCAACACGCTGGCCTCGATCGACCACCTGATCGAGACCGACCCGGCGCGTGCGAGCACGATGCAGAAGAACCTGATCGCGCTGCTGCGCGCCAGCATGCCGACGATGCGCGAGGCCAACGCAAACGCCGCCGCCGGCGTTCGCGACCTCGGCCGCGAACTGGCCGTGATCCGGCCCTACCTGGAGATCCTGAAGGTGCGGATGGAAGAACGGCTGGCGTTCGAGATCGCGGTGCCCGACGGACTGCTGTCGGCCGAGTTCCCGCCGATGATGATCCAGACCCTGGTCGAGAACGCGATCAAGCACGGCCTGGAACCCAAGGCCGAGGGCGGCTCGCTGCGGCTGTCCGCCGAGATCGTGCACGGCAAGCTGCAGGTCACGGTCGCCGACACCGGCTTGGGCTTCGGCAAGGCGGCCACCGCCGGCACCGGCGTCGGGCTGGCCAACATCCGCGAGCGGCTGCAGCTGCTGTATGGCCCGAAGGCGGCGCTGACGGTGGCCGCCAACCAGCCCACTGGCACCGTGGTCACGATCACCGTGCCCTACCGGACCGTCGAGGCGCACGCATGACCGATGAGGACATCCACGCCTTCCAGCCGGTGCCGCCGGCACCCCCGGCGCGGCGTCGCCGCCACTGGCCCTGGCTGCTGGCCGGGCTCGTGCTGCTCGGCGCACTGGCCGCGGCGGCCATGGCCACGGCATGGCTCGGGCTGTCCGATGCGGCGCAGCACGGCCTGCACGTGCAGATCGACGGCGACGACTGGAATTCCGCCTTCGCCGACGGCGACCGCCTGCAGGCGCACTGGGGTCTCGCGCTGGCTGGAGTGATCCTGGCGCTGACGGCGGTGTTCGTGGTCGTGACCGTGGTCGTGCCGACGGCCGTGCTGCTCGCGCTGCTGGCCGCCGCGCTGGGCATCGGCGTGGTGCTGCTCGCGGTGCTGGCGGTGGCGGCCGTGGTGCTGTCGCCACTGTGGGCGCTGGCGCTGCTGCTGTGGCTGGCGCTGCGACCCCGGCGCATCGCCGCGTAGCATCGCATCATGACCGGCCCCGACGCCCCCGCCCTGACCGCCGCCGCCGCGGCGCCGCGCGCGGTGCTGGCCGACGACGAGCGCCTGATGCGCGAGCAGCTGCACGCCCGGCTGGCGGAGGTCTGGCCCGAACTGCAGATCGTCGGCGAGGCGCGCAACGGCTTGGAGGCGGTGCAGCTGGTCGATACGCACCGGCCCGAGATCGTCTTCCTCGATATCCGCATGCCGGGCCTGACCGGCGTCGACGCGGCGCGCCAGATCGCCCAGCTGCCGCCGCGCCCGGGCGAGGACGACGAACTGCTGCCCGAGATCGTCTTCATCACTGCCTACGACCAGTACGCGGTCGAGGCCTTCGAGCAGGGCGTGGCCGACTACGTGCTCAAGCCGGCCGAGCGCGACCGCCTGCAGCTCACCGTCGAGCGGATCAAGAAGCGCCTGGCCGCCCGTGCCGGCGGCGCCGAGGCGCCGCCGGGGCCGCACCTGCAGCAGCTGCTGCACCAGCTCGCGGCGCGGCTGAACCCGGGCCGGACGCCGCAAACCCTGCAGTGGATCCAGGCCACGGTCGGCCAGGCGATCCAGATGATTCCGGTCGACGAGGTGCTGTTCTTCATCAGCGACGAGAAGTACACGCGCGTCCAGACGGCGCAGGTCGAGGCGCTGATCCGCAAGCCGATCAAGGAGCTCGTCGACGAGCTCGACCCGCACCTGTTCTGGCAGATCCACCGCAGCACGCTGGTCAGCGTGAAGGCCATTGCCGGCGTCACGCGCGACTTCCGCGGCCGCCAGATCGTCGCCGTCAAGGGCCACCCCGAGAAGCTCGAGGTCAGCCGCAGCTACACCGGCCTGTTCAAGGGCATGTGATCGGCGGCCGGCGGCGGTCCGTGAACCAGTTCACGGGCGGCAGGCCCTCCGCCGCGAGGGCCGCAGCAAGTGCTGAAGCATCTGCTCGCACATGCGCACGAGCCGTCACTGCAAGTGCACCGGCGCACCGGTAAGTTCGGCGTTGTCTGAATTCCGCCCTCGCGCCAGCCGATAGCCCGACTGGCAGGCGCCGGTCCCGAGGCTGCGCCACCCCCGACTCACCCGCCGCGCCGGCGTTTGCTGCACCGTCCATCGCCATGCTCTTCGCCACCACCTGCCCGGGCCAGCTGCAATTCGATTTCACCGCCCGCAGCACGCCGCGCCAGGCCGGCGGCTGGCTGCGGCGTGAAGAGGCGATCATGGGCACGGCGATCTCGGTCGAACTGTGGTCCGGCGACCGCCGCCAGGGCGAGGCCGCCGCCGACGCGGTGATGGACGAGATGCATCGCATCGACCGCGCGATGAGCCCGCACAAGCCGGGCTCGGAACTCTCGCGCATCAACCGCGAGGCGGCGCGCCGCTCGGTGCCGCTGTCCGAGGAAATGGGGCACCTGGTCGAGCGTGCGCTGGCCTTCTCGCGCCTGACCGCAGGCGCTTTCGACATCAGCTACGCCGCCGTCGGCCAGCTCTACGACTACCGCCAGCGCATCCGCCCCGATGCCGCCGCGCTGGCCGCCGCATGCGAGCTGGTGGGCTGGCAGGGGCTGCTGTTCGACCCCCGTTCGCGCAGCCTGCGCTTCGCCCACGAGGGCATGCGCATCGACCTCGGCGGTTTCGCCAAGGGCCATGCGGTGGACAACGCGGCGGCGATCCTGCGCCGGCGCGGAATCACCAACGCCATCGTCAGCGCCGGCGGCGACAGCCGCGTCATCGGCGACCGCCGCGGGCGGCCGTGGAACGTGGCCATCCGCGACCCGCGCCGCGTCGGCGAAAGCGTCGCCGTGCTGCCGCTGGAGGACGTCTCGATCTCGACCTCGGGCGACTACGAGCGCTACTTCGACGACGGCAGCGAGCGCGTCCACCACCTGATCGACCCGGCCACCGGGCGCAGCCCCGACGGCGTGCACAGCGTCACCATCCTGGCCCCCGACGGCCTGACCAGCGAGGCCCTGTCCAAGGCCGTGTTCGTGCTCGGCGCCGAACGCGGGCTGGCCCTGATCGAGACCCTGCCCGGGGTCGATGCCGTGATCGTCGACCGCCACGGCGTGCTGCACGCCTCGTCGGGACTGCTGCAGCCGACGGCGGCGCGGCCATGAAGTCGCATCGCAACACCACCGACCTGCCCAGGGAGCCGGCGATGAAACCATGGCCTCGTGCAGCCCGCCACGGCAGTGCCTGCCGCCTCGCGCTCGCCAGCCTGAGCGCGCTGGCCGGGCTGTTGCTCGTCGCCTGCAACAGCGGCAGCTCGAGCAGCAGCAGCGGCAACGTCGCGGTCAACGGCGACGTGGCGATCGCCTACGCCAAGCGCAACGTCAATGTGGAGCTCAACCCGCTGACCGCCGGCAGCTTCGCCCCCGGCGGCGACCTGATGGTGCGCGACAAGTCGTCGGCCAGCGCGACCGAGACCAACCTCACGGCCCAGTTCACGCAGGGCGCGGGCGACGTCTCCAAGCCCGAGGTCAGCTACGACGGCAAGAAGATCCTGTTCGCGATGAACTGCCCGGCCAGCAACACCTCGACGATCAACGGCGCGCCGGCCTGCACCGGGCACTGGAATATCTGGGAATACGACATGACGACGGGGGGCCTGACCGGCGGCACCTTCCGGCAGGTCACCTCGAGCACGACCAACGACGACGTCGACCCGGTCTATCTGCCGGCCAGCGGCGGCATCGTGTTCACGAGCAACCGCCAGGCCAAGTCGCACGTCAACCAGGCCCTGGGCCAGTCCTACTACGCGACCGACGAGTACGAGCGCCAGGTGGTGTTCAACCTGCACACGATGGCGCTGGACGGCAGCCACATCCAGCAAATCAGCTTCAACCAGAGCCACGACCGCAGCCCGACCATCCGTCCCGACGGCAACATCATGTTCTCGCGCTGGGAGCACGTGGCTGACCGCAACCGCTTCGCGATCTTCACCGTCAAGCCCGACGGCACGAACATGTTCGTGTTCTTCGGCGCCCACAGCCAGGGCAACAGCTACCTGCACCCACGCGACATGGACCCGAACGGCGCCTACGCCGGCAAGGTGCTGTCCGACCTGATGCCGCTGTCGCGCTCGCAGGAAGGCGGCGCGCTGCACATGCTCGACGTGGCCAACTACTCCGAGGACAACACGCCGGCGACCAACGCCGTGCCGCCGATCGGCGGCCAGGTCGAGATCACCGCGCAGTCGCTCAGCGACAGCGGTGGCGTCTCGCCCTACGGCCTGGCCACCGCACCGTATCCGCTGTGGGACGGCACCGACCGCATCCTGGTCGCCTACCGCCCCTGCCAGGTCACCAACAACGGTGTGGTGGTCCCCTGCAGCACGCTGAGCGCCGACCAGATCGCGACCCTCAACGACAACACGCGCACGGCGCAGCAGATCCAGGCCAGCCCGCTGCAGAACAACGCGCCGGCAGCGTACGCGATCTACATGTTCAACCCCGCCAACCAGACCTGGCTCATCGTCGCCGCACCGCCGGCCGGGTTCATGTACACCAACCCGATCGCGCTGCAGGCGCGGCGCGAGCCAGGCGTGCTGCAGCCGACGGTGGTCGACCCGAGTCTGGCGAGCCAGAACCTGGCCCTGATCGAGGTCCGCAGCGTCTACGACACCGACCTGCTGCAACGCATGGCCGAACCGATGCTGGTCGCCAGCGACCACCCCGGCTGCAGCCTGGGCATCGCGCAGACCGCGCCGGCCGACCCGACCGACACGCGGACCAGCGTCGCCGACCTCGTCAGCATTAAGAACCCGGCGCTGCCCGCCTACGGCTGTGCGCCGGCGCGCTTCGTCCGCGCCACCCGCGCCGTCGCGCCACCCGGCGGCTCGACGGGCGTGCGCAGCGCGATCGGCCAGACCCAGTTCGAGCAGGTGCAGATCCTGGGCTACGCGCCGATCGAGCCCGATGGCTCGTTCAAGCTGCAGGTGCCGGCCGACACGCCGCTGGCCTTCTCGGTCATCGACAGCCAGGGCCGTTCGATCCAGACCCACACCAACTGGATCCAGGCCCGGCCGGGCGAGCGCCGCACCTGCGACGGCTGCCACAGCCCGCGGCGCGGCGCCGCGATCAACTCCGGCACTGTCGTCGATACGATGCCGGCAGCGCTGACACCGTCGCTGGCCCCGCAGCACCAGGCCGGCGAAACCATGGCCTCGACGCGCACGCGGCTGAACCCCGCGCTGCTCAACCTGAAGCCCGACCCGGTCTATACCGACGTCTGGGCCGACACGACCCAGGTCGGTGTCACGGCGCGGCCGTCGATCACGCTGCTGTACACCGGCAACGCCAACCCGGCCGACGACCTGGCCACGCCGGCGCCGGTCAACGGCGTCATCAACTACCCGGAGAACATCCAGCCGATCTGGGACCGAATGCGCGGCCCCAACGCGTCCTACAGCTGCAGTGGCTGCCACACCGACCCGAGCAAGCTCGACCTGCAGGGCACCACCGCCGGCACCGGTCGGCTGGTGTCGTACGAGCAGCTTACCGTCGGCGCGCCGGTGATCGGCGCCAATGGCCAGCCCGAGATCACGATCGACGACGGCGTGCCGATGGTCGTGCTCGGGCCCTCGCTGGTCGACACCAGCTCGGGCGACATGAACACCGCCGGCCAGGCGCGCAAGAGCCGGCTGACCGAAATCCTGTGGGGCCAGACCCTGCTCGCCGGCGCCGCGGCCGAAGCGGTCTTCCCGTCGCCGCCCTCCACGGCAGCCGACCACACGACGATGCTGAACCTGGCCGAGAAGCGGCTGCTCGCGGAGTGGATGGACCTCGGCGGCCAGTACTACAACGACCCCTTCGACGCGGGCGCCAACGTCCAGCAGACGCTGGAGCTGAGCCAGGCGACCTTCAACTCGCAGGTCGAGCCCATCCTCAGTGCCAACTGCGCCAGCTGCCACCAGGCCGGGCTGGGCGACCCGCAGAACCGGTTCGTCCTCACCGGCAACCCGCAGGGCGACTACAACGTGACGCTGGGGATGATCAACAACACCTGCCAGGCGGCGTCCAACCCGCTGCTCGCGCGGCCGTCGACGATCCCGCACCCGGCCGGCGCGATCGGCCAGACCGTGGCCGTGCTGCCGGCCGGCAGCGCGGGCTACAACCAAATCGCGGCCTGGATCGCGACAGGGTGCGCGGCACCGACCCCGGCCCGCTCTACCGGCGCGGTGGCGCGCCGATGACCCGATGAACGCCTGCTCGACACGCCGTCCATGACCGCACCGCCGCGCGACCCCGTCCGCCCTGCACGCCACCGTCGCCAGCCGCTGGCCGCCGTCCTGCTCGCCGGTGCGGGCCTCGCCGGCTGCGGCGGAGGCAGCGCGCTGACCGATCCCCCGACGATCGCCAACCCGGGCGGCAACACCGGCCAGATCCTGTCCTTCGTCTACTTCCAGCGCTGCATCGACCCGGTGCTGACGACACCGATCACGATCACGATCAACGGCCGGACGACGACCAACACCTGCGCCGCCGGCGGCTGCCACGACAACACCACCGGCACCGGCGGCGCGCTGCGCCTGATCGGCAGCGCCGCGCCGGCCGACCTGACGCAAAGCGAGGCCGCGATCCGCGCCACCGACATCTACAAGAACTTCTATTCGGCGTTCGGCGAGACGGTGGTCGGCCAGCCCGACCAGAGCCGGCTCGTCAACAAGCCGTTGGTGCGCGGCCTGCTGCACGGCGGCGGCCAGATCTTCGCCAGCGACACCGACCCCGGCATCCTGCTGATCCAGTACTGGATCAGCCGGCCGATGCCTGCGGGCCAGGACGAGTTCAGCGCCGCCGCCGACTCGATGTTCGCCAACTCCGACCCGGTCAACGGGGCGTGCAACACCCAATGACCTGCCTTCGATGCGCCTGAACGCCACTCTGTGCTGCGGGCTGATGGCCTCGCTGGCTTGCGGCCCGGTCCGCGCCGACCCGTCGCCCGATCAGGCTGCGGCGCCCGCCGCCTCGGCGGCCGCGTCGAGCTCGGTGGCGCCGCCGACCGCCGTCGCCGGGACCGCAGTCCATGGCGAGCTGCTGCAGGTGGTCGAGCCGTACCTCGAGCTGCACACCGGTCCCGGCCGCGGCTACCCGGTGTTCTTCGTCGTCGAGCGGCAGCACTGGATCACGGTCGAGCTGCGCCACACCGACTGGTTCCGCGTCCGTGCCGAGGGCGGGCAGGTCGGCTGGGTGGCGCGCTCGCAGCTCGAGAAGACGCTGACCGCCGGCGGCGGCAACAAGACCTTCCGCGACATCCTGCTCGACGACTACCTGGCACGGCGGGTCGAGTTCGGTGCCGCCTGGGGCCGCTTCGCGTCCGACCCGATGCTCAAGGTGTGGCTGCAGTACCGGCTGGCCGACACGGTGGGCGCCGAGCTCACCGTCGGGCAGGTGCAGGGCCTGTTCTCGGGCACCAACTTCTGGCATCTCAGCCTGACGTCCGAGCCCTGGTCGGACCAGCGCCTGTCGCCGTTCTTCGCGGTCGGCCTGGGCAAGTTCGGCAACACGCCCAACGCCAGTCTGGTCAACGACATCCCGACCAAGGCCAAGATGGGACTGGCCACCGTCGGGCTGCGCTGGCACCTGTCCGAGCGCTTCGTCGCGCGACTGGACTGGACGCTCTACACCGGCTTCGTCTCCGACACGCAAAGCACCGAATACCGCAGCCTGACGGCCGGCATCGGTTTCTTCTTCTGACCGACACCGCCATGCGCACCAAGACCAACAACCTCCTCGCCCTGGCCTTGCTCGCCTGCAGCCTGGCCGCGCCGGCCGTGGCACAGGACCGCGCCGCCAACGCCCCTGCCGCAACGCCGGCGGCAGCCCCCGGAGGGGCGACCGACACCGCGTCGCCGGCCGAGCAGGTCATCGTGCCGCAGGTGACACGACGCGACATCTGGGTCCCGAAGTACCCGTCCAACGACTTCGCGTTCAGCCTCCTTGCCGGCACCTACGCGACGCAGAACTTCGGCTCCAGCGCGGTCGCCGGGGTGCGCCTGGGCTACCACGTGACCGAGGACGTCTTCTTCGAGGGCAGCTACGGCCAGACCAAGGTCAGCGACGAGGCCTTCCGCCAGATCCTGCCCGGCGGCATCTTCCCGCAGCCCAAGCAGACGCTGTCGTACTACGACGTCGTCGCCGGCTACAACCTGCTCCCCGGCGAGGTGTTCTTCGGCCGCGGCGTGGCGCGCGCGACCCAGGGCTACCTGGTCGCCGGCGTCGGCAGCACGCGCTTCGCTGGCGATGCCCGCCAGACCATGGTCGTCGGCTTCGGCCTGCGCCTGATCCTGGCCGACCACTTCGCGGTCCAGGCCGACGTGCGCGACCACCTCTTCTCGCTCGACCTGCTCGGCCGGCGCCAGAGCACCCAGAACCCCGAGGTCGTGCTCGGCCTGACCGCCTACTTCTGATCGCCTCCGACGCCATGCAACACCCTCCCGTTCCCGCGCTCGCGGACCCCTGCGTCGACGCTCCGCCCGAGCCCGCGCCGGCATCGCCGCAGCAGCGCGAGACCGCGACGCTGCTGGCGCTTCTCGGCGCGTCGATGCTGACGGCGCTGCTCGCGCTGCTGCTGGGCGTGGCGCTGCCCCGGATGGCCCACGCGGCCGTCGCCGAGCAGGCCCAGGCGCCCGACTTCACGCTGCACGGCGCCGACGGCCACAACCTGCGCCTGGCCGAGCAGCGTGGGCAGGTCGTGATGGTCAATTTCTGGGCCAGCTGGTGCGGGCCTTGCCGCGCCGAGATGCCACAGCTCAACCGCCTGTACGACAAGTACCGCGCCTCGGGCTTCGTGATGCTGGGCGTGAACATCGATGACGACCCCCATGCGGCCACCGTCGCCGCGGCGCGCTGGGGCGTGAAGTTCCCGGTCCTGCTCGACGCCGACAAGACCGTCAGCCGTCTGTACGACCTGGGCAGCATGCCGGCCATCGTGCTGATCGACCGTGACGGCCGCGTGCGCTACCTGCACAGCGGCTACCGCGAAGGTGCCGAGGACGACTACGAGCGCCAGATCCGCGCCCTGGTCAAGGAGTAAGGATGAAGTCGCCCTTGCCCGCGGTCCGCCCAGCCCTCGCCGCCGGGCTGGCACTGGCCATCGCCGGCCTCGGCGGCTGCGCCGTCGAGCCCTGGGTCAAGCCCTACGAGCGTGAACACCTGGCCGACCCGATCATGCTGTTCTCACGCAGCACGCTGCCCGACAAGCAGCTCGAGCACATCCGCGTCGTGCGCGAAGGCGCGCGCGGCGCCACCGGCGCGCAGGGGGGCGGCTGTGGCTGCAACTGAGCACGCGCGGCGCGTCCTGCAGCGGCGGCTGGCCACGCTGGCCGCCCTGGCGCGCGGGCTGCTGGGCGGCCTGCTCGGCTCCCTGGTGTCCGGCGGCGGCGGCATCGGCGCGGCGCATGCGGCGACGCTGCCCGAAGACGGCGCCGAGACCATGTACCACAGCTACGACGGCGGCGGCGTGCGCGCCGACGGCCCGGCGCTGCTGGTGCGCAAGAGCATCGCCGACCGCGTCTCGCTGTCGGCGCAGTACTACGTCGATGCGGTGAGCAACGCCTCGATCGACGTCGTCACCACCGCCAGCCCGTTCCGCGAGACACGCAAGGAATTCACCCTCGGCGCCGAGACCGTGGTGCGCGACTCGACGATCTCGCTGTCGACCTCGCGCAGCCGCGAGCCCGACTACCTGGCCGATGCCGTCAACCTCGACCTGACCAACGAGGTCTTCGGCGGCATGACCACCGTCAGCCTGGGCTTCACGCGCGGCCACGACCGGGTCGGCAAGAAGGGCATCCCGGGCTGGATCGACCAGGCCATGCACTGGCAGTACCGCGCCGGGGTGACGCAGATCCTGAGCTCGCGCTGGCTCGTCAGCCTGAACGCCGAGGCGATCGCCGACAGCGGCTACCTCGCCAGCCCCTACCGCGTGGCGCGCGTGTTCGGCGCCGCGGTGCCCGAGAACGACCCACGCACGCGCAGCAGCCGCGCGCTGGAGGCGCGAACCAGCTACGACACCGGCCGCTGGCTGGCCGGCAGCGCCGTGCACGCCAGCTATCGCGGCTACTGGGACAACTGGGACATCCACGCCCACACGACCGAGCTGGGCTTGAGCAAGTACCTGGGTGAGCATTTCCTGCTCGACACGACGCTGCGCTTCTATTCGCAGGGCAAGGCCCTGTTCTACAGCGACAACGCGAGCACCGAGACGTTGTACGTCTCGCGCAACCGCCAGCTCAGCACCTTCAACGACAGCGCGGTCGGGGCAAAGATCACCTACGACTGGACCGGGCTGCCGCCGGGCGTCACGCTCAAGCTCAGCGCCGCCGCCCAGTTCATGCGCTTCCGCTACAGCGACTTCACCGATCTGCGCACCGGCCTGCCCTACGCCTTCGACGCCAACGTGCTGCAGCTGTTCGCCACGGCCACCTTCTAGCCTTCGAGACCCCGCCATGCACCCTGCCCTTGCCCGAACCTGCGGCGCCGCGTTGGCGCTGCTGATGCTGGCGCTGCCGGCATGGGCCGCCGCGGCGCCGGCACCCGCCGCGTCGGCCAGCGCCGCAATCGCCAGCGACGTCACCGGCGCCACGGCGGCCACGCCGGCCACAGCGGCCACAGCGGCGAGCGCTGCCGGCAGCGGCGACGTCGCCGTCGCCCCGGCCGCTGCGGCGAGCGCGCCCGCGGCGCCGCTGGACGACCGCGTGCAGGACCTCAAGGCCGAGGTCATCGCCCTCAACCGCGACCTCCTCGTGCTCGAGGAAGAACTGCTCTACCCGGCCGGCACCCAGGTCGCACTGTTCGTCTCGATGGACGTGGGCAGGCTGTTCGAGCTCGAGTCGGTGCAGATCAAGCTCGACGACAAGCTCGTCGCCACCCACCTGTACACGCCGCTGGAAGTGCAGGCCCTGCACCGCGGCGGCATGCAGCGCATCTACATGGGCAACCTGCGCACCGGCAAGCACCGCATCACGGCGTTCTTCACCGGCCAAGGCCCGCACGACCGCGACTACAAGCGCGGCACGACGCTCGAGTTCGACAAGGGCACCGACCCGCGCTACATCGAGTTGCGCATCGAGGACGCGCAGGCCAAGCTGCAGCCCGAGTTCGAGGTCAAGGTCTGGCAGTGAGGCGCTGGCGAGTCGTCCTGGCCGCGGCCTGCGCCGCCGGCTGCGCGGGAGCCCCTGCCTGGGGCGACCCGGCGCCTGTGCGCGCGACCGTGGACATCGATGCGCCGCACGCCATCGCCGCCCCCTTCTATGGCGACACGCTGTTCGACTTCTACCAGGGCCACACCTTCAGCGCGCTCACGGGGCTGATGGTGTCGCAGCACTTCAAGCGCACCGCGCCCCACGACGACGAGGCCGAGGTGCTGCGCGGCGGCATGCTGCTGAACTACGGCCTGCCGCGCGAGGCCGCGGCCGTGTTCGCGCGGCTGATCGAAGGCCACACTTCGACCGCGGTGCGCGATCGCGCCTGGTACTTCCTCGCCCGCAGCCAGCACCTGCGCGGGCTCGAGGCGCAGGCCGAGCAGTCGCTGGCGCACATCAGCGCGCCGCTGCGCGGCGGGTTCGAACCCGACCGCCAGTTGCTGCAGGCGCAACTGATGATGGCGCGCGGCGACGATGCCGGCGCCGCGAGCTTGCTCGACGCGCTGCAAGCCAGCCCCGACACCAGCCCGGTCGCTGCGGCCTACGCCCGCTTCAACCTCGGCGTGGCGCTGATCCGGCGCGGCGAGCGCAAGGGTGGCTACGCCCAGCTCGACGCCATCGGCCGGGCCCCGGCCGCCGACGAGGAGATGCGCAGCCTGCGTGACCGCGCCAACCTCGCCCGCGGCTTCGCTGCGCTGCAGGCCGGCGCGCCGATCGAGGCCCGCGAAGCGCTGCAGCGCGTGCGGCTGCAGGGCGGTGCGTCCGACAAGGCGCTGCTGGGCTTCGGCTGGGCGGCGACGCAGCTGCACGACCCGCAGCTCGCGCTGACACCATGGCAGGAGCTTGCCGGCCGCAGCGGCAACGACGCCGCGATCCTGGAGGCCAGGATCGCCGTGCCTTACGCGATGGGCGAGCTCGGCGCCTACGGCGGCGCACTGCAGGGCTACCGCCGGGCGATCGCCGGCTTCGAGCAAGAGAAGCGGTCGCTGGCCGAGTCGATCGCCGCGATCCGCGCCGGCAAGCTGGTGCAGGAGCTGCTGGCGCTCAACCCCGGCGACGGCGGCAGCGAACTCGGCCGCCTGGGCAACATCCACGCCCTGCCCGAGATGCCGCACGCGGCGCACCTGCTGCCGATCCTGGCCGGCAACGCGTTCCAGCAGGGTTTCCGCAACCTGCGCGACCTGCAGTTCCTCGACGCCAACCTCGCGCAATGGCTGCAGACGCTGGACAGCTTCGACGACATGCTGGCGACGCGCCAGCGCGCCTTCGCCGATCGCCTGCCCGCAGTGCGCGAGCAGGCCGGCCGCGCCGACCTGAAGACGTTGGCGCAGCGGCTGTCCGCGCTGCAGGCGGAGTTCGCGCGCGCCGTCGACCAAGCCGACGATGCCGCGTTCTCGACCGCGCACGAGCGCGAACTGCAGGACCGCATCGGGCACGCGCTGGGCATCCTGGCCCGGGTCGGCAACGCCGCGGAGCTCGGCGACGCTGGCGAGCGACTGCGCCGCGTGGCCGGCGCGCTGACCTGGCAGCGCGCGCTGGACCAGCCGGCGCGGCAATGGGACGTCCGCAAGTCGCTGCGCACGGCGCAGGCGGCGCTCGAGCAGGCCCAGGACCGCGACGCCGCGCTGTCGCTGGCACAGCAGATGGAGCCGCTGCGCAACCAGCGCTACGCCGCCCGCATCGCCGCGCTCGGCCAACGCCTGGCCGCGCTGCAACCACGGGTGGCGGCGCTGGCCGGCGAACAACAGGCCGCGCTGCAGGACGTCGCGGTGGCCGAGCTCGAAAGCCAGCAGGAGCGTCTGGGCCTGTATACGGCGCAGGCGCGGCTGGCAATCGCGCAGATCCTCGACCGCGCGCAGCTCGCTCGCCGCAGCGACGCCGAGGCGCCGCGATGACAGCCCGCGTTCCAAGCCGTCGTTCGACCGTGCACGGGGCGCTGCGGCTGGCGCCCTGGGCGTTGCCGCTGGCGCTGCTGATCGGCGGCTGTGCCGGCCCGCGCAAGCCGCTGCCCGGCGACGACGCGCCGACGCTGGCCAGCCTGGCGCAGCGCCCGATCAAGGTCGATGCCGAGGCCGACCCCGGCGTCAAGGAAGACCCCGAGCAGACCATCGTCGCCTACCGCGACTTCCTCGAGGTGGCGCCGACGCCTGCGCAACGCGAACAGGCCACCAGACGCCTGGGCGATCTCGAGATGGACCAGGCCGACCGTCGCGCCGCGCTGAGCGCCGCCCCGGCCGGCGGCGTGCCCGACTACACGTCCGCGATCGCGCGCTATGAAGCCTTCCTGAAGGCCTACCCGGTCGACCCGAACAACGACCGCGTGCTCTACCAGCTGGCGCGGGCCCAGGAACAGAGCGGCCAGCTCGAGGCCGCGCTGCACAGCCTGACCCTTCTGGTCACGCGGTACCCCGGCACCGTGCATGCCGACGAGGCCCAGTTCCGTCGCGGCGAGATGCTCTTCGCGCTGCGCCAGTACCCGCAGGCCGAGGCCGCGTACACGGCGGTGCTGCAGGGCGAGCAGACCGGCGAGCGCACGCCGTTCTACGAGCGGGCCCTGTACATGCGCGGCTGGTCGCTGTTCAAGCAGGGGCAGCTGGATGAGGCGCTGCAGCCGTTCTTCGGCGTGCTCGACCTCAAGCTGGCCGGGCTGAGCCCGCTGGATCGGGACGAGACCGATCTGGCGAAGATCCGCGCGCTCAGCCGCGGCGACCGCGAGCTCCTCGAAGACACGTTCCGGGTGATGAGCATCAGCCTGTCGAGCCTGCAGGGCGCTGCGTCGGTGGCGCCCTACATCTCGAGCCCGCTGCGCGAGAGCTACGAGTTCCGCGTCTATCAGCAGCTTGGCGACTTCTATCTGCGCCAGCAGCGCATCAAGGACGCGGCCGACACCTTCGCCCTGTTCGTCAAGCGCCAGCCGCTGCACGCGCAGGCGCCGTTGATGCAGGCGCGGGTGATCCAGATCTACGAGGACAACGGCTTCGAGAGCCTGGCCCTGCGGGCCAAGGAAGACCATGTGCAGCGCTACGGCGCCGACAGCGAATTCCGGCGCGCCAACCCTGGCGGCTGGGGCCGCGCGCAGCCGCTGGTGCAAGCCAATCTGGCCCAGCTCGCGCATTACCACCACGCGCTGGCGCAGAAGAGCCACGACGAGGCCGAGGTGCAGCAGGCCGCCAAGTGGTACCGCCGCCTGCTGGCCGAGTTCCCCACCGCCGACGACGCGCCGAACCAGCGCTTCCTGCTCGCCGAACTGCTGTACGAGAACCATCTCTGGGCCGAGGCGGTGACGGAGTACGAGACGGTGGCCTACGGTGCTGCGGTGACCGGCGCGGCTCCGGCGGCATCGGGCGCGGGCACGACGGCCGACTTGCGCAGCGCCCTCCGCACCGACCGCGCCACTCCATCGGCTCCTGCACCCACCCCTGCGCACGCGGCCGACGCCGGCTACACCGCGCTGCTGGCCTACGACGCGCAGATCAAGACGGCCACCGACCCTCAGGCGCGAACCGCGCTGCGCCGGCAGGCCGTCGAGAGTTCGCTGCGCTTTGCCGCCGCGTTCGGCACGGACCCGCGCGCAGGCGCCGTGCTCACCCACGCCGCCGACGAGCTGTACGCGCTGGGCGATGGCGAACGCGCGAGTTCGGTGGCACGGCAGGCGCTGGCGCTGGGCCCGACGCCGGACCAGCGCCGCACGGCCTGGACCGTGATCGCCCACCAGGCCTTCGAGCAGGGCGCCTACGCCGACGCCGAGAAGGCCTACGGCGAGGTGCTGGCGCTGACGCCGGACAAGGGCGAGGGCGCCAAGGGCCGCGACGCGATCGTCGAGCGCCTGGCCGCCGCCATCTACAAGCAGGGCGAGCAGGCGCGCGCCCAGGGCGACGCGCGTGCCGCCGTCGGCCATTTCGAGCGCGTCGCGTCGCTGGGCACGCTGGCGGCGGCCTCGAGCGTGCGCGCCAGCGCCCAGTTCGACGCCGCCGCGGCCCTGATCGGCCTGAAGGACTGGGCCGGCGTGGCCGCGGCGCTCGAGACGTTCCGGCGCCAGTTCCCGGGCCACCCGCTGCAGGCCGAGGTGGCGCCGAAGCTGGCACTGGCCTACCTCGAGCTCGGCAACTCGAGCGCCGCAGCGCGCGAACTCGAGCGCGTCGCGGACCAGGCCAAGGACCCGGAGCTGGCACGCGGCGCGCTGTGGCAGGCGGCCGAGCTCGACCAGAAGGCGGCCGCCGATGCCGCGGCGCGTTCGCCGCTGCTGGCGCGGGCGATCCAGTCCTACGAGCGCTACCTTCAGCGCTGGCCGCAGCCGCTGGAGCCGGCGGTCGAGGCGCGCTGGCGGCTGGCCGCGCTGACACGGCAGAACGCCCAGCCCAAGGGGGCACTGGCCTGGACGCGCGCGGTGCAGCAGGCCGACCAGGCCGGCGGCGACGCGCGCACCGCGCGAACGCGCACGCTGGGCGGCCAGGCCACGCTGGCACTGGCCGCGCCGCTGCTCGACGCCTACCAGCAGGTGCGCCTTGTCGAGCCGCTGGCCAGGCAGCTCAAGCTCAAGAAGGCGCGCATGGAGGTCGTGCTCCAGGCCTATGCCGCGGCCGCCGAGGCCGGCGTGGCCGAGGTCACGACCGCAGCCACCTTCCGCACCGGCGCGCTGTACCAGGACTTCGGCCGCGCACTGATCGACTCGGCGCGTCCGAAGCGCCTGTCCAAGGCCGAGCTGGAGCAATACGACGTGATGCTCGAGGAGCAGGCCTTTCCGTTCGAGGAGAAGGCCATCGCGCTGTACGAGACCAACGCGCGGCGCACCGCCGACGGCATCTACGACACCTGGGTCCAGCAGAGCATCACGGCGCTGGCCCAGCTCAAGCCGGTGCGCTGGGGCAAGACCGAGCGCGGCGACGCCAGCCTGCCGGCCGACGTGCCCGCCCTGCAGGCCGCGCTGGACGCCACGCGGCCGGCCGAGTTGCGGCGCGTGCCGCTGCTCAACCAGCTCGGCATCGCCGAACGCCGCCAAGGTCATTTCGAGCCCGCGCGGCAGGCCTACGAGTCGGCAATGGCGATCGACGCCAACGCGCTCGCGCCCAAACTCAACCTGGCGATCCTGTACGACCTGTACCTGGGCGACAGCGCCAAGGCACAGGCCCTGTACGAGCAATGCGCGACGCTGTCGCCGGCCGATGCGCCGCTGCTGGGCAAGTGGCTGGCCGAGCTCAAGTCGCGCCGGCCACTGCCGAATGCCTCTGCAGTGGCCAGCCGCAAGGAGACGCCATGAAGCGAGCCCTGCCGGTCCTGCTGCCGGCACTGCTGCTGTGGGCCGCGGCGGCGCAGGCGCAGGACCGCGCCGACATCGACCGCACGCAGATCATCGGCAACAGCGAGCTGCCGAAGGTGCTGTACATCGTGCCGTGGAAGAAGCCGCTGCCGAGCCCGCTGTCGGGCCGGCCGGTGAAGAGCGTGCTCGATGATGCCCTCTCGCCGCTGGAGCGCGACGTGTTCAGACGCGAGATCGACTACGGCAGGCAACTCCAGGGCCGTGCCGAAGCCCCACCCACGGCGAGCGCCGACGCCGCCGTTTCCCCTTCCCGCCAACCCGCCCCGAACGGAGCAAACCGATGAACGCCTTCGACACCGTGGTGAAGTTCTTCCAGGACTGCGGCCTCTTCCTGATCCCCAGCTTGACGATGATGTCGATCGGCCTGGCGATCGCGGTCGAGCGCTTCCTGTTCCTGGGCCGTGCCCGCAGCGAGAACCGCAAGCTGTGGGAGAAGGTGCTGCCGCTGCTGCAGAGCGGCCGCTTCAAGGAGGTGGCCGGCGTGGTCGGGTCATCGGACTCGGCGATCGGCAAGCTCGTCAGCAACGGCCTGACGCGCATGCACAGCGCGCGCCGGCGCGAGGACATCGACCACGCGATGGAGGAAGGGATGATGGAGATCGTCCCGCGCCTGGAAAAGCGCACCCACTACATCGCCACCTTCGCCAACACGATCACCCTGGTCGGCCTGCTGGGCACCATCATCGGCCTCATCGAGGGCTTCACCGCGGTGGCCCAGGTCAACCCGGCGGAGAAGGCGGCGCTGCTGTCGGCGAGCATCTCGGTGGCCATGAACAACACCGCGTTCGCGCTGATGGTGGCGATCCCGTTCCTGCTCATCCACGCCTTCCTGCAGGCCCGCGCCTCGGAGATCGTCGACAGCCTGGAAGCGGCCAAGATCACCTTCCTGAACCTGGTCGGCCGCCTGGGCGGCGAGCAGGTCATGGTCAAGGACGCGCGGGCGTCATGAATCGGCTTCGCACCGTGAGGCCGTCGCGGGCCGAGCGCCCGGCCGCTCCCAAGGCGACACTCCGCCCGCCGACGCCCGCGCAGGCGGGCACGCAGCCGCGCCCGTCGCTCCCCTCGGGGGATCGGCCGGCGTCCTCGACGGGCGAGGGGCTGACATGAGAACCCGGCGCCTGCGCAAGGAAGTGGCGCACCTGGAGATCACCGCGTTCATCAACCTGATCGTGGTGCTGGTGCCCTTTCTGCTGGCCACCGCCGTCTTCACGAAGCTGGCGGTGATGGAGCTCAAGCTGCCCGCTGCGCAATCGGCGCTGGAGCAGCTCAAGGACAAGAACCTTCAGCTCGAGGTCGTGATCCGGCGCGACGCGATCGAGGTCGGTGACCGCGTCGGCGGGCTGATCGAGCGCATCCCGCGCCATGGGGCCGGTCAGCCCGCGGACGCGGACGTGGTTGCGCTGGGCGCGTTGATGACGCAGATCAAGCAGAAGTTCCCGGACAAGACCGAGGCCTCGGTGCTGGCCGAGCCCGACACGCCCTACGATGACCTGGTGCAGGTGATGGACGCGGTGCGCGCAAGCGTGGTGCCCCAGGGGGCCGAACTGATCCGCACGCCACTCTTCCCCGACATCTCGATCGGCGACGCGCCGGTGCGCAAGGCCGCGAGTTCGCCTGGCAAGTCAGGAGGCAACTGATGGCCGAGATGTCTGCCCTCGACAAGCGCGCCGAACGCCGCGCGCGCAACAAGACGCAGCTGGACATGAACCTCGTCTCGCTGATCGACGTCTTCACCATCCTCATCTTCTTCCTGCTGTCCAGCGCCACCGGCGTCGAGACGCTGGTCAGCCCGAAGGCGGTGAACCTGCCGGCGTCGATGGCCGACGAAGCGCCCAAGCAGACCGTGCTGCTGGTGGTCACCGACACCGAGGTGCTGGTCGAAGGCCGGCGGGTGGCGCTGGTCAAGGACCTGCTGGCCAGCGGCGACGACCTGATCCCCGGCCTGAAGGCCGAGCTCGACGTCCTCGGCAGCCGCAAGGTGGTGCGGGCCGAGAACGCGGCCCAGATCGCCACCGACGGTCAGGCCATCACCATCATGGCCGACAAGCAGCTGCCCTACAGCCTGCTGCGCAAGGTGATGTTCACCTGCGCGCGGGCCAGTTTCAGCGACGTGTCGTTCGCGGTGCGCAAGAAGGTCGACGCATGAAGGCGCAGACCCTGGCCGTTGCCCAGCCGCCCGTGGTGCCAGCGCGCGCGCACCGGAGTCGATCATGAGCAGCCTGGCGATGAACGCACCCGGCCTGCAGCCGCCCTCGCCTCGTCGCACGGTGTCGTTCCGCGAGGCGGTGCTGCCCTGGTCGGCGGCGGCCGAGGACGAGAAGCGCTTCAAGCGCATCCTGCGCCGCGTGATGACGGTGGCACTGCTGCTGGCGCTGCTGGTGCCCTTCGTGCCGCTGCGCAAGGTCGAGCGCATCGAGTCGCAGCCGCTGCCGCCGCCGATGGCCCGGCTGCTGCTGGAGCAGCCGGCAGCACCGCCACCGCGGCCCAAGCCGCCGGAACCGGTGGCCGACGTCGCCAAGATCGACACCCCGGCGCCCGCCAGGCCGGCGCCGGCACCGGTTGCGCCGCGCAAGAACGACAAGGCGCCCGTTCCCGAGGCGCGCAAGCCGATCGAGGGCAAGCCGCCGGGCGAGGTGGCGCTGGACCGCGCACGACAGAAGGCCAGCGGGGTCGGCCTGCTGGCGATGAAGAACGAACTCGCCGAGATGACCGGCGCGCCGGTGGCCGTGCAACTGCGCCAGGACATCAAGCCCGGCCCGGGCGTCGGCAGCGGCAGCGGGCCCGGCGTGGGCGCCGGCACCGAGGCCGGGGTGCCGGTGCGGGCGATGATCACCTCCAACGCCACCCGCGGCAGCGGTGGCATCAACACCGCCGCCTACAGCCGCGACACCGGAGGCGGCGGCCTCGCCGGCCGCGCGACCACGCTGGTCGAAGGTGTGGCCGGCGGCGGCGGTGGCGGCGGCCCCGGCGGTGGCGGCACGCGCGCCGGCGGCGGACCGGGCGCAGGCGGGCATGGCGCCGGCGGCACGCTGGCCAAGGGCGGCAGTGGCAAGGCGAGTCGCTCGATCGAGGAGATCAAGCTCGTCTTCGAACGCAACAAGGCCGCGATCTACGCCCTGTACAACCGCGCGCTGCGCGACGACCCCGCGCTGCAGGGCAAGGTGGTGGTCGAACTGACGATCTCTCCGGCGGGGCAGGTCACCGCGCTGCGGATGGTCTCCAGCGAGCTGAAGGCCGCTGAGCTCGAGAGCAAGCTGCTGGCGCGCATCCGGCTGTTCGAGTTCGGCGCCAAGGACGTGGACACGATGGTCGTGACCTGGCCGGTGGACTTCCTGCCCTCGTAGCCGCACGCGTCCCGGGGACGGCGGGCCTCCTGCCCGCCCGTCGAAGGCATACTGCCGTTCCCGCAGAGTCCGCGCGCCCCATGAGTGAAGTCCGTGCCCTGCTGCTGACCGATGTCGTCGACAGCACCCGGTTGTCAGAGGAACTCGGCGACCAGGCGATGGCCTCGGTCTGGGCCGCGCACGACCGCGCCGCGCGCGACCTGCTGCCGGAGTTTGGCGGGCGCGAGATCGACAAGACCGACGGCATGCTGCTGCTGTTCGAGCAGGCCGCCGATGCCGTCGCCTACGCGCTGGCCTACCACCGCGCGCTGGCCGTGATGCCGGTGCCGCTGCAGGCTCGCGCCGGCCTGCACGTGGGGCCGGTGATCCTGCGCGAGAACGGCTCCGACGACGTGGCGCGCGGCGCCAAGCCGCTGGAGGTCGACGGCCTGGCCAAGCCGACCGCCGCGCGCGTGATGTCGCTGGCCCGCGGCGGCCAGCTGCTGCTGACGGCGGAGGCCCGCGCGGCGCTGGGCCAGACGGCGCTGCGCATCGAGTCGCACGGTCACTGGGTGCTCAAGGGCGTCGCCGAGCCGGTCGAGCTGTTCGAGGTCGGCGAGGACGGCGCGCCCTTCGCGGCGCCGCCGGACAGCGAGAAGGTGCACCGCGTCGTGCGCAGCGGCGAACGCTGGCTGCCGGTGGCCGAGATCCCGAACAACCTGCCGCAGCAGGTGACCACCTTCATCGGCCGCGAGCGCGAGCTCGACGAGCTCAAGGCCCGCCTGAGGAGCGCGCGGCTGCTGACGCTGCTGGGCATGGGCGGGCTGGGCAAGACGCGGCTGTCGCTGCAGGCCGCCGCCGAGGTGATGCCGCAGTACCCCGACGGCGTCTGGTTCCTCGACCTGGCGCCGATCCGCGAGCCGGCGCTGGTCGTCGGCGAGGCGGCGCAGGCACTGGGCCTGCGCGAGGAGCCGGGTCGGCCGCTGATCCAGACCCTGTGCGCCTTCCTCCGGCCGCGGCGGGTGCTGTTCGTGATGGACAACTGCGAGCACCTGATCAAGGCCGCGGCCGAGCTCGCCAGCGCGATCCTGCGCGCGGCGCCGCAGGTACGCTTCATCGCCTCCAGCCGCGAGGCGCTGCGGGTGCCGGGCGAGCAGAGCGTGCCGGTGCTGCCGCTGCCGGTGCCGCGGCGCGACGACGATCTCCAGACCCTGCGCCGGTCGACCGCGGTGCGCCTGTTCGTCGACCGCGCCCAGCTCCACAAGCCCAGCTTCGCGCTGACCGAGCGCGAGGCGCCAGCGGTGGCGGAACTGGTGGCGCGGCTCGAGGGCATCCCGCTCGCGCTCGAGCTGGCCGCCGCCCGCGTGCGCATGCTCAGCGTCGGCGACATCAACGCGCGCCTGAAGGACCGCTACAAGATCCTCACGGGCGGCGGCCGCGTGCTGCTCGAACGCCAGCAGACGCTGCGCGCGCTGGTCGACTGGTCGTACGACCTGCTGGAGCCGAACGAACGCAGCCTGCTCGCGCGGCTGAGCGTGTTCGCCGGCGGCTTCGACCTCGCCGCCGCCGAGGCGGTCTGCGGCGACGCGCCGCTGGCTCCACAGGACATGCTCGACCTCATCGCGTCGCTGGTCGAGAAGTCGCTGGTGATGCTCGACGAGAGCGAGGAGCGCTCACGCTACCGCATGCTCGAGACGATCCGCGACTACGGGCGCGAGAAGCTCGAGCAGGCAGGCGAATCGGCGGCCACCGCGGCCCGCCACGCTGAATACTTCCTGGCGATCGCGAAGGCGGCCAACCTGGGGCTGACCGGCGCCGAGCACGCCGAGTGGATCTGGCGCCTGGAGGCCGAGGTCGACAACCTGCGCGCGGCCATCGCGTTCGCCCTGGCCGGCGGCGTCGACCGGATCATCGCGGTGAAGCTCGCGGTCGCGCTGCAGGGTTTCTGGATCCTGCGCGGCTACGTCGGCGAAGGCCGCGGCATCGTCCGCGTCGCGCTGGCGCTGCCCGAGATCCAGGCCTCGGATCGCGCCCACGCCCATGCGCTGTACGTCGGCGCTGCGCTGGCCGCGAGCCAGAGCGACTACACCGAGGCGCGGCAGATGCTGGAGTCCTGCCTGCTGCTGCGGCGTCGGCTGGCCGACCCGTTCGACATCGCCGCCACGCTGTCAACGCTGTCGGTGGCGCGCCTGCCGGCCGGCGACTACGCCGGTGCCCGCGACAGCGAGCTCGAGGCCCTGCAGCTGTTCCGCGAACTGGGCGAGACCGTCGGCGAGGCGATCGGGCTGCTGCACCTGGGGCAGATCGACGCCTACGCCGGCGACGCCGAGCGCGCGCGCCACACGCTCACCGAGTGCCTGCTGCTCAGCCGCAGGATCCAGCACCAGGAGGTCGAAGGCGAGTGCGAGCTGGCGCTGGGCGAGCTGGCCTTCGAGGCCGGCGACGCCGCGGCCGCGCGGGCACGCTTCCAGCGTTCACTGATCGTCTGCACCGAAGCTGGCGACAAGCGCGGCGAGGCACGCGCCCAGCGCTGGCTGGGCAAGGCCGACATGATGGACGGCGAGATCGACGCCGCCGAACGCCGGCTGGACGAGGCGCTGAAGGCGTTCCGCCGCCTCGAGATGCGGGAGGACCTGCTGGCCTGCCTGGACGATCACTCGGCGCTGGCCGCGCGGCGCGGCCGCGAGGAACTGGCCGCGCAGCTCGCCGCCGCGGTGGACCGGGCCCGTGAGCGGCTGGGCGTGGCGCTGCCCCCACGCCGCGCGCCGGCCCGGCAGCGCAAGCTCGACCGCCTTCGCGCGGCGATGCCCGAAGGGTGCTTCGATCAAGCCTGGGCCGAGGGTGAAGGGTGGGACCTCGACGCGGCGACGCGCGCTGCGCTCGGGCGCAATGCCGTGACGGCGGTGGCCGCCTGAACGACACACGGGGGCTTGACGGCAGCCGTGATGGCGGACCCGCTTCGCGTCGTCGAAGGCGGCAATGGCCGCGCCAGCGCGACCTTTGGGACAACGTCGGAATGCTTTACAGCCTGCTCGCAGGGCGATGCCAGGCGGGCACCTGTTTCCCTTGGAAGGCACAAGATCTGCAGACGCACGGCATAGAAATTGCGCATCTCTTGGACGCAATCTCATTCGGGGTTTTCATCCTTGCTCAAGCATCTTCGACGCGCCGCCGGCGCCGCCCTGCTCGGCCTCGCTGCCGCCATCACGGCGTCACCGGTGTCGGCCGCGATCGTGACGGGCCGATGGGACCCGAGCTTGCCGCAGGGTGTGTTCCCCGGACTGGGTTGGACCACCACCATCAATCTGCAGGTCAGTAACGACTGCACCAGCGGCGCGGTGTCGCTGCCTTACATCGTCGATATCTTCGGCAGCAGTTTCGGGTGCAAGGCGAATCCTTTTGCGGCAACGTCGCCCTTTTCGATCCTCAGCGCCCAGGTCGGCATCTACAACTTGAGCAACGCTGTGATCGAGGATGTCCTGACTTTCAATGTTTCATCGTTCACGCCAATTCTGCTGAACCTGGGCACTGGAGGCGCCATCACCTACCTGCTGTCGCTGACCGATTCGAACCCGGTCCGTGGCGGCATCCCGAGCGACGGCAACTACGACTTCAAGCTGTCGCTGCCCGGGTCCACGCCGGCCATCAAGTACGAGCCGCTCACGGGCGGCGGCTTCATCACGGCAACAGCGCCGCCGACGCAGACCGACTTCACCGTCAATTACGTCGCCTCGCCGGATGCGGTGATCGCAGCCACGTCCCTGAAGGTCGGACAGACCGTGTTCACGGACGTCCCCGAGCCCGGGTCGCGGGCACTGGTCTGGCTGGCGCTGGGTGCCGCCGGCATCGCGTCATCGCGACGCCGTCGCCACGACACCTGAACTCCGCCGCGCCGGCGCGGCAGCCCCGGGCCAGGTCGTGCGCTTCATGGCAAACGTGGTCAGCGTCAGCCGGGCGGCGGCTGGCAACATCGCGGCCGTGAAATCACGATCGACAGGCGACGGCGGGCTGGTCTACTCCACCGAGGGCGGCCGCATGTGCCCCGCCTGCCGCCGACCGATGACCGACTGCCGCTGCGCCGACGCCGCGCCCCGGCCCACCGGCGACGGCGTCGCCCGCGTGCGCCGCGAGACGCAGCGCCGCGGAGGCAAGGTGGTCACAGTGGTACGCGGCCTGGCGCTCGATGACGCCGCGCTGGCCGCGCTCGGCAAGCAGCTGCGCAGCGCCTGCGGCGCCGGCGGTACCGTCAAGGGCGGCGTGATCGAGATCCAGGGCGACCAGATCGAGCGCGTCGCCACGGCGCTGCGCGACCGCGGCTTCACTGTGAAGCTCGGGGCCGGCTGACGCGATTGACGCTCTGGCGAGCGAGGCGACCGGCCCTCAGGCCAGCGACTCGTACAGCGCCACGAACTCCTGCGTCAGCTTGTGCCGCGCGTCGAGGTGGATCATCGGCCGCGCCTGCTCGTGCGATTCCTTGATCTTCACGCTCGCGCTCAGGTAGGGCTGCAGGACCGGCAGGCCTTCGTCGATCAGTTCCTCGACGGTGCGCTGCGGCAGGCTGGCGCGGGCCTGGAACTGGTTGACGACGATGCCTTCGACGACGAGTTCGGCGTTGTGGTCGGCCTGGATCTCCTGCACGCTGGCCAGCAGCGCGTACAGCGCCTGGCGCGAGAAGTCGTCGCAGTCGAACGGGATCAGGCAGGCGTCGGCGGCGATCAGCGCCGAACGGGTGTAGAAATTCAACGCCGGTGGGGTGTCGATCCAGACCTGGTCGTAGTCGTCGGCCAGGGCCGCCAGCGCATCGCGCAGCTTGTAGATCTTGTAGCGGCTCTCGAGCTTCCCGTGCAGCTCTTCCAGCGCCGGGCTGGCCGGCATCAGGTGCAGGTTCTCCCACGGCGTCTCGACGATGTAATCGCCCGCCTGCGGCCCGCGCACGCTGAACTTCAAGGTGGCCTCGAAGAAATCGGCCGCGCCCTGCTCGGGCGCCGGCGCATCGTGCCCCAGCAGGTAGCGGCTGGTATTGCCCTGGGCGTCGAGATCCACGACCAGCGTGCGCAGGCCGCTGTCGGCCGCGATCGCGGCCAGGTTGCAGGTGATGGTTGACTTGCCCACCCCGCCCTTCTGGTTGAAGACGACGCGTCGCATGCAGGCTCCTCGGTCTGACGTCCAGGCCGTATTGTGCGCCGCAGCATCGACGCGTCCAGCGCGCATCCGCAGGCTTGGGGTCAGCTCGGCGCGCCGCCGCCAGCCGGCGTCGCCGCGGCCACCCGCGCCGCCATCGCGTCGCGCAGCTTCCTGAGCCTGTCGCGCGGGTCGCCCTTGTCCACCGCCTCGTCGAGCTTCATCTCCTTGACGAAGCGGCTGGGAATGCCAGCCACCGTTTCCCGGCCTCGCTTGCGCCGGCGCAGGGTGCTGATCACGAGCGTGCTGCGCGCGCGCGTGATGCCGACGTACATCAGCCGACGTTCCTCCTCGATGCGCTCGGGGGTGGGTTCGGCGTCCTTGTCCTCGCTGCCGCCGCGAAACGGCAGCAGCCCTTCGTTGACACCGGCGAGCATCACGTGCGGCCACTCCAGGCCTTTGGCGGCGTGCAGGGTCGACAGCGTGACCACGTCCTGCTCGTCGGCGCGGTCGGCCAGGCTGATGATCACGGCGATCGTCTGCGCCACCTGCAGCACACTCTGGCGCTCGGTCGCGAAGCTGCCACCGGCCTCTTGCGTCACCGGGCCGCCGCAGCGCTTGGCGATCCAGTCGACGAAGTCGAGCACGTTGGTCCAGCGCGCGGCGGCCAGCTTCTCGCTGTCCTCGCCGTCGTAGAGGTGCTGCTCGTAGCCGATGTCCTTCAGCCAGCCGAGCAGCAGCGCCTTCGCGTCCTCGGCACCGGTGGCGTGGCGCGCGCGGTGCTCGAGGTCGTTGAGTTCGCGGCCGAATTCCTGCAGCGACTCGATCGCCCTGCCTTTCAGCGCCATCCCGAGGTTGGGCGAGAACAGGGCCTCGAACAGGCTGATCTTCCACTGGCTCGCGAATTCGCCCAGCGCGCCCAGCGTCTGGTGACCGATGCCGCGCTTGGGCGTGGTCACCGCGCGCAGGAAGGCCGGGTCGTCGTCCTGGTTGACCAGCAATCGCAGCCAGGCGCAGAGGTCCTTGATCTCGGCGCGGTCGAAGTAGCTCTGCCCGCCCGAGACGCGGTACGGGATCTGCGCCGCGCGCAGCTTCTGCTCGAACACGCGGGCCTGGTGGTTGGCGCGGTAGAGCACGGCGAAATCGGCCAGCTTGTTGTTGCCGTCGGCAGCGCGGAGTGCCTGGATGCGCGCCACCGCGCGCTCGGCCTCGTGCTCCTCGCTGTCGCAATCGATCAACCGCACCGGCTCGCCGTCGCCGAACTCGCTCCAGAGCTTCTTCTCGAACAGCTTGGGGTTGTTCGCGATCACCGCGTTGGCCGCGCGCAGGATGTGGCCGGTGCTGCGGTAGTTCTGTTCCAGCGCGATCAGCTTCAGCCGCGGATAGTCCTGCGGCAGCCGGCGAAGGTTGTCGATGGTGGCGCCACGCCAACCGTAGATGCTCTGGTCGTCGTCGCCGACCGCGGTGAACAGGCCCCGCTCGCCGACCAGCGCCTTGAGCAGTTCGTACTGCACGGCGTTGGTGTCCTGGACCTCGTCGACCAGGATGTGGTGGAACGTCTCCTGCCACTTCGCGCGCGCTTCGGCGTCGCGCTGCAGCAGCTTCAAGGGCAGGCCGATCAGGTCGTCGAAGTCCACCGCCTGATACGCCTGCAGGCGCTCTTCGTAGCGGCGCATCACGCGCGCCGTCACCTGCTCGTCGGCGTCGGCGGCCTGCCTGTCGGCGCCGTCGGCGTCCAGGCCCTGGTTCTTCCACAGGCTGATCGCCCATTGCCAGCGCCGCGCCTGCGCCGCGTCGGTCGTGCCGCCGGCGTCGCGCAGCACGCTTAAGCCGTCGTCGCTGTCGAGGATGCTGAAGTTCTGCTTCAGCCCGATGCGCATGCCGTCGCTGCGCAGCATGCGCACGCCCAGCGAGTGAAAGGTGCTGACCGCCAGATCGCGCGCGGCGCGCGGTCCCACCAGCGCCTTGGCGCGCTCGCGCATCTCGGCCGCGGCCTTGTTGGTGAACGTGATGGCGGCGATCTGCTTCGGCTCCAGGCCGCTTTGCAGCAGGCGCGCGATCTTGTGCACGATGACGCGCGTCTTGCCCGAGCCCGCGCCGGCCAGCACCAGGCAGGGCCCGGCGAGGTGGTGCACCGCCGCGTCCTGGGCGCGGTTCAGCGAAAGTGGCGGGATCGGGGTCGTCATGGCGGCGGCGGATCATAGAGGCCGTGCGACGGTCTAAACTTGCAGGCTGACTGTACAGACCAGGAGACAATCTTGACCTTCTCTCGATCGAAGCGCCGCGTCCTCGCCCTCACCCTGCTGGCCGGGGCGGCGGGCCTGGCGACGGCGGCGCAGGCCGCCGACATCCGGATCGGCGTGGCCGAGGCGCTGTCGGGCGGCGCCGCCCAGTACGGGCAGAGCATCCGCAACGGCTTCCAGCTCGCGGCCGACGAGATCAATGCCGCCGGCGGCGTGAGCGGCAGCAAGATCGCGCTCGTGATCGAGGACGAGCAGGGCAAGAAGGAGGAGGCGATCAACGCCTTCAAGAAGCTGATCTTCCAGGACAAGGTGCTGATGCTGTTCGGGCCCACGCTGTCGAACTCGGCCCAGGCTGCCGACCCGATCGCGCAGGCCGCCGGCATCGTGGTCTTCGGCACCTCGAACACGGCCGACGGCATCACGTCCATCGGCGACCATGTGTTCCGCAACTCGGTGACCGAGGCGGACGTGCTGCCGGTGACGCTGAAGGCCGCAGTCGCGCACGCCCACATCAAGAAGGTCGCAGTGCTCTACGGCAACGACGACGTCTTCACCAAGAGCGGCTATGACAACTTCAAGCGGGCGCTCGACGCGCTGCACATTCCCGTCACCACAACCGAGACCTTCGCCAAGGGCGACGTCGACTTCAAGGCCCAGCTGACCAAGATCAAGGCCACCCAGCCTGACGCCATCGTGCTGTCGGCGCTGCTCGCCGAGGGCGCGCCCATCATGGTCCAGGCGCGCCAGCTCGGTCTGACCCTGCCGTTCATCGGCGGCAACGGCATGAACTCGGTCAAGGTGTTCGACCTCGCCAAGGGTGCCTCCGACGACCTGTGGATCGGCAGCCCCTGGTCGATCGAGAACCGGGCGCCGGCCAACAACAGCTTCATCGTCGCCTACACGCACCGGTTCCAGTCGGCGCCCGACCAGTTCGCCGCCCAGGCCTATGACGCGATGCACATCGCGGTGGCGGCCCTGAAGAAGATCAAGCTCGGCGGTGATTTGACCAAGGACCGCGCGGCCCTGCGCGACGCGCTGCCCGGCGTGAAGTGGGACGGCGCCACCGGCGCGTTCACGTTCCGCCGCGCCACCGACAAGGCGGGCCGGCCGGCCGGCTATGACGCCGAGCAGGTGCCCATCGTCAGCGTCACGCACGCCGGGCGCTACGAGATCGTGAGGTAGGCGCCGGCCGCCGCCGAGCGCCGCGCCTGTCGGCACCGCATCTTGCTTGCCCAGCAGCTCTTCAACGCCCTGTCGCTGGGCGGCGTGTATGCGCTGTTCGCGCTCGGCTTCACGCTCGTCTTCGGCGTGCTGGGCGTGGTCAACCTGTCGCACGGCGCGGTGTTCATGCTCGGCGCGTATGCCGCGCTGCAGGCCGCGACCCGGCTGCAATGGCCGCTGGCGGCAGCGCTGGCCTTCGCGTTCGCCTTCTCGGGGCTGGTCGGCCTGATCGTCGACCGCCTGGTCTTGCGGCCGCTGCGCGCCCGCAATGCGCCGCACCTGATCCCGATGATCGCCACCATCGGCGTCGGCATTGCACTGAACAGCCTGGTGCAGGGCCTGTTCGGGGCCCAGAACCAACGCTTCCCGACCGAGTTGCTGCCGCAGCAGACGCTGCACCTCGCCGGCCTGGACGTGACCGCGCTCGAACTGGGCATCATCGGGCTGTCCTTCGTGCTGATGACGGTGCTGCTGCTGACGCTGCGCAGGACCCAGCTCGGCCGCGCGCTGCGCGCCATCGCCGAGTCGCCCAGGGCCGCGCTGTTGCTGGGCATCGACGTCGAAGGCCTGTTCATGCTCACCTCCTTCGTCGCCGCCGGCCTGGGGGGCGTGGCTGGCGTGCTGATCGGCCTGTACTCGAACGCCTTGTTCCCCCTCATGGGCCAGCCGATGCTGCACAAGGGCATCGCGGTGATCATCCTGGGCGGCATGGGCGACATCCGCGGCGCGATGCTTGCGGGCCTGTTCCTGGGCTTTGCCGAAGTGCTGTCGGTGGCGTACATCGGCTCGACGATGCGCGATGCCGTCGGCTTCGGCCTGCTGTTTCTGGTGCTGCTGGTGCGACCCAAGGGCCTGTTCGGCAGCCTGCAGGAACGCAAGGTGTGATGCAGGCCCCCACGCCGGGTCGTCCCACGCCGGACTGATCGATGGAGTCGCTCGCGAACTTCTGGTCGGTCTACAGCAACCTCGTGCTCACGCTGGGCACCAACGCGCTGCTGGCGCTGTCGATCTACCTCACGCTGTCGTGCGGCCTGCTGGCGATGGCCAATGCCGCCTTCATGGGCATCGGTGCCTATGCCTCGGCGCTGCTGACGATGAACGCCGGCGCGCCGTTTCCGCTGGCGCTGGGCGCCGGCATGGGGGCGCCCGCGCTGGTCGCCTATGCCATCGGCAAGCCCACACTGCGCCTGTCCGGCGTCTACCTGGCGATGGCGACACTCGCCTTCGGCGAGGTGGTGCGGATCGCGATCCTCAATGCCGACAGCTGGACCGGCGGCGCTCTGGGGCTGAACGGCATCCCGCAGCTCACGCAATGGTGGCACGTGCTGCTCGCGCTCGCGCTCGCGATTTTCGTGCTGGCGCGGCTGCGGCACAGCAAGGTGGGTCGCGCCTTCGAGGCGATCAAGGAGGACGAGACCGCGGCCGGCCTGATGGGCATCGACGTCAACGCGCACAAGATGCTGGCCTTCGTGCTCGGCGCCGCCCTGGCCGGGCTGGCCGGCGCGCTGAACGCGCACCTCACGTTTTTCATCGGCCCGAGCGAGTTCGGCTTCGACCGCGGCGTCGAGATCCTGACCATGGCCATTCTGGGCGGCATCCACAGCCTGGCCGGGCCGGCGGTGGGCGCCTTCATCGTCACGCTGCTGCCCGAGCTGCTGCGCGGGCTGCAGGACTACCGGCTCATGGTCAACGGGCTGATCCTGGTGCTCATCGTGCTGTTCCTGCCGCGTGGCCTGTGGGACCCGGCGCGCCTGCGCCGACTGATCGGCCGCTGAGCGCCACGATGCTGCAGCTGCGCTCGATCTCGCGCCACTTCGGCGGCCTGCAGGTGCTGCAGGATGTGAACCTGGAGGTGCCCCAGGGCCGAATCTTCGGCCTCATCGGCCCCAACGGCGCCGGCAAGACCACCGTCTTCAATCTCGTCACCGGGCTGCTGGCGCCCAGCAGCGGCGAGATCCTGCTCGACGGCGCCAGCCTGGTCGGCCGGCCGCCGCACCGCATCACGCAGGCCGGCATCGCGCGTACGTTCCAGAACATCCGCGTCTTCAAGGAGATGAGCCTGCTGGACAACGTGATCGTGGGCATGCACCGGCACCTGCACGCCGGCTGGCCGGCGATGCTGCTGGCGTCGCCTCGGTTCCGTGCCGACGAGCGACGCGCGCGCGAGCGCGCACGCGAGCTGCTGTCGTGGGTGCGGCTGGACCACAAGACCGACGAGCTGGCTGACAAGCTGTCCTACGGCGAGCAGCGCAAGCTGGAGCTCGCGCGCGCCCTGGCCACGGAGCCGCGGCTGCTGCTGCTCGACGAACCGGTGGCCGGCATGAACAGCACCGAGAAGGCCGAACTGATGCGCGAGATCGTCAACATCCGCGAGCGCGGCTACACGATCTTCATGATCGAGCACGACATGCGTTTCGTGATGGGCCTGTGCGAGCAGATCGCGGTGCTGAACTTCGGCCGCATCATCGCCCAGGGCGGGCCAGTGCAGATCCGCAACGATCCGCAGGTGATCGAGGCCTACCTGGGCCGCGATGACGACGCCCCGGAGCCGGCCCATGCCTGAGGCACTGCTGGCAGTCCGGGGGCTGGCCGTGCATTACGGCCCGATCGAGGCCGTCAAGGACCTCAACGTCGAGCTGCACGCCGGCCAGATCACGGCCCTGGTCGGCGCCAACGGCGCCGGCAAGTCGACCACCCTGATGGCGCTGTCGGGCCTGCTGCGCAAGGCGGCCGGCACGGTGCGTTTCGAGGGCCGCGACATCACGCGGCTGCCGCCGCACAAGATCGTCGCCGCCGGCGTGGTGCAGGTCGCCGAGGGCCGCGCCACGCTGGGCACGCTGACCGTGCGCGAGAACCTCGAACTCGGCGCTTACGCGCGGCGCGACGGCGCCGCCGCACGAGGGCAGGACCTGGAGAAGGTCTACACCCTGTTCCCGCGCCTGCAGGAGCGCGAGGGAGGGCTCGCCGGCAACCTCTCGGGCGGTGAACAGCAGATGCTGGCGATCGGCCGCGCCTTGATGGCGCGCCCGAAGTTGCTGCTGCTGGACGAGCCCTCGATGGGTCTGGCACCCATCATCGTGCAGGACATCTTCCGCATCCTGGTCGAGATCAACCGCCAGGGGCTGACGATCTTCCTGGTCGAGCAGAACGTGCGCCAGGCCCTGAAGATCGCGCACCGCGGCTACGTGCTGGAGACGGGGCGCATCGTCCTCGAAGGCAGCGGCGCGCAGCTGCTGGCCGAGCCTCGCGTGCAGGAGGCCTACCTGGGCGGCTGACTCAGCCCAACACCGGCGCCAGCCTCCGCCGCGCCAACTCGGCCGCCATGCCCTGCCGGCGCGCCCAGTCCTCGAGCTGGTCCTCGCCGATGCGGCCGACGTTGAAGTACCTCGCCTCGGGGTGCGCCAGGTAGAAGCCGCTGACGCTCGCAGCCGGCGTCATCGCCAGGTTCTCGGTCAGGTGCATGCCGATCTCGCCGGCCTGCAGGACGCGGAACATGTCGGCCTTGACGCTGTGGTCGGGGCAGGCCGGGTAGCCGGGCGCGGGACGGATGCCGCGGTACCTCTCGGCGATCAGGTCTTCCACCGACAACGCCTCGTCGGGCGCATAGGCCCAGAACTCCGTGCGCACGCGCTGGTGCAGGCGCTCGGCAAAGGCCTCGGCAAGGCGGTCGGCCAGGGCCTTGAGCATGATCGCGCTGTAGTCGTCGTGGTCGGCGACGAACTGACCCTCCTTCTTCTGCGCGCCCAGGCCGGCCGTCACCGCAAAGAGACCGATGTAGTCGTCGGCCACGCCCTTCGGGGCGACGAAGTCGGCCAGGCTGCGGTTGGGCCGCCGAATTTTCCCCGTCGGGCCCTCGACCACCGGGCGCTCGGTCTGCAGCCGCAGCGGGTTCCAGCACAGCGCGAGCTCGGTTCGCGTCTCGTCCGCATAGACCTCAATCGTGTCGTCATCGACGGTGTTGGCCGGCAGCAGCGCGACCACGCCCGCGGCCTGCAGCCAGCGCCCTTCGATCAGCCTCTGCAGCAACCGCTTGCCATCGCTGAACACGCGCTGCGCCTCGGCGCCGACGACCTCGTCGCGCAGGATCTCGGGGAACCTGCCCGCGAGGTCCCAGGTCTGGAAGAACGGGCCCCAGTCGATGTATCGCGCGAGCTCGGCGAGGTCGTAGTTCCTGAACACGCGGCGGCCGATGAACTTCGGCTTCGGCGGCGGGTAGGCGGCCCAGTCGACGTACGCCTTGTTGGCACGCGCGGCCGCCAGCGTCACCAGCGGCGTGGCCTTCTTCGCTGCATGCAGCGCGCGCACCTGCGCGTAGTCGGCCTCGAGCTCGGCGATGTACTTCGCCGCCCGCTCGTCGCTCAGCAGCTCGGAGCACACACCCACGCTGCGCGACGCATCGGGCACGTAGACCACCGGGCCGTCATAGTGCGGCGCGATCTTCACGGCGGTGTGCACCCGGCTGGTGGTCGCGCCGCCGATCAGCAGCGGGATCTTGCGGATGCGGAAATGGTCGTCGCGCTGCATCTCGGCGGCCACGTGCTGCATCTCCTCCAGGCTCGGCGTGATGAGACCGGACAGCCCGATGATGTCCGCGCCTTCCACGCGCGCCTTGGCGAGGATGTCCTGGCACGGGACCATCACGCCCATGTTGACGACCTCGAAGTTGTTGCACTGGAGGACGACGGTGACGATGTTCTTGCCGATGTCGTGGACGTCGCCCTTGACGGTGGCGATGACGATCTTGCCCTTGGGCTTGACGTCGCCACCAGCGTCCTGCGTGGCCTGCTTCTCGGCCTCGATGTAGGGCAGCAGGTAGGCCACCGCCTGCTTCATCACGCGCGCCGACTTGACGACTTGCGGCAGGAACATCTTGCCCTGGCCGAAGAGGTCGCCGACGATGTTCATGCCGGCCATCAGCGAGCCCTCGATCACGTGCAGCGGGCGGCCGCCCTCGGCCTGGATCGCAGCCCAGGCCTCTTCGGTGTCGGCGGTGATGAACTCGGTGATGCCGTGCACGAGCGCATGACTGAGGCGCTCCTCGACGCTGCCGGCGCGCCAGGCCAGGCGCGCGCTGTCGTCCTTGGCCAGACCCCTGGCCGATTCGGCGATCTCGACCAGGCGCTCGCCGGCGGACAGCGCCGGCTCTCCCGCCTTGTAGGCCGGCCGCCTGTTCAGCACCACGTCCTCGACACGCTCGCGCAGTACCGGGTCGAGGTCGTCGTAGACGCCGACCATGCCGGCATTGACGATGCCCATGTCCATGCCGGCCTTGATCGCGTGGTACAGGAACACGGTGTGAATCGCCTCGCGCACCGGGTCGTTGCCGCGGAAGCTGAAAGACACGTTGCTCACGCCGCCGCTGACCTTGGCGCCGGGCAGGTTCGCCTTGATCCAGCGCGTGGCCTCGATGAAGTCCACCGCGTAGTTGTCGTGCTCCTCGATGCCGGTGGCGATGGCGAAGATGTTGGGGTCGAAGACGATGTCCTCGGCCGGGAATCCGACCTCGTCGACCAGGATGCGGTAGGCGCGCGCGCAGATCTGCGTCTTGCGCGCGTAGGTGTCGGCCTGGCCCTGCTCGTCGAAGGCCATCACCACCGCCGCCGCGCCGTAGCGCCGCACCAGTGTGGCCTGGCGCTTGAACTCGGCCTCGCCTTCCTTCAGGCTGATGCTGTTGACGATGCCCTTGCCCTGGATGCATTTGAGGCCCGCTTCGATCACGCCCCACTTGCTGCTGTCGATCATGATTGGCACGCGCGCGATCTCGGGCTCGCCGGCGATCAGCTTGAGGAAGCGCTCCATCGCCGCGGCGCTGTCGAGCATCGCCTCGTCCATGTTGATGTCGATGACCTGGGCACCGTTCTCGACCTGCTGCCGCGCCACCGCCAGCGCGTCCTCGAAGCGGCCCTCGAGCACCATGCGGGCGAAGGCCTTGGAGCCGGTGACGTTGGTACGCTCGCCGATGTTGACGAACAGGCTGCCCGGACCGATGGTCAGCGGCTCGAGGCCGGCCAGGCGCATCGGTGGCGGGCCCGCGGGCGGGTTCGGGTTCGGCGTCGGGTCTTCGGCATTCATCGCGCGGCTCCGGGGCGGGAGGGCGAGCGCCGTTGCAGGCCGCGGGTCGGTGGCCGGCGGCGTTCCAAGCCTGGCGGGCGGGCCCGTCGCAACGCTCCTCGGAAACGCGCCGATTCTATCGATGGGGCCGGTGCGCGCGGCGGCGGCTCAGCGGCTGTGTGACGTCAGTCGCGCCAGCGGCCCGGCACGGCTGATCCCCGGCGCCACGCGGTGGGCGGCGGCGGGTGGAAGCTCCTCCTCCGGCGCCGCTTCTGCCGCATCGCCGGCCTCGTCGGGCGCCGGCGCGGCACCGGCCGCCCCCAGACGCATCGCCACGCCCACCGCCAGGATGTCGATGATCAGCAGGTGCAGGATGCGGCTGACCATCGGCACGTGGGTGGCCACGTCTTCGGCGTGATCGACGATCAGCGCGACATCGGCGCGCTTGGCCAATGGCGATTGACTGGCGGTGATCGCCACCACCGAAGCACCGCGCGCGCGCGCCACGTCGACCACCGCAAGCAGGTCGTCGATGCGGCCGCTGGCGCTGATGATGACGACCACGTCGGTGGGCCGCAACACGTTGGCCGCCAGCGCCTGCAGCCGCGGTTCGGTGAAGCTGGCCGACGGCACGCCGAAACGCAGGAACTTGTACTGGGCATCGGCGGCCAGCATGCCGTACTGGCCGACGGCGAAGAAGTCGATCCGCTCGGCCGCGGCCAGCAGGTCGATCGCGCGCGCCAGCGTGTCGCGATTGAGCTGCTCGCGCACCTGCAGGATCGCCGAGGCGGTGTTGCCCAGCACCTTGACACCGAGCTCGAGCATCGAGTCGGTGCCCGTGACCTGCGTGTGGGTCAGCGGAATCGTTCCCGAAAGCCCCGACGCCAGCCGCAGCTTGAAGTCCGACAGCCCCTCGCAGCCCAGCGTGCGGCAGAAGCGGATCACGGTCGGCTGGCTGACGTGTGCGGCCTTGGCGATCTCGGCGATCGGGTCGGACAGCGCCGCGCGCGGGTGCATGAGCACATGGTCGGCGACGCGCCGCTCGGCCGGCGAAAGCGTCGGGCGCGCGCGCTGGATCTGGCCCAGGATCGCCGAGCCCTGGTCGACCTGGCCGGCGCGCAGCTGCGCCGCCAGGATGGCCGAGGCGCCGACGAAGGTCGCCTGCTCGGCGGCCACGACGTAGGTCGGGATGCCCTGCAGGTACTCGCTGAAGCGGCCCTTGTCCTCGAAGCGGGCGCGGAACGCCGAGCGGTCGAAGAACGCCCCCAGGCGCGGAACGATGCCGCCGCCGATGTAGATGCCGCCGAGGGCGCCCAGGGTCACCGCCAGGTTGCCGGCCGCGGTGCCGAGGACGGCGCAGAAGGCCTGCAGCGTCTCTTCGCAGACCGGGTCGCCGCCGGCCAGCGCGCGGCGCGTGATCTCGGGTGCGGCCAGCGGCTGCAGCGCCAGACCGGCCCGCTCGCGAAGCGCCTCGTGGATGAGCTCCAGGCCGGGCCCCGAGAGCAGGCGTTCGAACGACACGTGGGCATGGCGGCGCAGCGCGTAGCGCAGGATCGAGATCTCGCGCTCGTCGCGCGGCGAGAAGCTGGAGTGACCGCCTTCGGTGCCCAGCGCGACGTAGCCGTGCGCAACCGGGATCAGCCCGCTGACGCCCAGGCCCGAGCCCGCGCCGAGCACGCCGACCACGCTGTGCTCGCGGGCACTGCCGCCGCCCACCTGTCGCCGCTGCCCCGGTGCCAGCCTGGGCAGCGCCATCGCCAGCGCGGTGAAGTCGTTCACCACCACCAGGGTCCGCAGGCCCAGGCGCTCGCGCATCTGCTCGATCGAGAAGCGCCAGTGGTAGTTGGTCATGCGCACTTCGTCGCCTTCGACCGGGTTGGCAATCGCGATCGCGGCGTGCTCGATCAGCGTGCCGCCGGGCAGCCCGGCCAGGTAGGCGCTGACCGCCGCGTGGAAGTCGGCATGCTCGGCGCAGCGCAGCCGGGCGGTATGGGCGAAGACTCCCGAGGCCGTCTCGAGCGTGAACCTCGCGTAAGTGCCGCCGATGTCGGCGAGCAGGCGGGGGTGGTCGAAGTCGTTCATTGCATGACGGTCGAGACGGTGGCGCGGCGCGCCGATGCCCCGGATCGGCACCGACAGCGAAGATTCTCCATGCATTGCACCGCGGTGTAGCGCGACTACAGGAAACCCCGCAGTCGTCGCCTCACCGCCGGCTGCCCGGCCCGACGCCGCGGCTCGCGTTTGAACTCTTGTTGAATCCTTGTAGTTTTGCTACCTTCGATCCGCCGCGGCGAGCCCAGAGGCCGCCGGCCACCGCCGATGGACTCCCTCGCGCCGAAATGAACGACTCCTGTCCCGCCGGGACTACACCGCTGCGCCGGCCCTGGCTGCTGGCCGACATCGGCGGCACGAACGCCCGCTTCGGCTGGCTCGCCGCCGGCGCCGACGAGGTCAGTCATGTGCAGACCCTGCACGGTGCCGACCATGCCGGCCCCGCCGAGGCGGCGCTCAGCTACCTCGCCGGGCTGGCCCGCACGCTCGGTCCGGCCTACGCGCCGCCGCGCGCCGGCGCGGTCGCGGTGGCCACGCCGGTCCGCGGCGACCACATCGAGTTCACCAACAGCGGCTGGGCGTTCTCCCGCGCGGCAACCCAGGCCGAGCTCGGCCTCGACGCGCTGCTGGTGCTCAACGACTTCGAGGCCCTCGCGCTGTCGTTGCCCAGGCTGCGCGCGTCACAGCTGCGGCCGATCGGCACCGCGGTCGATCCGGCGCCGAGCGGCAGCGCCACGCTGGCCGTGGTCGGCCCCGGCACCGGGCTCGGCGTCGCCGGGCTGGTGCCGACGGCACACGGCTGGATCGCGGTCCCCGGCGAGGGTGGCCACGCAACGCTGGCTCCGGCCGACGACTTCGAGAGCGACCTGCTGGCCTGCGTGCGCCGCGACCATGCCCACGTCTCGGCCGAACGCCTGCTCTCGGGCATCGGTCTGCCGGTGCTGCACGGTGCCGTCGCCCGCGTGCTCGGGCAGCCGGCGCCGCTGCGCACGGCCAGCGAGATCGTCGAGCGGGCCCTGGCGGACGATGACCCCGTCTGCAGTCGCTCGATCGATGCCTTTTGCGCCCTGCTCGGCGGTTTCGCCGGCAGCGTGGCGCTGGTGCTGGGGGCCCGCGGCGGCATCTTCATCGGCGGCGGGATCGTGCCGCGCCTGGGCGAACGCTTCATCGCCTCGCAGTTCCGCGCCCGCTTCGAGGCCAAGGGCCGCTTCGAGGCCTACTTGCGCGCCGTGCCGACGGCGCTGATCACCGACACGCTGGCCGCCCTCACCGGCGCCGCGCTGGCACTCGAACAGCATGGGCAGTGATGGCGACACCCCTTTCGCCGGCCACGCATGGGTCGAGCGGCGCGGCGCGTCGGCATCGCAGGGGCTGGCCATGGCGCGAGCCGACTGCCCTCCTCTAAACACCTCGGCCAACGGCTTGTACATCCGGGGAAACCATCTGTGGCGCAGAGGGGTCAGTCGCCTTGCCCCTGCGTGTGTAGTATTGCTACGATCGCGTTGCTCGAACAAGAAGCAAGACCTGAAGCCGAAAGGCCGGTACATCGCGGCGCCCGACCGTTCAGGTCGCGCTCCCGGTGGAGGAGACAGATCCCTTGGAGATCCGAGAACGCGATCCGCGAAGTGATCGCCCGCACCAGACGTCCGCGTCGGCGTGCAGGTGTGTCGCGCTGCGCGTGATCCCAAGGTTCGTCGTCCCGCGCGATGTGGCTTCGGCCGCTGCCGGCGCCTGCCATGGGCGGCCGCGCATGGGGCCGACGGATCGGCGCGGCTCCGGACGGCTTCCTGGAGCGAAACAACACCGACATCTTTCCGGGCCCCCGCCAGGCAGTGCCGGTTCCGGCCCATCTGCGGCGCAAGCCGCGGCAGGGCGACATTGAAGTGAGTCCGGCTTCAATTCCGTTTCCCACCCCGATCACACCAACGACCCCAAAGGAGAAGGCAAATGCTTAGCAGACACAAACTTGTACCCTTGGCTGCCGCGGCGGCGGCGTTCTTTGCGACGCAAGCGAACGCGCTGGAATTCCACGGCTACCTGCGCAGCGGCATCGGCTGGAGCAATCAGAACGGCGGCGCGACCTGCGTCACCCTGCCGGGGGTGCAAGGCAACGGCAACTTCCGTCTCGGCAACGAATGCACGACCTACAGCGAACTGCAGTTCGACCAGAACGTCTACGACGGCAAGGACGGCGTGAAGTTCGACTACCACGCGATGCTGGGCCTGCAGGCGCAGCAGCAACAGGACTTCGAGAACATCGCACAGAACGGCCAGCAGGTCGCGCTGCGCCAGAACTGGGTCGAGGCCAAGAACCTGCCGTTCCTGAGCGGCGGCAGCGCATGGATCGGCAAGCGCTACTACCAGCGTCACGACGACCACATCACCGACTTCTTCTACTGGGACGCCTCGGGTCCCGGCGCCGGCATCGAGCACATCAAGCTCGGCATGGGCGACGCGAACGCTTCGTTCGCGATCTTCCGCAACAACGGCTTCAACGGCAGCCCGGGCCCTCAACTCGGCATCGCGGCGAATCTGGCCAACAGCGCGACGACGCGGTTCGACTTCCGCGTCGCCGGCATCGGCCTGGGGCCGGCGGGCTCGCTGGAGGTCGGTGTGCAGTTCAACGCCAAGGACACGAACGTCGCCGGCGCGACGAACGGCACTGGGGTGACGGCGGAATGGTCGATGCCGCTGCTGGGCGGTATGAACAAGCTGTTCGCGACGCACGGGACGGGATCCATCAATTCGCCCGCCATCGCCTACCCGAACAACACGCCGGGCAATCAGGATGGGTCCTGGGGCATCCAGGACCAGCTCGTCTGGCAGGTCGGGTCATCCTTCGACGGCATGCTGCTCGCCGGCCATTGGGACTTCAAGAACAACTACAAGTGGGACTACCTGGGGGCGCGGCCGGTCTGGCACTTCAACGACTACTTCAAGCTTCAGGCCGAACTCGGCACCAACGCAATCAAGCCGAACGACGGCAGCGGCACCCGGACGCTGACCAAGTTCGCGATCGCGCCGACGATCGTCGCCGGCCGCGGCTTCTGGTCGCGTCCTGAACTGCGCTTCTATTACGCCTACAACAAGTGGAACTCCAACGCCAACAACTTGTGGGGAGGCGTGACGTCCGGGGGCCCGGCGAACAATCCCTTCGGCACCAACGACCACGGCAGCAACTACGGCTTCCAGGTCGAGGCTTGGTGGTGAGGTAGCGACCGAGGCCAGACGATGCCAAAGGGGGCACCTGGTTCAGGCGCCCCCTTTCTTTCGAACGCTGGAGAGTCCGCGTTCAGACCGACAGGAGACACAAGATGACGCAGAAGATTCGTATCCACGCACTGGCCCTGGCCTGCGCGACATTGCTGGTTGCCAACGCGGCCCGGGCCGGTGGCGAGGTGGAAGTGCTGCACTGGTGGACCAGCGGCGGCGAGGCCAAGGCCGCGGCCGAGCTGAAGACCATCATGCAGAAGAAGGGCGACACCTGGAAGGACTTCGCCGTCGCCGGTGGCGGTGGCGACGCGGCGATGACGGTGCTGAAGTCGCGCGTCGTCTCGGGCAACCCGCCGACGGCGGCGCAGATCAAGGGCCCGTCGCTGCAGGAATGGGCGCAGGAGGGCGTGCTCGCCAACCTCGACGACGTCGCCGGGCCCGAGAAATGGGATTCGCTGCTGCCCAAGGTCGTCGCCGACGTCATGAAGTACCAGGGCCATTACATCGCGGTGCCGGTCAACGTGCACCGCGTGAACTGGCTGTGGGCCAACCCCGAGGTGTTCAAGAAGGCCGGCGCCAAGATCCCGACCAGCTGGGACGAGTTCTTCGTCGCCGCCGAGGCGCTGAAGAAGGCCGGCGTGATCCCTCTGGCCCACGGCGGCCAGCCCTGGCAGGACTTCACGACCTTCGAGGACGTCGCGCTGGGCGTCGGCGGCGCCGACTTCTACAAGAAGGCGCTGGTCCAGCTCGACCAGGGCGCGCTGACCAGCCCGACGATGGAGAAGGTGCTGACGACCTACAAGAGAGTCCATTCGTACACCGACAAGAACGCGTCGGGCCGCGACTGGAACCTGGCCACCGCGATGCTGATCAAGGGCGAGGCCGGCATGCAGCTGATGGGCGACTGGGCCAAGGGCGAATGGCTCGCCGCCGGCAAGGTGCCGGGCAAGGACGTGGTCTGCGTCGCCTCGCCCGGCAGTGCGAAGGACTTCACCTTCAACGTCGACTCGTTCGCGATGTTCAAGATCAAGAACCCGGCCAACCAGCAGGCACAGCGTGACCTGGCCTCGTCGATCATGTCGGTCCAGTTCCAGGAGATCTTCAACCTCAACAAGGGTTCGATCCCGGTCCGCCTGGGCATGGACATGAGCAAGTTCGACGACTGCGCCAAGCTCTCCAGCCGCGACTTCGTCGCCACCGCCAAGACCGGCGGGCTGGTGCCGTCGATCGCGCATGGCATGGCGGTGCGGGCGTCGATCGCGGGCGCGATCCAGGATGCCGTGAGCCAGTACTGGAACACCGACGGGATGAGCGTCAAGACGGCGATGACCAACATCGCGGCCGCGGCCAAGGGCAACTGATCCTGGTCCGCGGGCGCCGCCCGGCGCGGGCGGCGCCCGCCTCCGCCAATCGCTCGGGGGCCCTGGCCACCCGACAGCCTAGGACCGCCGATGTCCGCTCCATCATCAGGTGCCGCCTCCTGGCTGCCCAAGCTGGTCGTGGCACCCAGCTTCGTCGTCTCGTTCCTCTTCATCTACGGCCTGATCGCCTGGAACGGGTACCTGTCGGTCTCGGCCTCGCGGCTGTTGCCGAACTACGAGTTCGTCGGTCTGCACCAGTACGTCTCGCTGATCCACAGCGAGCGCTTCCACGTCGCGCTGACCAACATGGCGATCTTCGGCACGCTGTTCATCGCCGGCTCGATCGGCATCGGACTGCTGTTGGCGATCATGCTCGACCAGCGCATACGCGCCGAAGGCGTGCTGCGCACGATCTACCTCTACCCGATGGCGATCTCGTTCATCGTCACCGGCACGGCGTGGAAGTGGATGCTCAACCCCGGCCTGGGGCTCGAGCATCTGGTGCGCCAGTGGGGCTTCACCAGCTTCAGTTTCGACTGGCTGATCAACCCCGACCGGGCGATCTACTGCATCGCGATCGCCGGCGTCTGGCAGAGCGCGGGCTTCGTGATGGCCCTCTTCCTGGCCGGGTTGCGCGGCATCGACGACTCGATCATCAAGGCCGCGCAGGTCGACGGCGCAAGCCTGCCGCGGATCTACTGGCGCATCATTATCCCCAGTCTGCGGCCGGTGTTCTTCAGCACCCTGATGATCGTCAGCCACCTCGCGATCAAGAGCTTCGACCTCGTGATCGCGCTGACCGCCGGCGGCCCCGGCTTCGCAACCGACCTGCCCGCCACCTTCATGTACACGATGGCCTTCTCGCGCGGCGAGATCGGTCTCGGCGCGGCGTCGGCCACCGTGATGCTGGCCACCGTGGCGGCGATCGTCGTGCCCTACCTGTACTCCGAGCTGAGGACGAAGAAATGAGCGTCCGCATCGTCGCCGCGGGCGAACGCTCGCTGTCGCTGCAGCGCCTGCTGCTGTGGGCGGCGCTGCTGCTGTTCGCGGCCTGGTTCCTCACGCCGCTGTACGTGATGGTCGTGACCTCTCTGAAGGACATGGACCAGGTGCGCAACGGCAGCCTGCTCGCGCTGCCCACCCACCCCGGCTTCGGCTCCTGGGTCAAGGCCTGGAGCCACGCCTGCACCGGCGTGGACTGCGGCGGCCTGCGACCCTTCTTCATGAATTCGGTGCTGATGGTGCTGCCGGCGGTCGGGGTGTCCACCGCGATCGGCTCGCTCAACGGCTACGTGCTCAGCAAGTGGCGCTTCCGCGGCAGCGAGACGATGTTCGCGATGCTGCTGTTCGGCGTCTTCATGCCGATGCAGGTGGTGCTGCTGCCGATGAGCCAGGTGCTGGGGTGGCTGGGCATCGCGAGTTCGATCTGGGGCCTGATCCTGGTCCACATCGTCGCCGGCATCCCGAGCACGACGCTGTTCTTCCGCAACTACTACATCGGCCTGCCCGACGAGTTGGTCAAGGCCGCGATGCTCGACGGCGCCGGCTTCTGGAAGATCTTCACCCGCATCGTGCTGCCGCTGTCCACGCCCATCCTCGTCGTCACGCTGATCTGGCAGTTCACGAACATCTGGAACGACTTCCTCTACGGCGTCGTCTTCAGCGGCGCATACAGCAAGCCGATCACGGTGGGCCTGAACAACCTGTCGAACACGACCAGTTCGGTCAAGGAATACAACGTCGACATGGCCGCGGCGATGATCGCCGCCCTGCCCACCCTGTTCGTCTACATCGTTGCCGGCAAGTATTTCGTCCGCGGGCTGACCGCGGGCGCCGTGAAGGGGTGAATCCATGGGTGCGCTGAACATCCGCCAGGTCCGCAAGGCGTTCGGGAACGTCGAGATCCTCAAGGGCATCGACATCTCGATCGACGCAGGCGAATTCCTGATCCTGGTCGGACCCTCGGGCTGCGGCAAGAGCACGCTGCTGAACATGATCGCCGGCCTCGACGTGCCGACCTCGGGCACGATCGAGATCGCCGACCGCGACGTCACCCACGTTCCGAGCAAGGACCGCGACATCGCGATGGTCTTCCAGAGCTACGCGCTGTACCCGAACATGAACGTGGCGCAGAACATCGCGTTCAGCCTCGAGATGCGCAAGGTGCCCAAGGCCCAGCGCGACGAGGCCGTGCAGCGGGTGGCCAAGATGCTGCAGATCGGGCACCTGCTCGACCGCAAACCGGGCGCGCTGTCGGGCGGTCAGCGCCAGCGCGTCGCGATGGGTCGCGCGCTGGCGCGCGACCCCAAGCTGTTCCTGTTCGACGAGCCGCTGTCCAACCTCGACGCCAAGCTGCGCGTCGAGATGCGCGCCGAGATCAAGCTGCTGCACCAGCGCACGCAGACCACCACGGTCTACGTCACGCACGACCAGGTCGAGGCGATGACGCTGGGCGACCGCATCGCGGTGATGAAGGACGGCACGGTGCAGCAGTTCGGCGCACCGGACGACATCTACTCACGGCCGGCGACGCGGTTCGTCGCCGAGTTCATTGGCTCGCCGGCGATGAACATGGTCACAGCCCAGCGCAATGGCGCCTCGCTGCACGCACACGGCGTCGAACTCGCCACCACCGACGCGCAGCGGGCCGCGCTGCAGGCGATATCCGGCCAGGACGTGGTCTACGGTCTGCGCCCCGAGGACCTGAGCTTCGCCGACGATGGCCTGCCCGGCGCGCTGTCGATGATCGAGCCGACCGGGCCCGAGACCTACGTCACCACCGACACCGCGGTCGGCAAGCTGACCGCCCGCGTTCCGGGCCATGTCGGCGCCCACGTCGGCGACCGCGTGCATCTGCGCTGGCAGCCAGCGCGTTCGCATCTGTTCGACGCGTCGAACGACCGCAGGCTGGCCTGAACGGCGTGGCCGCAGCCGCCCGCCGATTGGCGGGCGGCGCGGGCCCAGCTTGCCACGGGTCCGACCGTGGCCGTGGCTAGCCTGAAGTTCCGCGCTCTCTGTTGAGAAGCGACGCTGGCAAGTCCCTGTCACGCCTGCGTATTTCGGAGGAGCGTGACCGACCGTTTCGGCATCGTGACCGACCGTTTC
>JBBINW010000025.1:0-57949 GCA_037443665.1 Betaproteobacteria bacterium
GGCAAGTCCCCGAACAGGCTCGCCCCGGTTGCCTGGGTCTCTCGCTCGGTAGGCGCCGTCATGCCAGAAACCAAGCCAGACGCATGCCAGATTGCGGGGCTCAGAGAAAGACTCTCAGGCTCTCAGCCCACCCGCAGCAGCTGAGGGGTTCATGTGGTGGCTGGCCGCCATCGTCCCCTGGCACCGTGCTTGCATACAAGAGGCGTGAACGTGGCTTGCTCGTACCAAGAGGGCATACCTGCCGCCTCGATGCCCAATGAGCGCCCCCTCCCGCACCAGAAGGAAGCCGAGGCCGGCCGAGCACGGCGGCATCCGGCACGCGCCGCCAAGCCGGCGGAGAAAAGCTGGCGGAGAAAAGCTGGCGGAAGCCTTGCCAACATCACCACCGACCGGCTGCCCGATCAACCGGCTGGCCACACCAGTCGGCCCGGCCAGATCGCCGACCCCATCGTCAATGCCATCCTGGCCGGTCGGTTGGCTCCCGGGCAGCGCCTGGGCGAACAAGGCCTGGCAGATTTGTTCGGCGTCAGCCGGACCCTGGTGCGCGAGGCCATGGCCCGCCTGTCCGCGCGCGGCATGGTGGAAGTGACCGCGCGGCGCGGCTGGTTCGTGGTGCAGCCCAGCCTTGATGAAGCCCGCGAAGCCTTCGGCGCGCGTCAGGCGATTGAGACCGGCTTGCTGCAAGGCCTGCACGAGGCCCTGCCCACGGCCGTCATCCGCCGGCTGAAAGCCCATTTGGCACGCGAGCAGGCGGCAATAGCGAGCAACGACGAGGCCAAGTGCAGCTGGCTTCTGGGTGACTTCCACGTTTGCCTGGCCGAGTCCGCCGGCAACAGCCTGCTGGCCGACATCGTCAAGGACCTGACCGCCCGCACCACCCCGGTCGCCACGCTATACCAGAACAGCCACGCCGCTGGTGAGAGTTGCGCCGAACATGCCCAGATCGTCGCCGCGCTGGAAGTCGGCGACCTGCCGCAGGCCATCGCGTTGCTGCGCCGACACATCGGCAGCGTTGCAGATCACCTAGGCCAACACGCCACCGGGGACGATCTGCTTGCGCCACTGCGCGCGGCCTTGTCGCCCCTCAAATCCAGCCCCGGAGCCGAAGCCCGCGCAGGACGCGCCGCGTCGCGGCGTCTGGCGCGAAAGCTGCTGTTCTCCGATCTGATCCCAGGCCCCTCCGCCCATCCCACCACGGAGTCTTGAAACCATGAACCGACGCAACACCCTCGCCATCTTGCTGACCGCCGCTGCGGCCCTGGTGCCTCTGGCGGCCCCGGCCCAAACCGTGCTGGACGAGGTGATGGCCAGGAAGACGATCAACATCGCCATTCCCACCGACTTCCCGCCCTACGGCTTTGTCGGCACCGATCTCAAGCCCCAGGGCCTTGACGTGGACATGGCCAAGTACATCGCCGAAAAGCTGGGCGTGAAGGTCGAACTGATCCCCGTCACCAGCGCCAACCGCATCCCGTACCTGCAGACCAAGAAGGCCGACCTGGTGATCAGCACCTTGGGCAAGAACCCCGAGCGGGCCAAGGTCATCGACTTCACCGCCGCGTATTCGCCCTTCTTCCAGGCGGTGTTCGCCGCTAGGGGCGTGACCATCAATGGCGCCGCCGACCTTGCCGGCAAGACGGTGGCCGTGACCCGCGGGGCGATCGAAGACATGGAGCTCACCAAGATCGCCCCGCCAACCGCCGACATCAAGCGCTTCGAGGACAACAACACCACGGTCTCCGCCTTCGTGTCCGGGCAGGTGCAGGCGATCGCCACAGGCGCCTCGGTGGCCGGCAACATGATGGCCCGCAATCCGCAACTCGGCGCGGAATTCAAATTCGTGCTCAAGGATTCGCCCAACTTCATTGGTGTCGGCAAGGGCGAGGACAAGCTGCGCGCGCGGGTCAACGAGATCATCGCCAGCGCCAAGGTGTCGGGAGATCTCAACAAGATGGCGCTGAAGTGGCTCGGCCGCCCGGCGGGCAATTTGCCCGAATGAGTTCACCCCGTCGCGCCTTCGGCACTTCGATCTCGAGGGGCCGCGCCAGCGAACCGATGAGCCCAGTTCCGCGGCTCGTGCTCGGTCGACAAATCCACCGCGTCGAGGAATGCACATGAGTCAACTCGATTTCCTCGCCGTCCTGGTTGAATGGCCAGCGCTGCTGCGCGGCGCGGCATTCACGCTGGGCTTATCGGCCGTGGCGGCGGCCCTCGGAGTCGGCCTCGGCGCGGCCTGCGGCTGGGCTCGATCCAACGCACCTCGATGGCTGGCAGCGATCGTCTCGGGCTACGTGGAACTGATCCGCAACACGCCTTTCATTGTGCAACTGTTCTTCATCTATTTCGGCCTGCCCAGCATCGGCGTCAAGCTGAGCCCCGAGGTGGCCAGCGTCATCGCGATGGTGGTCAACCTCGGCGCCTACGCTGCAGAAATCGTGCGTGCCGGCATCGACAACACGCCCAGGGGCCAGATCGAGGCCGCGCGCAGCCTGGCGCTGACCGAGTTGCAGGTGTTCACCCGCGTCGTGCTGCCGCCGGCGCTCGGCCGGGTGTGGCCCGCGCTGGTGAGCCAGATCGTGATCGTGATGCTGGGCTCGGCGGTGTGCGGACAGATTTCGGCGCAGGAGTTGAGTTATTCGGCCAACCTGATTCAGAGTCGCAACTTCCGCGCCTTCGAGGCCTACATCGTCGCCACCGCCATCTACCTGGCGCTATCGGTGGGCACGCGGCAGTTGCTGAACTGGGCCGGGCCGAAGTTCGTCTTTGGCCGCTTGCCGACCGCCGGGCGCTAAGGATATTCCCATGGTCGAGTTTTCCTTGTGGGACATCCTCCGCAACCTGCTTCTTGCGGCGCGCTGGACGGTGGGTCTGTCGATAGTGGCCTTTGTCGGCGGTGGCATCGTCGGTCTGGCACTGCTGCTGGCGAGGCTGGCCAGCGTCCGGGGCGCGCAGCGCGGCGTGGCCGGCTACGTGCAGCTCGTCCAGGGCACGCCACTGCTGATGCAGCTATTCCTGGCCTATTTCGGTCTGGCCATGGTCGGGTTCAACGTCTCGGCCTGGGTTGCTGCGAGCCTGGCACTGACGGTCTACACGAGTGCATTCCTCACCGAGATCTGGCGAGGTTGCGTCATCGCCGTCCCCAAGGGGCAATGGGAGGCCAGCGACAGCCTGGCCTTGAGCTTCACCGAGAAGATGCGACATGTCGTCGGTCCGCAGGCGCTGCGCATCGCGGTGCCGCCCACCGTGGGCTTTCTGGTCCAGGTGATCAAGGGGACAGCGCTGGCCTCGGTGATCGGCTTCGTCGAACTCACGAAGGCCGGCACCATGATCACCAACGCCACCTTCAGGCCCTTCACCGTGTACGCCTGGGTCGCGTTGATCTATTTCGCGTTGTGCTGGCCGATCTCGGCCGCCAGCCGCAAGCTGGAGAGGAGCTTCAAGAATGGTCGCTGAATCCATCGTCACGATCGCCGCACTGCGCAAGTCCTTCGGCAGCAACGAGGTGCTCAAGGGCATCGACCTGGCCGTTCAACGTGGCGAAGTGATCGCCATCATTGGCAAGAGCGGCTCGGGCAAGAGCACGCTCCTGCGCTGCATCAACGGGCTCGAAGCCTTTCAGCACGGCAGCCTGCTGGTGGACGGACTGCCGCTGAAACACGGCGATGCCAAGGCGATGCGCGCGCTGCGGCAGCACGTGGGCATGATCTTCCAGAACTTCAACCTGTTCCCTCATCTCACCGTGGGCCGCAACGTGATGCTGGCGCCGCGGCTGGTGAAACAGCACGACGAGGAAGCGGCCGCGTCGCAGGCGCACAGCCTGTTGCTGCGTGTCGGCCTGGCCGAGAAGTTCGATGCCTGGCCCGACCAGCTCTCGGGTGGCCAGCAGCAGCGCGTGGCCATCGCCCGTGCGTTGGCGATGGAGCCGAGCGTGATGCTGTGCGACGAGATCACCTCGGCGCTCGACCCGGAACTGGTGGGCGAGGTCCTGCGGGTCGTGGAAACACTCGCCGACGAGGGCATGACGCTCTTGATGGTCACCCACGAGATGAACTTTGCGCGCAAGGTGGCGGACCGCGTGGTGTTCATGCACGCCGGCCGTATCCACGAAATGGGTCCGCCGGCCGAACTGTTCGCGAACCCGCAGACGGCGGAATTGAAGCAATTCCTGTCGGCCGTGCATTGAGGGCGGCGTCGAGATTCGGCCTGGCCATGCTTGGACGAACTGGTCCAGTCCTCAGTCGGATGTGTGCGTGCGCCATGCAGCACGAGCGGCCAGGTCGACGATGCCGACGCCGGCCGCACCTTGGCGCTGAGTGGTTCCGGCAGTTGACGGAGCGTGCTCAGGGTGAGTTTGGCGGCGCGGTCTTCGACCCATGTGCTCTGCTCCTGTGCCTTGGGGACTGTCCTCGCCCATCGGAGTATCCGGTCCACTTCAGGGCGTGTTCATTTTCGCGGCGTCGGCGCCGATCTCGCCAGTTTCACTTCTCGGGGGCGGTCGGTCGAAGTCGCCAACCTCACGCGATCGCGATCGAGCTAACTCTTCGGCGTCTCCAGCGTCACGCTTGCCGGCTTGACGTCGCCGACATCCGCCCATGCCTTCGTGTCGAAGCGGAATGCGGCGACGGCGCAGGTGGGCATGTCGGTGATCTCGCTCGACAGCTGGTGCGCGAGGTCAGTGAACGCGGGGTTGTGGCCCACGAGCATCACGCAGCGGCGTTTCGGGTCGAGGGCTCGTATCACGGCGAGCAAGTCGCCCGCACTGCTGGCGTAGAGGCGATCGTCGACGACGATGTCCTTGCGCTCATGGCCGATCTCGTCGGCGATGAGCCGGGCCGTCGTCAGTGCCCGCAGCGCCGGGCTCGACACGATCAGGTCCGGCTTCGCGTCGAGCCTGGTCAGGCGCTTGCCCGTTCTCTGTGCATCTTGTCGGCCGCGATCGGCCAAGGGGCGTTCCTCGTCGGGCAAGGCCGGATCGTCGCGGCTTGATTTGGCATGTCGAACCAGAAACAAGACCCGCATGATCATCCTTCCGCCGATTCGGCCGGACGCCAGGCGCTCCGTCCGACGAGCCGCCGCCCCGAGTCTCGCGACTTCAGCGTCCTCACGGGCGATCCGCGACCGGACGCGCAGGCCGGTTCAACCCGGCGCCACTTCATCGTGCCGTTGAGCCGCGCTGACGGCTGCGGCCAGTGCCTGCATTTCCTCCGCCACGAGTCGGAGGATGTCATCGATGGCCACGATGCCGATCAGTCGGTCGTGCGGTCCGACCACCGGGACCCGGCGCACGGCCTTGCGGCGCATCGTGGCCAGCACGTCGAGCACCGAATCCTCCTCGCGCACCATGACGACGGACCGGCTCATCAGGTCTCCCACGCACAGCCCCTGGGGATCTTTCTGCGCGGCGACGATGCCGGTGACGATGTCGCGATCGGTCAAGATGCCCACCACCTGACGGTCCCGCGGAGCGACTTCCTCCACGACCACCAGGCTGCCCACGTGCTGCTCGCGCATGACCCGCGCGGCTTCCTCGATCGATAGGCCCGGGAAGGCAATCGACACGATGCGGACGCAGATATCGCCCGCGGTCAGCTTTCGATTGAACACGAGATCCTCCTGTGTCGATCATCCGAAGCGGTGCTTGCCGAGGCTGACACGCTTCGCCTGCCGCCCTTCGGCGGCCACCTCGGGAAGGAACTGGACCTCGTCGCCGAGCTGAAGGTGCTCGAAGGGCACGTCGGCCACGTTCTCCGGCCCGAACCAGTATTCCTCGCCGTCGGCCCCGCGGATGAAGCCGCAGCGGTCGTCGACGTCGAATCGCACCACCTCGCCGTGCGACGGCACCGGGTGTGCCTTCTCTTGACCCCGAGTGCGGCGCACGGCGTCCTCGAGCTGGCGCCTCATGTCGTCGAAGGCATCGCGCAGCGCCACGTATACGTCCTCGTGCTGGACCCGGTCGACGCTCAGTTCATGCCCCGGAAGTGTGACGTCGATGCGCACCGCATACGGCTGTCCCTGGTGCTTGTGCTTGTGCAGCAGTTCGATCGTGACGTGGCACGACATCAGGTCGGAACAGAACAGGTCGAGCTTGGCGGCCTTGTCGTTCGCTGCAGCCTCGACCGCCGCGGAAACCTCCATGCCGAGGAAGCGAATTTCAACTGGTTGCTTCATCATGGTTCTCCAGGTTTTGGCGTCAGTGGACCTGCGGCACGCCGATCGTCTGCGCCAGCGTGATCCGCTGCGTCGTCGCCAGTCCGAGCGCAGCGGCCAGGCTGCGGCGGTCCACGAGGCCCCGCACGACGCAGCCCAGGCCGATGGCCGCGCAACAGAGGTACACGTTCTGCGCGATGCAGCCTGCGTCGGCGCCGGCCAGGAACTCGCGATCGTCCGCACGCACACCGGTCATGCGGGCGAAATCCGCCACGTACACGAAGTTCAGCGGTGCGGTGGCGGCAAAGTCCTGGATCCCGGTCAGGCGCCTGAGATCCTGCGGCTGCGCCAGCAACAGCCGGTGCGTGCGGGCATCGTAGCGGTATGCGCCCTCTGCCAGCACGGCGTAGACGTCGGTCTCCTGCCAGCTGTGCGCTGAGGGTGCCGTCCGTCCCCCGGTGCCCCGACGGTTGATACCGAAGCTGGCCCAAAGCAGCGTGGACACTGACTCCAGCGGCAGCTTGTCGGGCAGGAACTCCCGCGTGCTTCGGCGCGCGGTCAGCGCCTGCTCCAGCGTGGCATGCAAAGGAATCGCCGGCGGAGACAACAAGACCGTGCCGGCTTCTGAACCCAGGGGAATCGTCGTCATCGTGTCCTTCCAGAAATCGACGCTGCGGTCCAGCCCAATCACCCAAGCGCGCAATCCTTCTCGCTCGTCGAAGTCGTCGGCATCGACGAGCCCGGCACCACGATGCGCCGACATCCTGATTCACATATAGGCCGCTACCGCGGTGACCGATTGACGTAGCGCAACAATGGGCTGCGGGGCGCCGAGATCCGTGGTGGCCGGCGTCGACGATCTTGCCCGCCGATGCGGCGCGGGCAACGCTCTCAACCGGAACCCAGGTCCGGCTCGCCGCAGTGCGCCAGGATGTGCGCGCGGGCGGCGTCGCGCAGCTGCACGGCCGCGGCGAAGACATCCGGCGCATGCTCGGGCGGGAACACCAGCTGGCCGATCGTCACTGCGATCGGTCCGCGCCGCGGCAGCCATCGGCCGTCAGGCAACAGCGCCCGGGTACCCTGTATGGCGACGGGCAGCACGGGTACTTGCGCTGCCGCCGCTGCCGCGAAGGCTCCGAGGTGGAAAGGCCGCAGACCCGCTGCGCGCCTGAACGTGCCCTCGGGGAACAACCCCAGCGCCGCGCCCGCCCGCATCGACTCGGTCAGCTGCCGCGCATCCTCGACGCTCTGCCGGGCCTCGAAGCGCTCGACAAACTGCACGCCCAGCCCATGCAGGTACAGGCGCGCCACCGGCTGGTTCCGCAACTCGCGCTTGACCACGAAGTTGAAGGGCGCCGGGAGGGCGGCGAACAAGGCCAGGCCGTCCAGGTAGCTCGCATGGTTCGTCACCAGCACGCAGGGCGCGCGCGGCAGGTGCTCGACGCCGCGCACCGTCAGCGCAATGCCGGCGAGCCGCAGCACGATCCGCGCCGCCAATCGGTTCACGCGCCAGGCCGCGGCGGGACCGCGCGCGACAGCGGTCAGCAGCCACACCGGCGGAGCGATCAGCGCAAAGACCAGCCAGCAGTACAGGCCGTAGAGGAGATGCGCACCAGCTGCCACCGCGCGCTGCGCTTCGAGCAGCAGCGAACCCGAGGCCAGGCGCACCACCTGCCACCACGCGGCATGCCCGTGCGCACCGACGCGACCGGCCTCGTAGAGTCCGCGGCAGGCCGAACGACGGATCTTGCCACTCGAGGTCTTGAGCACCGTGTGGGGCGGCGCAAGCACGACGTCGTCGGGCGGTTCGCCGAGCACCGCGACGGTCGCCTCGATGATCTGCGCGCGCAACGCGTCCTGCTCCGGCGCGGTCGTCTGCCGGGTCTCGGCAAGGACGACCAGGCGCTCGGTGCCGCTTTCGGGGTCGGGACTGCCGAACACGGCGACGCAGCCTCGGCGCACCCCGGTCACCGAGCCCACCGCATCCTCCACTTCGTGCGGATAGATGTTGCGTCCGCCGCGGATGATGATGTCCTTGACGCGGCCGGTGAGGTGGATCTCCCCGTCGGCAAGGTAGGCCCGGTCGCCCGAGTCGAGCCAGTCGCCGTCGAACAGGCGCCGCGTCTGCTCCGGATTGCGGTAGTAGCCGCTGGTTGCCGCGGGGCCCTTGAACTCCAGCCGGCCCTCGACGCGTTCGCCGACCTCCCGGCCCTTGGCGTCGACGATGCGCACCTCGTGCCCGGGCAGCGGTCTTCCGCACGAGACGAAGCGAAGTGCACCGGCATCGCCCGGCGCCGCCGACTCGGCGCGGCCCGCGCCACTGAACGAGCGGCGGTCGACGCTGTCGATGCGGGGCCCGCGACCGATTGGCGGACACAACAGGCAGACCGTGCACTCGGCCAGGCCATACACCGGCGTCATGGCCTCGGGGCGGAAGCCGTAGCGCGCAAAGCGTTCGGTGAAGCGACGCAGCGTCTCGGGCATCACCGGCTCGGCGCCGTTACCCGTGATTCGCAGCGAGCTCAGATCGAGGCCCTCGATCTGGGCATCGTCGATGCGTTTCACGCACAATTCGTACGCGAAATTCGGCGCCGCCGAGATCGTGCCACGGTAGCGCTGGATCGCCTGCAGCCAGCGCTCAGGTCGCGCCAGAAAAGCCAGCGGCGACATCACCACCAGCGGAATCGCGAAGTACAGGCTGGCGAGCCACGCGCTGATCAGACCCATGTCGTGGTACAGCGGCAACCAGCTCACGAACACGTCGTCCGGGCGCACGTCGATCACCTGGCCGAGGGCGCGGATGTTGGCCAGCAGGTTGGCATGCGTGACAATGACGCCCTTCGGGTCGCCCGTGCTGCCGGAGGTGTACTGGAGAAAGGCGACGTCGTCCTGGCGCACCGGCGTCGCCCGCGGTGCGCCCCCGCCTGCCGCGAGTTCGGCCACCGTCACGACCCGCCGCAGGACGGCCACGCGCGCCTCGAGGAGCCGCGCCACGCCCCGCGCGTCGGGCACGGTGACGAGGATCGTGGCTTGCGCGTTGGACAGGATGCCGGCGTGCCGGCGGACATGCTCCTCGATCTGCGACAGGCGCGCCGGCGGATAGATCGGCACCGGGATGCCGCCGGCCAGCACGACGCCGAAGTAGGTGTGGAAGTACTCCGCGCCGGTGGGCAGCATGATCGCCACCGTCTGCCGTGGTTCCAGGCCCAGTCGCTGGAGCCCGGCGGCGACGAGCTCGGCCTGTCGCCTGAGATCCCGATAACGAATGTTCGTTTCGCCGCCGTCGCCCAGATGGACGATGTGGATCCGGTCCGGGTGCGCGCGCAGATGCCAGTCCAGGACCTCGATCAGGGTCTTGGCCTCGACCGGTTCGGCGTCCACCGGCTCGGACCAGCCCGCGGGCATGCCGGCCTGCGCGGGGGCCACCGCTGCCTTCGGCGCATCCCGGACTGCCGTGAGAAGGTCGCGCAGCGTCACGGCCCCGCCCAGCGCATGCTCCGGCAGGCTGACGCCGAAGGCGCGCTCGATGCGCACCGCGAGTTCCACCCGGCTCAGGCTGTCGAGCCCGAGATCGCGCTCGAGTGCGCTGTCCAGCATCACCGGGCGGCGCTGCGGCAAGCCGGGATGCAACTCGCCGAGAAACTGCCGCGTCAGCGTCAACACCAGATCCGCCGGCCCGGCGCGCTCCGGGATCTCATGCGCCATTGGACCGGCCATCCGACGTCCCTTCCCAAGAATCGCGCGTGATTCCTGCAACGTTTCGCCGATACGGTAGCGCAACTGGCTGACACGTCCCGGACGCGCGACCTGCGTCGGCCCTGTCGCCTGGGCCGCCCGACGCGCCGACGCTCTACGTTCGGGCTCAAGTGCCCTGGCCCGGGCGTCGATAACCCGGCCAGACCGCCGGACACCCGCTCGCTCCCAGGCGCCCATGCTGAAGAAAATTCCGGTCCACCAAGCTCGCGTGGGGATGCACCTGCACAAGCTCGAAGGACCCTGGATCCACCACCCGTTCTGGAACACCCGCTTCGTCATCGAGAGCGGCGACGAACTGGCGCGCCTTCAGGGCAGCGGCGTGGCCGAGTGCTGGATCGATGTCTCGCGCGGGCTCGACGTGGCCCCCGCGAGCGCACCGGCGGCGCCCGAAGCTGCCATGCCGCTGGCGCCGCCGGCGGCGCCAGCGGCCGCGGGACCCGAGGCGTCGCGCTCGATGGCCGGCGAGATGCGCGAGGCTGCGGCCATCATCGGCCGCAGCCGTGTCGCGGTCACGGCGATGTTCGCCGAGGCGCGCATGGGCCGCACGGTGGACACCGAGCGCTTCCAGCCGCTGGTCGAGGAGATCGCCGGCTCGGTGCGGCGCAACGCCGGCGCCCTCGTCAGCCTGGCACGGCTGAAGCGGCAGGACGACTACAGCTACATGCATTCGGTGGCGGTGTGCGCGCTGATGGTGGCGCTGGCGCGTCAGCTCGGCCTCGACGACGCGGCGTGCCGCGAAGCCGGCGTGGCCGGGCTGATGCACGACATCGGCAAGGCGGTGATGCCGCCGGAGGTGCTCAACAAGCCGGGCCGGCTGACCGACGCCGAGTTCGAGATCATCCGCACCCATCCCGAGCGCGGCCATGCGCTGCTGATCGAAGGCCGCGGCGCCACCCCGGCGACGCTGGACGTGGCGCTGCATCACCACGAACGCGTCAACGGTGCCGGCTACCCGCACCGCCTGGCGGGCGAGCGGATTTCTCAGCTCGCCCGCATGGGGGCGGTCTGCGACGTCTACGACGCGATCACCTCCAACCGGCCATACAAGGCCGGCTGGGACCCGGCCGAGTCGATTGCCCGCATGGCCGGCTGGAAGGGCCACTTCGACGCCGCGATCTTCGGCGCCTTCGTCCACAGCCTGGGCATCTACCCGGTGGGCTCGCTGGTGCGGCTGGCCTCGGGGCGGCTGGCGGTGGTGGTGGAGCAGAACCCGCACGACCTGAAGGCGCCGGTGGTCAAGGTGTTCTTCTCGACCAAGTCGCAGATGCACGTGGTCCCGGCAACGTTGGACCTGTCGCGCTCGGCCGACCGCATCGTCGGCCGCGAGGGCCGCAACAGTGACGACGGTGCCGGCGACCGCTTCCAGCATCTCGAAGAGCTCTGGGCCGACCCCGAGCTGCTGCAGCGCCTCGGGCGCTGACCCGGGCGGCCGAGGCGGTCTTCAGCGCGTGGCGCGCCGGCGGACCGCCTCGATGTAGGCCGGGCCGTCGGGCGGCAGGCCGCTCTTCTGCGACGCCCAGATCATCTCGCCCAGGCATTCCATGACCTCGTGATGCGCTGCGTGCAGCGAGCTTCGTCGCGCCGCGAGCAGTTGCACCGCCTGGCGGATGCCGGTGGGCTGGTCGATCGCCACCTGCTCGACGATCGACAGGTGCATCGACAGGTGCAGGAAGGGGTTGGTGCGCCCGTCCTCCACCGTGTAGATCGCTTCCAGCGCGGCCGTCTCGTCGGCCAGTGCCGGGTGGTACTCCGGGTGCTCGGCGATCCAGCGCGCCGCGATGTCCTCCATCGCGTCCAGCGGCAGGCCGCCACGCTGCCTGGCGTAGGCGCCGCAGAAGAATCGGCGGACATCCGATTGCGAGGGCTGGAACATCGGAGAATTGTCGCCTGTCAGTGCCTCACGCCGATGCCCCTCATTCCTGCGCAGGCGGCCCGCCTTGCCTGAAACCCCGTCCCTGCGACCGTCGTCCCCGCCCTGGCGCGAAGCCTTGCTGCTGGCCGCGTGGCTGCTGGCCACGATCGGCCTGCGGCCGCTGCTGCTGCCCGACGAAGGGCGCTACGCGGGCGTGGCCTGGGAGATGCTCCACGGCAGCGCGCTGGTCCCCACCCTCGACGGCCTGCCGTTCTTCCACAAGCCGCCGCTACTGTACTGGCTGGATCTGGGCGCGACGCGGCTGTTCGGGCCCAGCCTGTTCGCGGCGCGGCTGGGCCCGGCGCTGCTCGGCTGGGGTCTGGGGCTGGCGCTGTTCCTGCACCTGCGGCGCTGGCACGGGCCGACGGTGGCACGCATCGGGCTCGTCGTGCTGGCGACCAGCCCGCTGTTCTTCATCGGTGCACAGTACGTCAACCACGACATCGGCGTGGCGGCTTGCATCACCGCGGCCGTGCTTGCCATCGTGCGCGCGGTCGATGACCCGCAGCGCGTCGCGCGCCGCTGGCTCGTCGCCGGCTGGGCGCTGTGCGGCCTGGGCGTGCTGGCCAAGGGCCTGATCGGCATCGTGCTTCCGGCGTTCGTGATCGGACCCTGGCTGCTTGCCCAAGGCCGCTGGCGCCAGATGCTCGCGCTGCTGCATCCGCTCGGGCTCGTGGCCTTTGCCGCGGTCGTCCTGCCGTGGACGGCCGCGATGCAGCTGCGCTATCCGGGCTTCTTCGACTACTTCATCGTCGAGCAGCACTTCCGCCGCTTCACCGGCACCGAGTTCAATAACCGGATGCCGTTCTGGTTCTACGCCGTCGTGCTGCCGGCACTGATGCTGCCGTGGAGTGGCTGGCTGGCCCGCCTGTGGCCGGCACTCGGGCGCGACGCGCTGCGCTCGCCGCGCCTCGGGCTGTACCTGTGGTGGGTGGTGGTCATCGTTGGCTTCTTCTCGCTGCCGGCGTCCAAGCTGGTGGGCTACGTGATGCCGGCGCTGGCGCCGATGGCGGCGCTGGTCGCGCTCGTCGTCCAGGTCCGGGGCGCGCCCTGGGGGCGCGTCGGCGCGGGCGCGGGACTGCTGTGCCTGGCGCTGGTCGGACTGCTGGCATGGAAGTCGGGGGGCTCGCACCGCGAGATCGGGCGCTGGCTGGCCGCCGGCATCGGCCCCGGTGACCGCGTCGCCTTCATCGACGAGTACTTCTACGACCTGCCGTTCTACGCCCGGCTGCGGACCCCTGCGGTGGTCGTTTCCGACTGGACGGCGAGCGACATCGCCGCGCACGACAACTGGCGCAAGGAGCTTGCCGACGCGGCGCGCTTCAGCCCCGATCGGGGCGCGGCGACGCTGTGGAACTGGTCGCGGCTGGGCGAGCTGGGGTGCGCCACGCCAAGGGTGTGGATCGTCACCGCGGCCGAACACGCGGCGCGCGTCGCGGCTGCGGTGCCCGGGGTCGCCGTCGTCGAAGTCGTTCGCGGCGTCGAGCTGCTCAGCGCGCCCGGCCACGCCTGCCCCGCGCGGCCATGAACGCCGCTACCATTGCCGCGTTCGGCCGCTATCTCGCGGTGGGCGTGGCCGCCACGGCATCGCATTGGGGGCTGCTGGCGCTGCTCGTCGAGCGCGCCGGGATGGCGGCCTGGCTGGCCTCGGGTGCGGGTGCGGTGCTCGGTGCCCAGGTCGCGTTCTTCGGCAACCGCCGCTTCACCTTCGACCACCGCGGCGCACTGGCGCCGGCCTGGTGGCGCTTCATGGGCACCGCGCTGCTCGGCGGCGTGCTCGGCATGGCGGTGGTCGCCGCCGGCGTGGCGCTGGGCCTGCATTACCTGCTGGCGCAGGCGATCGCCACCGGCCTGAGCGTGCTGATGACGTTCGCCGTCAATCGCAGCTGGACGTTTGCCGGTTGACGCACGCGGCGGCGGGTCAGGCCCGAAGCAGGTCCAACCGCGCGCCGGCGGCCGCGAGATCGTCGTCGAATGCGGCACTGCCCAGGTACGCCAGTTCGTGCTGTCGCGCCGGTGCGATCGCGTCGTGGCCGTCATCGACCTCGCCGGGGTGGCAGAAGACCAGGCCGCCGGCTGGCGGCAGGTTGGCCAGCCAGCCCTGCATCAAGCCGCGGTAGCTCTCGCCGCGGAAGTCGTAGACGCCGAGCAGCACGCGGTTCTGCGCCAGGCCCCGCGCCTCGAGCGCGCGGCCGAGCGCGCCACCCCCAGTGCGCTCGATCAGCCACCGCTTGACGGCGAAGCCCGGACCCCGCACCCGGCCAGTGTGTCGCGCCTTCAGGCCCGGCCGTGTCGCCAGCAGTGAAAGCAGCAGGTCGCGCAGCTGCGGCAGGTGGTGCACATGCTGGTGGCCGTCGAGATGGGAAGGTGCATGGCCTCGCGCCTGCTCGAAGACGTCGAGTTGGGTCTGCCACTCGACGCGCAGCGGCGCGACCGGCAGGCGACCCAGATGGGCCAGTGCGATCAGTCGTGGCAACGTCGGCAGCACGGGCCAGTGTGCGGCCAGGGCCGAAGACAACGGCCGGCCTTCGGTCAGGTTCAGGTGCAGTCCGACACGGGTATTCGAGGCGACGAGGCGGCGCGCCACGTCGGTCCAGACCGGCGCGTTGACGATGCACGAGACGTCGGTCAGGCGGCCGGCGGCAGCCAGCTGCTCGATGCCGCGGCTGATCGGCAGCGACAGGCCGTAGTCGTCGGCGCATAGCGCCAGCGCGCGCATCAAGGTGCGGGCGGCTCGATCCGGCCGTGCCCCGCGACTTCGCGCAACAGGTACAGCGGTCGCCGCTTGACCTCGGTGAAGATCCGCCCCACGTACTCCCCCAGGATGCCGATCGACAGCAGCTGCACGCCGCTGAAGAACATCAGGCTGACGACCACGGTCGGCCAGCCGGGCACCGGGTTGCCGTTGAGGAAGTGGTCGATCACGATCCAGGTGCCGTAGCCGATGGCACCGAGCGCGATCACGCCGCCGAGCCCGCTCCACAGGCGCAGCGGCAGGGTCGAGAAAGCGGTCACGCCGGTCAGCGCCAGCCCCAACAGCCGGGTGAACGAGAAGCTGCTCTTGCCCGATGCGCGCGGCGCCGGCGTGTAGCGGATGAACTCGGTGCGGAAGCCGACCCACGCGTACAGGCCCTTGAGGAAGCGGTTGCGCTCGGGCAGCGCGAGCAGCGCGTCGACGACGCACCGGTCCATCAGCCGGAAGTCGCCGGCGTCGGCCGGGATCGGCATCGGCGAGCCGGCGTTGACGATGCGGTAGAACAAGGCCGTGCCCAGGCGCTTGGCCCAGGACTCGTCGGCGCGCGTGTCGCGTACCGCGCTGACGGCGTCGGCGCCGGCGCGCCAGCCGGCGACCATCTGCGGCAACAGTTCCAGCGGGTGCTGGCCGTCGGCGTCGATCATCACGACGACCTCGCCTTGGGCATATTCGAGGCCGGCCGAGAGTGCCGCCTCCTTGCCGAAATTGCGCGACAGCGCCAGGTAGCGCACGCCCGAGGTCTGCAGCCACGGGCGCACCGCCGCGGCCGTGTCGTCGCGGCTGCCATCGTCGACGACCAGCACCTCCCAACGCGGGCTCAGCGCCTGCAGCGCGGCCGTCAGCGCAGCCAGCAGCAGCGGCAGGTTCGCAGCCTCGTTGTAGGCAGGCACGACGCAGCTGATCGAGGGCGTGGACGTGCGCGAGGCGGTCGTCGCGGCGTCGGCATGCATGACGAAGGAAGGGCGGTCGGACAAGAGGGGGCCGGCGGCTGGGGTGGCGCGATGCCCGAAGTAGAACACGCCGCACGGCGCTCGACCTCGAAGACGGTCGCTCAGTCGTCGCCCTCGTCTGCCGCATGCCAGCCGGCGCGCGCGGCCTGCTCGGCGCGCTCGGCGCGCTCGCGCGACCACATCTCCTCAAGCTGCTGGCGACCCCGCTTGGCAATCGCGATCAGCTTCTTCTCGTCGGCCTGGTGCGGCGCCATCTGCTCGAGCAGCTCGATGCTGTGGCGACGGAAGCGCAGCGCCTGGTTGCGCGCCGCATGTGGGTGCCAGCCCATCAGCTCGAGCACGGTGCGCCCGCTCATCAGCGCCGAGTCGAGCGTTTCGCGTTCGATGTGCTGCACGCCGCGGTTGTACAGACCGTACCAGTGGGTCGCGTTGCGGGCGCGGGCGACGATCGTCGCCTGCGGAAAGTGCTGCCGCGCCAGATCGACCACTTCCAGGCTCTGATCGACGTCGTCGATCGCGACCACGATCACGCGCGCGCGGTTAGCGCCAGCGGTGCGCAGCAGATCGAGCCGCGTCGCGTCGCCGTAGAAGGTCGGCCAGCCGAAGCGGCGCAGGCCTTCGACCGCTTCTGCCGAATGGTCGAGCACCGTGGCCGACAGCCCGTTGGCATTGATCAGCCGGCCAACGATCTGGCCGTAACGGCCGAAGCCGCAGATGATGATCGGTGCCTGCTGTTCCTCGTGGATTTCCTCCAGGCCCGGCGCGGGGGGCTGGCGCTTCAGGCGCGCCAGCCACCAACGGTCGCCCAGCACCAGCAGCAGCGGCGTGAGCAGCATCGATAGCGCCACCGCGGCCACCAGCAGCGACGCCGCCTCGGCGCCGATGACCTGCGCACCCACGGCGGCCTGGAAGACGACGAAGCCGAATTCGCCGCCCTGCGCCAGAAGGATCACGAACACCGGCCGCTCCGACAGCGGGATCGGCATCGAGCACGCCATCGCCCACAGCACGGCCGCCTTGAGCAGCAGAAAGCCGAACACGACCGCGGCGACCAGCGCCGGGTGTGCCAGCACCACGGCGAAGTCGATGCTCATGCCCACGGCGATGAAGAACAGCCCCAGCAGCAGGCCCTTGAAGGGCTCGAGGTCGGTCTCCAGCTCGCGCCGGTATTCGCTTTCCGCCAGCAGCACGCCGGCCAGGAAGGCACCCAGCGCCATCGACAGGCCAACGCTCTGCATCAACGCCGCCGTGGCGACCACCAGCAGCAGCGCCGCGGCGGTGAAGATCTCGGGCGTGTCGCTGCGCGCGATCCAGCGCAGCGCCGGACGCAGCAGCAACCGGCCACCAAAGACGATGCCGCCGATCACGGCAAAGGCCCCGATGGCGCCGAACCAGCCGCCGCCGGCCGCGGTCGCGCCGCCCGATCCCCAGGCAGCGAGCAGGGGCACGAGCGCCAGGATCGGAATCGCCGCGATGTCCTGCAGCAGCGCCACGCTGAGCACGCTCTGGCCCGCGGTGGTGGCCATCAGGTTGCGTTCGCCGAGCACCGCCAGGCCGATCGCGGTCGAGCTCATGCCCAGGCCGAGCCCGGCCACCAGCGCCAGCGGCCAGGGCGCGCCCGCGAGCAGGCCGATGCCGAGCACCGCGAGCGCCGAGCCGAGCAGTTGCACGCTGCCCCAGCCGAAGATTGGCCGCCGCAATGCCCACAGCCGGCGCGGCTCGAGTTCGAGCCCGACCGTGAACAGCATCAGCACGACGCCGAATTCGGAGAACTCGAGCATCGCCCGCGGGTCGGTCACGAGTTGCAACCCCCAGGGCCCGATCGCGATGCCGGCGGCGAGGTAGCCGATGATCGAGCCCAGCCCGAGCAGGCGCGCCAAGGGCACGGCCAGCACCGCGGCGCCCAGGTAGACCAGGCTCGACTGCAGCCACGCGGTGTCGTGTGCCATGGGCGCGCCGTTCAGATCCCGGGCCGGGCGTCGGCCGGCACGGCGCACTCAGGCGCCGGTTCCATCGCGGCGATCTCGGGCCAGTCGGGCCATTGCGCCAGGCGCTCTGCGAACAGCGCCGCATGGGCCTGCAGCGCGGCGTCGCCGACGCGGTGGGCACCGTGCAGGACCAGAGGCGGCAGCCAGCGCATGCCAACCAGTGCCGCGGTCTGTTCGTAGGGGTGGAGAAAGGCGTCGAAGAAGTAGCGGTTGTAGCCGTCGGGCCGGTAGGAGGCCTCGGGGCCGCCGGTGGAGCAGGCCAGCCACAGGTCCTTGCCACGCAGCGCCTGGCCGCCCGGCCCGTAGGCCCAGCCGAAGGCGAAGACCTCGTCCAGCCACAGCTTCATCAGCGGCGGCATCGAGTACCAGTAGATCGGATGCAGCCAGACGACCAGGCGCGCCGCCTGCAACGCCGCCTGCTCGGCAGCGATGTCGAGGAAATAGTCGGGGTACAGCGCGTAGAGCTCGCGCACCTCCAACCTCACCGGCTGCGCCGCAGCGGCCTGCGCGCAGGCCTGCACCAGCGCCCGGGTGACGTGCGAATGGGCGATCTGCGGGTGGGCGGCGACGACGACGATCTCGGTCATCTCGATTGCGGCGGGCGGCGGGGGGCGCTTGGGTTTGCCCGCAACGAGGATCTGCGCGGCGCCGGTACCATACCCGACAAATCCGCACCGCTTCGGGTGCCCGGCACGCCAGGAAGGGATCAGCTCATGCCCGTCATCGTGGTCGCCAACCCCAAGGGCGGGGTCGGCAAGAGCACGCTGGCCACCAACGTGGCCGGGTGCCTGGCCGCCGCCGGGCACGCGGTGATGCTCGGCGACGTCGATCGGCAGCAGTCCAGCCGCCAGTGGCTGGCGCGGCGCGAACGCCTGGCGCCGTCGCGCCTGCCGCCGATCCAGGGCTGGGAGGTGGCCGGCGACGACATCGTCCGTCCGCCCAGGGGCGTCACGCATGTCGTGCTCGACACGCCGGCCGGCCTGCACGGCAAGCGGCTGGACGCAGTGCTGCGCATCGCCGAGCGCATCCTGATCCCGTTGCAGCCCAGCCTCTTCGACATCCAGGCCACGCATGCCTTCGTGCAGTCGGTGCGCGAGCACCGGCGCGCGCACGAGATCAAGCTCGGGCTGGTCGGCATGCGGGTGCGCGAGCACACGCTGGCCAACGAGCAGTTGCACCACTACCTCTCGACGCTGCCGGTCCCGGTGGTGGGTTGGTTGCGCGACACCCAGAACTACGTGCACCTCGCCGCCCGCGGCTTGACCCTGTGGGACGTGGCGACCAGCCGCGTCGAGCGCGACCTCGAGCAATGGCAGCCGCTGCAAGCGTGGATCCAGGCATGAAGCATTACCCCCGTCTGGCCGACCTCCAGGCCCTCGTCGGCCAGGAAATCGGCACCAGCGATTGGCTTGTGATCGACCAGGCGCGCATCCATCGATTCGCCGAGGCCACCGGCGACCACCAGTGGATCCACGTCGATCCGCCGCGCGCCGCCGCCGGCCCCTTTGGCGCGCCGGTGGCCCACGGCTTCCTGACGCTGAGCCTGCTGCCGCACTTGTTCGAGACGGCGTTCGCCATCGACGACGTGCGCATGGGCGTCAACTATGGGCTGAACAAGGTCCGCTTCCCGCACCCGGTTCGGGTGGGCAGCCGCCTGCGCGGGCGCTTCAGGCTGCTGTCGTTCGAGCCGCTGGACGGCGGCGCGCAGCTGACGGTGGAGGCCACGATCGAGCTCGAAGGGGCGACCAAGCCGGCCTGCGTGGCCGAGACGGTGTCCAGGCGCTTCGTCTAGCGGCCGCCCCGCGGCTGCACCCCTAAGGTGGGGACGCGGGCGGCCCCGACGACAGGTTCACAATGTTCCGGGCGTGTCGGAGCCCGATGCGCGGAGGGTGGCGATGAAGGTGCTGCTGGTCGACGATCACCCGCTGGTGCTCTCGGCCTTGGAGGCGGTGATCCAGACCATCGGCAGCGACACCATGGTGGTCGGCGTGGACGGCGCCGCAGCGGCCCGCGCCGCGCTGCGCGACGACCCCGACTTCGACCTCGTGCTGCTCGACCTGGCGCTGGGCGATGCCGACGGCTTCGACGTGCTGGTCGAGTTCCGCGCCGCCTACCCGGCGGTGCCGGTGGTCGTGGTCTCGGCTTCCGACCGCGCCAGCGACGTCATCCGCGCCATCGACAGCGGCGCGATGGGATTCGTGCCCAAGCGCTCGTCGCGCGCCGAGCTGTACGAGGCGCTGCGCATGGTGATGACGGGCGCGATGTTCGTGCCGCCTTCCATGCTCGGCCTCGAGTTCGGGCGCACCGGCGGCGACACGGTGCCGGCGGTGATGCGGCCGTCCGGCGAGCCGCCGATGCCCAGCACGGCGCCGCTGGGGCCGCAGGCGCGGCCCGAGGCGGATCAGAAGCTGCCGTCGATCGAGGACATCGGCCTGACGCTGCGCCAGTCCGAGGTGCTCGGGCTGCTGCTGCAGGGCCTGCCCAACAAGCTGATCGCGCGCCAGCTCAACCTGTCGGTGGAGACCGTCAAGGACCACGTCGCGGCGGTGCTGCGGGCCCTGGGCGTGAGCTCGCGCACGCAGGCTGTGCTCGCGGTCAGCCAGATGACGCAGGGCCAGGGCGGCTTCTTCGCACGCCGGCCATCGCCGCCGCCGCCGCGCTAGGCCTCGCTTGAGCGCCACCGCCGACGAGCTGACGGCCGGCCCGGCGCCGCCCCGCGCATCGCCGCCGCCTGCCGTGTCAGCCACCCGCGGCGACGTCGACCACATCCGCGCCCTGTACGTGCAGACGCCGGCCACGCTGACGGGCAACCTCGTCGGCATGGCGCTGATCGCCCTGATCTCCGGGCCGCTGGCCGCGCCGGCACTGGTGGCCGGTTGGGTTTGTGCGGGGCTGCTGCTGTGGCTGCTGCGGCTGGCGCAGTACCTGCGATTCCGCCGGCGCCCCGACGCCGACGAGACCACGTTGCCCCGCTGGCGCGGCAGCTGGAAGGTGCTGGTGCTGGGGCAGGGCGCGATGTGGGGCCTGGCGGTGTGGTTGTTCTGGGGCCTGGCCACCCCCTACCACGGCGTCTCGCTGATCCTCATCGCCTATTCGTACTGCCTGGGCTCGGTGCAGCTGCTGGCGACGCAGTCGCACGTGTTCATGGGCTTCATCAGCCTCGTGCTCACCCCGACGATCGCGCGCATCGCCAGCGACAGCAGCCATCCCTGGCATTGGCAGCTGGCGGTGATCCTGACCCCGCTGTTCGGCATCACGGTGGTGATGGCGCGCACCCACAGCGGGGCGCTGGGCCAAGCGATCACGCTCAAGGCGCGAACCGACGAGCTCGCGGCGCGGCTGCGCGCGGAGATGGCGGTGACCGAGGAATCCCACCGCGCGGCCGAGCAGGCGCGCCGTGCCGCCGAGGCCGCCAACCGCGCCAAGACGCAGTTCTTTGCCGCCGCGAGCCACGACCTGCGCCAGCCGCTGCACGCGATGGGCCTGTTCGCTGAGGCCCTGCGCCAGCGCAGCCACGACCCCGAGGTCTCCTCGCTGGTCAACAGCATCAACGAGTCGGTCGATGCGCTGGAGGGGCTGTTCGGCGAACTGCTCGATATCACCCGCATCGACACCGGCGGCGTCGAGGTCAGCCCGGCTCCGGTACGCGTGCGCGAGCTGTTCGCGCGGCTGCGGCTGCATTTCGAGCCGCTGGCGTTCGAGAAGGGGCTGGCCCTGCGCTCTCGTGGCGATCAGCACGTGGCCCAGGCCGACCCGGTGCTGCTCGAACGGGTGCTGCGCAACTGGGTCAGTAACGCGATCCGCTACACCGACGACGGCGGTGTCCTCGTCGCCTGATGTGCGCGCCAGGGCCGGCTGCTGCTGCAGGTCTGGGACAGCGGCATCGGCATCTCCGAGGCCAGCCTGCCACGCATCTGGGAGGAGTTCTACCAGGCGCAGAGCAACCGGCCGTTGCTGGCGCACCACCGCAAGGGCCTGGGTCGGGGGCTGGCGATCGTCAAGCGCCTAGCCGACCTGATTGGCGCACCGACCGCGGTGCGGTCGCGCGTCGGCCACGGCACCGTGTTCACGATCGAGGTGCCGGTGGGCCGAGCTCCGCGCCACGGCGTCGAGGCCGAGCCTGGCGGCGTCACGCTGCCGCTGGGGCTGACGCTGCAGGGACGGCTGATCCTGGTCGTCGAGGACGAGATCGCGGTGCGCGCGCGCTGGCCGGGGCGGCGCCTGCCCGCGATTGTCATCACCGGCAGCAGCCTGGGCGGGCACGAGGACGAGGCCGTCAACCATGGCTACCACCTGCTGGTCAAGCCGGTGCTGCCGAACAAGTTGCGGGCGATGATCGCCTTCAAGCTCGGCGTGCGATAGGAAGGTCGGAGCGGTCGGCGGCCGTGCAGGCGGGCCGCTTGCCCGCCTCGGGCAATTCAGCCGCGGCGGGCGTCGGAAGGCAGGACGATGCCGTGCGTGTCGAGAACGCGCGCGACGCTGCCGCGTGTCACCGGCTTGAGGATGGCCTCCCCGCAGCCGGCGAGTTCGGCGCGCACGCGGTCGATCGGCCGCAGCTGGCTGGCCACCAGCACCAGCAGTGTGGCAGGCCCGCCGCGGCGATCACTGACGGCGTGGACATGCCGGCACAGGTCGATGCCGGCGCCGCCGTCGGTGGCGTCGAGGGTGATGTCCAGGAAAGCCGCGGCAAAGGGCCGCGCCGCCGCCAGCGCCCGGGCCTTGGCGGCATCATCCACGGCCATCACGCCGAACCCGAAGCCCTGCAGCAGGCTGGTGAGCTGCTCGCGGGCACGCGCGTCGGCGTCGAGCACCAGCACTTCGGCCGCGGCCGAAGCGCCGGCACCTTGGGCCGCGGCCGCATTGCGCAGCAGCGAGCGGCGCACCACGGCGCGCCGCGCGGCCTTCTTCGCCGCCAGCTCCGCGCCGACATCGGCAGGCGCCTTGCCGCCGGCCGCACCGGCCGACCCCTCGCGCACAACCGGCGGCATGGGCTCGGGGTCCGCCCCCACCAGGGTCTCGTCGGTCGGTGCCGGCGGCGACTTCCGCACAGCGACCGCGGCCGGTCGCGGCGGCGTGCCGACGTCGCGCAGCGTGATCGCCGGCATCGGCGAGTCGGGCGCTGCTTGCGCCTGGGCGGCGACTGGCGCGGCGGCGGGCGCCACCGGAGGCCAGGCGAGGTCGTCGAGCCATAGCGCGCCGACCGCCTCACGCTCGGCCGACGCCTGTCGGTCGCGCGGTCGCACATCCGCGCCGCAGGCACCGCAGCGCTCAGCGTCCGCCGGGATGACGGTGTGGCAAGCCCGACACAGGTTGATCGTCATTAGGAGCCGATTCTCGGCTCGCAGGGGCTTTCGCGGCAACGGCGCTCGCGCGCCGCTCGCGGTTCAAGCGGGGAAAGTTCCCGGCAGCAGGATGGCGCGATCTACCGTGGCAATGCGGGTGTGGCCGCAGAAGGCCATCGTCAGGTCCAGTTCCTTGTGGATGATCTCCAGCGCCTTGGTCACGCCCGCCTCGCCCATCGCGCCCAGGCCGTAGAGCATGGCGCGGCCGATGTAGGTGCCGCGCGCACCCAGAGCCCAGGCCTTGAGCACGTCCTGGCCCGAGCGGATGCCGCCGTCCATATGGACCTCGATCCGTGCGCCCACCGCGGCGACGATTGCCGGCAGTGCTTCGACGCTGCTCTGCGCGCCGTCGAGCTGGCGTCCGCCGTGGTTGCTCACGATCAGTGCATCGGCGCCGCTGGCCACCGCCAGCTTCGCGTCCTCGACGTCCTGGATCCCCTTGAGGATCAGCTTGCCGCCCCAGCGCTTCTTGATCCACTCGACGTCGCCCCAGTTCAGGCTGGGATCGAACTGCTGCGCCGTCCACGCCGACAGGCTGCTCATGTTCTCGACCCCCGAGACGTGGCCGACGATGTTGCCGAACTGGCGCCGCTTGGTTCCCAGCATGCCCAGGCACCAGCGCGGCTTGGTCGCCATGTCGAGCATGTTGGGCAGCGTCAGCCTGGGCGGGGCCGACAGGCCGTTCTTCAGGTCCTTGTGGCGCTGGCCGAGGATCTGCAGGTCCAGCGTCAGCACCAGCGCGCCGCAATTCGCCGCCTTGGCACGGTCGATCAGGCGCTCGATGAAGGGACGGTCCTTCATCACGTAGAGCTGGAACCAGAACGGCGCCTTCGTGTGCGCCGCGATGTCCTCGATCGAGCAGATGCTCATCGTGGACAGCGTGAACGGGATGCCGAATGTCTCGGCCGCCTTCGCGGCCAGGATCTCGCCGTCGGCATGCTGCATGCCGGTCAGGCCGGTGGGCGCGATCGCCACCGGCATTGCCACGTCGACGCCGACCATCCGTGTGGCCGTGCTGCGGTTTTCCATGTTCACCGCCACTCGCTGGCGCAGTTTGATCCTCTGGAAATCGCTCTCGTTGGCGCGGTAGGTGCTCTCGGTCCAGGAGCCGGAATCCGCGTAGTCGTAAAACATCCGCGGCACGCGCCTCCGCGCCAGCATGCGCAGGTCCTCGATGGTCGTGATGACGGTCATGGCGTTGTTTGTCTCCTCGGACGCCGATCGTAGCGGCTTGTGCCCGCAGGCCGCGGGGTGCGGCCGCAGCCGCTACGGCCGCTACAGCCGCACCAGCGAGCCCGCGCGCACGCCAAGCAGGCGCAGCCGCCGGCTGAGATCGACGCGCATCAGGCACCGTCCCGCGGCCTCGCGGATCGCCGCCACGTCGGCCACCGCGGCCGGCAGCGTGAGGTCTCGCGTGACGGTCCTGAAGTCGTCGAAGCGCAGCTTGATGCCGATCGTGCGGCCGGCGTAGCCCTTGCGCTGCAGATCGGTGGCGACCTGCTCGGCCAGCGCGGTGAAGATGCGCGTGAGCTCGGCGCGGTCGCGCACCGCGTGCAGGTCGCGCTCGAACGTCGTCTCGCGGCTCATCGACACCGGCTCGCCATGCATGACCAGCGGCCGGTCGTCGATGCCGAGGGCCGCGTCGAAGAGCCAGCGCCCATAGGCGCGACCGAACTGCTCCACCAGCCAGCCGCGCTCGCGCTGCGCCAGATCGCCGATGGTCGCGATGCCCAGCGCCGCGAGCTTGGCGCCTGCCTTCGGCCCGATGCCGTTGATGCGCCGCACCGGCAGCGGCCAGATGCGGCCGTGCACGTCGGCCGCGGTGAGCACGGTCAGGCCGTCAGGCTTGTCGAGCTCGCTCGCGATCTTCGACAGCAGCTTGTTCGGCGTCACGCCGATCGAGCACGACAGGCCGGTGGCGCGCCGGACGTTGTTGCGGATCTCCTGTGCCACCGCGCGGACGCCGCCGGTAGCGTCGTGGCCGACGCTGTCCTGCGCCCCGGGCACGTCGGTGAGGTCGATGTAGATCTCGTCGATGCCGCGGTCCTCGATCAGCGGCGCGACCTCGGCGACCGCGGCCTTGAACAGCCGCGAATAGCGGCGATAGGCGTCGAAGTCGGTCGGCAGCAGCACCGCCTGCGGCGCGCGCAGCGCCGCTTTCATCAGGCCCATGCCCGAGTGCACGCCGAGGTCGCGCGCCGCGTAGGTGGCGGTGGTGATGACGCCGCGTCCGGCGTAGCCGGCCAGGGTCGCGAAGCGGCGCGTGCCGTCGGGCAGCAGCGTCGGCTGGTGGCGCCGGCCGCCACCGATGACCACGGCCTGACCGGCGAGTTCCGGGTAGCGCAGCAGTTCCACCGAGGCGTAGAAGGCGTCCATGTCGAGATGGGCGATCCAGCGGCGCGGCGACATGGCTCGGTTGTGCGGTCGAATTCGTTGCCTGGAGCTTTATACAGTGTTTGCGAGGCCTCGGCAGGGCGGCGACGTCCGCGGCCGTCGACGTCGCGCAGGCCGCCGCGGAAACCCTGCATCGACGGCCATCTCCTACACTGACCGGGTCTAGATGCCGTCCGCAGGAGGTCGCCGTGACCGAAACCCCCGTCCAGCGCGCGCTCACCGCCGCCACCCTTGCGCTGGTCGTTGCGCTGGCGGCGATCGCGATGTTCCTGCCGCCGCTGGCCGAGCGGACACTGGCCACGGTGATGGGCACGGTCGCCACCGCGCTGGTGCTGGCGCTGGCGCTGCTGCTGCACTGGGTGTTCGTGGGCGTCGCCGCGCACCGCATGCAGCGTCCGCTCGGCTTCTGGGTCGCTCTGGCCGTGCTGCTGTTCCCGATCGGCGGCGCCGCCGCGCTGATCCTGCTGAGCTGGTTTGGCGACGAGGGGTCGGCGCCGGCACCCGCGCCAGGCCATGGATGAGCGCCGCGCCCGCGGCGGGGGCTACATCGCCAGCCGCGCCCGGTGGCGCTCGATCTGCGCCCGCACCCGTGCCGGCGCCGTGCCACCAAGAACGTCGCGCGCGGCCAGCGACCCGCGCAGCGTGAGCACCTGCTGCACGTCGGCACCGATCGTCGGCTGCAGCGCCTGCAACTCGGCCAGCGGCAGCTCGGCGAGGTCCACGCCGCGCCGCAACGCGATCTTCACCGCATGGGCCACCGCCTCGTGGGCGTCGCGGAAGGGCAGGCCCTTGCCGACCAGGTAGTCGGCGAGGTCGGTGGCAGTCGCGTAGCCCTTGAGGGCGGCACGCTCCATCGCCTCGGTCCGGACCTCGATGCCACTGACCATCTCGGCCATGATGCGCAGCGTGCCGGCCAGCGTGTCCACGATGTCGAACAGCGGCTCCTTGTCTTCCTGGTTGTCCTTGTTGTAGGTCAGCGGCTGGCCCTTCATCAGCGTCAGCAGGCCCATCAGGTGGCCAACCACGCGGCCGCTCTTGCCGCGCGCCAGTTCAGCGACGTCGGGGTTGCGCTTCTGCGGCATGATCGAAGAGCCGGTGCAATAGCGGTCGGCGAGGTCGATGAAGCCGAAGTTCTGGCTCATCCACAGCACGATCTCCTCGGCCAGGCGCGAGACGTGCACCATGCAGATCGAGGCGAACGCTGCGAACTCGATCGCGAAGTCGCGGTCGCTCACCGCGTCCAGGCTGTTCTGGCAGATGCCCTCGAAGCCCAGCGTGCGCGCGACACGCTCGCGGTCCAGCGGGTAGCTGGTGCCGGCCAGCGCCGCCGCACCCAATGGCAGGCGGTTGGTGCGGACGCGGACATCGGCCAGACGCTCGGCGTCGCGCGCGAACATCTCCACGTAGGCCAGCAGGTGATGGGCGAAGCTGACCGGCTGCGCGACCTGCATGTGGGTGTAGCCGGGCATCACGGTGTCGGTGTGCTCGGCGGCGAGTTCGACCAGGGCGCGCTGCATCGCGGCGAGCAGCGTCGCCAGCGCATCGATCTCGGCGCGCAGCCACAGCCGCAGGTCGGTGGCCACCTGGTCGTTGCGGCTGCGGCCGGTGTGCAGCCGCTTGCCGGCGTCGCCGACGAGCTGGGTCAGGCGGGCCTCGATGTTGAGGTGCACGTCTTCCAGCTCGAGCTTCCACTCGAAGCGGCCCGCCTCGATCTCGGCCGCGATCTGGCCCATGCCGCGGCCGATGTCGGCCAGATCCTGGGCCGCGATCACGCCCTGTGCGGCGAGCATCTCGGCATGCGCCAGGCTGCCTTCGATGTCGGCCCGCCACAGCCGCTGGTCGAAGCCGACGCTGGCGGTGTAGCGCTTGACCAGTTCGCTCATCGGCTCGCTGAACAGCGCCGACCAGGCCTGGTGCTTGAGGGCCAAGGGGTCCGATGAACGATCTTGTGACATCCGAGGGGGGCCGCATGCGGCCGCTGCGAGAGGACTCCGTATTATCCGGGCCGAGATGAGCTGCCCCGCGCCGCAGGACACCGAGGGCTCGGCCGACTTCGCGTTCACGGCGAGCCGGCCTGCCAGCCTGTGGCCCGAGAGTACGCGCTCGGCGGTGGCCAGCACCGGGTTCTCGGCCACCCGCTTCGACCCGTTGGCCGACGAGCGCGCGCGGCTGCAGGCCCAGGCCGCGGCGGCGTTCGACGTCTGCCACCCGGCCCTGGCGCTGCGCGCGCTGCTGCTTGTGCAGGCGGTGCTGATGATCGTCGCGTTGGCCGACGCCAGCAGCATGGCGGATTGGGCCGCCCGGCAGGCGGCGCTGTCCTTCGGCGGCCTCACCGGCACCTTGCTGTGGCTGGTGTCGATCTGCGCGTTGCAACGGCCGCTGCGCGGCGCCGAGGTACCGATGCGCGCGACCTTCGTGCTCGTCGTCGGCGCCGTGGCTGCGTTGTTCGGATGGTGGCCGCTGTGGTGGGCCGGCGTGGCCGGCGACGGCGGCGCCTTGCGAGCGGCTGCCGTGGCGCTGGCGGGGGTGGCCTTCGCGGCGCTGTTATGGGCCTGGCTCGACCTGCGCGCTCGCATCTGGCATCCGGCCACCGCGAGCGCGCGCCTGGCCGAGCTGCAGTCGCGCATCCGGCCGCATTTCCTGTTCAACGCGCTGAACACGGCGCTGGCGCTGGTGCGCGTCGATCCCGAGCGCGCGGAGAACGTGCTGGAGGATCTGGCGCAGCTGTTTCGCGTCGCGCTGGCCGAGGTCGGCGCGTCGGTGACGCTGGAAGAGGAGATCGAGCTGGCGCGCCGCTACCTGGACATCGAGCAGGTGCGCTTCGGCGCCCGGCTGGCCGTGCAGTGGGAGATCGACCCCCGCGTGCACGCCGCACGCGTGCCCCCGCTGGTGCTGCAACCGCTGGTCGAGAACGCGGTGCGCCACGGCATCGAGCCAGCGGCCCAGGGCGGGCGCGTCCTCGTGCGCGCCCATGTCCAGCGCGGGCAGGCGGTGGTCGTCGTCAGCAACACCCTGGGCGGTCCGGACGACGCGCCGGGCAACCCCGGTCACGGCATGGCACTGCACAACGTGCGCGAGCGCCTTCGGCTGCTGCACGACGTCGCGGCCCAGTGCGACGTCTGGCGCGAGGGCGAGATGTTCCACGCCCGCCTGGTGGTGCCCGCGCGATGAGGTTGGCCATCGTCGATGACGAGCCGCTGGCGCGGCTGCGGCTGCGATCGCTGATCGAGAGCCTGCCCGAGGCCGGCTTGGAGATCGTCGGCGAGGCGGGCGACGCCGCCGAGGCGTTCGCGCTGCTTCAGGCAACGCCGGTGGACGCCGTCCTGCTCGACATCGTGATGCCCGGTCCGGGCTCGAACGCGGGCCTGCGCCTGGCCGAACTTTTCAAGACCCTGTCGCGGCCGCCGGCGGTGATCTTCGTCACCGCGCACGCCGAGCATGCGCTGGCCGCCTTCGAGATCGAGGCCGTGGACTACCTCACCAAGCCCGTGCGCCGCGACCGCCTGTTGGCCGCGTTGCAGCGCGTGGCGCAGCGCCTGCGCGATCCTGCGGCCGTCGAGACCGGGCCGGTGCTGGTGTTCAGCGACCGCGGCCGCGTGCTGCGCCTGCCAGTGGCCGAAGTGCTCTACGCGAAGGCCGAGCAGAAGTACGTGACCCTGCGCACCACCTTGCGCAGCCACGTGCTGGACGAATCGCTGTCGGCGCTCGAGCCGCGGCTGGGCGCGGGATTCATCCGCGTCCACCGCAATGCGCTGGTGGCGCGCCATGCCGTCCGTGCGCTCGAACTGCGTGGCCGCGATGCCGACGCCGAAGGCGACGGCTGGGCGGTGCGCGTGGCGCCGCTGGACGAATGGCTGGCCGTTTCGCGCCGGCAGCTGGCCGAAGTCCGGGCTGCGCTGACGGCGGCGTCCGGCAACGCATGAACCGGCGCGGCGAGACGTCGCCTTCAGCCCGTGTTGCGCAGCCCTGCCGCGATGCCGTTGATCGACAGGTGGATGCCACGTTGCAGCCGGTCGACGCCATCCTGCCCGTCGCGCCGGTTGCGGTAGCGGCGCAGCAGTTCGACCTGCAGGTGGTTCAGCGGGTCGAGGTACGGGAATCGGTGCGCGATCGAGCGTGCCAGCGCCGGGTTGGATTGCAGTCGCTGATCCTCGCCGGTGATCAGCGCCAGCGCCTCGTGGGCGCGCTGCCACTCGGCGCGCAGCGCGGCGAAGATGCGCCGAGCCACGGCCTTGTCCTCGACCAGCTCGACGTAGCGCGCGGCGATGCGCAGGTCGCTCTTGGCCAGCACCATGTCCAGGTTCGACAGCAAGGTGCGGAAGAACGGCCAATGCTGGTGCATTCGCTGCAGCAGCTCGATGCGTGAGGCGCGATCGCCCGCGGCCAGGAAGGCTTCGATCGCGGTGCCGAAGCCGCACCAGCCGGGCAGCGCCATGCGGCACTGGCCCCAGGAGAAGCTCCACGGGATCGCGCGCAGGTCCTCGATCGCGCGCGTGGACTTGCGGCTCGCCGGGCGCGAGCCGAGGTTGAGCTCGGCGATCTCGCGGATCGGCGTGGCGGCGAAGAAGTAGTCGGTGAAGCCCGGCGTCTCGTAGACCAGCTTGCGGTAGGCCCCGAAGCTGGCTTCGCTGATCTCGGCCGCCGCGTCGAGGAACGACTTCGACGCCGTCTTCGTCGGGTGCAGCAGCGTGGCCTCGAGCGTGGCGGCCACCAGGGTCTCGAGGTTGCGGCGGCCGATCTCCGGGTGGGCGTACTTGCTGGCGATGACCTCTCCCTGTTCGGTCAGGCGGATCTGGCCGTTGACCGTGCCCGGCGGCTGCGCCAGGATCGCCTGGTAGCTGGGGCCGCCGCCGCGGCCCACCGTGCCGCCGCGGCCGTGGAACAGGCGCAGCGTGATCGGGTGCTTGCGGTCGAGTTCGCCGAAGAGTTCGACCAGTGCCGTCTCGGCCCGGTAGAGCTCCCAGTTGCTGGTGAAGAAGCCGCCATCCTTGTTGCTGTCGCTGTAGCCCAGCATCACGTCCTGCTCGGCGCCGCCGGCGACGATCAGCCGCGTGATGCCGGGCAGGGCGTAGAACTCGCGCATGATCGGCTCGCTGCGGCGCAGGTCGGCGATGGTCTCGAACAGCGGCACGGTGATCAGCGCGCTCGTGGCGTCACCGTCCAGGGTGCCGGTGAGCAGGCCGGTCTCCTTCTGCAGCAGCAGCACCTCGAGCAGGTCGGAGACCTCTTCGGTGTGCGAGATGATGTAGTGGCGGATCGCGCCGCGGCCAAAGCGGGCCAGCGCCTCGCGCGCGGTCGTGAAGATTTCCAGCTCCGACAAGGCCAGTTCGGAATAGACCGCACCGTGCACGCGCAGCGGCCGGGCGTCGTTGAGCAGGGCCAGCAGGCGCTCGCGCCGCGCCGCCTCGGGCAGGGCGCCGTAGTCGGGCTCGACGCGCGCGCGTTGCAGCAGCTCGGCCACCACGGCCTCGTGCTTGTCCGAGCTCTGGCGCAGGTCCAGCGTGGCCAGGTGGAAGCCGAACACCTGCACCGCACGCATCAGCGGCGCCAGCCGCGGCGCAACCAGGGCCTGCGCGTGATGCGAATGCAGCGAGCGCTCGATCACCTGCAGATCGCGCAGGAATTCGTCGGCTGAGGCATAGGGGTCCTGTGGCGCCACCGCGTGGCGCAGTGCCTCGGTGCCGGTCAGGTGCTGCAGCGTCGCCGCGAGCCGGGCGTAGATACCGATCAGAGCGCGCCGGTAGGGCTCGTCGCTGCGGTGCTCGCTGTGGTCGGGCGAGCGCGCGGCCAGCGCCTGCATCTCGGGCGTCACCGGCGCCAGCATGGCCGACAACGAGAGCTCGCCGCCAAGCGCGTGCACCTCGGTGAGGTAGTGGCGCAGCACGACCTCGGCCTGCCGCGACAGCGCATGGCGCAAGGTGGCGGCGGTGACGTTGGGGTTGCCGTCGCGGTCGCCGCCGATCCAGTGGCCCATGCGCAGGAACGAGGCCACAGGATGCCCGGGCAGCGCGCGCTCGATGTCGCGGTACAGACGCGGTATCTCGCGAAGGAAGGTCGTGGGGTAGTAGCTGAGCGCGTTCTCGACCTCGTCGGCGACCGTGAGCTTGGCGGTGCGGATCATGCGGGTCTGCCACAGCTGCGTAACGCGGGCGCGCATCCCGGCCTCGTTGTCGGCGCGCTGCTCGGCCGTGGACAGGTCGTCGCGCTCGCCGAGCAGGCCTGCGATGGCGCGCTCGGCGTCGAGGATGCTCTTGCGCTGCACCTCGGTGGGGTGGGCGGTGAGCACCGGCGAGATGTAGGCGTGGGCCAGCGTCTGCGCGATCTCGGCGGCGCGGTGGTCGGCGCGGTGCAGGCGTTCGAAGGCCAGCGCCAGCGAACCCTCATGCAGGTCGCCCGCCCGCTCGTGCACCGCACGCCGGCGCACGTGGTGGCGGTCCTCGGCGATGTTGGCCAGGTGCGAGAAGTAGCTGAAGGCGCGGATCACGGTCACCGTCTGGTCGGCCGAGAGGTTCTTGAGCAGCCGGTCGAGCACGCGCCCGGCGCTGGCGTCGGCCTTCAGCCGGTAGGCCACCGAGAGCTGGCGGATGCGCTCGATGAGGTCGAAGGCGGCTGCGCCTTCCTGCTCTCGGATCACGTCGCCCAGGATCCGGCCCAGTAACCGGATGTCCTCGACGAGTGGTCTGTTCTTCGCGGCAGCGTCGCTCTCGGCCGCGCTACGGCTGGGTTTGGTGCGTGAAGCGGTCTTGGTGCGAGCGGTCGTGGTGCGCGGCATGCGAGCCTCCGGGCGATGTAACCAGGTTACCGATTGTGGCCGGCCCCGGAAGCTCGGCCCCGCAAGCCGCGTGCCCGGCGGTGGGCCGGCACGGCGGACGGCTGCGACCGGCTGGCTATCATCGGCGCATGAGCAAGCCCACCATCATCGCCACCCGCGAAAGCCGCCTTGCGCTGTGGCAGGCCGAGCACGTGCGCGACACGCTGGTGGCGCGCTTCGAGCTGCAGGTCGAGCTGCTGGGCATGACCACCCGCGGCGACCAGATCCTCGACCGCAGCCTGTCCAAGGTCGGCGGCAAGGGCCTGTTCGTCAAGGAGCTCGAGACCGCGCTCGAGCAGGGCCGGGCGCACTTGGCCGTGCATTCGCTGAAGGACGTGCCGATGGACCTGCCGCCCGGCTTCGCGCTGGCAACAGTCTGGGAGCGCGAGGACCCGCGCGACGCCTTCGTCTCCAACCGCTACGCGAGCCTGGACGCGCTGCCGCAGGACGCGGTGGTCGGTACGTCCAGCCTGCGCCGCGTGGTGCAGCTGCTGTCGCTGCGCCCCGACTTGCGCATCGAGCCGCTACGCGGCAACCTCGACACGCGGCTGCGCAGGCTCGACGAGGGTGGCTTCGACGCCATCGTGCTCGCCGCCGCCGGACTGATGCGGCTGGGCCTGCGCGAGCGCATCCGGGCGCGCTTCGATCCCGCCGCGATGATCCCGGCTGCCGGGCAGGGCGCGCTGGGCATCGAGGTGCGCGAGGACGCCCACGCGCTGCGCGAACTGCTGGCGCAGACCATCCACCGGCCGACGTTCCTGGCCGCGCATGCCGAACGCGCCGTCTCGCGCTCTCTGGGCGGCAGCTGCAGCATGCCGCTGGCCGCGCATGCGACCTGGGATCGCGAGACGCTGCACCTGGAGGCCGCCCTGGGCGACGCCGTCGATCCCCGGCGCGCCTTGTTGCGCACGCGGGTCTCGGCAGCGGTGACCGACGAGGCCGAAGCTCGAGCGCTGGGCGGCACCGCCGCCGAGCGGCTGCGCGCCGCCGGCGCGGCCGGCTACCTGCAGGCCTAGGATGAACCGGCGCCGCGCGCCGGGGCCCTGCGGCGGGGGCGGCGGCCCATGAGGCAGATCATCGTGACCCGCCCGGCCGCACAAGCCACGGGCTGGGTGCACGCGCTGCAGGCGCTGGGGCAGCCGGCACAGGCGCTGCCGCTGATCGTCATCGCGCCGGTCGCCGACCGCGCCCCGCTGCTGGCCGCGTCGCAGCATCTGAGTGCCTACAGCCTCGTGCTGTTTGTGAGTGCCAATGCGGTGAGCCACTTCTTTGCCGCCGCGCCGCCGCCGCGCTGGCCGGAGGGTGTGAGCGCCGGCGCCACCGGGCCTGGCACCTCGGCTGCGCTGCGCGCGGCGGGCGTGCCCGCCGCCGCGTTGGCCGAGCCGGCGCCGGACGCCGAACGCTTCGATTCCGAGGCCTTGTGGGAGCGGATCGCCGGCCGCGCGTGGGGCGGCCGGCGGGTGCTCGTGGTGCGCGGCGAAGAGGGTCGCGACTGGCTGGCCGAGACGCTGCGCAGCCGCGGCGCGACGGTCGAGTTCGTCGCCGCGTACAAGCGCGAGGTGCCGGCGCCTTCGGCGGCCGAAAGCGCCTTGCTGGCCGCCGCCCTGGCCACCCCGGCGGCCTACCTCTGGCACTTCAGCAGCAGCGAGGCGATCGCCAACCTGCGCCTGTTGGCGCCGAACGCCGACTGGTCACGCGGCGCAGCTATCGTCTCGCATCCGCGCATCGGCGAGGCCGCGCGTGCCGCCGGCTTCGGACAGATCGCGCTCGCCCGGCCGGCAGCGGCGGCGGTGGTCGAGCTTGCCGCACGGTGGCCGCCGATACAATCGCAGGCCCTGTGACCGAGACGTCCGCGCCCCCTCCCGCCGTGCCCGACCCGGCGCCCCTGCCCGCGGCGCCCACGGCCCGGCGCGAGCCGGGGCTGGCAGCGTTGGCCGGGCTGGCGGTGCTGGTTGCCGTCGCTGCGCTGTGGGTTGCCTGGGGGACCCAGCAGAGACTGAAGACGCTGGAAGTCGAGCTCGTGCGGCGCCAGCAGGACAGCGGCAGCCAGGCCACCGAGGCGCGAACTCTGGCGCGCGAGGCCGAAACCACGGTGCGCGAGTCGGACGCGCGGCTCGCGCTGCTCGAAGCCCGCGTCGCCGAGACGACGATGCAGCGCAGCCAGCTCGAGGAGCTGATCCAGTCGCTGGCCCGCTCCCGCGACGAGAACGTGCTGGCCGATCTCGAGGCATCGGTCCGCGTCGCGCTGCAGCAGACGGCGATCACCGGCAGTGCCGATCCGCTGGTGCTCACGCTCAAGCAGGCCGACGAGCGCCTGGCTCGCTACAACCAGCCGCGCCTGGAGCGCGTGCGCCGCGCCATCGCGCAGGACCTGGAACGCACGCGCAGCGCCGGCGTCACCGACGTCACCACGCTCACGATCCGGCTGGACGAGGTGATCCGCGAGATCGACGATCTGCCACTGCTGTCCGCGCCTGAGCGTCGCGGAAATCGGCGCGGGGCAGCGGCGGCCGACGCGCCGCCTGCGGCCGCTGCCAGCGCCAGCGCAGGCGCAGCAGGTGCCGCCGGCGTCGCCGGCTCGTGGACCAGGCAGCTGGCCGCGAGCTGGCGTGACTTCGGGGGTCACCTCTGGCAGGAAGCCAAGAGTCTGCTGCGCGTCACGCGCATCGACGACCCCGACGCCATGCTGGTGGCGCCCGAGCAGGCCTTCTTCCTGCGCGAGAACCTCAAGCTGCGGCTGCTGAATGCCCGGCTGGCGCTCTTGTCTCGCCAGTTCGACGCCGCCCAGTCCGATCTGCGCGATGCCAAGACCGCGCTCGACCGCTATTTCGATCGCGGCTCGCGCCGCGTGGCGTCGGCCAGCGACGTCGTGCAACAGGTGATGATGCAGGCCCGGCTCGTCACGGTGCCGCGACCGGACGCCACGCTGGCCGCCATCGCAGCGGCGTCGGCGGGACGCTGAGGGCCGGGATGATGTCTGTCCCGTGTGGTGAGGAATGCCGGCCCGGCCGGCCAGGCTGAGGCGCGACCCGGATCGAGATGCGCACCGTCATCTGGCTCTTGCTGCTGGCTCTGGTGGCCGTGGTGGCGGCGACCACGCTGGGTCCCAACGACGGCCTGGTCAGCCTCTATTGGGGCGGCTGGAGGACCGACCTTTCGCTGAATCTGTTCGTGATCCTGCTGTTGGGCACCTGCCTGCTGCTGGTGTCGGCGGTAAACGCGATCAACGCGCTCATCAGCCTGCCGCGCCGCGCCGGCGAGTGGCGCACGCTGCGCCGCGAGCGTGCCGCGCAGGCGGCCTTTCGCGAAGCGCTGGCGGAGTTCTTCGCCGCCCGCTACGGCCGCGCGCGCAAGGCGGCCGAGCGCGCGCTGGCCATCGCAGACGGCGCCGCAGGCAGCGTGATGGACGCTGACTTCCGCGCCCTGGCCCACCTGTTGGCTGCCGGCAGCCTCCACCGGCTGCAAGACCGTGCCCATCGCGACGAGGCCTTGCGGCGGTCGCTGAAGGCCGGCAAGGCCGGGCGCGGCGGTTCGCGCAGCGTGGAGGAGGCGGCGCGCCTGCTGGCAGCCGAGTGGGCGCTGGAAGACCGCGACGCACCGCGGGCCGTCGAACTGATCGAGGCGCTGCCGCCCGGCGCCTCGCGGCGCACCCAGGCCCTGCGCCTGAGGCTGCAGGCGCTGCGCATGGCACGCCAGCCGCTCGACGCACTGCACACGGCTCGGCTGCTCGCAAACCATGGCGCGTTCTCCGCCGTGGCGGCTCAGAGCCTGCTGCGATCGCTGGCGGCCGAGGCGCTGGAAAGTGCCCACGACCTGCAGCAGCTGCGCCGCCTGTGGGGCCAGTTCGATGCCGCCGACCAGCGCGACGCCAGCGTGGTCGCGCGCGCCGCGCTGCGCGCCATGCAGCTCGACGCGGTGTCCGACGCCCGGGACTGGCTGCGGCCTTTCTGGGAGCGCCTGTCCGAGCTGTCGCGCGACGACCGCGAACAGGTCGCGCTGGCGCTGATCGATGCCCGCAGCGGTATCGGCGCGGACTGGTTGCCGCGGCTGGAAAGCGCGGCCCAGGCCTTCGGCCACGAGAGCGCGGTCATGGCCGCGGTGGGCATGGTCTTCGCGGAGCGCCAGCTCTGGGGTAAGGCGCGCCGTCCGCTGGCCCAGGCAGCGGCTGCACCGGGCCTGCCGGTGCGCATTCGCCGCGCCGCGTGGCGCCAGCTGGCCGCCCTGGCGCGCCAGGAAGCCGACGAAGCGCAAGCCGTCCGCTGCGAGCAGGCCGCCGCCGCGCTGGACTGAATGCCGACCCTGACGTGGTATATTGCAGGGCTGCGCGGCTGTAGCTCAGTTGGATAGAGTACTTGGCTACGAACCAAGGGGTCGTGGGTTCGAATCCTGCCAGCCGCACCAATAAAATCAACGGGTTAACCCCCACAAGGAGCTAACCCGTTTCTCATTTCAGGGCTCAGGGGTCCACCCAGGGGTCCACCGGTGGTGGGATCGCGGAGGGCGTTCTGGCATCGCACGGGACGCGAGCCGAATCACCTTCACGCGGGGCGAGCGCTTCCGACTACCTTGGACACGCTCGATTGGCGGCTGTCCGTTTAAGACTGGGTGCAGCCGGTCAGGTTTGGCGGTTGAACGGTGGCCGCTGCCGGAACCTGCAGTTTTTGTCCGACCAGGCGTCCGGCCGCTGTATATCGGAAGCTGTCGCACATCGCCGATGGTGCGCGGGACAAGTCCCTGGCTCATCGTGGTTGCCCCGCCGGCGTCAGCTTCCACGGGCATCGGGCGGCAAGTCCCGACCCTCTGCTGACGCTCGCCTCGACGGCGTGGGCGGCAGCTATGCAGCGTAAGGGAGCGGTCGATGCCGCCCGGGGGAACTCACACAGCCGGCCAGCGGCGGCTGTAGTGCGCCGCCCGTCGAACGCTCGGTTTGGCGAATTTCGCCGGCATCGACCACCGCCGCGCGGCGCCGCATGAATTCGGTCGAGATGCCCATCGACCGCGACGGTAAGCGAATCTTCGAACTATCTCTTACCGCGTCACGCTCCGTGGCGCCTGCGCCAGCCCATTCTCGGGCTCGGATCGCTCCACGACCTTTCGGCGCGGCGGCTCATTGCCCGATCGGCGGCGACAAGGAGGAAGTGAAGTCGCGCAAACTCGTCCATATCCATATGCTCGCTGACATTGGCTTCGTCCGCTCGGGTGGCGTCAAGTCGATCAGGAAGGAGCACGACAGCTTCCCCCGCTTCCGGCCTTGACGGCCGAACGCCGGGCGGCGCCTCGCGCTGGCCCTCTCAGCAACAACCTAGATCACGACTTCGATCAGCCGCGGCCCCTGCTCAGCCAGCGCGCGGTGCAGCGCGGCGGCCAGCGACCCCAGATCGTCGACGCGCGACGCTTCCAGCCCATGGCCCCGGGCCAGGGCCACCCAGTCGAGCAGCGGGCGGTCGATGCCGAGCAGGGCGGCCGCCTTGGCGCCCGGGGTTCCGGCGCGCACCTGCGCCAGCTCACCCTTCAGGATCTGGTAGCCATGGTTCGCGAACAGGAGGACCGTGACGTCCAGGTTCTCGCGCGCCATCGTCCACAAGGCCTGCAGCGTGTACATCGCGCTGCCGTCGCCTTCGAGGACGATTACCTTCCGGCCAGGCGCGGCGATCGCCGCACCGGTGGCCGCCGGCAGTCCGAAGCCGATCGAGCCGCCGACGATGTTCAGCCAGTCGTGGGGTGCGGCGCCTTCGGTCTGGGTGTCGAAGCCGCGCCCGGTCGAGACCGCCTCGTCGACGACGATCGCGCCCTCGGGGATCAGCGCGCCGAGCACTGCGCCGATGCCGGCGGCGGTGATCGGGCCGCCGGGCAGCCCGGGCGGCGCCAGGGCCGCGACCCCGCGCGGGGCCAGCCGGCCAGCGCCCAGGCGTTCGACGAGTGCCGCGAGGGCGGCCTCGATGTCGTCACCGGTCGCGGCGAGTTCGCTGACCGCGCATTCCGCCGCCACCAGCGAGCTCGGCTTGCCCGGATAGGCGAAGAAGCCGACCGGCGACTTCGCACCGACCAGGACCAGCTGCCGGTATTCCGCGAGCATCGCGACCGCGGCGTCGACCGCATACGGTATGCGCCGCGTGCCGACGCGGCCGGCGCCGCGCTGCAGCCGCGCCAGCCCGGTCTCGGACAACAGCGCGCAGCCCGTCGCCGCGGCGACCTGCCCGGCCAGGTGCAGCGCCCGCTCGCGCACCGCCACCCCTCCGAGCACGACTGCCGCCGGCGCGCCGCTGCCCAGCGCCCGCGCCGCGGCCTCGACCGCCGTGTCGGCGATCGCCGTTCGGGCCGGCACGGCGACCGCGCCCGCCACCCCATCGGCCGGACCCCAGGCCGCATCGGCCGGCAGCACCAGCGTGGCGATGCGACCCGGCGGCGTTCGCGCCTGGGCCACGGCCTGCGCGGCATCGGCGGCGAGCGAGCGCGAATCGGCCGCCGTCCGGACCCAGTGCGACATTGGCCGCGCCACGGCGGCGATGTCGCTGGTAAGCGGGGCGTCGAAGCGCAGGTGGTGGCTGGCATGTTCGCCGACGATGTTGACGACGCCCGATCCGGCCTTCCTGGCGTTGTGCAGGTTGGCCAGCCCGTTAGCCAGCCCGGGGCCGAGGTGCAGCAGCGTCGCTGCCGGCCGGTCCGCCATCCGGTAGTAGCCGTCGGCCGCGCCGGTAACCACGCCTTCGAACAGGCACAGCACGCAGCGCATGCCGTCGACGCGGTCGAGCGCGGCGACGAAGTGCATCTCCGAGGTGCCGGGGTTGGCGAAGCAGGTGTCGACGCGGCTGGCCAGCAGGGTCCGCAGCAGGCTTTCGGCGCCGTTCATCGGGATCGGGTCGGTGGACATGGGCTGCCTCGGGGCGGCAAGGGCGCGGACCGCGCCGGGTTTCAGAGGTAGGCCGCGGCCGCCTCGGCCTCGAAGCGGTCGGGCGGCCCTTCCCAGACGATCTTCGCGTGGTCCAGCACGTAGACCCGGTCGGCGTGCGGCAGTGCGAAGGTTACGTTCTGCTCGCCGAGCAGGACGCTGATCCGGGTCGTCGCGCGCAGCCGTTCGAGGGCCTTGGACAGGATCTCCAGGATCACCGGGGCCAGCCCCAGCGTCGGCTCGTCGAGGATCAGGAGCCTGGGCTTCATCATCAGCGCGCGGGCGATGGCCAGCATCTGCTGCTCGCCGCCGCTGAGCGTGCGCGCCAGCTGTGCCTGGCGGTCGCGGAGGATAGGGAACAGGTCGAAGAGCCATTCGAGGCGCTCGTCGCGCTCGGCGTCGGGCAGTGCGTTCCCGCCCAGTTCCAGGTTCTCGCGCACGTTCATGTCGCCGAACAGCTCGCGCGTCTCCGGGCACTGGACGATGCCGTGGCGGGCGATTGTCGCCGCGGTGCGCCCGCGCAGCGGCTCGCCGGCAAAGCGGATCGTGCCCGCATGCGGCACCAGCCCCGAGACGGCGTTGAACAGCGTCGTCTTGCCCGCGCCGTTCAGACCGACCAGCGAGACGAATTCGCCTTCGTGGACGTGCAGCGAGACCTCGTGCAGTGCGAGCGCCTTGCCGTACAGGACACCGACCTGCTCGACCTGCAGCAGCGGCACCTGGTCGGTGAAGCTGGCTTCGGGACGCGCTGCGGAGACCAGTGCGCCGCCGAGGTAGACGCGGCGCACCGTCTCGTCCTGCATCACGTCGGCGGCGGCGCCTTCGGCGATCCACTCGCCGAGGTACATCGCCAGCACCCGGTCGACGAGTGCCGAGACGCCCTTGACGTTGTGGTCGACGAGAAGCACCGCGCGTCCCTCGGCGCGGAATTCGCGGATCAGCGCCGAGAAATCGGCGACCTCGGAAGCCGTCAGCCCTGCGAAGGGCTCGTCGACGAGCACCAGCTTGGGGTGGCGGGCGATGGCCTTGGCGAGTTCGAGCCGGCGCAGGTCGGCGAAGGCCAGCGTCGGCGGCCTGCGGTCGACCATGCCGCCCAGGCCGACCCGCTCGGCGATCTTTCGCGCCCGGGCGCGCACCTCGCGGCCGGCGAAGAGCTGGGTCAGGCTGTCGGGCAGCAGCGCGACGAGGATGTTCTCGAGCACCGTCTGGCGGTTCAGCGGGCGCGAATGCTGGAACACCAGGCCCACGCCACGGCGCGCCACCTGGTGCGCCGGCAGCCCGCCGATCTCGACGCCGTCGAGCCGGACCGACCCGGCGCTGGGCGATTCGACCCCCATGATCGTCTTCATCGCGGTTGACTTGCCAGACCCGTTCGGACCGATCAGGCCGAGAATCTCGCCGGGGCGGATCGCGAAGCTCAGGTCCTTTACTGCGACCAGGCCGCCGTAGCGCTTGGTCAGCCGCGACACCTCGAGCATCGGGGCGGTTGCAGTCATGCGTCCGACCTGCCCCGCAGCATCCCCAGGAATCCGTCGGGGAAGAACAAGATCACGGCCAGCGCGATGGCCGAGACGATCAGTGTGGCCAGTTCGCCGAGCGGGCGCAGCAGTTCGCCCATCCCGATCAGGAAGATCGCGCCGAGGGCCGCGCCGACCACCGTGCGCCGCCCGCCGAGCACCGCGGCGATGATGACCTGCACGCCGACGGCGATGTCCACGAAGGTGCCGACCGACGCGGTGCCCATGTAGAACACCATCAGCGCCCCCGACAGGCCCGAGAAGAAGGCGCTGACGATGAAGGCCGCGAGCTTGTGCTTGGCGACGTTGAAGCCTAGAGCGCCCGCCTGCACGGCGTCCTGCCCGCTGGCCTGCAGGATCAGTCCGACCGCCGACCGCGACAGGCCGAACAGGATCGTCCCGCTCGCCGCCATAAAGCCGAAGGCGATCCAGTAGTTGGTGCGCTCGCTGACCGAGATGACGTCGGGCACCGGCAGGCCAATCTCGCCGCCGGTCCACTCGGCGAAGACGACGACGAAGTTCTGCAGCATCAGCACGGCGACGAGCGTGGTCAGCCCGAAGTACGGCCCGCGCAGGCGCAGCGCCGGCAGGGCGAGCAGCACGCCGCCGATGACCGCCGCCACGGCGCCGGCGGCGACGCACAGCCAGATCGAGATGTGTGGCGACAGGCGGGCGTCGAGGATGCCGGCCGTGTACGCGCCCAGGCCGATGAGGAAGGTGGGGCCGAAATTGACCTCGCCGGCGAAGCCGAACAGCAGGTCCCAGGACATCGCGAAGACCGCGGTGTAGAACGCCACCGTCAGCAGGCCCAGCACGTAGCCCGAGGCCATCGACGGCAGCACCAGGCCCACGCCGAGGATTACGATGCCGATCCACACGAGCCGGGACCGCAGGGCCGCACCCACGCTCACCTCCGCCCGAACAGCCCCTGCGGGCGCACGTACATGACGACGATCAGCAGCAGCAGCGCAGGGACCGTGCGGTAGGCCGGCGAGACGAGATAGGCGGTCAGCGTCTCGAGGTAGCCGACCACGTAGGCGGCAATCAGCGACCCGGACACGCTGCCCAGGCCGCCAAGGACGACGATCGAGAAGGCGCTCGCCGTCAGCGGGCCGACGCTGTACGAGCTGACGCCCAGGAACATGCCGAGGAGGACCCCCGCGATGCCGGCGAGCAGGCCGTACAGGGCCCACACCGTCAGGTAGATGCTCGACAGCTCGACGCCCAGCAGCGTGACCCCACGCGGGTTCATCGAGGCGGCCAGCACCGCCTTGCCGCGCCGCGTGCGGTTGACCAGCAGCCACAGCCCGCCGATGGCGACCCAGCAGACAACCGCAGTGAAGAACTCGTTGCTCGGCGTGCGCACGCCGAACACCGTCACCACGCCCTGGACGATCGGCAGCACCGTCTTGGCGTTGTTCGTGAACAGGTAGGCCACCACTTCGGAGATCATGATTCCCCACAGCAGGGTAGCGGTGAGGATGAAGATCTCCCTCTCGGACTCGACAATCTTGCGCGAGCGCTGGATCGGGCGCACGGTGACGAAGTAGGTCGCGAAGGCGAGCAGCATCCCCACCGCGATGCCGATCGCGGCTGCCGCGTAGGCGGCGACATGCAACGTGTCGGCGGTCGCCCAAGCCGCCACCGCCGCGGCGACCATGATCGCCCCGTGCGACAGGTTCAGCACGCCGGAGACGCCGAAGATCAGCGTAAAGCCGGTGGCGCCCAGCGCGTACAGCGCGCTGATCGCGAAGCCGTCGATCAGAATCTGCCAGAAAAGCATGGGCGTGCGACCGACGTCGCGGTCAGGCGCGTGAAGAAGGACGGGCCGCCCCGGCGGCGGCCCGTGGGGGCCGGATCAATGCGCCGGCAGTTTGATGAAGGCGGGGAACTTGACGCTGCCCGCGGCGAGGTCCTTGGGCCACATGTTGAGCTGCTTGCCGTCCTGCCACTGCAGCATGAGGCCGGTGATAAAACCGGCCCCGGTGCGCAGGCCGTGCACATGGGGGTTGCCCGGGGGCAGGAATTCGATGCGGCCTATCGTGCCCACGTAGTCGGTTTTCTCCATCGCCGCGACGATCTTGTCGCTGTCGGTCGAGCCGGCGCGGTGGATCGCGTCGGCGATCATATAAACCTCGTCATAGGCGGTGTAGCCCGAGTACGCCGGCAGGTTGCCATACTTCTTGACGTAGGCATCGACGAAGGGCAACGTCTTCGGCGTGACCGCGACGCCAGGGCCCGAGACGCCCTGGTAGAACACGCCTTCGGTCGCCCCGTTGGTGTCCTTCCAGAAGGTCGAGTTGGTCGCCTGCGACGAGATCCCGAACATCGGAATCGGCACCTGCTGGCTCTTCCACTGCACCGTCGGCTGGGTGCCTACGTGCGAGATGCCGGTGATCATCACGTCGGGCTTCTCGCCCTCGATCTTGTTGAAGATCGGCGTGAAGTCGGTCGTGTCGGGCGAGAAGCGGATGTGGTCTAGCACCTTCAGGCCGACCTTCGGCAGGCAGGCCTCGTAGCCGGCGTCGAGCGGGGTGGTCCAGGCCGCGTCCTCGCTCACGATGACCGCGGTCTTCATCTTGTAGGGTCCGACCAGCAGGTCCTTGGCCGCGTCGCACACCAGCCCGGCCAGCGCGCTCGAGGTCAGGTAGCCGTGGAAGGTGTACTTGTTGCGCGCGTAGTCCTTGGCGATGTTCTGGGTGATCACGTCCGACGCCGCGCCAGGCGTGATCATCATCGTCTTCAGGCGTCCAGCCCAGGGTTCGAGCGCGAGCACGACCTCCGAGATGTAGCTGGCGATGACGGCGTTCACCTTGTCCTCGCTGACCGCGCGCTGGAAGGCCCGTACCGCCTCGGCCGACGACGAGTGGTCGTCGTAGGCGACGATCTCGACCTTGCGGCCGTCGATGCCGCCCCTGGCGTTGATCTCGTCGGCGGCGAGCTGCGCCGCCGGAGCGATCGATGACCCGGCGACGGCCTGGGCTTCGGAGATCACGCCGATGCGGATCGGGTCGGCCGCAAGGGCCGGGCTGGCCGAGGCCAGGGCCGCGCAGGCCGCGAGTGCGGCCAGCAGGGACGGTGGGGCCGAATGCAGGGGCATCGCTTTCACGGGGTCTCCTTGTGTTGTGGCGTGATCGGACCGGTCAATGCGGGCGCAATGGTGGGGCCAGGCCGGTCCCATAGCAATCGGGTCGGTCCCGAGTCTCGGACGCCTTGACGCGCGGGCGCCGTGCGCCCGGCGGGCAAACCCTAGTACGTCAACACGAAAGTGTCGAAACATAGTGCCGGTTGAGCTTCCGATCGGCATCTTGGCGAGTGAACTTCCAGTCGATAGTTCTCTCCTCGGTGTTTCGTGCCTCTTGCCAGGCATCCACCTCGGACTGCAAAAACTCTCGGCTGGCGATCCGTCGATCCAGGCGCTGCCGGCTGAGAATGCCGATTTCAATTTCCGCCATGTTCAGCCAGCCGGCGTGCTTGGGCGTGTAGTGGAACTGGACACGACGCAGGAGCTTGGCCGCCGCGCGCTTGCCCATGACATCGTCGAACGACTTGCGGAAATGGGTGTTCAGGTTGTCCAGCACCAAGTGAACTCGGCGGCGTGCCGCGGCATAGGCGTTGGTCGGCAGATCTCTGACGAAGGCAACGAAGTCGATCTTGCCCCGCTGCGCCGTGACCTCGACGATTCGCCGGCCCGCCTTGGGCTCGACCGCCACGAACAGATTGGTGGTGCCGTTGCGAACGTACTCGTAGTCCTGCTTCGTCGGGCTGTGCTCAGCCATCGGCAGCGGCCGACGACTGTGAGCGATGAGTTGCAAGCTCTTCTCGTCGATGCAGATGACCGGCTCAGCCAAGCGCAGTGGCCGGGCATACAGTTCGAGCAGGCCGTACATCCGCTGCCGGTATTCTTCGGTCAACGCGCCGATGCACCACATCAGCCTGCGCCAGGGCTTGATGTCGTTTTTTTGAGCATGCGCCGCACGGTCTCTCGACTCACGTTGCCCAGGCCTTGCTCCTGGCGCGCAGCACGTTCGAGTTCCACCAGCGTCCAGCGCTGTCTGCCCTCTGGCGGAGTCGTGCAAGCCAGCGCCGTCACCCAGGATTCGGCATCGGTGTCGTACTGGGGCGGTCGGCCTGATCGCGCAAGGTCGAACACCGCAAGATCGACTCCACCCTGCAAATACGCCGCCCGCGTACGCCACACAGCGGTACGCCCAATGCCGAGCACGGCCATGATCTGCGCCTGCGGCACACCTTGATCCAGACTGGCCAAGACATGAGCTCGGTTCACTTCGCGCGCTTGATGGAGTCCCTTCATTCGGATGCCGTTGATCGCTGCGCGATCCACTTCGGACAGATGCAGTTCCGTCTGGCGCATGTCTACACCTCCAGGTCGCCTGTATGGGCGGTGAGTGGTGTGTATTCATGTTCCGTTACTTGCATGTCGACGTACTGGGGCCTGCCCAGCCCTCAAGCGCAGGTCGTTCTCGAGGTAAGTCAGCGGGCAGATTCGACCGGTCACTTCCAAGAAGGCGCCCCAGGCGGCGGCCGGCAGATGGACGAGAGGTGCCCATCGCCATCGGACGGCGGAAACGCCACCGAAGACCACGAACAGGATGAAGGCGAGGTGAAGGAGGAGTACGCCGTCAGCCGCTAGGCGAGCGAGCATCGAGCGGATCGTGCTGCTTCACCGCCGAAGGAGCGGCGGCCAGTGTCCAGCTTTGCGAAGAGCCGCCTTGCACGTCTGCTGCTGCTGTCCGCCCAGATGCAGGATGTCGAGCCGGCCAGATGCCCGAGGCCCCAACGACGCCGGATGCCACCAAAGGCCGCGCGGCTGTCGTCGCTACAACCCTGCCAGGCTCGTATTCAGCACCGCCGCCAGCCGGGCGCTCGCCACGGCCAGGCGCTGCGCAACCGTGCTGCTCCATCGCTGCGCGTACTCGGCGTCCAGCTTGTGCGTCGCCGGGTAGAAGCCGTCGGTGGCGACGATCCGGTACGACTCTTCGGCCCAGTCTTTCGGGGTGCCCCCGGCCGGCGCAGACGCCGCCTCTACGGCAGCTTGGAGCGCCGGCAAGCCGCCCGGCCAGTTGGCGACCATCTCGGTGTCCCACAGCACGTGCAGGTTCGTTCCGCGGCCGTAAGCCTAGAGCTGGAACGTGTTGCCGCCCCGGTCGTCAGCGAAGCCGGCATGCAGCGGCTGATGAACGTCTGCCATGAAGTGGACGACATACTTCAGCGCCTGTAGGCGCTCGGCATCCGGCGCGTGCGACGCCAGGATCGCTTCCTGCCGCTCGATGGCACCGACGACACATGCACCGCCGGGACACATGGTGACGGCGTCGTAGGTGCAGCCGCCGCCGCGGGGGAGGTTGACGTAGTGCCAGGGTGCGGTCTCCTTCGTGCGCGTCTCGTCCGCCCAATTCGAGATCGAGGCGAGCGTGGCGCCCGGCTCGAGGGCCAGGAGGTGGTTGATCTCGGCGCCGGCCGCCGGCGTCAGGTGCTCGGCGGCGACCTTGGCGACCAGGCGGTGGGCGTCGGCGCCCCTGGCGAAAGCGAGGCTGGGAAGCGCCGCGGCCGCGAGAATGAGCAGGGCGGCGCTGAAGGCACGGTGCAGGCTGGAGGGGCGCATGGCGCGGGGCAGGGTGAGGGCAGGCGGATTCTGCGGCACCCACCGACCTTCACCGGCGGGCTGCCGGCCCTACGAGCCACAACCATGGCCTGCACGAGGTGGGCAGAAAGGGAGCCTTGACCTTCGCTTCTCGGCCCCAAGAGGCTCTTCGGCCTTACGAGGGCCATAGGCCGCTCCAGGCGGAGCGGATGTTCGATCACCCGCCACCACGTCCTGCTGCGGGTCCGGACGGAGCGACTGGCACCTGCTCCTGCCCCAGCTTCGCAAACGGCGTGAGGTGCCCGCCGGGTTACTGGACCTGCCTCAGTGGGTAAGCCATCCCCAGCGTTTGAAGATCGCGGCTCCCTCAGGTCCTTGCAGGAAGGCGATGAACTGCTGCGCATCGGCTCGTTGCTTGCCGCGAGTAGTCACTGCGATGCCCGTGTCGCGGTAGATCCGGTACGGTTCTTCGAGCGGCACGACCTCAGCCAGGCTCGGGTTGGACACCTGCCAGATGTTCCAGATCAGCCAGGCATCGAGATCCGGCCGGTCGATCCACATCTGCTTTGCCAGCGCGCTGTTGCCCGGATAGGCCGCGATGTTCTTGCGCAGCGCCTGAACCGTGCGAATGTCGCCCAGGCGTCCGGCTGCATCCTCCCATGCGCCAGTCTGCCCGGCGCCTTGCACCACCAGCGCCTTGGTGCCCGGCGCGAGCAGATCCTTCAGGCCCGATATGTGGCGCGGATTGCCCGGACGGACCAGGATGGCGAGTGGACGGAGGTACAGCGGCACGACATCGGCGGCGTCGAGCTGACCCTGCATCGCGGTGACGAAGTCAGTCATCATGTTTTCCGCGCCGCTGTAGATCAGGTCGGCATCAGCCCGGGCACCATCGATCCACTTCGGTGTCGGCCCGGCGGTCACTTCCACCGGCACGCCGCTGGCCTTCCGAAATGTGACGGCGGCCTCATGCATGGCCGGCGCGGGGCCGCCGGGCCCGTAGATCTTCAGCGGCGCGGGCGTCGACGCCAGGGCCAGCGCAGTGGATGTGACCCAGACCAAGCCGGTTGCCAGGGAGCCCGCACGCAGCAGTCGTCGCAGCCGGCCCTGCGGTGCTTGAGGGGTCTCGAATGGGTCCGGGAATTGAATTGTTGAGGCGACATGGACTGTCCTCTGGCTGTTTACGGAAACCACTATCGTTAAATGCTTCCAGATAGACCGTGGCGTGCAAGGTGATGGTGTCCCAGCGCCATCCGCTGGGTCCTTCGTGGTCCGCGGCCCGACTGCTTGCCAAAGAAAGGAACAGACCTTCGGCCGGCGACACCCTGACAACCGTGCAGTCAGCTGATGTTGGTGGCGTACACCCGACCCCAAGTGAGCCATTGCGCGGGGCATGGCGAAGGGTCCCTTCACCGCCTAACGGTGCGTCCCGGATGGAATGCATTCAGGCTCCAGGTACCCCGGAGTCACGACGCGACAAAAATGATCGCAGCGATCAGAAGAAGAACAAATGCCTCGAACCGGCGGTTCAAGTCTGGGCTCCACATCGGTTCGTGTCACAGTCGAGCGACGGTGGCGCAGCCGGCGGCCAGGCAAAAGCACACACCGGCTGCGGCCTTCCCGCCCGCCGCTCCAGGCCAGAGAGCCCAGAGCGACTCGATGACGAGCAAGCGGCCCAGCAGGCGGAGTACCACCGCAACGGAGCGAGAAGATGTCTGAGGCATAGGTTGCTTCGAAGCCGCTTCTTCCCTTTTCGGGGAGGCGGCACTACATGCCCCACCGCCGCACAAAGTGCATCTTTGCCGAGTGGGTCAGTGCGGCGTACATGCCCAACATCGCAACCAGCAGCGGCCAATAAGCCCACGGCAGCGACTGAAATCCGAGGATCCGGCCGACCCCCGTATAGGGTAGAACGATGCCGACCAAGCAGATGATCGCGGTTGTCGCCATCAGCGCTGCGCTGGCTCGGCTCTGGATGAACGGGACTTTGGCCGTTCGGATGATGTGGATGATGAGCGTTTGTGTGAGCAGCGACTCGACGAACCAGCCGGTCTGAAACAGCGACGGGTCGTTCCAGGCATCGAATACGAACAGCATCATCGCGTACGTGGCGTAGTCAAACAGCGAACTGATCGGCCCGATCAAGACCATGAACTTGAAGATGCCACCGATGTCCCACTGTCGTGGAAGTTGCACATCGCTCTCGTCGACGTTGTCGGTCGGTATCGTCGTCTGCGAGAAGTCGTAGAGCAGGTTGTTCGTCAGCACCTGAATCGGCGCCATCGGCAGGAACGGCAGGAACATGCTGGCGCCCAAGACGCTGAACATGTTGCCGAAGTTAGAGCTGGCGCCCATCCGGATGTACTTGGTGATGTTCGCAAAGACCCGACGCCCTTCGACCACGCCCGCTTGAAGCACAAGCAGACTCTTTTCGAGCAGGATGATGTCGGCTGCTTCCTTGGCGATGTCGACCGCCGTGTCGACCGAAACACCGACGTCCGCGGCCTTGATAGCCGGGCTGTCGTTGATGCCGTCGCCAAGAAAACCGACTACGTGCTTGCGGCTGCGCAGGAGTCGCACGACGCGTTCCTTGTGTGCGGGCGTCAGCTTGGCGAACACCGTGGTGCGGTCCGCCAACTCGGCGAGCTGGTCGTCGCCCATGTCGTCGAGTTGGCCACCCAGCAGCACTTCACCGACGTTCAGTCCGACTTCCTTGCACACCTTGCGCGTGATCACCTCGTTGTCACCGGTGAGAATCTTCACCGTCACGCCCCTTCGCGCCAACTGGGCCAACGCCTCACGCGCACTGTCTTTAGGGGGGTCGAGGAACGCGATATACCCGAGCAGCGTGAGTTCGCTCTCGTCGACGACCGAGTAAGCCGCCTTAACCTCAAGAACCTCCTTGTATGCCACGGCCACGACCCGAAACCCGTCCGCGTTGAGCTCGTTCGTCTGCTGCTTGGCGGCGGCGAAATGCGTCTCGTCCAGCGCCCCCGTTTCGCCGTCAGCCTCGTAGGTCGTACAAACCGAAAACATCTCCTCGACCGCTCCCTTGCAGATGAGAACGTGGCGACCATCGGGCGCCGAAACGACCACGGAAAGGCGCCGGCGGGAAAAGTCAAACGGGATCTCGTCAACCTTGACGTAACCTTTGTCGACGCCGAGTAGCCTGTGCAGATCGACGTGGTCCAAGACAGCGACGTCGAGCAGGTTCTTCAGACCCGATTGAAAGTGACTGTTGAGCCATGCGTACTGCAACACCTTTTCGGACTCGTTGCCGTGCAAGTCAAGGTGGCGCTTGAGAATGATGCGGTCCTGGGTCAGCGTGCCCGTCTTGTCGGTGCACAGGATGTCCATGGCACCGAGGTTCTGGATCGCGTTCAGCCGCTTGACGATGACCTTGACACGCGACATCGCCAGAGCCCCCTTGGCCAGGTTCACGGTCACGATCATCGGGAGCATCTCGGGGGTGAGACCGACCCCTACGGCAACCGCGAACATCAATGCCTCAAGCCAATCGTGCTTCGTGACCACGTTGATCAGGAAGACGAGAGGCACCATCACGGCAATGAACCGGATCATCAGCCAGGTGAACCGCGCGACTCCCTGGTCGAATGCGGTGGGCGGACTCTGACCAGAAACTTGCCTAGCCAATTCACCGAAGAACGTTCGCGCGCCGGTGCGGACAATGACAGCGGTGGCGTAGCCACTGACAACGCTTGCCCCCATGAAGCAAATATTGGGCAGGTCAAAAGGATCTTCGTCGGCCCCAGAATTTGGAGCCGAGAATTTCTCCGCCGGCATGGCCTCACCGGTCAACACGGACTGGTTGATGAAGAGGTCCTTGGCCTCGAGCAGGCGCAGGTCGCCAGGGATCATGTCCCCGGCAGATAGACGGACGACGTCGCCCGGCACCAGCGTTTCGAGTGGCACCTCAGCGAACTCACCGTCCTTGGAAGACCCTTGCCGTCGCACGCCAGCCGTGTTCTTGACCATAGAGCGCAGGCGGGCCGCGGCTTCGTTTGATCGGTGCTCCTGGATAAAAGACGTGACGATGGCCAGTACAACCATCACGAGAACGACCACGGCCGCCCTCACGTCGCCCAATGCGTACGACACCACGGCAAGCGTGACCAGCAGTGCGTTCAGCGGGTTGCGTGAGCGCCCCCACAGTTCTTTGGCGATTGACGGCCGCTGGTCCCGCGTGACGAGATTTGCGCCGTATCGCTTCATGCGCGCTTCAGCTTCCTCGATCGTCAGTCCTGCAAGCGTGGAACCGACGCAGGTGCAAGCCTCCTCGGCTGATAGCCGGCTGAGTTGCAGCAGTTCCTGTGTCTCGGTTGGCTCTCGATCCTGCGATGCTGGCTTTCTTGGTCGGCTTGGGAAGAACTGCATGTTCGGCACTTGGCGGTATGGCGAAATGGTTGTCTAAAAGTGCGAGGATCCGCTTGAGTTGGGTCAAGCCATCGAGGTAACACGCGCCTGCCACGCCATTCACTCTTCCGCAGCTGCATTTCAAAAGGCTTGCGACACGCCAGGCTGAGCTTCCAGTGCCGCAGCCACCCGATCCAGTTCTTCGGGAACGACAGCCGTGGCGTACAAAGTCGCCTCGATCTCGGCGTCGTTCTGCCCGAAGGCGTGCTGGTCAACGTCCTGCACGGGATAGTTGGCGGCTTCAAGCAGCTCGATCAGCTTTTCGCGCAGATCGGCCTGGCGGGCACCCTCGCAGACGACATACACCCGGTACATCGCCTCGCTCTGCGCTTCGGCAAGGGGGCGGCGATTGATGCGGTTGACCACCGGTCGCAGCAACGTGTTGGCGGCCAGCACGAACAGGGCTGCGATGGTCGCTTCTCCGATCAACCCGGCTCCAGCACAACATCCGACCGCAGCCGATCCCCAGAGCGTGGCAGCCGTGTTCAGCCCTGTGATGTTGGATCCCTGCTTCATGATCGCGCCGGCGCCCAGGAAGCCGATGCCGGAGACCACGTAAGCCATGACCTGGATCGCGCCCTGCGTGCCGCCACCGAGTTGCTGCATGCGCCCGGCCATGTGCACGAACACCGCTGCGCCGACGGCGACGAGGGTGTTGGTGCGCAGACCTGCCGTGCGCTGTCGGACCTGGCGCTCGAAGCCGATCAGGCCGCCGAGAACAAATGCGACCACCAAGCTGGCCAGCGTGTCGGCAAGCGACTGCCATTTTAGAGTTGTGGAAGACCTGCATCGCGTGGCGCTCTCGGTGGGTGGGCTTGGGGGCATCAGGACGCGGCATGCAAGCGGACGCCGTAGAGCCGCACTGGGCCTCGGTCATGGTTGTAGGCCGGGTTGGCGATCGACTGGACGTCGAGCGCAGTGTTCAGATGACGCTCGATGCTCGCCGAGTAGTAGGCTTCCGCGATGTTCTCGGTGCCATAGTGCGGCAATTGACCGTCGCCAATCAGGATGCCGAGACCGCCAGCGGCGAAATGCGCTCTGGCCGGCCCTGACAAGGCATTCGACACGATCGCCGTGCCGGCCATGTCCTCAGGGCGAGGCCAGCGTGCTCCCTTGACGGACAGGCCCGCGGCTACCGAGCGGTTGATGTCGGTGAAGTCGAAGCCTTCGTGCTGGCCGTCGTTGGCGCTGACCCGCGCGAACCAGCCGACCCCGTCGCCAAGCTCCTGCTCAAGGTTCAACGCCCAGCCTGATTTGGTGGCTTCGCGGCGCACTGCCGTCGCGCTGGGGATCGTGCTCGTCCGCGTCGCAAGCGCCACCGCATCGTCGTAGCGCGCGATATGTCCGCGGTCGCCGTAGATCAGCAGCCGGACGGCACCCCGCCGGCCGGCCAGCTGGAACCGCCTCTCCGCCCCGGTCACCAACGCATACTGCTTGAACGTTGTGTCGATGGTCTCCACGTTCGGTCCGGTGGACAGGGCGAAGTAGCCGCCTCGCAGCGTCCAGTCGCTCGCCTTCCACTCGAGCGCGGCGCCCAGCGTGTAGCCCCACGAATCGGCCGCGTAGTCGAAGGCGCCCGAGTCGATCGCCGCCCAGTTCAGAAAGTCACCGCGAGGGTCGTGGGCCAAGGTATTGGCATCGAAGATGTCGACGACCGGGAATTTGCCCACGGTGAGCGTGAGCTTGTCCTCGGGCTCGGTGCCGGCCAGCGTGTTCGCGCTGGAGTCCACGACGCCCTGCCTGTCGCCTAGCGCAAAGGTCTGGCGCAGGAAGGCCCGTTGAGTGCGGTAGTAGGGCGTCCCGCTGCCAACCTTGTAAGCCTCGCCGCTCGGGAAGCCGGCAATGCCCAGCGTATTGGTCAGCCCGTAGCCTTGTTCGATCTCCGGGTCCAGGTGGAAGGCACCACCGCGCCACAGCCGCAGGCCCAGGAACAGGGTCATGTCCACAGTCTCCATTGCCGGCTCCGCTCGGCGCAGGCTGTTGTCGCCCGCATACGGTGCTGCAAATGTCGGGTGCTTCTGCGTCAAGCTGGTGAATTGGCCGTGGATGCTGAACGATTCAGCGTCCTTCGCCGGCGCGACGTCCGTGCCTGCGCCGGCCGTGGTCACCGGCTCGATCGCGGCGCAGAGCGCGTGCGTTACCGACAGCAGCAGTGCCAGGGCCACCGGCGGGACGGCCGTGCGACAGCGCGCGACGACCCCCGTAGGTTCAATTTGGATCATCGTGAGACTCTCGAAAATGGCGTGTCAGACGTAGTCCGGGAGCGCCACGCGGGGGCCCGGCACGGTCAAGCAGGTCTGGGCCAGCCGCCGCACGCGGCGGCTGGGCGCAATGCTTAGGCGGCCGAGACCGCCAGGTGCACGAGCTTGGCCAGCAACAGGCCAGCTGCCACAAGCAGGTAGCCGCGGAGCACCCACATCCAGACACGGCTGAGCAGGGTCAGCTGCGCTGGTGGCAGGGTGCCCAGCGCTGGCATGCGCCAAAGCTCTCGCGGTCCGGCCGCTGGCATTGAAGCCGACGGTCTGGGCCCCCCTTGGCTGCGCTGCTCCCAGGCCAAAACGCATAAGGCCGTGGCGCCTGCCAGGAACGAACCCGCGACAAGGATGGCGAGGATCTGCTGGCCGGTGATCTCAGGGAACAGCACGGAAGCGGTGAGGATGACCGAAAGCATGACGAGCATGGCAATCACCGCGGCGGTGAATAGGTTGAGCATCTTTGAATTGACCCAGGGACCGAGCACTGCGCGGTCATTGCACAGCAGCAGCAGAAAGACGGTGGCGCTGGGCAGCAGGATGCCGGCCAGCGTCTGCGCCAGGTTGGTCAGCAGCCCGAGTAGCGTGCCCGGCGTCAGCACGAGCGCCGCGGCAATGACGATGAGGCCCGCATACACGGCATAGAACGCCTTGGCCTCGGTGGGTTTGCGGTGCAAGGAGTGACGCACCGCCAACACGTCGCCAACCGCATAGGCACTGGACAGCGAGACTGCCAGCGCGCCTATGATCGACGCGTCGATGAGGGCGATGGCGAAGAGCACGCCGGGTGGGCGACCGAAATACTTATGCTTCGTCAGGAAAATTACTACCGCAGGTGCACCGCTTCAATGCGGGTCAACTCCGTGGCCCACGGTGCGCTGGCGACCTGCGCTCGGCGCGGCCTCTCCGCTTCAGATCTCGATGCGCGCACCCATCTCGACGATCCGATTGCGCGGAATGTGAAAGAACTCGGTCGCATCGGCCTCGTTGCGATGCATCCAGGTGAAGAGAACGCGCAGGAAAGGGTTCAGGCGTCTATGGCCATGCGCGGCCGCCCCGACTGACAGGCGCGAAACGAAGAAACTCGTATCCATCATGTCGAAGCCCGTGCCACCCACCTTGATGCCTGCCAGCGCACCGGGAATGTCAGGCTGCTGCATGAAGCCGAAATGAAGAATCACGTTGTAGCAGGCGTTGCCGAGGTCCTTGACCTCGGTTCGCTGCTCCGGCGGCACCCTGGGAACCTGAGCAGTCTGAACATGCAGCATCACGTTGCGGCTATGAATCACATGGAAATGCTTGGCACTGTGAAGCATGGCCACCGGCACCACATCGGTTCTGCGTGACAAGTAGACACCGGTGCCTTGGACTCTCTCCTCGTGGGCCATCGATTCGATGAAGAGGCCCAGTGGCAACGTTTCGCGCTCGATTTCGTCGATTAGGGCGATGCGTCCGGTATGCCAGGCCGCCATGACCAAGAACAGCAGCGCGGCCGCGACCAACGGAACCCATCCGCCGTCCATGAACTTGGTCAGGTTGGCTGTCACGAACGCGCCATCCACCAGCGCCAGCCCGCCCACGATGGGGACGGTAATGCTGCGCCGCCAGTGCCAACGCTCGCGCATCACCTTGTACATCAGCAAGGTGGTCAGCAGCATCGTCAACGAGACGGCTATGCCGTAGGCGGCGGCCAGATTTTCGGAGGTCCCGAAGGAGAGTGCGAGGCCGAGCGTGAAGAGCATCAGCAGCCAGTTGACCGAGCCAAGGTAGATCTGACCATAGCCTGCGCCTGAAGTCTGCGTGACCGTCAGGCGCGGGCAGAGGCCGAGCAAGATCGCCTGCCGAGTCATCGAGAACACTCCGCTGATGATTGCCTGACTTGCGATGATCGTGGCCGCTGTGGCCAGTGCGACCAGAGGCAGTTGCAGCCAAGAAGGTGCCAGCAGGAAAAAGGGGTTGTCTTCTGTCGGCACTCGTCCCGCGGCAACCAGCGCGGTCTGCCCTGCATAGTTGAGTACCAGCATTGGTAAGACCATGACGTACCAGCTCACACGAATCGGCCGGGCGCCGAAGTGCCCCATGTCAGCGTACAAAGCTTCAGCCCCTGTAGCACACAGAAATACAGCACCCAGCACTGTGAGACCGGCCCATCCATGCGAGGTGAGGAATCTAATTCCGTAGCGCGGGTCCAGCGCGCGGAGCACCTCCGGGTGCTGACCGATCCCGATCGCGCCGAGCACGCCGATCGTCAGGAACCAGAGCACCATCACTGGTCCGAAGATGCGCCCGATGACCGCCGTTCCCTTGCGCTGCAGCGCAAAAAGGCCCAGTAGCACCACGACAGCCATCGGAAGAATGTAGTGCGATAGGGCCGGGGCTGGCCCCTTCAAGCCTTCGAGCGCACTCAGCACCGAGATCGCCGGTGTGATCGCACCATCGCCATAAAGAAGGGCCGCGCCGAGGATACCCATCGCTACGAGACCCTTGCGCTCGCGCCCGTTCAGCGCCAGGTTGGCCATCAGTGCCAGGATCCCACCTTCGCCTTCGTTGTCCGCCCGCATGACCAGCGACACGTACTTGATTGACGTGGTGATGATGAGCGTCCAGACGATCAGCGACAACAGGCCGTAGGCCACTTCGGGAGTTGCGCTGCCGGCGCTGTCCAGGGTGGACTTCAAGGTGTAAAGCGGGCTCGTGCCGATGTCGCCGAAGACGACACCGAGTGCCCCCAGCATAAGGGTGCCAATGGAGCCCTTGACCTGGTGCGGCTTCGATTCAGATGTTGCAGGCGTCTTTGAATGCATCGGGTTTTGACAGCGGGTTATCAAGCGTGGAACGTTCTGACTCGCATGCGGCGCCGGAACGGTGCCGAACGGCATTGAGGCGATTGTCTTCGCCCGAAGGCGATTGCAACTGCGGCTGGAGCGATCGCCGCGCAATCGACCGTGCCTAGACCCGCACCGACCCATCTCGTTTGCTGGCTGCCGACCCAGAATCCATGGCGGCCATGGCTGCGGCCACGCTGCCGACGAACAACCAACCGCCTGGAGGCCTGCCTCGCCGACTGCGCGCAGTTGGGGCGGCCCCATCCTGGCCCACCGCAGGCGTCCACAATCCGACTCGACCATGGGGCCGCATACCCACCGCACTCACCGATCCGGCTGGCTGCGAGTGACCTTGCCCCCGAAAAACGTACCCCTTGCTGAGTGTTTCAATGCAAGCAACCCGAGTTCGACACCAAGTGGCCTTTTTCACCACTTTTGCGCGAGCGCGGCCAAGAGAATCAATGAATTAGCGCCGTCTCTTTGAAATATGTAGTGGCAATATATAGTTGATGGGGTGTTGGCAACTATAGGGAGTGGTTGCTACACTCCGGGGCATGTTCATCAAGCCCACCCGAACCGGCGGCCACACCTACCTGCAACTCGTCGAGTCGTTTCGCAATGACGCCGGTCAACCTCGCCAGCGCACGGTAGCGACCCTGGGTCGGCTCGACGAAGTGGGAGGCGGCGTGGATTCGCTGCTGGCAGGCTTGCTGCGCGCCAAGGGTTTGCCGGCTTCTGCCGCTGCGCCGCCGCAGCTCGAGTTCGACAGCGCCCTGTCCTTTGGCGATGTCTGGGCGCTGGAGCAGCTGTGGGACGAACTGGGCTTCGACACCCTGGCCGGCGTGTTCCGCAAGGCCCGCTTCACCACCACGGTCGAGCATGCTGTGCGCGTGATGGTCTTCAACCGGCTGTGCGATCCGGAGTCCAAGCTGGGCGTGCCGCGTTGGCTGCAGACGGTGCACATGCCCAGCGTCGACGCCGCCGCGCTGACGCACCAGCAACTGCTGCGCAGCATGGATGCGCTGATGGACCGTCAGTCGGCCGTGGACGAGGTGGTTACCGGTTTGCTGCGGCCGCTGGTCGATCAGGACATGTCCTTGGTCTTCTATGACCTGACGACCATCCGCGCCGCGGTCCTGAGCGAGCAGCAAGACGACGTGCGCCGATTCGGCACGGCCAAGGAGGGCGTGATCGCCCGCCAGTTCATGCTGGGCGTGGTGCAGACCGCAGAGGGCCTGCCGATCTACCACGAGGTGTTCGACGGCAACCAGGCCGAAGGGCCCACCTTGCTGCCCACGCTGCGCAAGGTGCTGCAGCGCTTCCCACACATCCGCCGGCTGATCGTCGTGGCCGACCGGGGGCTGCTGTCGCTGGACAACCTGGAAGAGCTCGGCAAGATCAGCTTGCCGAATTCCTCACGCGCACAGGCCCTGGAGTTCATCTTGGCCGTGCCAGGCCGGCGCTACAACGAGTTCACCGACGTGCTGCAGGGCATCCAGACTCGAGCCAGCACTGCGCAGCAAGAGATCGTCGAAGAAGCCCGCTGGCAGGGCTTGCGGCTGGTGGTGGCGCACCATCCGCAGCGGGCGGCGGAGCAGACGCAGTTGCGCAACGAGCGCATTGCAGCCCTGCAGGAGAAGGCCCAGCAATGGGCAGGCAAACTCGACGGGCAGGACGCCGGCGTGAAGGCCAAGGGGCGCAAGCTCTCCGACAGCGGCGCCAAGGCCCGCCTGTATCACGCGGTCTGCGAGGCGCACCTGGCCAAGATCGTCAAGGTGGATCTCAAGGGCGAGCTCTTTGCGTACACGGTCGACGAAGCCGCCAAGTCGCAGGCCGAGTTGATGGACGGCAAGCTGCTGCTGGTCACCAACGTACCTGACCTGACACCGCAGGAGGTGGTCAGCCGCTACAAGGCCCTGGCGGACATCGAGCGGGGATTCCGGGTGCTGAAGTCGCAGATCGACATTGCGCCCGCGTACCACCGGCTGCCGCAGCGCATCCGTGCCCATGCGATGCTGTGCTTCATGGCATTGATCCTGCACCGGGTCATGAGATACCGGCTCAAGTTGGCCACGTCCGACTTCAGCCCGGAGGAGGCGCTGGCGCATCTGCGCCGCATCCAACGTCATAGCGTCAGCATCAACCGCGCCGCGCCGATGACCGGCGTATCCACCGTCAACACCGACCAGGCCAAAGTGCTGGCCGCACTGCACGTCAAGATGCCCGATACCAACGCTCAAATGTCCCCGCTGTAGTGGCAGCCCAAGGGGTCGTTTCTAAGCAAATCAACAACTTACAGCGTTTGGTGTCGAACCCGGGGTAAACATTCGGTGAACCCGTAGCCGTTGGCACGGCTGGCAGGGTGGTCAGCC
>JBBINW010000026.1:0-55651 GCA_037443665.1 Betaproteobacteria bacterium
GGCGGGCGTGGCCGCGGGCGCCGCGCTGTTGCTGGCCGGCGCGCTGGCCTGGCCGCTGCTGCAGCGCTGGCTGGCGGCGCCGGGGCGGGGTGCGGATGCGGCGGCGTTGCATTCGGTGTTCGCCGTCCTCGGCTGGCTGCTGCCGCTGCTGCTGGGCTGGAAGTTCATCGGCTACTGGATGCTCGGCAGCGGCCGCTTCGACCACGCCTACCGCGCCTGCGTCGTCGTCGGTGGCGTGGTCGGCGTCGCGGGGGCGCTGTGGTTCGCCGGCGCCGGCGCGGTGGCGCTGGCCGGCGTGGCGCTGGGCGTCGAGGGCGTGGTCATCGCCACCGCACTGGCCGGCGTCGGGCTCACCTTGCGCGGGCGCTGAGCGGACGGCGGCGATGGGCATCGACCTGCACAACCTGCGTTTCCTGGCCCATGCCCGGGACCTGGGAGCCCGCTTCGAACGCACGCTGGCGATCGGCCGCCAGGCGGTCTTCGTCGAGGGCCGGTCGCTGGATGCGCTGCAGCGCCTGCGCGGCCTGCCGCCGTTGCGCCAGCCGATCTCCGAGTCCGGCCGGCCGGCGTACTTCGAGCCCTTGATGCAGCAGTGGTTCGGCGCCGCGCAGGTCGACGCGGTCGATGCCTCGGATTACGAGGGCGCGCGCCTGATCCACGACATGAACCGGCCCTGGCCGGCCGAACTGCCGGGCCGCGGCGCCTACGACGCCGTGCTCGACTACGGTTGCCTCGAGCACGTGTTCGACTTTCCCACCGCCTGGCGCAATGTCGTCGATTGCGTGCGCGTCGGCGGCCACGTGCTGCATGCGCTGCCGGCGAACAACCTGGCCGGGCACGGCTTCTACCAGTTCTCGCCCGAACTGTTCTTCAACCTGTACCAGCCTGCGCGCGGCTTCGAGCTGCGCGCGCTGATGTTCGCGCTGCCCGCCGACCCGCGGCACTGGTGGCGTGTGGCCAGCCCGTTGCAGGTGCGCCGTCGCGTCAACCTGTGCAATGGTCACGAGGTCTACATGCTGGTGCTGGCGCGCAAGCTGCGCGAGGTGGGCGACCTGCCGGCGCCGCAGCAGTCGGACTACGCGCAGAGCGACTGGCGGGGCCTGGGCCCGGCCACGTCGGCCCGACCGGGAATGGCGCGGCGCGGCGCCAGCGCCTGGCAGCAGCCGCTGGCCGCGCTCGGGTTGCTCGATGCGACGCGACGCGCGCGGGCGCGCTGGCGGGCGCTGCGCGGCAGCGCGCTGGCGCTGCCGGCGCCGGACTACGAGCGCATCGTCGTCGATCGCCTGCTGGCGCCGCCCGCGCGATGAGCGCAGCGCCACGCGTGCTGCTGCTGTGCGACCGGCTCGAGATCGCCGGCGGTGTCGAGCGCTTCGTCGGCACGCTGGCCAATCACCTGGCCACCCAGGGGATGGCCGTGGCGGTGGGCACGGTGGCCACACAGCGGTCGCAACTGCGCTACCCGCTGGACGCTGCCGTTCGCGTCGTCCACGGGTCGGCCCCGCTGCCGCTCGGCGACGGGGCCTGGGCGCTGCTGCGCCGGCAGTGGCGCACCGGCCGGGCCCTGGCGCGCCTGATCCGCGCCGAGCGGCCCGACGTGATCGTCCTCAACGGTCTGACGACGGCCTGCTCGGTCCTGCCGTTCACGCGCCGCGCCGACGCCGCACGCACCATCTGCTGCGACCACAACCACTTCGGTGCCCGCTCGCGGCTGTGGCAGGGCCTGCGGGCGAGGCTGTACCGCCGCGTCGCGGCCATCGTCAGCCTGACGCGCGCCGACGCGCCGCGCTTTGCCGCCATCAACCCGCGCACCGAGGTCATCGTCAACGCGTCTTCGCTGCACGCCGACGCACCGGCCCTGCCCGAAGGCGAGACAGTGCTCGCGGTCGCGCGCTGCGTGGCGCAGAAGGGCCTGGACCTGCTGCTGCAGGCCTGGGTCGCGGTGGCCGCGGCGCGACCGGCGGCGCGGCTCGTGATCGTCGGCGACGGGCCGCTGCAGGCCGCGCTGCAGCAGCAGGCGCAGGCCACCGGCATCGCCGGCTCGGTGCAATGGCTGCCGCCCACGCCCGACATCGCGCCGCGATTCCGCGCGGCGGCGGTGTTCGTGCTGCCATCGCGCTACGAGGGCATGCCGCTGGCACTGCTCGAGGCGCAAGCGCTGGGCGTGCCGGCGGTGGCCTTCGACTGCCCCACCGGGCCGGCCGAGATCGTCACGACCGAGACGGGCATCGTCGTGCCCGCAGGCGACGTCGGCGCGCTGGCCAGCGCCATCGTGCGGCTGCTGGCCGACGCGCCGCTGCGCGTGCGGATGGGACAGGCGGCGATCGCGCGCAGTCGGGCGCTGTTCAGTCCCGCAGCGCACCTGCAGGCATGGACGGCGCTGGTGCGGCGCGTGGCGCAAGGGGCGACCTGATGGCCGGCCTCGTCGTCTCCGTCATCGTGCCCTGCCGCAACGAGGCGCTTCACATCGACGCCTTCGTCGCTTCGGCATTGGCGCAGCAGCTGGCCGCTGGCGTGGAGATCGAAGTCGTCATCGCCGACGGCGACAGCAGCGACGGCACGCGCGAGAAGCTGGCCGCCTGGCAGCAACGCGAGCCGCGGCTGCGCGTGATCGCCAACCCGCAGCGCATCACGTCGGCCGCACTCAACCGCGCCGTCGCCGCAGCGCGCGGGGAGATCGTCGTGCGCATGGACGTGCACACCGAGTACGCCCCGGACTATGTCGCCCAGTGCGTGGCCGCCTTGCGCGAGACCGGTGCCACCTGTGTCGGTGGCGCCTGGCGACCGCTGGGGCGGGGTTGGCCGCAGGCGGCGATCGCGCGTGCGTTCGAGAGCCGCTTCGGCAGCGGCGGCGCGGCGTCGCGGCGCACCGACCACACCGGCGAGGTCGACACCGTCTATCTCGGCGCCTGGCGGCGCGAGGAACTGCTGCGCCTTGGCGGCTTCGACGAAGCCCTGGTGCGCAACCAGGACGACGAACTCGCGCTGCGCATCGTGCGCGGCGGCGGCCGCGTCTGGCAGAGCGCGGCGATCCGCAGCTGGTACACGCCGCGGGCGTCGTTCGTCGCCCTGTTCCGGCAGTTCTACCAGTACGGCTACTGGAAGGTGCCGGTGATCCGCAAGCACCGGCTGCCAGCCTCGCCGCGGCATCTGGTGCCGTTTGCCTTCATCGCCACGCTGGCGGGGCTGGCGCTGGCCGGGCTGGCCTGGCCAGCGGCGTGGCGCTTGTTGGGCGGTGTTGCGATCCTCTACACCGCGGCGGCGCTGGCCAGCGCGCTGGCGCTGACGCGCTCCCCGCGCGAGGCGCTGGGCATCGCCTGGGCCTTCGCCTGCATGCATGGCGGCTACGGTCTGGGCTTCGGCCGCGGGCTGCTCGACTTCGCGCTGCTGCGCCGCGCCCCCGGCGACGCCGCGACACGGCTGACGCGCTGAACGGCGATGGAACGCGATCCTGCCGACGAGACCGCCGCCATCGCCGAGCGCTACGCCCGGCGCGACGCCGGCGACCGCTACGACCCGCTGCGGCCCGAGGTCTGGCAGGCGCAGCACGAGCGGCAGCGCGCGCTGATCCCGCTGCTGCGCCGCCACGTTGCGCGGCCCTTGGCCGGGCTCGACGTGCTCGAGGTCGGTTGCGGCCACGGCGACAACCTGCTCGAACTGCTGCGCCTGGGCTTCGACCCCGCGCGGCTGGTCGGCAACGAGCTGCTGCCCGAGCGCGCTGCCGCCGCGCGCCGCCGGCTGCCGGCGGCCACCGCGCTGCTCGAGGGCGACGCGCTGCAACTGCCGCTGGCCGACGCGAGCTTGGATATCGTGCTGCAGTCCACCGTGTTCAGCTCGATCCTCGACGACGCCTTCCAGCAGCGGCTGGCCGCGCGCATGTGGCAGTGGCTGCGCCCCGGCGGCGCGGTGCTCTGGTACGACTTCACCGTCGACAACCCGCGCAACCGCGACGTTCGCGGCGTGCCGCCAGCGCAGGTGCGCGCGCTGTTCCCGGCAGGCAGAATCGACGCCCGGCGCGTGACGCTGGCACCGCCCATCGCCCGCCGCGTCGTGCGGCTGCACCCGCAGGCCTGGCGGTTGTTCAACGCGCTGCCGCTGCTGCGCACCCATCTGCTGGCCTGGATCGAGAAGCCCGAATGAACGCCCCCCTGCCTTTCCTGCCCTTCGCGCTGCCCGAGATCGGCGACGAGGAGATCGCCGAGGTCGTCGACGCGCTGAAGAGCGGCTGGGTGACGACGGGGCCGAAGACGGCGCAGTTCGAGCGCGACTTCGCCGAATTCCTGGGTGCCGAGCACCGCCTGCACGCGATCGCCGTCAACTCGGCCACCGCGGGTCTGCACCTGGCGCTGGAGGCGCTGGGCATCGGCCCCGGCGACGAGGTCGTCACCACCACGCACACCTTCACCGCCACCGCCGAGGTCGTTCGCTATCTCGGCGCCGACGTGAAGCTGGTGGACATCGACCCGGCCACGCTCAACATCGACCCGGCGGCGGTCGAAGCCGCGATCACGCCGCGCACCAAGGCGATCATGCCGGTGCACTACGCGGGCCTGGCCGCCGACATGCCGGCAATCCTCGGCATCGCGACGCGCCACGGCCTGAAGGTGGTCGAGGATGCCGCCCATGCGTTGCCGACCACCTCGGGCGGCGCGCTCGTGGGCACGCTGGCCAGCGACGCCACCGTGTTCAGCTTCTACGCCAACAAGACGATCACCACCGGCGAAGGCGGCATGCTCCTCACGCGTGATGCCGACCTCGCGAAGCGGGCCAAGGTCATGCGCCTGCACGGCATGAACCGCGACGCCTTCGACCGCTTCACCGCGAAGGTGCCGAGCTGGTACTACGAGGTCGTGGCCCCCGGCTTCAAGTACAACCTGACCGACATCGCCGCCGCGCTGGGCATCCACCAGCTGCGCCGGCTGCGCGCGTTCCAACAACAGCGCGAAAGGCTGGCCGCCGCCTACGACCGGGCGCTGGCCGGCCTGCCGCTGGTGCTGCCGCCGCGGCCGCCGGCCGGCGACCAGCACGCCTGGCACCTGTACGTGGTGCGCCTGGCCGACGATGCCGGCGTCGCGCGCGACCGCTTCATCGAGCGCCTGTTCGACGCCGGCATCGGCTGCAGCGTGCACTACATCCCGCTGCACCTGCACCCGTACTGGCGCGACCGCTACGCACTGGCGCCGACGATGTTCCCGCACAGCCAGCACGCCTACGAACGCATGGTCAGCCTGCCGCTGTACACGCGGATGACCGAGGCCGACGTGGCGCGCGTGGCCGATGCGGTGCGCGCGGCGCTACGATGACCGATCCTCGCGGAGACCCGTCATGAACGCCCTGACCCAGCCCAAGCTCACGCTCGAGGCCTACCTGGCCTGGGAGAACGAGCAGCCGGAGAAGCACGAGTTCCACCGCGGCGATGTGCTCGCGATGGTCGGTGCGCGGCGGGCCCACGGCTGCGTGGTGTCGAACCTGAACCGCGAGATCGGCAACCAGCTGAAGGGCTCGCCGTGCCGGGTCTTCACCGAAGGCATGAAGGTCCAGATCGGCGAAGACACCGTGCTCTACCCCGACGTGTTCGTCACCTGCGACCGGGCCGACCTGGCCACCGAGATGATCTTCCGCGCCCCGACGCTGGTGCTCGAAGTGCTCTCGCCCTCGACCCAGGCCTACGACCGCAGCCAGAAGTTCGCGCTCTACCGCCGCATCCCCTCGTTGCAGGAGTACATCCTGGTCGACCCGGACACGCGTCGCATCGAGGGCTTTCGCCGCGGCGCCGACGGCCTGTGGGATCTGCACGACATGAGCGAGTCCGACACCATGGAAGCCGCCAGCATCGGCTGCCGGGTGCCGGTGGTCGAGGTCTTCGCCGGCATCGATCCGCCGCCGCAGGCCTGACCTTCGCGTGGCCAAGCGTCTGTTCGACCTGCTGCTCGCCGCCATCGCCCTGCTGCTGCTCGCGCCGCTGCTGCTGGCGGTTGCGCTGGCGATCAAGCTCGACTCGCCCGGCCCGGTGCTCTTCCGCCAGCAGCGCGTGGGCCGCTTCGGCGTGCCGTTCCGGATCCACAAGTTCCGCACCATGCGCGCCGACGCTGAAGGCCCGCCGCTGACGGTGGGCGCCGATCCGCGCATCACGCGCGCTGGCGCCTGGCTGCGGCGCACGCGGCTGGACGAGCTGCCGCAACTTATCGACGTGCTGCAGGGCACGATGAGCCTGGTCGGCCCGCGCCCCGAGGTGCCGCGCTACGTGGCGCATTACCCGCGCGAGCTGCGTGATCGCGCGCTGGCCGTGCGCCCGGGCATCACCGACCCGTCGTCGCTGGATTTTCTCGACGAAGCGGCGCTGCTGGCCCATGCCGCCGACCCCGAGCGCGAGTACATCGAGCGCATCCTGCCGGCCAAGCTGCAGCGCGCCGCCGACTACGCCGAGCACGCGTCGCTGCGCACCGACCTGGGCGTGCTGTGGCGCACCGTGCGCGTCCTCTGGAGCCCCCGGTGAACGCACAGGCGCCGGCGTTCTGGCAGCGCGTCGACGTCTTCCTGGCGCGGCTGCGCCCGCACCGCGAGCCGCTGACGCTGGCGCTCGATGCGCTGGTCGTCGCCGCGTGCTGGAACGTCACCTACCTGTTCCGGCTGGGCTTCGAGCGCTGGATCAGCGCGCGCCCGGGCTACGACCACTGGGTGCTGCTGGGCGTGGTGGTCGCCTACGGGCTGGCGAGCCTGCTGTTCAAGGTGCCGCAGAGCATGTGGCGCTTCTCGGGGTTCGGCGAGATCCAGCGCCTGACGCTGGCCTGCGCGCTGGCCGGCGTCGTCTCGGCGGCCTTCGTGATGGGGCTGGGCCTGGTGAAGGTGCCGCGCGCGGTGCTGGCGCTGCACCCGGTGGTCACGCTGATGGGCCTGTCGCTGGTGCGCATTGCCTACCGCATGACCTACGAACACGCCCGCTCGCGCATCGCCGGCGCCAGCGGCGAAGTGCGGCGCGCCATCGTGCTCGGCGCCGGTGCGGCGGCGCGTCTGCTGCTGGCGGGGCTGCACGAGCGCGGCTGGATCGTGCTCGGCCTGCTCGACGACGACCCGGCCAAGCGAGGCGCGCGCATCGCCGGCGTGCCGGTGCTGGGGCCGCTCGCCGCGCTGCCGGAGCAGGCCCGGCGCGGCACGCTCACGCACGTGATCGTCGCGATGCCCTCGGCCACGCCGGCGCAGCGCCGGCGCGCGTTCGACCTCGCCGCGGCCACCGGGTTGCCGGTGGTCACCGTGCCCAGCGCCGACGAGTTGCGAACCGGCAAGAGCCGTGTCGAGCGGCTGCGCGAGATCGAGCCCGAAGACCTGCTCGGCCGCGAGCCGGTGGTGCTCGACGAGGCCGGCATCGCGCAGACGCTGGCCGGCAGGACGGTGCTCGTCACCGGCGCCGGCGGCAGCATCGGCAGCGAGCTGTGCCGGCAGGTCGCGCGCTTTTCTCCGGCGCGGCTGGTGCTGGTGGAGCTGTCGGAGTTCAACCTCTACACGATCGAGCAGGAACTGGCCGAGGCCTTCCCGCGCCTGGAGCTCGTGCGCCTGATCGGCGACGTCAAGGACCTGGCCGGGCTGCGCGCGATCTTCTCGCGCTGGCGGCCGCAGGTGGTCTTCCATGCCGCGGCCTACAAGCACGTGCCGCTGATGGAAGACGAGAACGCGGCGGCGGCGCTGCGCAACAACACGCTGGGCACGTACCACGCGGCGCTGGCCGCGGCCGAGGCGGGGGCCGAGCGCTTCGTGCTCATCAGCACCGACAAGGCGGTCAACCCGACCAACGTGATGGGTGCCACCAAGCGCGCCGCCGAGATGGTGCTCAGCACCCTGGCCGCCGAGCACCCGGCCACCCGCTTCATGGCCGTGCGCTTCGGCAACGTGCTGGGCAGCAGCGGCAGCGTGATCCCGAAGTTCAAGGAGCAGATCGCCAGGGGCGGCCCGGTGACCGTGACCCACCCCGAGATCATTCGCTACTTCATGACCATCCCCGAGGCCGCGCGCCTGGTGCTGCAGGCCGGGGCCATTGGCGAGAGCGGCCAGGTGCTGGTGCTCGACATGGGCGAGCCGGTGAAGATCGTCGACCTGGCGCGCGACCTGATCCGGCTGGCCGGCCACACGGCGGCCGAGATTCCGATCGTCTTTTCGGGCCTGCGGCCGGGCGAGAAGCTCTACGAGGAACTGCTGGCCGACGCCGACGACACGTTGCCGACGCGCGTGCCGCGGCTGCGCATCGCGCGCCTGAGCGAGCAGCCGCGCGCGCCGGTGGGCGAGCTGCTGGCCTGGGCACAGCGGATGCCCGAGGGCGCGCCGATCGAGGCGGTCGAGGTACGCGCGCGGCTGGCGGCGGTGGTGGCGGAGTACCGGCCGGCGAACGGCGCAGCCACTTGATCGGCCGCGCCGGCCGATGCGCGGGAGACGCCGTCGGGGCGGCCCGGCGCCGCCGTCACCCGGCTAGCGCCCACCCCTGCGCTCCGACACCGGTGTAGTGGAAGTTCATCACCTCGCCCGGAAAGCGCCGCAATTCGCGCAGCACGCGCATGCGCCGCTCTGGCGGCACGAAGAACATCATGAAGCCGCCGCCGCCGGCGCCCGAGATCTTGCCGGCCAGCGCACCGGCGGCCATGGTGGCGTCGTAGACGGCGTCGATCTCGGCGTTGCTGATGCCCTGCGCCATCTGCTTCTTCGCCGTCCACGAGCGGCCCAGGATCGTCGCGTAGCGCGCCAAGTCGCCGCGCAGGATCGCCTCCTTCATCGCCACCGCGTCGTGCTTGAGGGCCAGCATCGCGTCCACCGAGGATTTGTCGCCGGCGCGCGTGTTGTCGATCTGGCGCTGGATGATGTGCGCCGACTCGCGCGACTGCCCGGTGTAGTACAGGACGGTGGAGGCCTCGAGCTCGTTGATCACCCAGTCCTTGACGCGCAGCGGGTTCACCAGCACCTTGCCGGCGGCGCCGAACTCGATGAAGTTGAAGCCGCCGAAGGCGGCCGCGTACTGGTCCTGTTTCCCGCCGGCCAGGCCGAGGTCCTCGCGCTCGATCTCGTAGGCCAGGTGCGCGATCTCGTACTCGCCCAGACCGAGCTGCAACCATTCGGAATACGCCTGCAGCATGCACACGACCATCGTCGACGAGGTGCCCAGGCCCGAGCCGGCCGGCGCGTCGGCGAAGGTGGTCAGCTTCAGCGACAGCGGCTCGCCACCATTGAACTGGCGCACGATGCGGCGGTAGATGCCGCGGTGCAGGCGCAGCGGCTCGGCGTCGGGCAGATCGACGCTTGCGGGCAGCTGCACGTGCTCTTCGCGGTCCTCGGCGGCGAACAGCACCTGCCCGTCGCTGCGCGGCTCCAGGATCGCCTGCGCATAGAGGTCGATGGTGGCGTTGAGCACATAGCCGCCGTGCTCGTCGCTGAACGGGCTGACGTCGGTGCCGCCGCCGGCCAGGCCCAGGCGCAGCGGGGCGCGCGAGCGGATGATCTTGGGGTTCATCAGGGCGATCTTCCTTCAGGTGGCGGTCAAGGCCGCGAGGCGCCTCGGCTGGCACAGCCAGCGGGCGGCTTCGGCCAGGTTGGCGCAGTGGTGGTCGGCGTATTGCAGCGCATCGGCAGGCAGGCGGTGGCCGGATTCGACCAGCACCGTGAAGCGCAGTCCGGCAGCGCGGCCGGCCTGGGCATCGGAGATCTTGTCGCCGACGAGCACCGAGCGCGACAGATCCAGCCCCAGCTCGCGCGCGGCGCGCAGCAGCATGCCGGGCGCCGGCTTGCGGCAGTCGCATTCGCGCGCATAGGCGGCCACCGTGCCCTGCGGGTGGTGCGGGCAGTGGTAGACGCCGTCCAGCGCGATCCCCTGGGCCGCGAACAGCGCGCGCATGTGCAGCGTCAGACGCTCGTAGGCGGCCTCGTCGTACCTGCCCTTGGCGATGCCGGCCTGGTTGGTCACGACGACCAGCGCGAATCCGTGTGCGGCCAGCAGGCGCAGCGCATCGACCACCCCGGGCAGCACGTGGAAGTCCTCGATCCGGTACACATAGTCCAGCTCGGCGTTGATGACGCCGTCGCGGTCGATGAAGGCGGCCGGCCGCGGCCCGGCCGTCGAAGCGCTGCGGCGATCAGTCGCCATGCTGCTCGCAGAAGCGGCGGTAGTCCTCGGGCACGCCGATGTCGGTGAAGCGGCCGGGCAGCTCGCAGGCCGTCACCGCGCCCTGCGCGACCAGGCCCGGCAGCACGTCGGCCTCGAGCGAATAGGGCCCGCCGCGGGCCACCGGCAGCGCCCGGCGCGCCAGCCGGTACAGCCCGGCGTTGATCCAGCCTGCGTCGTGCCGGCCCTTCTCCAGAAAGCCCGTCACGCGGCCATCCGCGTCGACCTGCACGCCACCGAAGCGGCTGCGGTCGGGCACCTGCACCAGGGCCATCCGCAGCAGCTCGCCCTGCGCGCGGCCCAGCGGCGCGAGCAGGCCCGAAAGATCGCCGTCGAGGTAGGTGTCGCCGTTGGCCACCCACACCTCGTCGAGCTTCAGCGTGTCGAGCACGTGCGCGATCGCGCCGCCGGTGCCCAGCAACTCGGGCTCGACGACCCAGCGGACCGGCCGCCGCGCGGCCTCGCCGCGCACGGCGGCGATCACCTGATCGGCGCCATGGCCGAGCGACAGCACGACCTCGTCCACGCCGGCGGCGAACAGCGTGTCGAGCTGGATCTCGAGGAAGGGCCGCCGGCCCACCGGCGCCAGGCACTTGGGCCGGTCGCCGACGACGCCGCGCAGCCGCGTGCCCAGGCCGCCGGCTAGGATGACGCAGGTGAGGCCGGGTCGCGACCCGGCCGCCGCGGCGGCGCGGGTCATGCCGTCGCGGACGCCGTGGACGCTGCTGGGGGCTCGTCGACCTCGGCGAACAGCGCCTCGGGGGCGATCGTCACGCCGACGCTGGCCAAGGGCACGGGCTCGCCCGGTTCGCACGGGTGCAGCACCCACAGCCCGTCGGCACCCTTGCGATAGACGTCGGTGCGGCGCGAATCCAGATCGACCAGCGCGAATTCCTCCAGGCTGGCGATGCGCCGATAGTGGACGAACTTCTCGCCGCGGTCGTATGCGGCGGTGCTCGGCGAGAGCACCTCGACAATCAGGCGCGGCTCGTGCTTGACGAGGGCGCTGGCACGGTCGGCAGCACTGCAGGTGACCAGCACGTCGGGGTAGAAGAAGTCGGAAGATTCCAGCGGCTGGACCTTCATGCCCGTCATGTAGGTGCGGCAAGGCGTCCCGGCGAGCGCCTGGCGCAGGCTCATCGCGACGTTCAGCGTAACCGTCACGTGGTGGTCCTCGGCCCCCGCCATCGCGAACACCTCTCCCTGCACGAACTCGTGCCGTTCGAGCTGCCCGGCCTCCCAGGCCAGGAATTCGTCGACGCTCAGCCCCGGCTGCTTGGCGGCGTATCCCATCGCTCGTCCTTCCACGGTGCTGCGCTGTGCAGCGCGGGGCATTATCCCGTGCTGCACAGAGGCTGTCAGGCGGGTTCGGCTTGCGCCATCCGCGCTGCCCTCGGCCGTAGACTTCAGGTCATGCGCCTGACCCCCGAACAGATGCGAGCCATCGTCGCCACCACCGCCGAGTTGGCTGGCGCCGATGCCAGCGTGCGACTGTTCGGCTCGCGCCTGCGCGACGACCTGCGCGGTGGCGACATCGACCTGCTGGTCGAGTGTCCGCGCCCGGTGGACCATCCGGTGTGGCTGGCAACGCAGATCACCGCCCGGCTGCAGCGCGCCCTGGGCGACCGCAAGATCGACGTGCTGGTGATCGATCCGAAGACGCCGCTGCAGCCGGTGCACCGGGTGGCGCAGGCCGAAGGCGTTCTGCTGCAGGCATGATGGACCCGGCACCCGAAAGGCTGCGCTTTCTGCTCGAGACCGTGGCGCTCGAGTCGCAACACCTGCGAGACACAGACGCGCGCCTGTTCGCCGACCCGTTCACCGCGGAGCGCGCGGCGAGTCTGCGTGCCGATGCCGCGCTGGCCGAGCGTGTGGACGCATTCAGCGCCCGGCTCGCGCGCTTGCAGGACACGGCAGGCGACAAGTTGCTGCCGGTACTGCTGGCCCGCCTGGGCGAGCCTGTCGGCAGCGCCATCGACAATCTGGACCGGGCCGCTCGCCTGGGTTTGCTGGTTCAAACCAGCGACGACTGGATTGCAGCGCGCGCCTTGCGAAACCGCATGGTGCACGAATACATCCGCGACCCGGCCGTGCTGGCCGAGGCCCTGAACCAGGCGCATCGCTCGGTGCCGATGCTCGCCGACTTCGTGGGAGCGTGCCGCGCCTATGCGAGCGCGAGGCAGCTCTGCTGAACGGTCGCGGATCGAAGACGCCGGCTGTCGGTTCAGGCGAACGCATCGATCACACTTTTGTGTAATACTTCTTTAACGCGTCCACCAAGCTCCGGGGCTATCGTCATGCATACCGCAACCCTTCGCGCCGTGGGCGGGTCCGTGTCCGTCACGCTACCGCGGCAGATGTTGCGCACACTCGGCCTTTCCGCCGGTGCTTCGGTGGCCGTGACCTTGGAGGAGGGCCGGCTGATTCTCACGCCCGCTCGGCCACGCTACTCGCTGTCCGAGCTGTTGGCCGGCATGAAGCCCGGCGACATGCCGACCACCGAGGGCTGGAGCGATGCGCGGTCCGTCGGGCGCGAAGCCTGGTAACGGGCCTCGGGCCATGCCGACGCGGCGGTCCGGCTATGTGCCCAAGCGCGGAGACATCATTCGCCTCGACTTCGATCCAAGCGCCGGGCACGAGCAGCAGGGCACCCGGCCCGCCCTGGTGCTATCGCCCGAGGCCTTCAATCATTTCGGCATGGCGCTGTCATGCCCGGTGAGTCGCGGCGGCGCCTTCGCGCGAGGACGGGCCTGGACCGTTCCGCTGAGCGGGACCGGGCTGGTGACCGACGGGGTCGTCCTGTGCAACCAGGTTCGCACGGTGGACTGGAAGGCCCGGCGCGCGCAGTTCATCGAAGCGGTGCCGGCCGAGCTGATTGCCGACGTGCTGGCGCGCGTGGCGACGCTGATCGAGTGATGCCGTCGTAGCGACCCGGTGCCGCCGTACGCTGGGGCGGCGGACCGCGGTCACGTCCGCTTCGACTCCGGCGCCAGGTGGCCGAACAGCGCCAGCTCCACCTGCGCACACAGCATGTGCCCGACCAGGATGTGGCATTCCTGGATGCGTGGCGTGTGGCCCGAGGGCATGCGCAGCACGATGTCGGCCTTGTCTTCCAGCTCGCCGCCGGTGCCGGCGAGCGCCACCGCGGTCACGCCCAGCGGCTTGCAGGCCTCGAACGCGGCCAGGATGTTCTTCGAGCGGCCCGAGGTCGTGATGCCGACGAAGATGTCGCCGCTGCGCGCCTGCGCCTCGAGTTGGCGCCGGAAGAGCTTCTCGTAGCCGTAGTCGTTGCCGATGGCTGTGAGCATCGAAGTGTCGGTGGCCAGCGACAGCGAGGGCAGCCCCGGGCGGTCGAACTCGAAGCGGCTGACGAACTCGGCCGCCAGGTGCTGCGCGTCGGCCGCGCTGCCGCCGTTGCCGGCGAAGATGACGCGGTTGCCGCGCTTGAAGGCCTCGATCATGCGCTGGCCGGTCTCGACGATGCGCCGCTGCAGCGCCTCGTCGGCGAGCAGGGCCTGGTGGGTGGCGATGGAGGCCTGGATGCCGGCGCGCAGAAGGGCGGCGGGGTCGATGGGAGTGGGGTTCATGTCGCTAATGCCTGATTACACTCGCGCATGGTACGCAGTCCGGGCATGTCTCGGCCGGCACGCCGGTCGCGGGTGTCGTGCGGTCGTCGCTCAATTCCAGCCTCGGCGCGCAGCATCGGCCTGCTTTCGGCACCGACGACGGCCGATCCTCACCCGCCACATCCTGCATGAGCTCATCGATCGATCGCACCGCAAAGATCTTCGTGACCGGCCACCGCGGCATGGTCGGCTCGGCCCTGGTGCGCTGCCTGCGTGCCGGCGGCTTCGACAACCTCGTCACCCGCACGCGGGCCGAACTCGACCTCGTGGACCAGCGCGCCGTTCAGGCCTTCCTGGCCGCCGAGCGCCCCGACTACATCTTCATCGCGGCGGCCAAGGTGGGCGGCATCCAGGCCAACAACCTGTATCGCGCCGACTTCCTGTACCAGAACCTGATGATCGAGGCCAACCTGATCCACGGCGCCCACCTGGCCGGTGTGCAGCGGATGATGCTGCTGGGGTCGAGCTGCATCTACCCGCGCGACTGCCCGCAGCCGATTCGCGAGGACTACCTGCTGACCGGCCCGCTGGAGCCCACCAACGAGCCCTACGCGATCGCCAAGATCGCCGGCATCAAGCTGGCCGAGAGCTACAACCGCCAGTACGGCCGCCAGTACGTGAGCGTGATGCCCACCAACCTGTACGGCCCCAACGACAACTACGACCTCGCCACCAGCCACGTGCTGCCGGCGCTGATCCGCAAGGCGCACGAGGCGCGCGAGCGCGGCGACGGCGAATACGTCGTGTGGGGTAGCGGCACGCCGCGGCGCGAGTTCCTGTACGTCGACGATCTGGCCGACGCCTGCGTCCACCTGATGGAGCGCGGCTACGACGGGCCGCTGGTCAACATCGGCACCGGCGAGGACGTGACCATCCGCGAGCTCGCCGAGACCGTGATGCAGGTGGTGGGGTTCGGTGGCCGCATCGTCTTCGACGCCAGCAAGCCCGACGGCACGCCGCGCAAGTTGCTCGATGTCAGCCGCCTGGCCGCGTTGGGCTGGCGCGCGCGCACGGGGTTGCGCGAAGGCATTCGCGCCGCCTACGACAGTGCGCCCTTTCGACTGTGAGGCCGCCATGTCCGTGAATCGATGTTCTACGGGATCATGATTCGCATGTACTTGCTCGACACGCAGAACCACAAGCTGCCGCACCAGCATGCGAGACTTGCCTAGTTCGAAGCCTCAGTCGGCTTGGGCGAATCGAAATGCTCGCCGGGCAGATGCCACGCAAGCAGCTGTGGCTTGCTCAAGCAGGGATCGAGCTGCATCGTGACGAGTTGATGGCCGATTGGGCGCTTGCAAGCTCGGGCGAGCTACCCTGCAAGATCGAACTGTTGTGAGGTGCAGCATGCACCGGGACGTGAAGTCTGTAAAGCTGCTGCCGCCCGACCATCGACTCGCCGTCGAACTGGCGGATGGTCGCCGGGGCGTCTTCGACCTGCGCCCCTTCCTGGATCGGCCTGGCTTGCAGCGCCTGAAGGACCCAGGCTACTTCGCGGGCGTAGGCATTCGTTTCGGTGCATTGACTTGGCCGATGGAAGAAGACATCGCGCCGAACACATTGAGCGAGCACCTCGAACTGGTCGTCGTGGCTTAGTCCCATATGATTGGGCTGGCGCGCCCGCACGGGGCTGCGCGAAGGCATTGGGCGAGCCTATGCCGACTTCCTGGCCCATGGGCAATTCGATGGCTGACCTGAATCCTGAAGCCCGCTCGACCTGGGGAGCCTGCGCGCCGCCGTGCAAGCGCTGGCGGGACACGCTGGTGGCCGGCGTCATGCAGCACTTCGAGTTCACGTTCGAGCTGTGCTGGAAGAGGCTCAAGCGCCAGCTCGAGCGCGAAGTGCCTAGCCCTGCGGAACTGGACGGCGCGAGCTACCGCGAACTGTTCCGGCTGGGCCACCAGCGCGGCCTGGTCAGCGCGGTGGAGCCGTGGTTCGAGTTGCGCGAGTTGCGCAACATCACCGCGCACACCGGTGCCCGAGAGAAGGCGCAGCGGGTTGCCGCCAGCGCACCGGCGCTGCTGGCACAGGCGCGCGCGCTGCTCGGCGCCATCGAGGCACGCCAGCATGGCTGAACTGCACCTGTCCGCGGTGCAGGCCGAGCAGCTGTGCCGCATTCTGCAAGCGCACCTGCCCGGCGGCACCCGGGTCAGCGTCTTCGGCTCACGCGCCACGGGCCGTGGGCTGAAGTCGCACTCCGATCTCGACCTGCTGATCGACAGCCCGGTCGAAGTGCCTCTGCGAGCCATGGCCGACGTTTGCGAGGCACTGGTCGAGTCGGACGTTCCCTTCGCGGTGGACCCGCTCGACCGCCGCGATGCCAGCGATGGATTCTTGGCCCGCCTTGAACGACAAGGCACGGTCGAATTCCTCCGCATTCCCGCAGAACACGCTTGAGGCACTCGCACGGATCTTCATCGCAACCCCATCGCCCCACCATGACCGAAGACAAGAAAGTTGCCCTCATCACCGGCGTCACCGGCCAGGACGGCGCCTACCTGGCCGAACTGCTGCTCGACAAGGGCTACGAGGTGCACGGCATTAAGCGCCGCGCCAGCCTGTTCAACACCGACCGCGTCGATCATCTCTACCAGGACCCGCACGTCGAGCACCAGCGCTTCACGCTGCACTACGGCGACCTGACCGACAGCACCAACCTGGTCCGCATCGTCCAGCAGGTGCAGCCCGACGAGATCTACAACCTGGCTGCGATGAGCCACGTGCAGGTGAGCTTCGAGCAGCCCGAGTACACGGCCGACGCCGACGGCATCGGCACCCTGCGACTGCTGGAAGCGATCCGCATCCTGGGCCTGGAGAAGAAGACCCGCTTCTACCAGGCCAGCACCAGCGAGCTCTACGGCCTGGTGCAGGAAACGCCGCAGAAGGAGACCACGCCCTTCTACCCGCGCAGCCCGTACGCGGTGGCCAAGCTCTACGCCTACTGGATCACGGTGAACTACCGCGAGGCCTACGGCATGTACGCCTGCAACGGGATCCTGTTCAACCACGAAAGCCCGCTGCGCGGCGAGACCTTCGTCACGCGCAAGATCACGCGGGCGATGGCGCGCATCGCGCTCGGCCTGCAGGACTGCCTGTACCTGGGCAACCTGGGCGCGCTGCGCGACTGGGGCCACGCGCGCGACTACGTGCAGATGCAATGGCTGATGCTGCAGCAGGCGCAGCCGGAAGACTTCGTCATCGCCACCGGCGTGCAGTACAGCGTGCGGCAGTTCGTGGAGTTCGCGGCGGCGGAGCTGGGCATCACGGTGCGTTTCGAGGGCCAAGGCGAGTCCGAAGTCGGCGTCGTGGCGGCGGTCAGCGGCGGCAAGGCCAAGTGCAAGCCCGGTGACGTGATTCTCCGGGTCGATCCGCGTTACTTCCGACCCACCGAGGTGGAGACGCTGCTGGGCGACCCCGGCAAGGCCAAGCGCAAGCTGGGCTGGGAGCCCACCACCAGCCTGGCGCAGCTGGTGCGCGAGATGGTGCAGAGCGACTACGAGGCAGCGCGGCGCGACAGTCTGGTGAAGCTGGCCGGGTTCAAGGCCTACGACTATCACGAGTGACCGGATCGGGGCGCCTCGGGCAGGGCCGGTAGCGTTCGTTTCATTGCATTTTGAACATCTGATGTTCAAAATGCGATGATGATAAATCGACAAGTCGAAGCCTTGGTGGCGCAGCGGCTGGTGCAGTCTCCGGCCGTGGCGCTGCTGGGCCCGCGACAGGTCGGCAAGACGACGCTCGCGCTGGCGATCGCCGCGCGCACGCCGGGTTCCCTGGTGCTGGACATGGAGCGCGAATCCGACCGCGCCGCGCTGGCACGGCCCGAGTTGTTCCTGCCGCTGTACCGCGACCGGCTCGTCGTCGTCGACGAAGTGCAGCATGTGCCCGGCCTGTTCACTGCCTTGCGCCCCGAGATCGACGCCGACCGCCGGCCCGGGCGCTTCCTGCTGCTCGGGTCGGCTTCGGCCGACCTGCTGCGGCAGACCGGAGAATCGCTCGCCGGGCGCGTGGCGTATGTCGAGATGACGCCGATCCGGGCGGCCGAGGTCGCGCCCGACCTCGCTACGCTGCAACGGCTTTGGCTGCGCGGTGGCTACCCGTCGAGCTTCCTGGCCACCGATGACGAAGCTTCGTTCGCGTGGCGGCAGGACTTCGTTCGCACCTTCTTGCAGCGCGACTTGCCGGCGATGGGTGTGCGCGTCGCTGCCGAGACCCTGCTGCGCTTCTGGACCATGCTGGCGCATCTGCAGGGCCAGCTGCTCAATGCGTCGCAGCTGGGTCAGTCGCTGGGCGGCGTGGCGCACGTCACCGCGGGCCGCTACCTCGACGCGCTGGTCGACACGCTGATGGTCCGTCGCCTGCCGCCGCATCTGGCAAACGTCGGCAAGCGGCTGGTGAAGTCGCCGAAGGTCTACGTCCGGGACAGCGGGCTGTTGCACGCGCTGCTGGGTCTGGCCGACGTGCGCGACCTGCAGGGCCACCCGGTGGCGGGCGCGTCGTGGGAGGGCTTCGTCGTCGAGCAGGTCGCCGCCGAGCTGCCGCCGCAGGCGCAGCTCGGTTTCTATCGCACGGCGGCGGGCGCCGAGATCGATCTCGTGGTCGAGCACCGGTCGCGCAAGGTCGGCATCGAGATCAAGTTCTCGGCGGCGCCGAAGCCGGCGCGCGGGTTCTGGCAGGCACTGCAGGACCTGGCGATCGGGCAGGCGTTCGTCGTCGCGCCCGTGGCGCGCGGCTATGCGCTGGACGAGCGGGTCCGCGTGGTGCCGGTGTCAGGCCTGGCCGAGGTGGTCGAGGCGGTGAGCGCTTGACTGCGCCGCGCATGTACCGAGGGCATGCGCGGGACGACGCCGCCGCGGTCTTCGAGCCCCGGCCTTTCCGCGCGCGGGGTCAATGTATGGACAAGTGCCATACAATATTGGCATCATGAATGCAGTACGCGAAAGGCGCCTCATGGCCAAGACCCAGGAGCCCGTCACGATCAGCATCCGCGCCAGGGCAGGTCAGCGCGACCTGATCGACCAGGCCGCCGACCGCCTGGGCCGCAGCCGCTCGGACTTCATGCTCGAAGCCGCCTGCAGGCAGGCCGAGGACGTGCTGCTCGACCAGACCTACTTCGCGCTCGACGCGAAGAGCTTCGCCGCCTTCCAGGCCATGCTCGACAAGCCGCCCGCGCCCACCGATCGCCTGCGCCGCACCCTCAAGGCCCGCGCGCCCTGGGACATGGCCGCAGCCGCGGTGGCCGCCACAGGCAAAGCCACCGACCGACGCGTGAAGTGACGGTGCCGATGGTTTCGGCGCCGCAGCCGCTGGCCGACCATCACCAGCTCGCCGACTTCGACAGCGGCGAGCCCTCGCTGGACGACTGGCTCAAACGCCGCGCGGCCGGAAACCAGGCCAACGGATCGTCGCGCACCTACGTCGTGTGCGAAGGCGAAGCCGTGATCGGCTGCTACTGCCTGGCCGCCGGCGCCATCGGCCACGCCGAGGCGCCATCCACCATGAAGCGCAACCGGCCCGACCCGGTCCCCGTGCTCGTCCTCGGCCGCCTGGCCATCCACAAGGACCACCACCAGAAGGGCATCGGCACGGCGCTGCTGAGCGACGCCATCCGGCGCGCGCTCCAGGCCGCCGACATCGCCGGCGTCACCGCGCTGCTGGTGCACGCCATCTCGGAACAGGCCCGGCGCTTCTACCTCTCGCGCGGCTTCATCGAGTCGCCCGTCAAGCCCATGACCCTGTGCCTGATGCTGGCCACGGTCGACCGGGCACTGCGCGAGCCGTAGCCACCGCCCGGGTGCCAGGGCATGCTCCGCCGTCCCCAACCGAGAACGAGGCAGATGAACAGCCAGCGAGAGACGGGCATTCGCTTCTGGAGTCCAGGGCCAAGAAGTTCAAACCAGCGATCGCGAAATTGCGCGAAGGCATATTCCTGGCCTATCAGGACTTCCTGGGCCGGAGTCGACAGCCGGCGATGAGACCGATGAAGCGAACAACGGCCCGAGACTTGGATATCACTCAACGATGCTTGCGACGCAAGGGGATGGCGATGGCTCAGGTGGTGGTTCGCAACATCGAAGACGAGGTCAAGGCGCGGCTGAAGCAGCGTGCCACCGAACACGGCTGGAGCATGGAAGAGGAAATTCGCCGGATCCTGCGCGCCGCGGTGGCCGAGCGCGGGCAGGTGCCCGCCAGGCTCGGCACCCGGATCGCGGCCCGGTTTGCCGGCATCGGCCTGCAGGGCGAACTGGCGGAGCTTCGCGGCCATGAGGCCGTGCCCATGGACTGGGGCCGATGATCCTGCTGGACACCAACGTGTCGTCGGCGCTGATGCAGCAACAGCCTGACGCCAAGGTCGTGGCCTGGCTGGACCGTCAGCCGGCCGAGTTCATCTGGATCAGCAGCATCACGCTGTTCGAAGCGCGCTACGGTCTGGCGCTGCTGGCTTCAGGCCGGCGCAAGAACCTGCTGCACGAACGCTTCGACCAGTTGCTGCAGGACGACCTGCGCCACCACGTGCTGCCGTTCGATGCTGACGCGGCCGCCCAAGCCGCCGATCTGGCGGCCGAGCGCAAGGCCCACGGGCGCCCGGTGGACATGCGTGACACCGTCATCGCCGGCATTGCCCCGGCCAGGTGCGCCATTCTGGCCACCCGCAACACGCGCCATTTCGACGATCTGCGCGTCACCGTGGTCCACCCGTGCGTCGAGGCTGGGTGAAGGCATGCCCCTGAAACCGATCCTGACCTTCGGCGCCAAGGCCGCCGGCATCACGACACCACGCGTTTGACGCCCGATCAAGCCCAAGCCATTCGCGAGCGCATCCGCGGCTGCATGGGCCCGCGCGAGCATCTGGCTGTTCGGCTCGCGCGTGGACGACACCCGCCGCGGTGGCGACGTGGATCTGTACGTGGAGCCCGAGACGGTGTCCAGCCTAGCCGCCAGCCTGCTGTGCAAGAGCGCATTGGCCGATACGCTGGACATTGACGTCCACCTCATAGTGAAGCAGCGCGGGGCGTGACTTGCCCATCTATCGGATCGCCAAGCAGAGCGGGGTGGCACTGTCACGGATCACCTGCAACTGATTCGACTCAAGCTCGAACACCTGGTGCACACGCGCGAGCACCTGACCTATTCGCTCGGCCGGGTTCAGAGGGTCTTGCTGCTGGACGACTGGAAGGCCTTGACGCCGGACCAGCATGGGTCGCTGGTGGCCTTCCGTGTGCGATTCAGCAAGTTACAGGAACAACTGGGCAAGACCATGCGCGCCGTCGCGATCAAAGAACAGCAGGATGTCGACCGCTTCGGCGCCGTGCTTGCCTTCATGGAGCGGTTGCGAGTGCTCGACTCGGCCGAACACTGGACGCTCATCCGAGGGCTGCGCAACGCCTTCAATCACGATGACGAGAACGACACCAGGTGCCTGGCCGAGTTCTTCGACCAGCTGGCGAAGGAGACCCCCCCGTGCTGTTCGGAATACTTCCGCCAACTTCAAGAGCGCTGCGCCCGGGCATATGGGCTCTGACTTGGCCATAGCGTTCGCCAGCCTTCAGTCGACCGTGTCGTCGTCTAGTCCGATTGCTTCAGCCACACCCACGAAGCAAACCACCCGCCCAAAGTCGCCCTCATCACCGGCGTGACCGGCCAGGAACGTGAGTACAGGATGTACGCCTGCAACGGCATCCTGTTCAACCACGAAGGTTCGCTGCGCGGCGAGAGCTTCGTCACCCGCAGGATCACGCGGGCCATGGCGCGCATTGCGCTCGGCCTGCAGAACTGCCTGTACCTGGGCAACCTGGGCGCGCTGCGCGACGGGGGCCACGCGTGCGACCATGTGCAGATGCAGTGGCTGATGCTGCAGCAGGCGCAGCCGGAAGACTTCGTCATTGCCACCGGCGTGCAGTACAGCGTGCGGCAGTTCGTGGAGTTCGCCGCGGCGGAACTGGGCATCTCGGTGCGTTTCGAGGGCGAAGGCGGGTCCGAAGTCGGCATCGTGGCGGCGGTCAGCGGCGGCAAGGCCAGGTGCAAGCCCGGTGACGTGATCGTCAGGGTCGATCCGCGCTACTTCCGGCACACCGAGGCGGAGACGCTGCCGGGCGACCCCGGCAAGGCCAAGCGCAAGCTGGGCTGGGAGCCGACAACGACGTTTGAGCAACTGGTGCGCGAGATGGTCAAGAGCCACTTCGAGGCAGCACGGCGCGACAGCCTGGTGAGGTTGGCCGGGTTCAAGGCGGACGACTATCACGAGAGCCTGGAAGCGCTGCGAATGCCAATGCGCGGGAGCCTCCTGACGATCCCCGAAGCGGCTCGGCGGGTGCTGCCGGTCGCGGCGATCGGTGAGAGCGGCCAGGTGCCGCTGCTGGACATGGGCGAGCCGGTGAAGATCGTCGACCTGGCGCGCCACCTGAGTCGGCTGGTCGGCCACGCGGCCGCCGAGTTCCTGATCGTCTTCTCGGGTCTGCGCCCGGGCGAGAAGCTCTACGAGGAGCAGTTGGCCGACGCCGACGACACCCTGCCCACGCACGTGCCGCGGCTGCGCGTCGCGCAGCCTGGCGGCGGTGATGGTGGCGTATCGGGTCGCGGCTACCAAGGCAGACTGATCGCCGCGCGCTCGACTTGCAAGTGCGGAGGGGATCACGTCGAAAGGCGCTCGGGCTCGCACAGCCACTTGGCGGCGGCGGCCACGTCGGCACATCGGCGGTCGGCGTACTGCAACGCGTCTGCAGGCAGGCGGTGGCCGGATTCGACCAGCACCGTGAAGCGCAGTCCGGCGGCGCGGCCGGCCTGGGCACCAGAGGTCTTGTCGTCCACCAGCACCGAGCGCGACAGGCCCAGGGCCAGCTCGCGAGCCGCACGCAGCAGCATGCCGGGCGCCGGCTTGCGGCAATCGCAGTCGCCACCATAGGCGGCCACCGTGCCCCGCGCGTGGTGCGGGCAGTGGGCGCTGTCCGCGAACGCGATGCCGCGGGCCGCGAACAGCGACCGCATGTGCTTCGTCAGCCGATCGCCGTAGACCTCGTCGTACTTGCCCTTGGCGATGCCGGCCTGATTGCTCACGACGGCCACCGCAAACCCGTGCGCGGCCAGAAGACGCAGCGCATCGACCCTCCCGGGCGGCACGTGGAAGTCCCCGATACGGTCGCCGTGGTCGTGCTCGGCGTTGATGACGCCGTCGCGGTCTATGAAGGCGGCAAGCCTGCGCGCAGGCGGCATTTCGCGGCTTGGCGGTCTTGCCGCTTCAGGTTCCCGACTGGACCTCGATGGCCATGTTTGGAATTGTCGATTTGCGGCGCTTGCCAGGGCGCTTGCCCTGCTGGGCTCGATCCGCAGGCCTGCGCGTCGCGGGCGATGGCTCGCAGGTAGACAGATAGATAAAGGACTGTTCTGTGGGCTTTGCGCAACGCGACGTGTCGCTGCGGCATTGCTGGGCCCATTTCAGGTGGCTTTTCGCATGGAAGCGTGCAAAGGCTCTGATAAGCTACTTTTCGTCTCGATCGCACGGTGCTCTGCTCGAAGAACCATGGCGACGTGGAGGAGAGATACGAGGTTCGTCATGATGCCTCGGTCGTGTGGGTAGTCAGGTGCTGCTGGCCCCCTTGCGTCCGCTTCGTTGACACTCTGTAAAGCGCATGCGTAGAATCGTCCCCGGTGTTTTGTACGCTGGAATCTTTCGAAGCAGCGCGGTCATGTTCCAACAATCTTGTGGAGTCCATTCAATGAAGAAATTCTCGGTTCGTGTCGTGGCCTTGGCCGCAGGTGCGCTCGCTGCCGGCAGCGCTCTCGCTTCTGTCAATCTGGATACCGGCGTTACGACGGGTACCTTTGCGAAAGAGTTCAACTACTCGACGACGGCTGCGCCAGCGAACCCAATCACCGGCGCTCTGACGGTCTCAACGAAGCTCGGCTTCGGTGTGAGCGGCGGTCAGAACCGCTACATCCGCGTCGACCTCAGCGGCGCCCAACTGGCCGCGGCGTCTTTGGGCCTGGGCCCCAACACCAACACCCCGACCGACACCACGAACGCGTTCTCGAACGCGGTTCTGGTGGCTGGCGGCACGATTGGCGCCACGTATGCGATCTACCAAGTCACCGCCAACGCGGCGAATGGTGCGACGCCTGCCGATGCGATCACGATCCTGGTTCCCAGCCTCAACATCACGAACGGCAATGCGTCGGCCGTGACCGTGACCTACACGCTGTATGAAACCGCGACGGCCGCGGTGGCGAACAGCCCGAACACGAACCTGTACCAGAACTCCGGCGCGTTGCTCAATTTCCAGAATGGCCTGAAGTTCGCGCTCACGCCGGGCTCGCAGACCGCAGCGGTTTCAACGCTGTACCAGAAGTTCAACCCGGCAGCGCCGACCGTGGGTCCGGTGCTCATCGGCAACTTGGTCTACGGCGTGAACGCGCCGGTGGTCAAGGCTGACGGCGTGACGCAAGTGGCACTGGCGGACCTGGTCACGGCCGCGACGAACGCTTCGTTCACCACGACCGCTGACTTCTCGACCGTGGCGGTCAACGGCCTGTTCCTTGACAACGGTAACGCTTGTTTAACGACCTCGACGTTGGTGTCGCTGAACACCGCGAACACCATTGGCACGCCGGTGACCGCGCTTGGCGTCACCGCGAACACCCCGAATGGTGTGAACCTTTGCTACACGGCTAAGGGCACGGTGCCGATCGCGGTGCAGACGGTCAACGCTGCGCTGAATGTCGTGGCGGCGGTGAACTCGGCGGCTGCCAGCGTGCCGGCGGCGTCGATCGGCACCATCGCTCACGACGGCACGCAACTGCAGGCGCCGCTGGTGCAGACGACGCCAGGGTTCATTTCGCGCTTCGTGCTGACGAACACCGGCTCGACCGCAGCGACCTACACTGGCGCGGTCACGGCGCTGGCGGGCAGCGCGGTGCTGACCAACAGCACGCTGAACGGCACGATTCCGGCAGGTGGATCGTCGGTGATCGAAGGCGCGGCCATGCCGACCTTCGACCCGACGGTTGGCCCGGCTCGCGGTTTCGTGGTCTTCACGGTCGCGGGCCCGAACAACAACATCCAGGGCGCCTACCAGATCGTGAACCAGGCCACTGGTGCGATCAGCAACCTGGTGATGGTCCGCCCGGGCACGAACTGATCCAGGCTTCGGCCTGTGTCAAGACAGAGAGGGCTTCGGCCCTCTCTTTTTTGTTGCCAGCTCTCGCGCGCATCTTGACGGGCCTCGTCATCGTCCGGGTTCAGCGGCGAAGCAGATTGCCCTGGCACCCACCGGCGGCGCGCGGGCTATAGTTCGCGATCGCATCGCCACCGCCACCATGCCGAAGATCGCCCACTGCCGCCGAGCGCGCGGCTTCACCCTGCTCGAGATGCTCGTCGTGCTGGTCATCATCGGCCTGCTCGCCGGGCTGGTCGGCCCGCGCCTGTTCTCCAAGGTCGACCAGTCCAAGGTCGTCACCGCGCAGACCCAGGTCAAGATGCTGCGCAACGCGGTCGAGAACCTGCGCCTGGACATCGGCCGCTATCCGACGGCCTCGGAGGGCCTCGGGCTGCTGACCACGCCGCCGGCCGACACGGCCACGGCGGCGCGCTGGCGCGGACCCTATCTCGAGGACGCGCTGCCGCTCGACCCCTGGGGCAACCCATATCAGTATTCGCTGCCCGGCGCCGACAACCACCCCTTTGCGTTGTACTCGCTGGGCTCCGACGGTAAGCTCGGGGGCGAGGGCGATGCGCGCGACATCGGGGTGCTGCCGGCCCAGCCTTGAGCAGCGCATGGCGCGCGGCTTCACCCTGCTGGAGCTGGTGGTGGTGATGGCGCTGATGGCGCTGGCTGCGGGTCTGGTTGTGCCGGCCGCGCAGCGCGGCCTGGACGCGGCGCGCGAGCGCGGCATTGGCAGCGACCTGAGTGCGGCACTATCCGGCCTGCCTATGCGGGCCTTCCGGGATGGGGCGGCGGTGAGCGTCGATGCGCCACAACTGCGAAAGCTGGTGCCGGACCTCCCATCGGACTGGAGCCTCGTGCTCGAGCAGCCCTTGCACTACACCGGGACCGGCGTCGCGTCGGGCGGACTGGTGCGTCTGCAGCCACCCGGCCGAAGCGCCCTGGCCTGGCGCGTGCTGCCGGTCAGCGGCGAGGTCGAGCGGGTCGCGGCCACGACCGACCGATGACCGCGCACAGGTTCACGCCGAGGCGGGCCCCGGCGCAGCACCGCATGGTCGCGGGCTTCGGCCTGCTCGAGGCGATCGTCGCGCTGGCCCTGCTCGCCGGCACTGGCATCGCGCTGTTCGCCTGGATCGAGCAGAGCCTGCAGAGCGCCACCCGGCTGCGCGCGCTCGAGCAACAGGCGCGTCTGACGCTGAACGCGCAAGCTCTGGTCGAGACGATCAACCCGGCCGAGCAGCCTGAGGGCAGCCTCGACGCCAGCGGCGTGCGCGTCCACTGGCAGGCCGAACCGGTCGAGCCGCCGCAGCGCAACACGACCGCGCTCGTCGACATGCCCGGCCCCTGGCAGATCGGCCTGTACCGCGTGCAGGTGGACGCGCAGGACGTGGCCGGCGACACGCAGGTCGCCTTCATGCAGCTGCGCACCGGACTGCGGCGCATGGCGCCGCCCGCGGGGCTGCCATGACGCGCGGCCTGCGGCGCGGGCTGCACGCCGGCTTCACCTTGCTGGAGATGCTCGTCACGCTGCTCATCGTGAGCCTCGTGGCCGCGATCGTTTGGCAGGCCATGGGCCAGCTGGCGCGCATCGAGGGCCTGCTCGAGCAGGGCCAGATGCAGGGCCTGGCGCAGACCGTGCGCGGCGAATGGGTGCGCAGCGCACTGGCTTCGCTGATGCCGGGTACGCCGGATTCGGCGGAACGTTTCCAGGGCTCGGCGACCGAGCTGAGCGGGCTGTCGGCCGACGTCCCGCGCTGGCCCGCGCCGGGCTTGGCCGTCCTGCACTTGCGTCTGGTCCGCGACGCCGAAGGTCGCTCCACGGTGCTGCAACTCGTCGACGACGCGGCGGACGGCAGCACGACCGGCCCGGTGGTGACGCCGCTGCTGTCCTGGGCCGGCAGCGAGGGCCGCTTCCTGTTCGAGGACGACCAGGGCCAGTGGCAGGACCAGTGGCCGCCCTTGAGCCTGAAGAAGGCGCCGCCGTTGCCGCGTGCCGTGTTGCTCCAAACCGGGCTGCCGGAGATGCGCCTGCTCGTGGCAGCGCCCGTGACGTCCGAGGTTCAGATGCCCGGCCGCCGCCAGCTGGAGGGTCTGTGAACCGCAGGCGCGGCGTCCGCCGCCAGCGGCGCGCAGACCGCGGCTACGTGCTTGTCTTCGTGCTCGCCGCGCTGGCCCTCGTGGCGCTGGTGGCAGAGCGTTTTCAGGTGCGTATCGACGATCTGCGCAAACAGACCGCCACGCTGTCCGACCATGCCCGAGCCCGTGTCGCGGCGGGCAACGCCCTGGCCGCCGGCCTGTACTGGCTGAGCACCCGACCCCCAGGCCCTGCCGGCTACGGGCCGCTGGGACAGCCCGGCCTGCGCGCCGACGACCGCCCGTACGCGCTCGACACCGGCGGGCAGCTCCGGGTCCAGGACCTGCGGGGGCTGTACCCGTTGAACATGCCCGAGCGCGGCTCATTCGCGCGGCTGCTGCACGGCCTGGGGGCCGACGATGCGCTCGACGATTCCTACCTGGACATCCTGCTGGACTATGAGGACACCGACAACCTCAAGCGCCTGAACGGGGCCGAGGCCGACGACTACGCCCGCCTGGGCCTGCCGCCACCGCGCAACGACTGGCTGCTCTCGGTGCGCGAACTCAACCGGATGCCGCTGTGGCGCGACCATCCGGAGCTGGTGGTGGCGATCGAGCCGCTCGTGTCGGTGAGCCGTGCGGCCTCGGTCAACCCGAACACGGCGCCGCGCCAGATCCTGCAGGCGCTGCTGCCCCAGGCGCGTGCCGAGCAACTCGATCGCTTCGAGGTTCTGCGCGCGCAGGCGCCGTTTCCCAGCGGCGACGTCGCCCATCAGACCAGCGGCCTGGCGCTGAACCGCGACGACTTCGTGTTCTTCGTCAGCGACCAGCAGCGCCTGACGGTCTGGGCACCCGGAATGCCTCAGTCGCTTCAGTACAATGTTCTGCTGCTGCCCGAGGGGCGAACTGCGCCCTGGCTGATCTCCGAAGTGCATCCGGCGGCCCGCCCTCCCGAGCCGAGCGACGCCCACGAACGTGTCACTTCATTTCCCCTGGTCATCGCGCCCGCTGCGCCCTGAAGCGCGCCCGCGCATCCTGCGCTCGGGTTGCGTCATGCCCGAGGGGGCGGTTGCGGGCCGGGTCGGCGAATGGTGCCTGGCAAGGCCGTTGTACCGGGTGCGCGAGTTCGACCTCGCCGCCGTGCCGGTCGCGGACCGCCGCACCGCCTTGCGCAATCTCGTGCTGGCCTGGGCTCCGTTCGACGTCAGTGCCTACCGCATCGGATTGCGCGGCGACCGTGGCCTGGCCTGGGCCTGGGACCGGGCAAAGGTGGAAGACCTGCTGCGCCAGGCCGGGGCCGACGTGCAGGCGGAGGTCGTTCCCGAGGGGCTGCTGCACGCGGCGATGGACGCAGATGGCATGCGCCTGGTCACATGCCTCGAGGGCCTGGAATTCGAGGTCTGGCGCGATCGCGTGACAATCGTTTCGCGCTGGTGGCCGCAGCTTCCGGATGCCACCGAGTGGGACGCCCTGCGGCGCGGTGCGCCGCCAGCGCTCGAACTCCCCGGCGAGGCACCGCAAGTCGCGGAATTTGCGTGGCTCGCGCGCCCCTGGCTGGAGACGCATGCGCAGGACGATCTCGCCGGACGCTGGACCCGACTGGAAGCCGCGGCCGCGGGCGCAGGTGCCCTGGTGCTGGTGGCGCTGACAGCCAGCCAGGCAGGCGCGCTGTTCAACGTGCACCGCCTGAGCGCTGCCCGCCGGGCCGAGATCGATCGCGTGCGCAGCGAGGCCGGCCCGGTGCTCGTCGCGCGCGACCAAGCGCTGGGCGCCATGGCGCAGCTGCAGTCGCTGGCCGAGGATCTGACGGCGCCGCAACCCGTCGAGGTGCTGCGCTACCTGGCTCGGGTGCTACCGCCCAAGGGCGTCATTCTGCGTGAGTTCGAACTCAACGGCACGGTTCTGCGCCTGGGCCTCGCGCTGGATCCCGAGGTTCAGCGCAGCACGGTGGTCAAGGACCTTCAGTCCGGTGGCTGGCTGAGCGGGGTCCGCGAACTGGGCGACGCGCCGGGCCGGGGCTGGGTCAATTTTGAGATGCAGCTCGATGCCCCCAGCCCGCCGCTGGGCGGGATGCGCAATGCCAACGCGACGGCCGGCGACGCCAGGAGTGTCCGTTGACGGCGCCGCCGCTGGCGCGCTGGCTGGGCGAGTTTCGTGGCCAGCTTGCAGAAAGCGCGCTGCTGCGGATCGGCCTGATGGCGATCATCGGCATCGTCTGGGTCTACGCGCTGCTGATCGTGTCCGACCGGGTCGGTGCCGATGGCGCGCAGCTCGAAGCCCTCAACGCCCAGCTGTCGCGCCTGCGGCCGCTGGCCGGTGACCGCGAATGGGCCAGGCGCGCCGCCGATGCCGACCAGCAGCTCAAGGCGATGCAGGCCATGGTCTGGGTCGAGAACGATATGGGGCTGGCCGAGGCCGCGTTCCAGGACTGGGTGAGGGGGACGGCCGGCCGCGCCGGGCTGGGGGTGCGGCAGCTCAACGTGGCCCGTGTTGCAACGCCCGGTGCGTCGGCACCGGCCAGCGGCCAACCCCAGTTGATCAGGGCGCGCTTGGTGGCCGAAGTCGATCACCAGGCATTGCTCGGTTTTCTCTCCGAGGTTGCTCGCAACCAGCCGGCCGTGGTCGTCGAGCGCCTGCTGCTGCGTGCAGCGGCGCAGCCGCCGACCGCCGAGATCGACCTGCGCATCCTCGCGCGTGACCGCCGTGGAGCCGGCCGGTGAGCGCTCCGCGCCGTTCCCGCACGTGGCTATGGCTGTTCGTGTTGGCGGCGCTGGCCGGCTGGCTGATGGCGCCGAGCCAGCAGCCCGGGCGGGCCCTGGTGATGCCGCGCCGCGACGCCTGGAAGCTGCCCGCGTTGCCTCCGCGTCCGGACGACAATGATGCCGTGGTCCTGGCCGCCACCGCGCCCTTCTGGGGTGCCGTGGAGAGCAAGGCGGTTGCCGCCTCGGGCGCGGTCGTCGAGGACCGGCGCTGGCGCATTGCAGGCATCTTCGGTGAAGCGTCGCGCCGAGGCGTTCTCGTCACTTTCGCCGCGCCGGACCGACCGCCGCAGCGCCTGTTCGCAGGCGACAAGCTGCCCAGCGGCGACCGGATCGTCAGCGTGGGCGAGCGCGAACTGTGTGTGCGGCTGGGCCGCAGGAGCTACCGATTGGGAGTCGAGCGAATTGAACCCTGATGCCGCGCAAGCGCTTGCCGCGCGCAGCGGGCCAGGGGCGCCCTACGGGCGCCGCCTGGTGCTGCTGTTCCTCGCCTGGAGCTTGGGCGCCTGCGCGGTCCCCGGGGCGACGCCCATCGTCCCGGCCTCGCTGGGCGTGCGCACGATGAGCGCCGCGCAGGCACCTGCCGGCATCGCCTCGCAGCCGGAGCAGACGCGCTTCACGGCGCTGCCCGCGGCCCCGGCCGCTTCGGCCAGCGCCACCGAGGTTCGCCGCGACCAGGCCGCGACCCTCTCGGCAGCCTTGCCGACGGAGCCGGTGAGCATCAATCTCGACCAGGTCGCGCTGGGCACCTTCGCGCAGCTGGTCTTCGGTGACCTGCTGAAGAAGAACGTCAACATCGACGAGCAGGTGGCGGCCCGCAAGGACCTCGTCACCTTCCGCTCCGGGGGCGCGGAGCCTCCGGCGCAGCTCGAGGCGGCGGCCAAGCTGCTGCTCAAGAGCTATGGCGTTGCCGCGATCGACGTCGGCGGGCTGGTGCGGGTGGTGCCCGACAACGCCAGCCTGGGCGTCTTGCCCGAGATCCGGCGCGGCGCGGCGCTACCCGATACGCCACTGCCGCTGCGTCCCATATTCCAGCTCGTCGAACTGCAGGCCGTGCGCCAGACCGATGTCGCGGGCTGGCTGCACACCATGTTCGGCGACCGCATCAAGATCCAGGAGGACCCCGCTCGCAACGCCCTGCTGCTCAGCGGCACGCCGGACAGCATGCAGGCCGCCCTCGAGGCGATCCGGACGCTGGACCAGCCCGTGCTGCGCGGCGTGCACAGCGTGGCCATTTCGCCCCTGTACTGGACGTCCGACGAACTGGCGCGGCGGCTGGTCGAGGTGCTGTCGGCCGAGGGCTACGCGGTACAGCCGCTCAATCAGCAGTCCGGCGGCGTGCGCTATCCGATCGTGATCCTGCCCGTGGCGGGGATGAATTCGGTCTTCGTCTTCGCGCAGGTCGGTGCGGTGCTCGACCACATTGCCGAGTGGGCGCGCACGCTGGACAAGCCCAGCGAGCACGGCGTCGGCAAGAACTTCTTCACCTACGCGGTCAAGAACAAGGACGCCACGGCGCTGGCGAAGACGCTGGAGCAGCTGCTCGCGCGCGTCAGCGTCGTGCGGACCGCGGCGCCTGCGGCCGGGTCGGCAGCGGCGGCCGGCGCGAGCATCCCGTCGGTCGGCAACACGGTCGTGGTGGACGCGTCGACCAATACCTTGATCTTCCAATCCAGCCAGGACGAGTACCCGCAGATCATCTCGCTGCTGCAGACCCTGGACCGCCCGACCAAGAGTGCGCTGATCGAAGTCACCGTCGCGGAACTGTCGTTGACCGACAACAGCCAGTTGGGGGTCGAGTGGCTGGCCAATCAGGCGGCCTCGAACGGGGGCACGGTGACGGCGGGAACCGCCGGAGGCCTGTCGATCGGTACCTCCGGGTTCAACTTCAAGGTCTTCGACAACGCCAGCAATCTGCGCTTCGTGCTCAACGCGCTGGCCTCCGACAACAAGGCGACGGTGCTGTCCAGCCCGCGCGTGCTGGCCAGGAACGGCGAGACCGCGACCATCCAGGTCGGCCAGGAAGTGCCCATCGTCACCAGCCAGCAGTCCACGGGGGCGATCGCCGCCACGGGCACGGGCACCGTGAGCTCGCAGGTGCTGCAGACGATCCAGTACCGCAACACGGGCGTGATCCTGAAGGTCAAGCCCGTGATCCATTCCAGCGACGAGATCGACCTGGACGTCTCGCAGGAGGTGAGCGCCGCGCAGTCGACTTCCACCGGGGTCGACGTCTCACCGACCTTCACGACGCGCAAGATCGACACCAAGCTGACCTTGCGCAACGGGGCCACGGTGCTGCTGGGCGGCCTGATCTCGAACCAGAGCAGCCGCGGCACGGCGGGCATCCCGTTCCTGAAGGACATCCCAGTGCTGGGCAACCTGTTCAGTACCAACACCGGCAGCAGCGCGAGGACCGAACTCGTCGTGCTGATCACGCCCTACGTGATCACCGACGACGGCGACGCCGAAGCGGTGACACGGGCGTTCCGCAAGATGCTGGGCCCCTGGTCCGACACCGTCCCCGCGCCGACAGGGACCTCGACCGCGGTACCCGCAGCTGCACCTGCGTCGGGCTCGACGCTGCCAGGGCAGCGTTGATCGCCTCAGCACCCGCGATGACCGAGTCGACCGCAGCTGCACGCCTCGGTGAGCTGCTGCTGGCTCGCCAGCAGATCAAGTCGTTCGAGCTCGAGCGCGCACTGGCCTTCCAGGCCGAGCATGGCGGCCGGCTGGGCAGCGTGCTGGTGCGCATGGGCGCGCTTTCCGAGGACGCGCTGTATCTGACGTTGGCCGAGCAGCTGGGAACTTCGCTGGCCAGCGGCGACGGGCCCGGCGAAGTCGAGGCGGTGGACGGGCAGGCGGTCTGGCCGGCGCTGAGTTGGGCCTGGTGGGCGCGGCGCCAGGCCTTGCCCTGGCGCGACCCCGCCGGCGTGCTGCATGTCGCGGCTGTCGACCCCTACGACCAGGACCTGCGCGAGACCTTGTGCGCCGCCGGGGCGGCCGACCTCGTCTGGCACTTCGTGCAGCCGGCTCAGGCCGAGCGCTGGCACCAGGCGCTGCGGCTGCAGCTCAGCCAGGCCGGCGGCCCGCACGGCGGCATCGGCGATCTCGACGCGCGCGCCCTGCGCGAACTGGCCGAGGACGCGCCGGTGATCGCTTTCGTCAACAACATCCTCGCGCAGGCCGTCGAGGCCCGGGCATCGGACATCCATCTGGAGCCCGGCGAGCGCGAGTTCAGTGTGCGCCTGCGCGTCGACGGGGTCCTGCACCTCAGGCTGACGCAGCCCATCGCCCGCTATGCGGCGATCGCCTCGCGCGTCAAGCTGATCTCGCAACTGGACATCGCCGAGCGGCGCCTGCCGCAGGACGGCCGCACGTCGATCCGCGTGGCCGGCGCCGAACTCGACGTGCGCGTCTCGGCGATCCCCGCCGTGCACGGCGAATCGCTGGTGCTGCGCCTGCTGCCCAAGGAGCGCGCCGATCTGCAGCTCGACCGGCTCGGCATGGCCGCGGACCACCTGCGGCTGTTCCGCAGCTGGCTGGCCTGGCCCAACGGGCTGGTGCTCGTGACCGGGCCCACCGGCTCGGGCAAGAGCACGACGCTGTACGCGGCGCTGGCGGCGATCAACGACCTCAGCCGCAAGATCGTCACCGTCGAGGACCCAGTGGAGTTCCGGCTGCCCCATGTCGTGCAGATTCAGACCCAGGCCGACATCGGCTACACCTTCGCGCGTGCGCTGCGCTCGATACTGCGGCACGACCCGGACATCATCATGGTGGGCGAGATCCGTGACCGCGAAACGGCGGAGATCGCCGTGCAGTCGGCCCTCACCGGCCACCTGGTGCTCGCGACCATCCACACGAACGATGCGCTGTCGGCAGTGACGCGGCTGGTCGACATGGGCGTCGAGCCGTATCTGGTCGCTGCGGCACTGAAGGCGGCCATGGCGCAGCGCCTGGTGCGCCGTCTGTGCAGCGAATGTGCCGCGCCGGAAGGCGACCCGCCCGATGAGCTGCTCGAGCGCTGGCACAAGCTGAGCTTGCGCCTGCCCGATGCCGCGCAGCGCGACGCGTCGCCGCACTGGCGCAAGCCGGTGGGCTGCCCGGCCTGCCAGCACACCGGCTACCGCGGCCGCATCGGCATCTACGAGCTCGCGCCCCTGTCGCCGGCGATGCAGCACCTGGTCGCTGGCAACGGCGCGCCGGCCGCGCTGCAGGCGCTGGCCGATGCGGCGGGCCGGCGCAGCCTGGTCGAGGACGGCCTGATCAGGGCCCATCAGGGCGACACCAGCTTCGACGAAGTTCTGCGCGCGGCCGGCGGCGCCTTCCTGGAGTAGCGTGCTGCCATGACCGAAGTCGAAGTCAGGTACAGCTACCGCGCGCTCGACGCCGACGGCGAGTCGCGCAGTGGCCAGGTCGCGGCCGTCGACGAGGCGAGCGCGTTGCGCGACCTGGTGCAGCGAGGCCTCACGCCGCTGCAGATCAATGCCGTCCAGAGCCCTGGGGCCGCGGCCACGCGTGGCGCGCGGCTGCGCATCACGCCGACCGACCGGATCACGCTCGTACAGGAGCTGGCCACGCTGCTTAGTGCCGGCATCTCGCTGTCCGAAGCGCTGCCTTCTCTGGTCACGGCCTACGCCGGGCAGGCGCTGGGACCCTGCCTGGCGCGCGTCGACCGCGACCTGCGCGGCGGCGAGCGGGTGTCGGTGGCGCTGGCGAACAGCGGGCTGGCCTTGCCGCCCTACGTGCTGGCCCTGGTCCAGGCCGGCGAGGCCAGCGGCGAGCTCGGCCGGGCACTGGCCGACGCCACGGCACAGATGGACCACGAGCGCCGGATCGGCCAGGAACTTCGCAACGCCCTGATCTACCCGGCCGTTCTCGTGCTCTCGGGCATGGTCGCGGTCAGCATCATCTTCGTCGGCGTCGTGCCGCGGTTCGCCAGCCTGCTGAAGAGCTCGCGCGCCGACGTGCCGGCCCTGTCGCGCTGGATCATCGAGTCCGGCCTGTTCGTCAAGCTGCACCTGCTGGAGTTCGGCCTGGGTGCCGTGGCACTGGCGGCGATCGCCGGCTTCGGGCTGGCCAATCCGGTCTGGCGCGCGAAGGCACTCGAGGCGGCTGCCCGGGCGCCGCTGCTGGGTGCGTGGCTGGTGCGCATGGACATCGGCCGCTGGGCCACGGTGCTGGCCACACTGCTGGCCAACAGGGTGCCGATCATCGAGGCCATCGGCCTGTCCTCTGGCGCCTTGCGCATCGAGCGCCTGCGCCGCGACCTGGCCGGCACTGCGCGCGAGCTCGAGCGCGGGCGAACGCTGGCCGACGTGCTCGCGGCGCAAGGCTGGTTTCCGACCGCCCGGCTCAACCTCATCCGGGTCGGCGAACGATCCGGCGAACTGCCGCGCATGCTCGGCACGCTCGGTGCGATGGAGACCGACTCGGCGCGCACGCTGCAAAAACGCGTGCTGGCCCTCATCGAGCCGGCCGCGATCCTGATCATCGGCGCGGTGATCGGGATCGTCATGGTGGCGGTGATGATGGCCATCACGAGCTTGAACAACGTCGCCGTCTGATGGCTCGCGACGGCCCGGCGCCGAGAGCCTCGGCGGCCCTGGACGGACTGCGCGGCATGGCCGCGTTGATGGTCGTCGCCAGCCACGCAAGTGGACTGGGCATGGACTTCGTGCCCGGGCTGTCGATGGCCGGCATCGGCAAGCACGGCGTCTACCTCTTCTTCGCGATCAGTGCCTACCTGCTGACCGGGCAATGGCTGGACGCGACGCCCGCGCAACGGTTACGGGCCGGCCACTGGGTGCACTACCTCCTGCGCCGCGTGCTGCGCATTTACCCGCTGTACAGCCTGGTGTTGGTGATCGGCTGGGCGCTGGCTTCGAAAGGGCTGGGGGTGGCGCTGGACGGTGCCGCGGTCCTGCGCCACCTGCTGCTACTGGAAGGACGGGGGATCTACTGGAGCGTGCCGGTCGAGTTCCATTACTACCTCGTGATTCCTGTCCTGGCGCTGTGGCTCGGCAGTGCCGTACCCGCAACTGCCCGGATGCTGGTGGTCCTCGCCGTTCTGGGCCTGGTGATGTGGACGTGGCCGTCAGGGTCGGCGCCGACCAACGGCGCGGCACTGGGCTTCTATCTGCCGGTCCTGCTCTGCGGTTCGCTCGCAGCCTGGGCCCAGCGTGCCGCGCCTCGAATGCCAGCAACGGCGGCGGTAGGCCAGGTCGGGGATGTGCTGCTGGCGCTGCTGCTGGTGCTCAGCATCCCGTCCGTCCTCGGCATGCTCGGCGCGCCCGCGGACACGGAGATCCTGCACCGCCGCTTCCTGGCCTGGGGTCTGGGCTGGGGTGCGGTGCTGCTGGGCCTGCAGGCCGGCGCGCTGCCGCGCTGGAGCTGGCTGCTATCGAGGCCGGCGCTGCGGGCCTGCGGCCGCTGGTGTTTCGGGCTGTACCTGCTGCACGTTCCGGCGCTCTACGTGGCCCGTCTGCTGCCCCTGCCGGGAACGCTCCGCGCCTGGTGCGGCCTGCTGCTCGCGCTGGGGTTGGCCTCGCTGTCGTACCGCTGGATCGAACGGCCTGCGCTGATGCTGGCGCATCGCTTCGGCGCCGATCAGCGCAGGCCGTGACTGCCCAGCGCCGCGCCCACCGCGGCGTCGAACCGCGCGACGGCCGCGGCCAGTTGCGGCTCGAAGTCCTCGGCCTGGTAGGTCTCGGCGCGCGACCGGCGCGCCTGGTCCGCGGCGCGACGCAGGGCGCCCCGATCCGCTGGTCGCTCAGCACCCACGCGCAGCCAAGCCGCCTCGGCGAGCGGTTCGGGCCCGGCCAGGAGATCGACATGCCGCAGCGCCACCATGCTTGCCCGAGGCAGCTGCGCCGCGCTCCAGTCCAGCGCGTCAGCCGAGCGCAAAAGCACGTGTACGAGAAAGCCGTCGAGCCCGGCCGCGCCAGGCGGGTCAGTGAGGCCGTGCGCGGCGAACATGGCGCGCCACATCTTGCGGTTCGAGTGGACGAGCTCGGCCGCCGGCCGGCACATCCAGATCAGCCGCGCGGCCGGGAAGCGGTGCAGGATGGAGGGCAGCCGAAAGCTGTGGTTCGGCGACTTCAGGACCAGCGGCGCCTTTGCCGCGGGCGTGGTCTGCCAGACACCCTGGAGGAAATCGGTCCACACCTCGAGCCATTCCGGGTGCGCCGACCAGAACGCTGGGTCCAAGGTGGCGCTCAGCTCGGCCAGCCGGTGCGGCATGAAGAACGCCCGATAGGCCGAGGGCACGCCCAGCGTCAGCAGCGCAAATTCGTCCTCCTGCGGCGTATCGGCGCCGACCTCGATGCCGTCCATGGGCCGAACCAGCCGGGCGCTGGAGGCCGGCGCCTTGCCCAGCCTGAAGGCCGCCGCGTTCATGCACTGCCAGGTCCGTGGTGCCGTGCCGCCGCTGGCAGCGAGCAGCAACGCGTGCAGCACCGTCGTGCCACTGCGCCAGGGGCCGACGACCAGCACCGGGTCGGGCAACGCGACCCCGCCGCCGTGCGCGGTCGACCGACTGAGCGCGATGTTGACGCTGCCCCACGCTGCGCGCCAGCGTGCCGCCGCACGCCAAGTCGCGGGGAGGTCTGGCCAGGCCGGGTCTGCAGCCAGCCAGCGCAGCAGGGGCCTCGTCAGGGCCAGGGAGCTGGGTGGTGGGCGCTTCACCGGGCGAGCCAGGCCTTGCGCGCGGTCTCCGCGGCGTCGAGGCGCGTGCGCAGCAACTGCTGAAGGTGCGCCACCAAGGCCGGCTCGGCGCGGGCCAGGTTCGTGTGTTCGTGCGGGTCGGCCCGGGTGTCGTAGAGCTCGATGCTGCCCTCCCCCAGGTCCCAGATCAGCTTGTCCCAGCCGTCGATCACGGCGTAGTGACCCAAGCGCAAGGGCCTGAAGCGTGACTGCCGTTCCATGCTCATGGTGAACACCGGCACCGGATCCAGCTTGCCGTCCTCCAGTGCCGCGCGCAGCGATCGGCCCTCGAGCGACGGCAGCGGCGCGGCGCCGACGAGGTCGAGCACAGTGGGCACCAGGTCGGCCTGGCTGACCGGCTGCTCGACGATGCGCCCGACGCGCTGGCCGGGCAGTTTGACGACCAGCGGAATGCGCACTAGCGGGTCGTAGAGCAGCGGCCCGGCATGGCCCAGGAACCCATGCTCGAAGGACTCGCCATGGTCGGCGGTGACGATCAGCAGCGCGCCCTGCAGCCGGCCCAGGCGCTGCAACTCGTCGAGCAGGCGACCCAGGGATTCGTCGGCGCCCATGATGCTTTCCCGGTAACGCGCCCTGATCCTGTCGACCAGCGGCTGCTCGGCGTCGCCGTAGGGCGTGTTCTCCGGCAGGAATTCGTCCCAGCGCTCCAGTTCGCCGGGCGGCAGCAAGCGGTGCCGCGTCGACGCCGGCGGCAGGTACGGCGCGTGCGGAGGCATCGTGTGGATCCAGACGAACTGCGGGCCGGCGGTGGCGGCGAGCATGCCCGGAACCTCGCGGTAGCTGCGCATCGGATCGTAGGGGTTGCGCGAGCCGTAGAGATAGACGTCGAGGGCACCGACGAAGGACAGCAGGTTGGCGGTCAGCAGCGGCAGCGCTGTGTCCGGAAAGATCGTGAACGCCTGCTGCAGCCGGTTCTGCATCAGCGAAGCGGCGGAGCGTTGATCATCCCAGGTCCGCCACGTCCCGTGATGCAGCGGGCTGGCCTGGAAGTTGTCGGTCATGAAGCTGGTGTGGTAGCCGGCCGAGCGCAGCCGGCCGGCCAGCGTCGATTCGCGCAGCGGCGGCAACACGGCCGCACCGATCTGGGTGGCGAAGTGTGTCCACGGCAGCACGCCCGTCTCCATCGTCGATGTCGCCGGCGTCGTGAAGTTGCCGCCCGCGTAGGCCCGGGCGAAACAACTGGACTGGCTTGCCAGCGCGCGCAGGCGCGGCATCAGGGTCGGCCCGCTGCCGCAGACGCCGGCGTCTGCGGCAGCCAGCGCGTCGATCGAGATCAGGATCACATCGGGATGGCCGCCGATGCCGGTGGCCGCCGCGCCGCGCCCGCCCGCCGCCGGCGAGGACAGGAGCAGGGGCGGCATCCACAGCGTGACCATCAGGCCCGCGCCGAGCAGCAGCAGGCCCGGTGCACTCAGCGAAAGCAGCAGCGCGACCGCCAGATGGCCCAGTCGGCGGGTCCCGAATCGGCCCCACAACACCAGCACCAGGCCCAACAGCAGGACGATGCCGATCAGCCGCGTGTGCGGGCCCACGCCGAATGTCACACCGCTGGTCATCTGCAGCCACAGGCGCACGCTGCGTGTGATCTGCCAGGCGCACAGCCAGCCCGCCGGCACGAGCAGAAGAGCCCAGGCGATCCTGACCTGCGCGGTCACGCTGCGTCCGAACTGGCGCGCGGCAACGCCGCTGCCCCAGGCCAGCAGCGCGAGGATGCCGGCCAGCACCGCCGCGAGCAAGACCAGCAGTGCGAAGTCGCGGGCGATGTCCCTGGGCGCCGTGTAGGCCAGCAGCGCGTCGACTTCCTGGAGCAGGGCCAGCGGCAGCCAAAGGACCAGGAGCGCAGCCAGCGCACAGCGCAACAGCAGGGTCAGCTGCGGCGCGGGCAGGCCGCTTGACGCCGTCGCCCGTGCGCCGGGCCGGACGGGGGTCATTCGTCCGCTTGACCCGTCAGACGACGCCAGAGTCGGCGCGCGGCTGCCGCGATCCAGCGGCGCATGAACAGCCAGGCCCCCACGACGGCGGCGAACACTGGCGCCAGCAGTTGGAACAGCATGCCGCCGGCGTTCGGGTCGATGTAGGCGAAGGCGCTGGCCGGCATGACGAGCAGCACCAGGGCCAAAGCAGAGAACAAGTAACGAGGGCGGGGCTTGGGGAGCATCGGGGCGGGACGGTTTGGATCCGGCTCGACCGTACCGGTGGCGGGCCGATCCGAGAGGGCGCGCAGCGGCCGGCAGCTCGAACGGCACGCTCGGATTATAGGAGGGGGCCGGTGCGCATCGATCATCGGCGTTGGCCGACCAGGACGTCGAAGACGCCGTTGTCCAGGGCGTGGGCAAAGTGGTCCAGCCCGCGCGGCAGCACGAATTGCGCAGCCTGCGTGCCGGCAGCGAAGCGGTTTCCGACCATCTCGATGCCGTGCAGCGTGCCTGGCGTTTGCTCCAGCAGTTCGAGCTTGGTCTGGGTCGGACGGCCGACGATGCGGTTGTTGCGCAGCACCGTGCCGGTCAACGCGGTCTGCGCGCCGTTCACCTGGGCGAGGAAGATGACGGCTGCGTCGCCCTGGATGTCGACGTCGTTGCCGACGAAGCGGTTGTCCGCCGAGGGCGCCCGCGCGAAGCCGCCGTTGCCCGGTCGCTTGAGGAAGCCGTAGTGCGCTGGATTCATCAGCGACCAGCGCCAGGCGGATTCCAGCGCCATGCCGGCGCGGCTCGCACGGCCCCGGAACTGGTTGCCACGGAATTCGTTGCGCAGCGCATGGATCGCGCAGTAAGCGAGGTACTGCGGCGTGCCGGCCGTCTCGACCTCGTTGTCGACGAACAAAGTGTCCTCGACGCCGACATCGGCCTGCGACAGACCCTCGCCATGGGCACGCGCGCTGCTCACGCGGTTCCCGCTGATGCGATTCCTCCGCGATCCGTAGGCCAGATGGATGGCGCTGCTGAGCGCCTCCCGCAGGCGGTTGCCGCTGACCACGTTGTCCTGCGAGCAGTCGCTGACGCTGATGTTGCGGACGTTGTCGCTCGTGTCGTTGTCCGCGACCCGGCAATCGCGCGCTGCCATCAGCCAGATGCCGTAGTAGCCGCCCCGGATGTGGTTGTTGCGAATCACGTTGCCGGTGATCGGCAGCGGCGCGTCGGCGGCGGTGAAGTGCGCCTTCCACTGCTCGTCCTGATCGCGCGCCGGCGCGGTGAAGCTGCGCTCGGCGTTGAGGAAGATGCCCCACCATTGCGTGTCCGGGCCACCGGCCTCGCCATCGATGAGGTTGTCGGCGATCAGGTTCCCGCTGGCCGCCTGCCGCCCTGCAATCGGGCTCTGGATCAGGACGCCGGTGCCGGAGCGCAGGTCGGCGACGCGGTTGCCGACGATGCCGCAGTCGCTGCAGTTCTGGCCGTGGATCGCGTTCACCGGCCGGTCGCGGGACGCGGCGTCGATGATCAGTCCTTCGATGCGCAGCCCACGGACGTTTCCGGACTCGCCGAGCGCGATGCCGGACAGCAGCCGGCCGGTGTTCTGCGCGCTCGGCGCGCAGCGGATGACGCCGCCGTGACCAAGGATGGCGCGCAGGCCATTGCGCACCCGGAGGTAGGACGAGATGCTGTAGACACCGGGGGTGAAGTGCAATTCGGCTCCGGTTTCACGGGCGCGATCGAGCATGCGCTGCAACGCCTGGGTGTCATCGGTCACGCCGTCGCCCACGGCGCCGAACTCGCCTGGGGTCGAAACAGAGCCAGTGCCTTGGGCGTGCACCCGGCGCACCGGGACGGCGATCGCCAGTGTCGCCAGCGTGTCAAGCACCTGGCGGCGCCGCATCATCGGGTCCCGATGCCGGCCAGCACGCGGCAGTAGGTCTCGACGACGATGCGCTCGTCGAACTCGCGCTCGACCTTGAACCGGCCGGCGCGGCCCATCGCCGCGCGCGCTTCTGCGCCGAGTTCCGCCATGTGGCGGATTTGCACCGCCAGGTGCGTGGAATCGCCCGTGCGCGCCAGCAAGCCGTTGATCCCGTCGTCGACCACGTCCCGGCAGCCGATCGCGTCGCTGGCGATCAGCGGCCTGCCCATCGCCGCGGCTTCGAGCAGGGTGCGCGGCACGCCCTCGCGATACGAAGGCAGGACGACGGCGTCGGCGGCGGCTACATGCGGCCGCACGTCGTCGGCGCTGCCGAGGTAGCGCAGGATCCCTTCGGACTGCCAGGCGTCGAGCTCGCTGCGCGTGATCGCGCTGCGGTTGTCGACATCGAGAAAGCCAAGCAAAGCGAGATCGACCGCGACGCCGGCCTCGCGCAATAGGCGCGCGGCCTGCACCAACTCGACCAGTCCCTTGTCGCGCAGCAGTCGACCGACGAACAACAGGCGCAGCGGCCGGCCAGCACCGGCCGGCGGCAGCGCCGTGAAGGCGAACTGCGTCAGATCCACGCCCGAGCCGGGCACGCGGCCAGCGCGCGAGGCATCGACCAGACCGGTGTCGACGAAGTAGCGCAGGTCGTCGTCGTTCTGGAAGAGCACGCGGTGCGAGCGCCGCAAGGCCCGGCGGTAGAGCAGCCGCGCGACCGCCGTCAGCCAGCTGCCGCGGATGAAAGCGGTGCCCAGACCGGCGATGTTGTTGACGACGGGGATGCCCAGGCCGTGCGCGGCAAGCGAGCCCCAGACGTTGGGCTTGATGGTGAAGCCGAGGAAGGCATCGGGCCGCTCGGCGGCCAGCGCCGCCTGGTAGCGGCGATAGAGTTGCCAGTCGCGCCAAGGGTGGGTGCCGCCGGCATGCATGGGCAGCGCGACGAAGCGGCAGCCCAGCGCCTCGATGCGCGGCACATGCGCGTCGCGCGGCGCCATCGCGACCACCTCCCAGCCCTCGGCCTGCAAGCCGCGGATCAAGCCGGCGCGGAAGTTGGCGATGTTCCAGGCCGCGTTGATGGCCAGCACGAGCTTCCTGCTCATGCCGTCCGCGCCACGCTGATGGCCGTGCCGCCGGGGCCGGGCCGCCGACCACCTGGGCGCCGGGCGATGCTCAAGGCCCTTGCTCCTGCAGCCAGGCCTGGAACATCAGCACGTCCCACAGCTCGTGTGCCCGGTCGAGCCGGCCGGACTGGTGTTCGGCCCAGGCCGTGCGCACCGGTTGCGGCGCCAGGAAACCCTCGCGCCGTAGCCGCTCGGGAGCCAGCAGCGCCTCGGCCCAGTCGCGCAGCGGGCCGCGCAGCCAGGCCGCCAGCGGCACGGCGAAGCCTTGCTTGGGCCTGTCGATCAACTTGCGTGGCACATGGCGGTAGAGCACCTGGCGCAGCAGCCACTTCGTCCGGCCGTCGCGGATCTTCTGCTGCAAGGGCAGCCGCCAGGTGAATTCGATCAGCCGGTGGTCGAGGAACGGGGCCCGGGTCTCGAGGCCATAGGCCATTGCCGCGCGGTCGACCTTGACCAGGATGTCGTCGGGCAGGTAGCCCAGTTGGTCGGCGATGCTCATCCCGGCCACCGCGTCACGCCAATGCGACGCCAGTGCCGGGTCGTCGAGCGGGCGGTCCGGCAGGCGCGAACCGAGCACCAGCGCGCCTGGATCGACCCAGTGCGAGGTGAGCGCGCGGTACAGCGCCTTTGCGTCGGACGCCGGCAGCACGTCGCGCGAGAACTTGTGCAGCTTCGCGCCGACATCTTGTTGGCGGCGCGCGGCGGGCAGCAGACGCTGCGGCGCACACAGCAGGGCGTCCCACGCTGCCGGCGAGGCACCGCGGATCAGCCGGGCCAGGCCGCGTCGAAGAGGTAGCGGCAACTGCTGCAGGCGCGGCCACAGGCGCGCGGCGATCAGGTAGCGGTTGTAGCCACCGAACAATTCGTCCCCGGCGTCACCCGACAAGGCCACCGTGACATGGCGGCGCGCCATCCGTGCCACCAGCAGTGTGGGTACCTGCGACGAATCCGCGAAGGGCTCGTCGTACAGCCGCGCCAACTGCGGCACCAGTGCCAGCGCGTCGGCCGCGCCGACGACCAGCTCGGTGTGGTCGGTGCCCAGGTGCCGCGCCACGGCGTGCGCGTGAACGGCCTCGCTGGTCGCACCGTCGCCGAAGCCGATGCAGAACGTCCGCACCTTTTGCGTACCAAGCCGCGCCATCAGCGCGACGATGGTCGACGAGTCGATGCCGCCGGAGAGGAAGGCGCCCAGCGGCACGTCGGCCAGCATCTGCCCGCGCAGCGTTTCGCCCAGGAGTTGCTCGAGCCGGTCGGTGGCCTGCGCGTCCGGCAGCTGCAGCGGCGCGTCCAGGGCTGCGAGCGACAGCTGCGCGAGATCCCAGTAGCGACCCTGCGCGATCTTGATGCCGGAAGCGCCGCCGTCGCGCTGCAGGCTGACCCAGCATCCTGCCTCGAGCTTGTGGACGCCGCGCCAGATCGAGTGCGGTGCGGGGATGCAGTTGTGGCGCATGAGCAGCGCCAGCGCGTCGCGATCGACATCGCCACGCCAGTCCGGGTGGGCCTGCAGCGCCCGCAGCTCGGATGCGAAGCCGATGCCGGCTTCGCCGACGCGGCCCCAGTACAGCGGTTTCTCGCCCATGCGATCGCGCACCAGCGTCAGCGTCGCCGTCTGCCGGTCCCACACCGCCAGGGCGAACATGCCCACCAGCCTGGGCAATGTCGCGAGCACGCCATGGCGGGTGAACAGCGCGAGCAGGGTCTCGGTGTCGGCGTGGCCGCGCCACGGCAACTCCCCCAGGTCGGCCCGCAGCTCGAGGTGGTTGTAGATCTCGCCGTTGTAGGCGACGACGTAGCGCCCGCAGTACGACGCCATCGGCTGGTGGCCCGCGGCGCTGAGGTCGACGACGGCCAGCCGCCGGTGGGCCAGCGCGATGCCGCGCTCGGCGTCGATCCACTCGCCATGGTCGTCGGGGCCGCGGTGCGCGATCGCCTGGCCCATGCGGCGGATGGTGCCGGCCTCGATGGCCCGGGGCCGGTCGGGGGCGGCGAGGATGCCGGCGATTCCGCACATGGCTGGTATGGGTTCGGGGCGAAGTCAGTCCGCGGCGGGCCGATGTAGCCGCTGCCGGCCGCAGCGGGCATAACGCCCCGGACAGGCTTGGCCAGGGGTCATGATTGTCCACCTGCCTGCCGCAGCATGATCGCCAGTCGCGGCGCCACCGACTGCACTGAATAGCGTTGCTCGACGCCGTGGCGACCGGCCTGGCCCAGACGTTCGCGCAGGGCCGGGTCCTGCACCAGCCGGGAGAGATGCGCGAGCCAATCGGTGCTGTCGGTGGCGAGCAAGCCGTTGCGATCGGGCTCGACGATCTCGCCGTTGGCGCCCACCGGCGAAGCCACGACGGGCAGGCCGCAGGCCATGTACTGGATCAGTTTGTAGCCGCACTTGCCGCGCTCCCAGGGCGAATCGGGCAGCGGCATCACGCCGACGTGGCAGGCGGCGAGATCGGCCGCTTCGGTCTCGCCAGACCACGGCTTGACCACCATGTTGACGCCGGGCAGATCCGGCGCGCCGCCGCCGATCACCACCAGCCGCACTGGATGATGCCTGGCCAATTGCTGTAGCGGCTCGGCGAGCAGCCGCAGGTAGGCCGCGGTCGCGGGCGAGCCGATCCAGGCAATGTCGATCGTGCCGTCGCCCGTCGGCGCCGTTGCGGGTGGCGGGTAGCGATCGAGGTCGATCACGGTCGGCACGATCTCCACGCGGCGCGCTCCGGCGTCGCTCGCTCTCCTGGCGAGGTACGAACTGCCAGCTGTGACGAGCGCAGCGCCGGCCATCAACAGGTCGATCTTGCGGCCCCAGGTCCGGCGCACGAATGCGAGCCGGTGCAGGTCGTAGTTGTGGAAGATCGCGTCGTCGATGTCTAGCGCATAGGGCCGCCGCGACAGCAGGCCACGCTCGAGCCAGGCCGGCGCATACGGCCAAAGCTCTTTTTCGAGCCACCACAGGTCGGGCGCCGCGGTACCGGCGAAGTGCGCGGCGCGGCGGACATAGCAGCGCAGGGTGTCGCGGACTGTGCCACCGCCGGTGTATTTGTGGCGCAGGTAGCGGCTGTCGAGCAGCGACTGGCGCGACCATTGCACGTCCGGCGCCAGCCGCGCCATCGCCGGCAGGTACTGGCTGAAGCGCACCCGCGACGAAGCGCCGAGGTCGTCGTAGCGCGTGAGACAGGCAATCTTCATTGGCCCGGCGAGCCTTGCTCAGACGCGGTGCAAGCGGTATCGGACTTCGTAGCAGGGCACGAGCCAGCACAGGTTCTCTTCGTAGAACTCGGTGGCGAAAGTGCTTGCATTGACCAATGTGCCGACGAGTCGCTTGAACGCGTGCCTGACATAGCGCGGCGGATAGGACTTGAAGCAGAGGCCAACCTCGTCCAGCGCCAATGGCAGGTCAAAGCCATAGCGCGGCACGCCGCGGCGAAAGATCGTCTGCGAGCAGAAGTAGGCCATCGTGTACAGCCCGAACGGGGTCCTATGCGTCGGGTCGGAGTAATAGAACGGATTCGAGAAGTGGGGCACGACGATCGTGAACTCTGCCCCGGGCTTCAGCACGCGGCTGGCCTCCCGCAGCAGGCCCGGCAAGTCCGGCACATGCTCGAGGAAATGTGCCGTGTAGATGGCGTCAACGCTCGCGGGTTGGAACATCGCCAGCGCCGAATAGACGTCGCCCACGAGATCGACGCCGGGGAAGTCGAGCAGGTCGATGCCGACGGCCGCCGGGTCCTGCTTGGCGGGGCCGCATCCGAGTTCGAGCCGGATGCCCTCGCCGCGCGCGATGCGCTCCTGGACCCGGGTCTTGTCAATCACGGTCATCATGCTCGGCTCCGACCGGCTGTTGCGCGGGCGACTTCGGAATGTCAGGACCGGAATCCACCTGCAAGCCATCCCGAAGCAGCATCCAGTAGGCCCGCCAAACGTGGGTGAACTCGGTGAATCTCAGCGACATGGCCAGGTGTACGCAGCGGGACAGCGGTTCAATCAGGTAGGTGATCACCGACAACAGCCAGCGCTCCCAAAGCGCGAAGTGCTTGCGGCCGAATAGCAGCCGGCTGCGCAGCGAGTAGAAGAGGCGTTGCGCCTTGACCTGGTTGGACGTGCCGCCGCCCTTGTGATAAGCCTGTGCGGCCGCGAGATAGACGCTCGACCATCCCGCCCGGCGGGCGCGCAGCGCGAGGTCGACTTCCTCGAAGTAGACGAAGAATCGTTCGTCGAATCCCTGCAGTTGCTCGAAGACCTCGCGCCTGATCATGAAGTACGCACCGATCACCTGATCGACGATGCGCGTGTCTCCATGGTCCCACTCGCGCATGTAGTGGCCCAGCCGCGGCGCGACCCGGTCGAGTCCAATCGCCTGACTGGCGAAATGCCAGGCGCGTGGAAACCTTGCGCAACTGCGTGCGACCCGGCCCGCATCGTCGATCATCTGGATGCCGGCGATGCCGCTACGGGCATGCGCCGCGTTGGTCAAGAACTCGACCGCCGTCCGCAGCGAGCCCGGAAACAGGCGCGTGTCGGGATTGAGGAAGAGGATCAGGTCCGAGCACAGACCATCCGCACCCTGGTTGCATCCGGCGCCGAAGCCGCGGTTGATGCGGTTGCAGATCAGATGCAACCGGCCATCCAGAGCCGGGAGGTCCTGAGCCGATCCGTCGTCCGAGGCGTTGTCCACGACCACGACCCGCTGGAGCGTGCACCCGACGGGCAACTGCACCGCACTGGCATTGAGCGATGCCAGGCACTCGCGCAATTGCTTCCCCGAGTTCCAGTTGACGATGACGATGGAGAGTTCCATTTCAGGCGTCACGTCGATCAGAACTTCGCCAGGCTGTACGGGACCAGCAAACCAGCGTGATTGAATACCAGCAAGGCGACTGCACAAAGGGCCAAAGCAGCCAGACGCGTTCCGATCGGTCCATTGACGAACGCGGCAGCAACGATAAAGACCGAGAAGGCGTCGAACAGCTCGTAGGTCCTGAACGCCAGTGCCGACGATGCAGTCTGGAACCCGAGGATGAAGGCCACCGCCACCCAGCAAAGCAGCAGGCAGTGATCAAGCAGCGGCCGTAATGGCAGGGGTGATCGCTGCCGAACGGCCGGCAACATCCAGCTCAGCAACGCGATCTTGACGAAAGCCAAGAGAACCGGCAGCCAGCTTGTCCCTGTGCCGGTGGCATCCAATTCCCCACGTTCGCCCAGTATCCCGACCGAATCCAGTGCTAGCGGCACGGCGTACACCAGCGCGAGCGTCGTGAGGACGGCCGCGACCAGCCTTGGGGTGCCACGCATTCGCAGCACTGGTGCGTAGATCAGTAGCATGACTGCCGATGCATGGAAGAGGACGCCTGTCACCGCGATCACGGCGGCTCGGCGAGGGCGATCGAAGGAGTACTCGACCAAGGCCCAGTACAAGAAACCAAGTGCGATGCCCACGCGCACCTGCGTGAATTCGTGCAGGAAGAAGTACAAGGCCAGGCTGGCGAGCAGGGGCACAGCCGCCTGCCCGAAGGCCCGGTTGAAGGCGATGACTTTGGCACCTACGCCTATGACCGCAGATGCCGCAAAGAGCATGGCCACGCTGCCGCCGGCGGCGATGACGACCGCCATCAGGCCCCCGAAAAGAAGGTCCTTGCCGAGGAACAGCCTCGCCGGAAGCGGTATGTCCTCACCAATCTGCATGAGTTCGAACAGGAACTCGTACTGGTTGTGGTCGACGCTGTCGCCGCGCAATCCGGCTAACAGCATCATGACCACGGCGACGACGAGGCCCAGCGCGTAACCGGCGCGAGGAACGAGGATGGATAGCCCGGCCATCATTGAAACGCCGGCCAGAATCAGGACGTAGATCACGCGGTGGCGCTCGACGGTCGATGGGAGGTGGCCGGGTTCATCAGGAGGCGGTCCCCTCGGACAACTGGTTCAACATGCCTGCGCCGACGCGGTTGCCTCGAAAACGGCTGGGCGCGCCCGACACGCGGTGGGCGAGGGAGCGCCGGATTGCGTAGCGGGTTCGCCCGAGCGGGGCGCTGAAGCTGTTGTCCTCGAAGTCGAGCCAGGCACTGTGGCCACCTGTCAACTCGACGGCCGCCGCGCCCGGGCTGCCATCGCCGCAGTCCACCCATTCGTTGTCTTGAAACCGTCCGCCCACGAGCTGATAGATGCGCAGGCCGGCGCTGTCTTTCGAGCCGCATTGCTCGAACCGGTTGCCGATCAGCGCCAGGTCGGTAACGGGCAGGGCCGGTGGCGCGTACCCGACCAGCGCACTGCGGTCGCATGCGATGAAACGGTTGCCGGCAATCCTCGTCTGGTTGACACCTTCGATCTGGAAGGGCCGGTCCGCGCCGGCGAGCACCGTGTTGTCCGAAATCTCCAGGCCGCGCGGCCGCGACGCTTCGTCGACATCGCCGCGTTGCAGCAGGCAAAAGGCGGCACGGCGCGCGCCGCGAATCTCGTTGCGGTTGATCACTACACCCTCGACCGGCGTGGTGAGTCGCGTCGGCACCACCACACTGACCACGCCAACGCTTCCGCCGATGTCGGCAAACCTGTTGTTAGTGATTCGCGCGTTGCGGACCACATGGAACGCGTTCGCATCTGGCTCGAGGTCGATGGCGCCCGGCATGTCCCTTCGGGACACGCGTCGGAAGCTGCAGGCATCGATCGTCAGGCCGTCGCAGTCGACGATGCTCACCGCGTTGCGATTCCGATGATCGACGCCGTCGAACGCGCATTCCAGTATCTTCACATTCCGGTTGTGGCGCTCGGTGCGGCCGCGGTTCGAACTGCCGAGGTAGATGCCGTCGCCGCGGAACCCCGTAAGGCCGACGCGCTCGACCACGCAGTCGGAGACGCCGTTGAGATTGAGAAGGTGCCGATGCTCCGAGAAGCCGTCAACGTCGCAGCGTCCGCGGAGATGCAGGTCCCGGATTCTCAGGCCCTGAAGGTTGTCGGCTACCACCGGTGAACCGCTGTCGCACCACAAGCCATACCGGCTATCGGCACTTTGGAGCAACTCGCTGCGTTGGCCTTCGCCTCGCAGGCTCAGACCCGATCGCAAGGCGACATCGCCGATGACGAAGCGGCCTGCGGGCACGAAGACGGCCCGCGATGCCTCGATGGCGCGCCGGAATGCCGCGCTGCTGTCGGACCGCCCCGTCGGATCGGCGCCGACCGTGAGCACATCGAGTTCATTGGCGAAGGCGGTGGAAGTGCCGGCGCTGCCCGTCCGGGCACATGTCCAGGGTTGCCAGATCGGCAGAGCTACGCCAAGGCGTAGCAGGGTGCGACGATGCGCCGAGGTCGGGCCGTCCGTGCGATTCCGCATCCACGTCATGGCCATCAGCTTGGCTCAGGCTGCGACCCGCGGCGCGCGAGCCACACCAGTGCAGCGCTGTCCAGCGCCACCCGCGCCGTCCATGCGATCGCCGCACCGACGACGCCCAGGCGCGCCAGCAGCAGCATCAGCAGCCCGATGTAGAGCGGCAGCTCGATCATGTGCAGGAGCGCGGTGGCCCGAAAGCGGCCCTGCGCGTGCAGCCACGCGAAGTACATGCTGCCGATGGCGTTGATCCACACGCCCAGGCACAGCCAGCGGCCGACGGTGATGGATTCGGCGGGGAGTGCCCTGCCGACCCACAGCGGCAGCGCCACGGGCAGCAGCAGCGCGACCGCGCCGCACAGTGGCGTCATGCCGGCGGCGACGCGCCACAGCCAGAGCCTGAACTGCCGCCGCGCCTGGCCGGCGTCGCGCTGCAGTAAGTGGGTGATGCTCGGGAACGCCACCGTCGACACCGCCGTCACGCCGATCAGCAACTGGGTGATCATGTCGAAGGGCACGGTGTAGCTGGCCACCGCGGCAGCCGAGACCAGCGCGCCGATGAAGAAGCGGTCGGCCTGTACCAGCAGCGGACTGACGATGGCGCTGACGGTGAACCAGCCGCCTGAGTGCAGTAGCTGCCGGCGTTCGCTGGCCGCCAAGGCTGCACCGGGCCCGGGCGGCAGCGCGCTCAGCGCCAGGCGGCGGAAGCCCAGGCAGGCAAGCACGCGTGCGGCCAGCAGCACGGCCACCAGGGCGGGAAGCCGCGTGCTGAATTGCGCCACCGCCAGCGGCGCGGCGAAGTTGGCCACGCCCAGCATCATGCGCAACAGGCTGACGCCGCGGAACCGCTGGCAAGCCTCGCTGACACCGCGGTAGGTGCCAATCAGCGTTTGCAGCGGGATCGCCAGGGCCAGCAGCCAAAGCGCCTGCCGCACTTCCGACGGGGCGACGCTGGACAGGCGCAGCAGCCGGTCCAGGCCGAGCAGGGTGCCCAGCACGAGAAGCGCCGCGCCGCCCGTCCCGGCCATGGCTGCGAAGCGCAGGGCCATCGCCACCGTGCTGCGCGGCGCCTGCATGTCGCCGCGGCCGAACTGGTCGGCGACGAGGCGGGTCGTCGCCCGGCCCAGCCCGAGGTCGAACAACCCTGACATCGCGGTCAGTGCCCAGGCCAGCGAGAGCAAGCCGAAGCGCTCGTTGCCCAGCCGTGCGAGCAGCGGCGGCACCGCCATCAGCGCCACCGCAAGCGGTGCGGCCAGGCCCGCCGCGCTCCAGGCCACGCTGCTGGACTTCATGCACTCCCGGCGGTCCGTTGCTGTCGCGCGGCGTACGAGGCCGCGACCACCGCCATGCCGGCGTCGATGTCGTGCGTCGGCGCGTAGCTCGCCCGAGTCTTCGCCTTGTTGATGCCGGCGCGCGGATGGCGAACGTCGCCGGTGCGGAAGTCGCGGTACTGCGGCGCGTCGACCACCAGCCACGGGCGGCAGGCCTGCAGCGCCGCGGCCAGCAGGTTGGTCAGCACCGCGTTGGCAACGAAGCAGAAGTCGCTGCTGTTCTGGCCGTCGCCGTCGATGAGCACCGCCTCATGCTGCAGCATCGCCGCGGCCCAGCGCGGCACTGCCGCGGCAGAGGCGCCGTCGGCGCCCTGACGCGGGGCGAAGACGTTGACGTAGAGCAGGCCGATCGAGGCCATGCCGTAGCTGCGCGCGAACACCGCCGCATACAGATCGTTGACGAGCTTGGTCACCGCGTACGGCGACAGTGGGTTGCCGATGGTCGGCTCGACCTTGGGCAGGGCGGGGTGGTCGCCGTAGACCGAGCTGCTGGCGGCGTAGACGTAGCGCTGCACCTGCGAGTCACGCGCGGCAACTACCATGTTAAGGTCGCCGTGGATCCTGACCGCATGGGTGGTGATCGGGTCGGCCAGCGAGCGCGGCACCGACCCGAGCGCAGCCTGGCGGAGAACCAAGTCCACCCCCTGGCAGGCGGCCCGGCAATCGGCGAGTCGGCGGATGTCGCTTGCATGCAGGCGGAAGCGCGCCCAGGCCTCGTTACCCACGGCCGCCCGCACATCGGCCAGGCTGTGACGGTGGCCGGCGACGGAGTTGTCCGGGCCGACGACGCGCTGGCCCAGTCCGAGCAGGGTCTCAAGCAGACGGCTGCTTATGAACCCAGCCACGTCGGTGACCAAACAGGTGCGCGGCGCCGTGCCAAGGGCCTGCAAGTCCTCGTCGCAGTTGGACGGCGCGGACTTCGCGGTCGGGCGGGTCTGGGCGCCTGCGGCGTCGTGACGGACGGGGCCGTTCGTCGGCGCCGGTGCCGATGGACGCTGCGGCTCGCCACCGGCCGGGCCCTGCAGAACGCACCTCATCGCCGGCGGAAAGCGGCTCGCAGGCTTTCCAGGCGCTGCGCGCCGCCGGGCTGCCCGGCGATCTGCTGCCAGCGATGACTCGCCAGTACCCAGGTCAGCAGCGCGATGAAGCCCAGCACGGTGCCGGCGACGGCCAGCAGCGCGCGCTTGGGCCAGGATTTCTTCTCCGGCGGCTGCGCCGCGTCGATGACCTGCAGCAGCCCCTCGCGGCTTTCGTCGACCCGCGCCAGTTCGTACTGGCGCGAGAACTGCTCGAACAAGGCCTCCTGGTACTTGAACTCACGGTACTTGCCGACATAGTCGGCCGAGCCGCCCTGGGTGGCGGTGGTCTCGACGAGCGCGAGCTGGGTCTTGAGCACCGCGATCGCGGCCTCGGCCTGCTGTATCTCGGGCGCGCTTTCGGTGAGGTTTCGGCGCAGCGAATCCAGTCTCGCCTGTGCGCCCGTGACGTCGGCCTTGATCTTGGCGTAGGTTTCGGCGGCGGCCTTGGGTTCGGCCTTCAGCGACCCCAGGTTAAAGCCGCTGGCCTGCAGCGCCAGCTGGGCCTGCGTCAGGCGGTCGCGCGTGCGTTGCAGGTGACCTTCGAAGAAGATTCGGCGCTGCTTCGCCTCGGTCAGCGCCAGACGGTCGGTCAGGCTGCGCAGTTCGTCGACATAGCGGTTGGCCATCTCGGCGGCACGCACCGGGCTTTCGTCGTCGACCTCAACGACGATGATGCCGTCCCTTTTGCCCGCGGCGACGCGGGTGTTCTTGGCCAGCTTCTTGCGGGCCTCGATGCGCACATCCTTGTCGTAGACCTTGAGCAGATCGAACTTGTCGATGAGGTGGTCAGCCACCGTCGTGCTCTCCAGCAGCGAGACATACTGGTCGGCCGGCGTGCGGCCGCCAACGGCCCCGCTGACGAGGCTGGAAAGCCCACCGAGCGAGGCCAGCGCCGAGGCCGCAGCGCTTTGCTGCTGCTGCGGCGGCAAAAAGGAGGTGCGTGCGGTGTAGGTCGGCGTGATCAGGTAGCTCAGGCCCAAGGTGGCCAGACCGATGGCCAGAGGCCCTATCAGCACCAGCCGCCAACGCTGCAGCAGCGCCAACAGCAGATCGTCGCCTTCGGCCGGGGCCGCGTCGGCTTGGTCGCTCATGTCAGAAGTTCTTGATGGCCAGCAAGCCGAGCGCGAACTGGTACAGCAGCTGCGTCCAATCCTTGGCGTTCTGCATCAGGGCGAGGGTCGTGACCTGGTCCGGCACAAAGACCGTGTCGCCGGGGTAGACGGCCTGGTCGGCGAGTGCACTGGCGTCGCCGTTGCCGAAGACGGTCCGGTTCTGCCTGGCGCTGATCACGCTGCCGTTGGCGCGGATGACGAAGATGCTGGCGTCGTCGGCGTTGCGCGTCCCGGTGCCGGCCAGCCGCAGGTAGTCGCCCACGGTGCGGCCGTCCTCGTAAAGGTAGTTGCCGCCGTTGAAGACACTGCCGAAGACGCCCACGGTCTTGGGCGTGGCCGGGATGTACAGGCTGTCGCCGTCCTCGAGCGCCAGGTTGGGCAGCACCTTGGCGTCGGGTGTCAGCTGGAGCACGACGCGGCCGGTCTGCTTGACCTCGCGCAGGCGCTGCAGCTGCAGCTGCAGCAGCGTGACGCCGTCTTCCGAGGGCTTGGTCGGCAAGGGCATCTGGGTCGCGGCGAGCGTTGACTTGCGACTGAACTCGAGCTCGAGGTCGCGCAGTGCGCGGTCGTAGTTCTGGATCTGCGACTGGCGCACCGACTCGCGCGTGAACACGGTGCCGTAGAGATCGGCCGCCTTCGTCAGCCCGCCGGCGGCGTGGATCGCATCGTCGATGCCGCTGCCCGGCGGCAGGATGTAGTCGCCCGGGTGCTGCACCTCGCCGTCGACCCGCACGCGCTTGTTCTGGAGCTCCAGCGGCAGCGTCGCAGCCACGGCGCTGAACACGCGCACCACGTCGCCGGCGTCGAGCGTCAGCGCCTGGTCGCCGGGCCAACCGATCTGGCGGATGCGCTCGGCGCTGCGGTCGCTCAGGCGCTCGACGGCCATGCGGCTGCGGTCGGCCACCGAGTTGAAGCCGCCGGCCATCGCGAGCACCGACGCGACCGTCTCGCCGGGCTTGAGCTCGAAGACCGCGGGCTTGTTGACGCTGCCGATCATCGCCACCTGCTTGCCCACGGGGCCGACGAAGATCACGTCGCCGCCCTGCAGCAGGGGATCGGCGCCCTGGCCGCCCAGGACCATCATCTGGTACAGGTCGACATGCGAGACGACCTGGCCGCGGCGCCGCAACTCGATGTTCCGAAAGCTGCCGGCCGCGGCCGGGCCGCCGGCCTTGAAGAGCACCGAAGACAGGGTCGACAGGCTGCTGACACTGTAGGCGCCCGGCTTCTCGGCAAACCCGGCGACGAACACGCGAATGCCGCGCAGCCGGCCCAGCGAAGTGCTGAGCTGGAAGTTCTTGAACACCCGCGTCGCCCGGCGCTCGATGGTCGCCGACAGGTCCTGGACCTTGACGCCGGCCACGAGCACCGAACCGACGCGCGGAATCTGGATCCGGCCGCCGCTGTCGACGACCAGGCGCAGGTCGGCGTCGACCGAGCCCGACATCGACAGCAGCACTTCGTCGCCGACGGCGATGACGTAGTCGGCCGGGACGGCCTGGCTGTGGTCGAGCGCATCGGTGGTCTGGCGCGGACCCTGGGTAGAGGCATCGGGCGGCGTCCCCTGGTCGGTCACGAGGTCGGCCCCGAGGCGAAGGATCTCGAAGCTGTTGGCCAGCTTCTGGACGTAGAGCTCGAATTCGCCCGGCCGGTAGCCGTTTTTCAGGATCGTGCGCGGGTCCCCGGGCTGCAACTCGGCTGTGTTGTCCTGCTGCCGGTTGTCGCGCCGGCGGCCAAGGGACTTGTCTTCCAGCGAGGTCCCGTTGCGCTCCTGGTCGGAGATGATCTTGTCGTGCGCGGCGACGTCGCTCTGCGGCTGCTGCAGTCTGACCGGCCCCGATCCACTGCTGATCTGTCCGGCGACCGTGGTGTCGGCCTGGGCCGCCGCCGGCAGCGCGCCCGACAAACCCGCGATCAGAACGAACGCGGCCAGGAAGCGCGTACCGAGACGGTCCAGGCCCCTGAGCGTTCGCGCCGCGATCTGGCGCGGCGGCCGACGCGTCGAGGCGGAGACGGGCATGAGCAGGGCCGGACTGATCATCTGGGAGGGGTCTGGTGTGAACTTCGTTTCGAGGCCGCGGCGACGAGCAAGAACTGCTGGGGGCGAGCCGGGTCGGTGCTCGGGCGAATCGGGCTGCATCTGCGCAACTTGCACGTTCGACACAATGGCGGTCGGGCGGTGTGGGCGCAGTTCTCGCCCACGGCCAAGAAGGCTGCTGCGCTGGATCGATTTGAGCCCGGGCACGGCTTGCTGGAGGTTGCCCGAGGCCGCGGTGCGTACGATTCTAGCGGTACCGGTGGACGCGACCCCCAGCCTAGAATGCCCGGCATGGTGCGTCGTGACGCTGAGGAAGAACTGGATCCCAAAGGGGGAGGTTC
>JBBINW010000027.1:0-55248 GCA_037443665.1 Betaproteobacteria bacterium
CGCGAGGGCGGGCGCACCGTCGGCGCCGGCGTCGTGGCCAAGATCATCGAGTGACATGTGAGCCCCGGCCGCACCCGCGCGGCCGGATCGGGCCCCGGGTCGTCCTCGCCACAGGATGCCGGGCCGGCTTCCAGCAACGTCCAACCAAGGAACTCACATGTCCACCAAGCAAAAGATCCGCATCCGCCTGAAGGCCTTCGACTACAAGCTGATCGACCAGTCGGCGCTGGAGATCGTCGACACCGCCAAGCGCACCGGCGCGATCGTCAAGGGCCCCGTGCCCCTGCCGACGCGCATGCAGCGCTTCGACATCCTGCGCTCGCCGCACGTCAACAAGACCAGCCGCGACCAGTTCGAGATCCGCACCCACCAGCGCCTGATGGACATCGTCGACCCCACCGACAAGACCGTCGACGCACTGATGAAGCTCGATCTGCCGGCCGGCGTGGACGTCGAGATCAAGTTGCAGTAGGGCTGGCGAGCGCTGGCGGTTGCGGGCTCGCTCGCCGCTGCTATACTCGCAGGCTTTCGACAATGGCCTGAAGGCCGCTGTCGCGTTGGTCCGTGGTTCGCCTCGGGCCAATGAACCCACCCCCGGCCAATCGATGTCGGGATCGTGAACAAAGGCGCCCTGGAACCTCGTGGAAGGGGCGCTGGAGAAAACCATGAGCATGAGCGAACAGCTCGGCTTGCTCGGCCGCAAGGTGGGCATGATGCGCATCTTCACGGACGATGGCGACGCCATCCCCGTGACCGTGCTCGACGTGTCCAACAATCGCGTCACGCAGGTCAAGACAGCGGCCACCGACGGCTACAACGCCCTGCAGGTCGCGTTTGGCGAGCGCAAGGCCAGCCGCGTCAACAAGCCCGAAGCCGGACACCTCGCCAAGGCCGGTGTCGAAGGCGGGCGGTTGCTGAAGGAATTCCGCGTCAGCGCGGAGACCGCCGGTCAGTACGCGCCCGGCGCCGTCGTCCCGGTGAGCGTCTTCGCCGCAGGGCAGAAGGTGGATGTGCAGGGCACCTCGATCGGCAAGGGCTTCGCCGGCACGATCAAGCGCCACAACTTCAAGTCGCAGCGCGCCTCGCACGGCAACAGCCGTTCGCACAACGTCCCGGGCTCGATCTCGATGGCCCAGGACCCCGGGCGTGTGTTTCCGGGCAAGAAGATGACCGGCCACATGGGCGACGAGACCGTCACGACGCAGAACCTCGACATCGTGCGCGTCGATGAAGCGCGCCAGCTGCTGCTGGTGCGCGGTGCCGTGCCGGGTTCGAAGAGCGGCCATGTCATCGTTCGCCCGGCCGTCAAGGCCAAGTCGACCAAGGGAGCCCAGTGATGCAGCTCGAGCTCCTGAACGACCAAGGTCAGGCCACCGCCAAGGTCGAAGCCCCCGACACGGTCTTCGCCCGCGACTACAACGAAGCACTCGTGCACCAGATCGTGGTGGCCTTCCAGGCCAATGCGCGCCAGGGCACGCGCGCGCAGCTCGACCGTGGTGAAGTCAAGCACTCCACGAAGAAGCCGTTCCGCCAGAAGGGCACCGGCCGCGCACGCGCCGGCATGACCAGCTCGCCGCTGTGGCGCGGGGGCGGCCGCATCTTCCCGAACCGGCCCGACGAGAACTTCTCGCACAAGGTCAACAAGAAGATGTACCGCGCCGGGATGGCGTCGATCCTGTCGCAGCTTGCGCGCGACGGCCGCTTGGCAGTGGTCGATGCGCTGAGCGTCGATGCGCCGAAGACCAAGCTGCTGGCAGCCAAGTTCAAGGCCATGGGGCTGGAGTCGGTGATGGTCATCGCCGACCAGATCGACGACAACCTGGCGCTGGCCTCGCGCAACCTGGCCAACGTGCTGGTTGTCGAGCCGCGCTACGCCGATCCGCTGTCCCTCGTCTTCTACAAGAAGGTCCTGGTGACCAAGGGCGCGATCGAGCAGCTCAAGGAGATGTTTGCATGAGCCCGCAGAGCCGCCTCAAGGGCGAATTCCCCCGTGGGGGGACGGCGCGCAGCGCCAAGGGGGTCCTATGAGCCGCATCAACCCCATCGGACTGAAGTTCGATGCCGGCCGCCTGAGCCAGGTGCTGGTCGCTCCGATCATCTCCGAGAAGGCCACGCGCCTCGGCGAGAAGCAGAACCAGGTCCTGTTCAAGGTCCTGCGCGACGCGACCAAGCCGGAGATCAAGGCCGCGGTCGAGCTCATGTTCAAGGTCGAGGTCGCCTCGGTCACCACGTCCGTCCAGAAGGGCAAGGTCAAGCGCTTCGGCCGCACGATCGGCCGCCGCGACCATGTCAAGAAGGCATTCGTGTCACTGAAGGCCGGGCAGGAGCTCAACTTCTCCGGGGAGGCCGCTTAAATGGCTGTCATCAAGGTCAAGCCCACGTCGCCCGGCCGCCGCGCCGTGGTCAAGGTGGTGCACACCCATCTGCACAAGGGCGCTCCCGAAACATCGCTGCTCGAGCCGCAGAAGCAGAACGCTGGCCGCAACAACAACGGCCACATCACGATGCGTCACAAGGGCGGGGGCCACAAGCACCACTACCGCGTCGTCGATTTCCTGCGCAACAAGGACGGCATCCCGGCCAAGGTCGAGCGCATCGAGTACGACCCCAACCGCACCGCCCACATCGCGCTGCTGTGCTATGCCGACGGCGAGCGCCGCTACATCATCGCGCCGCGCGGCGTCGATGCCGGCGCAACGCTGCTGTCGGGCGCCGAGGCGCCGATCAAGGCCGGCAACACGCTGCCGATCCGCAACATCCCCGTGGGCTCGATCGTCCATTGCGTGGAGATGCTTCCCGGCAAGGGCGCGCAGATCGCGCGTTCGGCCGGCGCGTCGGTGACGCTGATGGCGCGCGAAGGCATCTACGCGCAGCTGCGGCTACGTTCGGGTGAGGTGCGCAAGATCCACATCGACTGCAGGGCGACGATCGGCGAGGTCAGCAACGAAGAGCACAGCCTGCGCCAGTACGGCAAGGCTGGCGCGATCCGCTGGAAGGGCATCCGCCCGACCGTGCGCGGCGTGGCGATGAACCCGATCGACCACCCGCATGGCGGTGGCGAGGGCCGCACGGGCGAAGGCCAGCCGCAGGTGTCGCCGTGGAACACGCTGACCAAGGGCTATCGCACCCGCAGCAACAAGCGCACGCAGACGATGATCGTCTCGCGGCGCAAAAAGTGAGGCCTGAGGGAAAGCAACCATGACGCGTTCACTCAAGAAGGGTCCCTTCGTGGACCACCACCTGATGGCCAAGGTCGAGAAGGCCGTTGCCATCAAGGACAAGAAGCCGATCAAGACCTGGTCGCGCCGCAGCACCATCCTGCCCGAGTTCATCGGTCTGACGGTGGCCGTGCACAACGGCAAGCAGCACGTTCCGGTCTATGTGACGGACCAGATGGTCGGCCACAAGCTCGGCGAATTCGCCCTCACCCGCCTGTTCAAGGGTCATCCCGCGGACAAGAAGGCGAAGAAGTAAGGAGCCGCCGAGATGGAAACCAAAGCAAGCGTGCGCGGTGTCCGCCTGTCCGTCGACAAGGGTCGGCTGGTGGCTGACATGATCCGCGGCAAGAAGGTGGACCAGGCGATCAACATCCTCGCGTTCACGCAGAAGAAGGCCGCCGGCATCATCAAGAAGGCGGTCGAGTCCGCGGTCGCCAACGCCGAGCACAATGATGGCGCCGACATCGACGAGCTGAAGATCAAGTCGATCTACGTCGAGCAGGGCGCGGTGCTCAAGCGCTTCTCGGCCCGGGCCAAGGGCCGTGGCGCGCGCATCAGCAAGGGCACGTGCCACATCTACGTGACCGTCGGCAACTGAGAGCTGGGAAGAACACATGGGACAGAAAATCCATCCGACCGGCTTCCGTCTTGCCGTCACCCGTGCCTGGCAGTCGCGCTGGTTCGCCAACCACCGCAACTTCGCCGGCATGCTGGCCGAGGACCTGAAGGTCCGCGACTACCTGCGAACCAAGCTCAAGAGCGCCGCCGTCTCGCGCATCCTGATCGAGCGGCCGGCCAAGAACGCGCGCATCACGATCTTCTCCGCGCGACCGGGCGTCGTGATCGGCAAGAAGGGCGAGGACATCGAGAACCTGAAGGCCGAACTGGCACGCCGACTGGGCGTGCCGGTGGCCGTCAACATCGAGGAGATCCGCAAGCCCGAGGTCGACGCGCAGCTGATCGCCGACAGCATCACGCAGCAGCTCGAGAAGCGCATCATGTTCCGCCGCGCGATGAAGCGCGCGATGCAGAACGCGATGCGCCTCGGAGCCCAGGGCATCAAGATCATGTCCTCGGGTCGCCTGAACGGCATCGAGATCGCGCGCTGCGAGTGGTACCGCGAGGGTCGCGTGCCCTTGCACACGCTGAAGGCCGACATCGACTATGGCTTCTCGGAAGCCAAGACGACCTACGGCGTCATCGGCGTCAAGGTCTGGGTCTATCGCGGCGACCGCCTGGCCAACGGCGAGGCACCGCAGTTGCCCAAGACCGAAGGCGACGGTGACCGCCGCGACCGCCGCGGCCCGCGTCCTGGTGACCGTCCCGGCGCGCCGGGTGGACGCGGTCGCCCGGGTGGCGATCGAGGGGCCCCGCGCGCCGACGTGGCGGCGGCTCCCGCAGCGCCGGCCGCCGAGGGTCCGAAGGGACCGGCCGTCAAGCGCGTGCGCCGCGCCGCGCCGCCGGCCACGCCGCCAGCTGGCGAGACCAAAGGAGAATAACGATGCTGCAACCCGCACGTCGCAAGTTCCGAAAGGAACACAAGGGCCGCAACACCGGCATCGCCACGCGCGGCGCGGCGGTGTCGTTTGGCGACTTCGGCCTGAAGGCCACCGAGCGCGGCCGCATCACGGCGCGGCAGATCGAGGCCGCCCGCCGCGCCATCAGCCGCCACATCAAGCGCGGCGGTCGCATCTTCATCCGCATCTTCCCCGACAAGCCGATCTCGCAGAAGCCGGCCGAAGTGCGCATGGGCAACGGCAAGGGCAATCCGGAGTACTACGTGGCCGAGATCCAGCCGGGCAAGGTGCTCTACGAGATCAACGGCGTCCCCGAGCAACTGGCCCGCGAGGCCTTCCTGCTCGCCTCTGCCAAGCTGCCTTTGCGCACGACCTTCGTCGCGCGCCAGGTCGGCGCCTGAGCGGCCAGGAGTCAAGACGATGAAAGCATCCGAAATGCGCGCCAAGGACATCGCCGCGCTGGAGACAGAAGTCTCCGACCTGCTCAAGGCCCACTTCGGCCTGCGCATGCAGCGCGCGACCCAGCAGCTGACCAACCACACCCAGCTCGGCAAGACCCGGCGTGACATCGCGCGCGCCAAGACCGTCATTGCCGAGAAGAAGCGCGAACAAGCCAAGCAAGGGGCCGCCAAATGAGCGAAGCACAAGCTGCAGGCACGCCGGCGGCCACGCCGGTCAAGAACACCCGTACCTTCGTTGGCCGCGTGGTCAGCGACAAGCGCGCCAAGACCGTCACCGTGCTGGTCGAGCGCCGCAACGCGCACGAGCTTTACGGCAAGATCGTCGCTCGTTCGCGCAAGTACCACGCCCACGACGAGAAGGGCGAGTACAAGATGGGCGATCTGGTCGAGATCGCCGAGGGTCGCCCGATCAGCAAGACGAAGTCGTGGGTCGTGACGCGCCTGCTCGAGAAGGCCAAGCTCGTCTAAGACCCCGGACGACGGCGGGGCAATCCCGTTGCAGGATCCCGGACACGACCGGCTGCCGGACACTGCGGCGCCGGTCGCTTGTCGTCAAGCCAGGAGAGGACACCATGCTGAAAGTCGGAGATAGGCTGCCCGCCGGCAGCTTGCAGGAATTCATCGAGGTCGAGGGCAACGGCTGCTCGCTCGGGCCCAACACGTTCGACGTCGAGAAGACGGTGGCGGGCAAGAGGCTGGCGATCTTCGGGCTGCCCGGCGCCTACACGCCGACCTGCTCGGCCAAGCACGTGCCGGGCTACATCGAGCAGGCCGAAGCGCTGCGCGCCGCAGGCATCGACGAGATCTGGTGCATCTCGGTCAACGACCCCTTCGTGATGGGGGCCTGGGGCCGCGATCAGAAGACCGCCGGCAAGGTCCGAATGATGGCCGATGGCAGCGCCGAGTTCACCAAGGCGATGGGGCTGACGCTGGACCTGACCGCGCGGGGCATGGGCATCCGCTCGCAGAGGTACTCGATGCTGGTCGTCGATGGCGTGGTCAAGTCGCTGAACGTCGAGTTCCCCGGCAAGTTCGAGGTCAGCGACGCGACGACCCTGCTGACGCAGGTCAAGGCCCTGCTCGCCTGAACCGGGGTCGCGCGCGGTTGTCGGCAGTGCTTGACGTCGAGCGCTGCAGGGTGCGATAATTCCATCTTTCGCCGTTTGCGGCCGGCCGGTTGTGAGTCTCACGCCGGGCGGGCCGACAGCGGATCCACCCATACACGGGCCCAAGACTGGTCGCGGCAGGAGTCCTTCGAGACTCGCGCAGCGGGCAAGTTGGGGAGACGACAATGATCCAAATGCAATCGCGGCTCGACGTGGCCGACAACACGGGTGCCAAATCCGTCATGTGCATCAAGGTGCTCGGCGGCTCCAAGCGCCGCTATGCCGGCATCGGTGACGTGATCAAGGTCAGCATCAAGGAAGCCGCGCCGCGCGGCCGCGTCAAGAAGGGCGAGGTCTACAGCGCCGTGGTCGTGCGCACGGCCAAGGGCGTGCGACGCCAGGACGGCTCGCTGATCAAGTTCGACGGCAACGCGGCGGTGCTGCTCAATGCCAAGCTCGAGCCCATCGGCACGCGGATCTTCGGCCCGGTCACGCGCGAGTTGCGCACCGAGCGCTTCATGAAGATCGTCTCGCTGGCGCCCGAAGTGCTCTGACCTGCGCCGCGACGCAACGATCACAGGACTCTCGAACATGAACAAGATTCGCAAGGGCGACCAGGTCATCGTGACCACCGGCCGCGACAAGGGCAAGCGCGGCACGGTGACGCAGCGCGTCGACGACGAACGCATCGTCGTCGAGGGCGTGAACGTGGCCAAGAAGCACGTCAAGCCCAACCCGCTGAAGGGCACCACCGGCGGCGTGGTGGACAAGACGATGCCGATCCACCAGTCCAACGTCGCGATCTACAACGCCGCCACCGGCAAGGGCGATCGCGTCGGGATCAAGCTGCTGGGCGACGGCAGGAAGGTCCGCGTCTTCAAGTCGTCCGGCGAAGTAATCAAGGCGTAAAGCAATGGCAAAGAAACAAGCCGCCGCTCCTGCCGGCCCCGCGAACCAGGGCCCGGCCGCCCAGGCCCGGCTGCAGGCCGTCTACCGCGAGAAGATCGTGCCCGAGTTGATGGCCAAGTTCGGCTACACCTCGGTCATGCAGGTGCCGCGGCTGCAGAAGATCACGCTGAACATGGGCGTGAGCGAGGCCGTCTCGGACAAGAAGGTGATGGACGCCGCGGTCGGCGACCTGACCAAGATCGCGGGCCAGAAGCCGGTCGTCACCAAGAGCAAGAAGCCGATCGCCGGCTTCAAGATCCGCGAGGGCCAGGCCATCGGCACGATGGTCACGCTGCGCGGCGTGCGCATGTACGAGTTCCTCGACCGTTTCGTGACCGTGGCGCTGCCGCGCGTGCGCGACTTTCGCGGCATCTCGGGCCGCAGCTTCGACGGCCGCGGCAACTACAACATCGGCGTCAAGGAGCAGATCATCTTCCCCGAGATCGACTACGACAAGATCGACGCGATCCGTGGGTTGAACGTCAGCATCACGACCAGCGCGAAGAACGACGACGAGTGCAAGGCACTGCTGACGGCGTTCAAGTTTCCGTTCAAGAACTGAAGGCACGACATGGCCAAACTGTCCGTCACGCAGCGTCAGGAAAAGCGCGAGAAGCTCGTCGCCAAGTACGCCAAGAAATACGCCGAACTCAAGGCCGTGGCCAACGACGCCAGGCGCTCTGACGAGGAGCGCTACGCGGCCCGCCTGGAGCTGCAGAAGCTGCCGCGCAACGCCAACCCGACGCGGCTGCGCAATCGCTGTGCCGTGACCGGCCGTGGCCGTGGCACGTTCCGCATGTTCGGTCTGGGGCGCAACAAGATCCGTGAGCTCGCGTTCAAGGGCGACATCCCTGGCGTGGTCAAGGCCAGCTGGTGATCCTTTGAGCCGATCAGGAGACTTTTCATGAGCATGAGTGATCCCATCGCCGACATGCTGACCCGCATCCGCAACGCGCAAGCGGTGGACAAGAGCGTGGTCAAGATGCCGTCGTCCAAGCTGAAGGTGGCCATCGCCCAGGTGCTGAAGGACGAGGGCTACATCGACGGTTTCGCGCTGCACGACGAAGGCGGCAAGGCCGAGCTCGAGATCGCGCTGAAGTACTACGCCGGGCGTCCGGTGATCGAGCGCATCGAGCGCGTCAGCCGCCCCGGCCTGCGCATCTACAAGGGCCGCGACGCGATTCCGCAGGTCATGAACGGCCTCGGCGTGGCGATCGTCACCACGCCCAAGGGCGTGATGACCGACCGCAAGGCTCGCCAGACCGGTGTCGGCGGCGAAGTCCTGTGCTACGTGGCGTGATCGCCCAACAACGGAGCAGCAAGCAATGTCCCGCGTAGGAAAGATGCCAGTCGCAATCCCGAAAGGGGTCGATGTGGCGATCACGGCCGAACACATCACGGTCAAGAGCGCCAACGGCACGTTGACGCGCGCGCTGAATCCGCTCGTCAAGCTGAAGAGCGAGGGGGGTCAGATCTCGCTCGCGCCGGCGGACGGATCGACGGCCGCGGACGCGATGAGCGGCACCATGCGCGCGCTCGTGGCGAACATGATCAACGGCGTGGGCAAGGGCTTCGAGAAGAAGCTCAACCTCGTCGGCGTGGGCTTCCGTGCCCAGGCCCAGGGCCAGAAGCTGAGCCTGCAGATCGGCTTCTCGCACCCGGTGGTCAAGGACATGCCGGCCAGCATCAAGGTCGCCACACCGACCCAGACCGAGATCGTCATCAGCGGCCCGGACCGCCAGGTCGTGGGCCAGGTCGCGGCCGAAGTGCGCGCCTTCCGTCCGCCCGAGCCCTACAAGGGCAAGGGCATCCGCTACGCCGGCGAGCGCGTGGTGTTGAAAGAGACGAAGAAGAAGTAAGGAGCATCAGCGTGAGCATCACCAAGAAGGAACAACGCCTGCGCCGTTCGCGCCAGACCCGCACGCGCATCGCGCTGCAGGGCACGGTGCGACTCGCGGTGCACCGCTCCAACCTGCACATCTACGCCAACATCGTCTCCGGCGACGGGTCGCGGATTCTGGCCGCCGCGTCGACGGTGGAGAAGGAAGTTCGCGAGCAGCTCGGCGCTGCCGGCAAGGGCGGCAACGCCGCGGCGGCATCGATCGTCGGCAAGCGGATCGCCGAGAAAGCCAAGGCCGCCGGCATCGAGAAGGTTGCTTTCGACCGCTCGGGCTTCGCCTACCACGGCCGCGTCAAGGCTCTGGCAGAAGCCGCGCGCGAAGCCGGCCTCCAGTTCTAAGTCGCGCGAAGGATCATCAAGATGGCAAAGTTCACCCCCCGCGCGCAGACCGAAGCGAACGACGACGGGCTCAAGGAGAAGATGATCGCGGTCAACCGCGTCACCAAGGTCGTCAAGGGCGGCCGCACGCTGAGCTTCGCGGCGCTGACCGTCGTCGGCGACGGCGATGGCCGCATCGGCATGGGCAAGGGCAAGGCCAAGGAAGTGCCGGTCGCCGTGCAGAAGGCGATGGAAGCCGCGCGCCGCAACATGACCAAGATCAGCCTGAAGAACGGCTCGATCCACCACAACGTGCGCGGCGAGCACGGTGCGGCCAAGGTGCTGATGGCGCCGGCCAAGCCCGGCGACGGCATCATCGCCGGCGGCCCGATGCGCGCCGTCTTCGAGGTGATGGGCGTGACCGACATCGTGGCCAAGAGCCTGGGTTCGTCCAACCCGTACAACATGGTGCGTGCCACGCTCGATGCGCTGCGGCGCTCGACCACGCCCGCCGAGGTGGCGGCCAAGCGCGGCAAGTCGGTCGAAGACATCTTCAACTGAGCCGCGGCCGGAGAACATTCATGTCCGAGAAGAAGACCCTCACCGTCAAGCTGGTCAAGAGCGTGGCCGGCACCCGCCAGTCGCACCGCGACACCGTGCGCGGCCTCGGGCTGCGCCGGGTGGGCAGCCAGCGCGTGCTCGAAGACACGCCGGCCGTGCGCGGCATGATCAACAAGGTGGATTACCTGGTCCAGGTGCTGTGATGGAACTCAACAAGATCAAGCCCTCGGCCGGCAGCAAGCACGCCAAGCGGCGCGTCGGCCGCGGCATCGGCTCGGGCCTGGGCAAGACCGCGGGTCGCGGCCACAAGGGCCAGAAGTCGCGCGCCGGTGGCTTCCACAAGGTCGGCTTCGAAGGCGGCCAGATGCCGCTGCAACGGCGTCTGCCCAAGCGCGGATTCAAGTCGGCGCAGCTCAAGTACAACGGCGAGGTCACGCTGGCCGATCTGCAGCGGCTGGGCGCCGACGAGGTCGATCTGCTCACGTTGAAGGCGGCTGGCCTGGTGCGCCAGCTCGTGCGCGTGGTCAAGGTCATCAAGGCGGGTGAACTGCAGCGCAAGGTCGTGCTCAAGGGCATCGCTGCCACGGCCGGCGCCAAGGCTGCGATCGAGGCTGCCGGCGGCACGGTCGAGGCCGCACCGGTGGCGAGCGCCGCCTGAGGACTGCGGTCAACGTGGCAACCAACGCGAACCAACTCGCCAAGGGCGGCAAGTTCGGCGACCTGCGCAGGCGGGTCGTCTTCCTGCTGCTCGCGCTGGTGGTCTATCGGATCGGGGCCCACATTCCCGTGCCGGGTATCGACCCGACCGCATTGCAGCAGCTCTTCAAGAGCCAGAGCGGCGGCATCCTGAACCTGTTCAACATGTTCAGCGGCGGGGCCTTGTCGCGCTTCACCGTCTTCGCGCTCGGGATCATGCCGTACATCAGCGCGTCGATCATCATGCAGCTGATGTCCTATGTGCTGCCCTCGCTGGAGGCGATCAAGAAGGAAGGCGAATCGGGACGGCGCAAGATCACGCAGTACACCCGCTACGGCACCTTGCTGCTGGGCACCTTCCAGAGCCTGGGCATCGCGCTCGCGCTCGAGGGCTCGCCCGGACTGGTGATCACGCCGGGCTTCGGCTTCCGGATGACCGCCGTCGTCAGTCTGGTCGCGGGCACGATGTTCCTGATGTGGCTGGGCGAACAGATCACCGAGCGCGGTCTGGGCAACGGCATCTCGATCCTGATCTTCGGTGGCATCGTCGCCGGCTTGCCGGCGGCCATCGGGGGTCTGTTCGAGCTCGTGCGCACCGGCGCGATGAGCATCGTCGCGTGCCTGTTCGTGATCACGGTGGTCGGCTTGGTCACCTTCGCGGTCGTCTTCGTCGAGCGGGGGCAGCGCAAGATCCTGGTCAACTACGCCAAGCGCCAGGTCGGCAACAAGGTCTATGGCGGGCAGTCGTCGCACCTGCCGCTCAAGCTCAACATGTCGGGCGTGATCCCGCCGATCTTCGCCAGCTCGATCATCCTGCTGCCGGCCACGGTCGTGGGCTGGTTCGCGACCGGCGAAGGCCTGCGCTGGCTCAAGGATCTGTCGGCGGGCCTGTCGCCCGGCCAGCCGGTCTACGTGCTGCTGTACGCGACGATGATCGTGTTCTTCTGCTTCTTCTACACGGCACTCGTGTTCAACAGCCGCGAGACCGCCGACAACCTGAAGAAGAGCGGCGCCTTCATCCCCGGCATCCGCCCCGGCGAGCAGACGGCCAAGCACATCGACCGCATCCTCAGCCGGCTGACGCTGGCCGGCGCGGTGTACATCACGCTGGTCTGCCTGCTGCCCGAATTCCTGGTCCTGAAATACAACGTGCCGTTCTACTTCGGTGGCACGTCACTGCTGATCATCGTCGTCGTCACGATGGATTTCTGGGCCCAGGTGCAGAGCTACGTGATGAGCCAGCAGTACGAGTCTCTCCTCAAGAAGGCCAACTTCAAGACGAGCTGACATGTCCAAAGACGATGCCATCCAGATGCAGGGCGAGATTCTCGAGAATCTCCCCAACGCCACCTTCCGCGTCAAGCTGGAAAACGGCCACGTGGTGCTCGGGCACATCTCCGGCAAGATGCGCATGCACTACATCCGCATCCTGCCGGGTGACAAGGTCACCGTCGAGCTCACGCCCTACGATTTGACGCGGGCGCGGATCGTGTTCCGCGCCAAGTAGAGATCCAAGAATTTGGGGTCAAGGAGAAGACCATGAAAGTCGCCGCTTCGGTCAAGAAGATGTGCCGCAACTGCAAGATCATCCGCCGCAAGGGTGTGGTGCGCGTGATCTGCACCGACCCGCGCCACAAGCAGCGTCAAGGCTGATTCGTAAGGAACAAACATGGCACGCATTGCCGGCATCAATATCCCTCCGCACAAGCACGCGGAAATCGGCTTGACTTCGATCTACGGCATCGGACGTCCGACGGCGCAGAAGATCTGCGAGGCAGTCGGCATTCCGTATTCGAAGAAGATCAAGGACCTCTCCGACGGCGATCTCGAGAAGATCCGTGAGGAGATCGGCCGCATGACCATCGAAGGCGACCTGCGCCGCGAACTGTCGATCAGCATCAAGCGGCTGATGGACCTGGGCTGCTACCGCGGCTTCCGCCATCGCCGCGGCCTGCCCGTGCGCGGCCAGCGCACGCGCACCAACGCGCGCACCCGCAAGGGTCCGCGCAAGGGCGCTCAGGCGCTGAAGAAGTAAGCTGCCCGGAACACTGAAAGAGTCAAGACATGGCCAAGGCACCCGTCAACACCGCCGCCCGGCGCGTGAGCAAGAAAGTCCGCAAGAACGTGGCGGACGGGATTGCGCACGTCCACGCGTCGTTCAACAACACGATCATCACGATCACCGACCGGCAGGGCGGGGCACTGGCCTGGGCCTCCAGCGGCGGCCAGGGCTTCAAGGGCTCGCGCAAGAGCACGCCTTTCGCAGCCCAGGTGGCGGCCGAGAACGCCGGCCGTGCGGCGCAGGAGCAGGGCATAAAGAACCTGGACGTGCGCATCAAGGGCCCCGGCCCGGGCCGCGAGTCGAGCGTTCGTGCGCTGGCCTCGCTGGGCATCCGCATCAACTCGATCAGCGACGTGACGCCGATTCCCCACAACGGTTGCCGGCCGCAGAAGCGTCGCCGCATCTGAGATCCGCGCCATCCCAGGCGCGCTGCGCGGAGTTGCCGCAGCGCTTAGAATAGAAAGTTTTCCGAGCCGGCGAGCACGAGTGTGCCAGCCGGCTGTTTTCCTGAAGGCCCCGGTCTTCGCACAAGCCCACCGTCTGCGCACGTGAACGTCGCCAGACTCGCGCGGGTGGCTTCCCCGGAAGCCTGTCGCCGCGTCAGATCAGCACATAGAGGATTCGCAAGTGGCACGTCATCTCGGCCCGAAGGCCAAACTCTCCCGCCGTGAAGGCACCGACCTGTTCCTGAAGAGCGCGCGGCGTTCGATCAGCGACAAGGCCAAGTTCGAAAGCAAGCCCGGCCAACATGGGCGCACGAGCGGCTCGCGCACCTCCGACTTCGGTCTGCAGCTGCGCGAGAAGCAGAAGGTCAAACGAATGTATGGCGTGCTCGAGCGCCAGTTCCGCCGCTACTTCGCCGAGGCCGAGCGCCGCAAGGGCAACACCGGGGCGAACCTGCTGGCGCTGCTCGAGTCGCGGCTGGACAACGTCGTCTATCGGATGGGTTTCGGCTCGACACGCGCCGAGGCGCGCCAGCTGGTTTCCCACAAGGCGCTGACGGTCAACGGCCAGGTCGTCAACATCCCCTCCTACCAGGTCAAGGCCGGCGACACGATCGCCCTGCGCGAGAAGTCGAAGGTGCAGCTGCGCGTCGTCGATGCGCTCAAGCTCGCGCAGTCCATCGGCCTGGCCGACTGGGTGCAGGTCGATGCAGCCAAGATGGAAGGCGTGTTCAAGAAGGTGCCCGACCGCGACCAGCACGGCGCCGAGATCAAGGAAGCCCTGATCGTCGAGCTCTACTCTCGCTGATTCAGCAGGCTCGACGCCCGGCCGCTGTCCGGGCGCAGGTTTCGATTCGCTTCGCTTGCCGGGTACGAAGCCGATCCATTTCAACCCGGCGCGGTCCATCAGCCTTATCGGTGTAACGAGCCGAGGGTATTGACAGGAACTAGAGAACACATGCAAACCACACTTCTGAAGCCCAAGGCCATCCAGGTCGAGCCGCTCGGCGGCCATCGCGCCAAGGCCACCCTCGAGCCCTTCGAGCGCGGCTACGGCCACACGCTCGGCAACGCACTGCGGCGCGTGCTGCTGTCGTCGATGGTAGGCTACGCGCCGACCGAGGTCACCATCGCCGGCGTGCTCCACGAATACTCGGCGATCGACGGCGTGCAGGAAGACGTCGTCCACATCATGCTCAACCTCAAGGGCGTGGTGTTCCGGCTCCACAACCGCGACGAGGTCACGCTGGTCCTGCGCAAGGAAGGCGAAGGCCCGGTCACCGCCGGAGACATCCAGACCCCGCACGACGTCGAGATCATCAACCCCGAGCACGTCATCGCACACCTGGCGCAAGGCGGCAAGCTCGACATGCAGATCAAGGTCGAGAAGGGCCGCGGCTACGTGCCGGGCAACCTGCGTCGCTACGGCGACGAGCCGACCAAGAGCATCGGTCGGATCGTGCTCGACGCCTCGTTCTCGCCAGTGCGCCGGGTGAGCTATGCCGTCGAGAACGCGCGCGTCGAGCAGCGTACTGACCTCGACAAGCTGGTGATGGAGATCGAGACCAATGGCGCCATCGCGCCCGAGGAGGCGATTCGCCAGAGCGCGCGGATCCTGGTCGAGCAACTGGCGTTCTTTGGCCAGATCGACGTCAACCCGATCGACAGCATGGTGCCGCAGGTCTCGCGGCCGACGCCGTTCGATCCGATCCTGCTGCGCCCGGTCGACGAGCTCGAACTCACCGTGCGCTCGGCCAATTGCCTGAAGGCCGAGAACATCTACTACATCGGCGACCTGATCCAGCGCACCGAGACGGAACTGCTGAAGACGCCGAACCTGGGCCGCAAGAGCCTCAACGAGATCAAGGAAGTGCTGGCCTCGCGCGGGCTCACGCTGGGCGCGCGGCTGGAGAACTGGCCGCCCCAGGGACTCGACAAGCGATAGGCGAGGGGCGCTCCCGCGCCCGCGCTCGAAGTGGCTTCCGCGAGGAAGCCGGTGCCAACCCCGGTACCTGATCCGGCCGGGGGAACAATCAACGAAAGGAGCGCGACATGCGCCACCGCAACGGCCCCCGCAAACTAAACCGCACGAGCTCGCACCGCTTGGCGATGCTCAGGAACATGTGCAACTCGCTGATCAAGCACGAGGCGATCAAGACGACGCTGCCCAAGGCGAAGGAACTGCGCAGCGTCGTCGAGCCGCTGGTCACGCTGGGCAAGGAGCCCACGCTGGCCAACCGCCGGCTGGCCTTCAACCGCACGCGCGATCGCGACGTCGTCGCCAAGCTGTTCGACGAACTCGGCCCGCGCTACAAGGCACGCCCTGGCGGCTACACCCGGATCCTGAAGATGGGGTTCCGCGTCGGCGACAACGCCCCGATGGCCTTCGTCGAATTCGTCGATCGCCCCGAGCCTGTCGCCGACGCCGATGCCGCTGCCGACAAGGCAGAGTGACGCCAGGCGGAGAAATCGCTTATACTGTAAAGCCCAGTCGCGGGGTGGAGCAGCCTGGTAGCTCGTTGGGCTCATAACCCAAAGGTCGCAAGTTCAAATCTTGCCCCCGCAACCAAAATTCCCGAAGAAGGATGTCCTTGGGCCGAGCGCGGTGTGCGGTTCGGGCCGAAGGCCCGAGCACCAGCTCGCCGCTCGATTCCTCCTCGGGCCATGGCGATCGCCGGTGTCGCGCCTGGGTGATCATCTCGATCAGCGACCCAGCGGCAGTGTGGAGTTCGCTGATTGCCGGCGGACCCTGGTCGTCGACTCGCCGGCATGGACGAAGGTGGCCATCGCCACCAACCACGGGACCCCGGTCGAGCGAGGGTCGGGCAGCCTGATGACGACACGGGTGCGCCATGTCTCCTGGTTGCGGGCTTGCGTGCCGCGCTGGCCACCACGATCGCCACCACGCTGACGTCCGCGCTCAGCGCGAGCGTGGCCAGCACCATGAAGTGAAGTCCGGCGACCCGCGACTCGACCTCGTCGTACGGTGAGGTCGTGAAGCTTGCAAGGAAGGCGCGGGAAGTCGCCCACCAGCCCGGCGTGGAAGCCCACTTCGTTGCGCTGGTTCGCGAGCTCCCGCCTCAGGCTGCTGCCCAAGGGTCGGTTTCCGATCCAGATCCAGTCCGCGACGGGCTGCGCCTGCAGGCGCACGAGCAGCGTCGCGATGTCGACGAGCGGTGCCTGCAGTTCGTCCTCCGGCGGCGGCGCCTGGGCCATGGCCTTGCGCAGGCTCTGGAGCAGGGGGAACAGCGCGCGGGGGTATCGGTCAGTTCCAGCGCGCCGAATACATTGCTTCGGAAACCGCGGTCGCCGTGAAGCGCCACGGACAGACGGTTGATTTTTCCATCCCGGCGCATGGCCAGACCGATGCCGATCTGGCTGCCCTGAAGAAGGCTTCGGCCGAGCTTGACCGGCTGCTCGCTGCCCAGGCGGTCGATGTCGACGCCGTGGCCACTGAGTTCAAGGCGGCGCGCAAGGCTGGCTCATCGGGCAGGCGAAAGACCCGCAGCCGTGTGAGGGCGACGTGAACGAGGGGGCCTTGGTCGGGGCCGGCGATGACCCGGTCACCGCTCACCGCGCGCGCCTCTCCACGCAGTCGGGCTGCAAGCATGGCCGGGCATGTCGACGACGGCGACCTGCGGCGCGATCATCGGTCGCTTGATGCTTCATGCTTCATCGATTGCAGGGGCGCCATGCCGGCAGAACAGTTCGACGCCATCGTCGTCGGTGCCGGCCAGGCCGGGCCGGGCATCGCCGCCCGTTGCAGCAAGGAAGGCTTGCGTACCGCCATCATCGAACGTGGGCACTTTGGTGGCACCTGCGTCAACGTCGGCTGCGTCCTGACCAAGACCCCTGGTCGCCAGCGCACGGGCGATGCACCTGGCCCGACGCGGTTTCCGAGTTTGGCTTCGATGCCGGTGGCGTGCGGGTGGACATGGCCCGCGTCATGGCACGCCAGGACGGCATCGTCGGCACGTCGCGCCAAGGCGTCGAGGCCTGGATGCGGGGCCTGACGCATATCGAGGTCATCGTCGGCGATGCTCACTTCGTTGCCCCGGCCACGCTGGAGGTCGGCGGCCGGCGCCTTACGGCACCGCGCATCTTCCTGGACGTCGGTGGCCGGTCGGTGCGGCCCGATCTGCCCGGCAACGACAGCGTGCCGACACTGGATGACGCGTCGATCATGGACCTGGACCGTGTGCCCGAGTACCTGGTCATCGTCGGCGGCAGCTACATCGGCCTGGAGTTCGCGCAGATGATGCGGCGCTTTGGCGCCGAGGTGACGGTGGTGGAGCGGTCGGCGCAGCGGCTGCCCCGCGAGGATGCCGACGTCTCCGAAGGCATCCGCTCGATCCTGGAGAACGAGGGTGTGCGCTTCGCGATGGGGTCGGAGTGCCTGTCGCTGTCGAGGGACGGCGAGCTCGTCGTCGTTGGCGCCGCATGCGCCTCCGAACAGCCGGCCATCGTCGGCAGCCGCGTGCTGCTGGCCGTGGGGCGGCGGCCGAACACCGAGGGCCTGGGCCTGGACCGCGCTGGGATCGAGACCGACGCGCGCGGCGACATCACCGTGGACGACCAGTGCCGGACCAGTGCCGATGGCGTCTGGGCGGTCGGCGACTGCAACGGCCTCGGCGCCTTCACGCACACCTCATGGAACGACCACGAGATCGTCGTCGCCAACCTGTTCGACCACGATGCGCGCCGCGTCACCGACCGCATCGCCTGCTACGCGCCCTTCATCGACCCCGCCCGCGGCCTCAACGGGGACGAGGTGGAACAAGGTCTGCCGGACCTGATGGCCGCCAAGCAGCCGAACACGATCATCTCGAGGTCGGTGCCGATCCACCCGACGGTGTCGGAATTGCTGCCGACGCTGTTGCAGCAGTTGAAGCCGCTGGCCTGATACGCCGAACCGGCGCCGCCAGCGCCGTCGCGCGTCAGCTGACCAGCAGGCGCGGCGCGGCGCTGGTCGAAGTGATGCTGCCGACCACGGCGGCCTGTTCGAAACCATGCCGGCGGAAAACGGCCAGGACCTCGTCCAGCGCAGCCGGTGCACACGACACCAACAAGCCACCGCTGGTCTGCGGGTCTGTCAGCAGCGCCTGGTCTTCGGCGGAAAAGCCTGCCGGCAAGCTGACGTCGGTGCCGTAGCCCGCCCAGTTGCGGCCCGAGGCGCCCGTGACGAAGCCCTGAGACGCCAGTTGGCGCACGCCGTCCATCAAGGGCACCGCCGACCAGTCGAGCCGCACATCGCAGCGTGCGCCGCGGGCCATTTCCAGCGCGTGCCCGGCCAGTCCGAAACCGGTGACGTCGGTCAACGCGTGCACGCCGGGCAAGGCGGCCAGGTCGGGCCCGGGCGTGTTTAGCTTCGTCGTGGTGGCGATCATCTGCGCGTAGCCGGCGGCGCCGAGTTCGCCCTTCTTCAGCGCCGCCGACATCACACCCACCCCGATCGGCTTGCCCAGCACCAGCAGGTCGCCGGGCCGGGCATCGGCGTTGCGCTTGACCCGCCCGGGGTGCACCAGACCCAGGGCCACCAAGCCGTAGATGGCCTCGACCGAATCGATGGTGTGCCCGCCTGCGATCGGGATGCCCGCCGCGCTGCAAACCGATGCCCCGCCTTCGAGGATGCGTCCGATCGTCTGCGTCGACAGCACGGCGATCGGCATGGCCACCAAGGCCAGGGCCATGATCGGTCGCCCACCCATCGCGTACACGTCGCTGATCGCGTTGGTGGCGGCGATGCGGCCGAAGTCGTGCGGATCGTCGACGATGGGCATGAAGAAGTCGGTGGTGGCGATCAGCGCCTGCTCGTCGTTGAGCTGGTAGACGGCCGCGTCGTCGGCGGTCTCGATGCCCACCAGCAGGGCCGGAGGGATCGGCATCGACGCCGTGCCCTTGAGGATCTCGGACAACACCCCCGGCGCGATCTTGCAACCGCAGCCGCCCCCATGAGACAGCGAAGTCAGGCGGGGCTCAGCGAGCTTGTCGGGTGCGTTCATGGGTCTCTCGGGTGGTCAAGGGCGTCGGCGTTTCGAGCATCTCGCCGATCAGCGCATGCAGGGCCGCAGATTCTCGCGCCGGGTCGAACAGCGCTGCACGTGCATCGCACTGCCGCTGCAAGTGAGCCAGCATAGCCGGCTCGTCGCGAAGTCGCTGCAGCAGGGTTGCCAGCGCGGATGCATCGTCCCGCGGGAAATAGCCGTCGTAGCCTTCGCCCAGCAAACCCACGTTGCCGTCGATTCTCGACGCCAGCAGCGGCGTGCCGCTGCGGATGGCCTCGATCACGACATGCGCACCGCCTTCCATCCGACTGGGGTGGACCAGCACATGGGCGGCCTGGATGCGCTGGCGCGTGCCGGCATGCGCGACGCCTCCCAGCCAGCGGTAGCACGGGACTTCGGCCATCAACGAAGACGCCTGCACGCCGAGCGCGGGATCGAGGGCCGCCCCGATGTGGTCGAGCAGGATGTCGGGGCGGGCCAGCAGCAGACGCGCGGCAGCGAAGTAGGTCTGCGGCGACTTTTCCGGACGCAGGTGGCCGACCATCAGCGCGCGCAGGTGGCGCTGCGTCTTGGACACGGGCCGCCGCGCGGCGCAGGACTGCAGCACGACGCGAGCCTTGGACTTCAGGTCCTCCGGCAAGGAGGCGGCGCCAAGTTGGTTGAGCACGATCAGGCGGTCGGCCAAGCGCAACGATGCCTGGGCCGACGCGTCGCCCGCAATGTCCCGGTAGAGGTCGGTGCCGGTGAGCACGACCACCAAGGGTGCCCAGGGTCGCTGGCTGCGCCACCTCGCCACCGAGGCGGCCGAACGGCGGGCATGGAGCGCGACCATCACCGCCTCGTCGCCTTCGTCCCAGGACGACGCAAGGCGCACACGGTAAGCTCCCGACAGCATGCGGCCCCAGCGTCGGGCCGTTTGCCAGTTGCCGTTGTTGGCGTCGGCCAGGGCCGGCGTCACGATCACGATGTCCGGTCTGTGCACGGTCGAAGGTTAACGCGATGACGGTCCTGCTTGAAGACGCCACTTTGGCCCGCCAGGCGGACGCCCGCTTGCTGGCCGCGGCGCTGAGGTCCAGCCGCGACGACACGCTGGCCACTTTCGCGTTGGTCGAACGCGCGCTGGACCCGTTGACGGTGCCGCAGCGGGAAGCGCTGAATCCCCCGCTGTGGGAACTCGGGCACATCGGCTGGTTCCAGGAGTTCTGGATCGCGCGCAATCCGCTGCGCTTCGTGGGTGCCACGGCCGACCCCGACGTCAGCCGAGGGCCTGGTGTGCGCCCGAACGGCGACGGCTTGTATGACTCCAGCAAGGTCGCGCACGACACGCGCTGGTCCTTGCCGATGCCGGACGCTGCAGCCACACGCGAAGACCTTGCCCAGCAACTCGAGCGCACGTTCGCCTGGCTGCGCGATGCCGACGGCAGCGAGGCGTCGCTCTACTTCTTCCGCTTGGCCTTGTTTCACGAAGACATGCACCACGAGGCCGCGCTGTACATGGCGCAGAGCCTGGGCGTGGCGATAACCGATGCGCGATGGCAGACGCCTGCGTTGGCTGACGAATGCCGTCAACTGATGTTCGAGGCCGGCCCCTGGATGCTGGGCAGCGGCGGTGCGGCGTTTGCCTTCGACAACGAATTGGCCGCTCACGCCGTCAGGTTGCCAGAGACCAGCATCGACAGCCGGGTGATGCGCTGGGCCGACTTCCTGGCCTTCGTCGAGGCCGGTGGCTATGGGCAGCCGCGCTGGTGGAGCGACGCCGGCGCCGCCTGGATCGCGGTCGAGCGACCGCAAGGACCGCGCTACCTGCGACGCGACGGGTCCAGCTGGCAGCAGTGGCGCCATGGCTCGTGGCGTGCGCTGGACCCGAGCCATCCCGCCTGCCACTTGACCGTGCACGAGGCCGAGGCTTGGTGCCGCTGGGCCGGCCGGCGATTGCCGACCGAGGCCGAGTGGGAGCGCGCAGCGATTGCGCGGCCAAGGGACTTCGAATGGGGCCAGGTCTGGGAATGGACTGCCAGCCCGTTCCTGCCCTATCCGGGCTTCGAGCCCCACCCCTACCGCGACTATTCGGTGCCCTGGTTCGGCAGCCGCCGGGTGTTGCGGGGTGGGTCGTACATGACGCAGCCGCGCATGCGCCATCCACGTTACCGCAACTTCTTCATGGCCCACCGCAACGACGTGCCGGCCGGGTTCCGCAGCTGCGCGCCGTAGGTCAAGGGCATCCAGCGGGCGGCAGCCGGGCTCGCGGCCTTGCGGCTAGAGTCACCCCCCATGGCTGCGGCGCGGCCCGCCCACCCATCCTGTCGTAACCATGAGCCCAAGGACCGTCATGCGAAATCTCAAGTCCATGCTGGCCGGCGCGCTGCTGCTGTGCGCCGGGTCCGTCTTCGCGCAGCAGGTGTTTCGCGTCACCGCGATCCCGGATGAATCGCCCACCGAACTGGCGCGCAAGGCCGCCCCGCTGATGAAGTACCTGGAGGGCAAGCTCGGCATGAAGGTCGAGTTCACGCCCGTCACCGACTATGCGGCGGCCGTCGAGGCCCTGGCGAACCGCAAGGTCGACCTGGCCTGGCTCGGTGGCTTCACGTTCGTGCAGGCGCAGATACGCTCCGGCGGAAAGGTCGTTCCCATCGTGCAGCGCGAAGAAGACGAGAAGTTCCGCTCCGTCTTCATCACCAGCGACCCGGCCATCAAGCAGCTTGCCGACCTCAAGGGCAAAGACGTGAGCTTCGGTTCGCAGAGCTCCACCTCGGGCCACCTGATGCCGCGCAGCTATCTGCTGCAGGCGGGCGTGGACCCCGACAAGGACTTTCACCGTGTGGCCTACAGCGGGGCCCACGACGCGACGATCGCGGCGGTCGTCGCCGGCAAGGTGCAGGCGGGGGCCCTCAACATATCGGTGTGGGAAGAGTTCGTTGCCGACAAGAAGGTCGACACCAGCAAGGTGTTCGTCTTCTACACGACGCCTCCGTACCACGACTACAACTGGACGGTGCATGCCGACATGCCCGCCGCACTGCGCGAGAAGCTGACACAAGCGCTGCTGTCGCTGAACCGCAGTGACCCGGCCGGCAAGGAGATTCTCGAACTCCAGCGCGCCACCCGTTTCGTGCCGACCCGGGCCGAGAACTACAAGGGCATCGAAACGGCTGCGCGCAGCGCGGGTCTGCTGTGAACCAGCGGGGCCCGCAGACTTGAAACTGCAACTGGTTCAGGTCTCGGCCAGGCACCCGGCCGCACGCCCCGGCGCCGCCAACGCGCTGCGAGGCGTGGATCTGCAGGTCGCCGATGGCGAGCAACTGGCGGTCATCGGTCCATCCGGCGCCGGCAAGACGACGCTGCTGCAGGTGCTCGCGTGCGCGCTGCCGCCTTCAGCCGGCGACTACACGCTCGGCGATGATGCGCCTTGGCGCCGATCGACACGGGACCTGCACCGCTTGCGCGGGCAGCTCTTCCTGGCGCCGCAGGTGCCGCCGTTGCCGCCCCGCCAACGTGTCGTGACGGCGGTGCTCGCCGGGCGCCTGCCTGCGATGGGTCTGCTGTCCAGCCTTCGTTCGTTGTTCTACCCGGCGGACATCCCGGCCGCCTACGAAGCGCTGGCGCGTTTCGACCTGGATGACAAGCTGTTCGAACGTGTCGACCGACTGTCCGGCGGCGAGCGCCAGCGCGTGGGCTTGGCTCGGGCGCTGCTCGCGCCGGCCCGGCTGTGGCTGGTGGACGAGCCGCTGTCGTCGCTGGACCCCACACGCGCCCGCCAGGCCCTCGCCACGCTCGTGGACTGCGCCCGCGATCGCGGGATCACCCTGGTCACCAGCCTGCATCAGGTGGGTGTGGCACTGGCGCAGTTCCCGCGCATCGTGGGTCTGCGGGACGGCGCGATCGCCTTCGACTTGCCGACCGCCGAAGTCACGCCGGCAAGACTCGAGACGCTGTACGCGCAGCGCGAAGCTGAGCTGCGGGGGGCGCCGCCGGCCATCGCGGCGACCGCCCAGTTGGAATCGCCGAAGCCGGTGGTGATGCACTGCCGATGAACGACGTCGCCAGTCCGCGCTGGCCGCGTCGGCCGCCGACGCGCGATCCGGCATGGCTGGCGCGAGTCTTCTGGGCGGGTGCCGCGTTGGCGCTGTCGTGGCCCCTGCTCACGGCGACGGAGTTCAGGCCCTGGCAACTGTTCGATGCGAGGAGCCGCGAAGTCACCGGGCAGTTCCTGCGCAGCTTCCTGCCGCCGGCACGGTCGGCGGAATTTCTCGCCTTGGTCGCGCGCGAAACCTGGCGCACGGTGGCGATCGCTACCGCCGGCATGACGCTCGCGCTGGTCATCGCCTTGCCGCTGACGCTGCTGTCCACGCGGGCGCTGTCGGTGTCGGCGTTGCGCGGCCGCATGGCGGCGCTGCCATTCGCCGTTCGCCAGGCCGTCAGGCTGCTGCTGATGGTCCTGCGCAGCGTGCCCGAGTTGGTGTGGGCGCTGGTCTTCGTGCGCGTGGTCGGGCTCGGGCCGACGGCAGGCGTGCTCGCGATTGCGCTCACCTATGGCGGCATGCTGGGCAAGGTCTATGGCGAGATCCTGGAAAGCGGTGAGGTGCACGCCACCGAATCCCTGCTGCGCAATGGCTGCGGGCGGCTGCAGGCCTTCTGCTTCGGCCTGTTGCCGCAGAACGCCGGCGAACTGATCTCGTACACGGTGTACCGCTGGGAATGTGCCATCCGCTCATCGGTGGTGCTGGGCTTCGTCGGCGCCGGCGGTCTGGGGCAGCAGCTGGACAGTTCGATGAAGATGTTTGCCGGGGGCGAGGTGTCGACCATGCTGCTGGTCTTCTTCGGTCTGGTGGCGCTGGCCGATCGCACCAGCACTGGGCTGCGCAAGGCACTGGCATGACGACGCGCAGAGCAGCCAATCCCCCGTACAAGCTGCCGCCGCCGATCTTCGACGCGCGCTGCAAGGCCTGCTGGTTCACGGCCGGACTGATCGCGCTGGTGGTGGCCAGCTTCTGGTCGCTGAACCTGCAATGGGCGCAGTTCTTCTCGCCGGATGCCCTGCGCGCGATGGCGCGGTTCCTGGGCGAGTTCTTTCCACCCGACAGCCAGCCGATCTTCGTGCGGCAGGTGGTCGTGGCAACGTGGGAGACCCTGGCCATGTCGGCCCTGGGCACGGTGCTCGCGGCGGTGGCCGGGTTGCTGCTGGCCCCGCTGGCCAGCCGTCTGCATGCCGGCGACGCGGCTTGGGCTCGCACGCCGACCCGGCTGCTCCTCAACGCGCTGCGATCGGTACCGGAACTGGTATGGGCCAGCCTGCTGCTGATCGCCGCGGGCCTGGGCCCGTTCGCCGGCACGCTGGCGCTGGCGGCACACACATCAGGCGTGCTCGGCAGGCTGTTCGCGGAGGCGATGGAGAACGCACCACCTGGACCCGGCACGGCGCTCCGCACCCACGGTGTGCGTCCCGGCTTGGTGTTCCTGTACGCCACGTTGCCGCAAGTGATGCCGCAGTTGATGAGCTACACCCTGTACCGGTGGGAGAACAACATCCGCGCGGCGGCGGTCCTCGGCGTCGTGGGTGCCGGGGGCCTTGGGCAGTTGCTGTCGTTTCACATGGGACTGTTTCACATGCACAAGACGGCCACGGTGCTCCTCGCCATGCTGTTGCTGGTGGGCCTGGTGGATGCGCTCAGTTACGGCTTGCGGCGCCTGCTGATGCGTTAGGGACGGCGCAAGTGTCGGGCGGGCCCGTCGGTTCACCGGCTGGGCGGCCCACTCAGGACTTGATGCACGCGAACGACTCCCGACGAGCGGCGGCTGCGGGCCTTCCACCGAGACCGCTGCGAGAGGTGGGCAGAAAGGGAACAGTGTCGGTACCCGTTCGACCCACAGCACGGGCTCGATTGGGTTGGACGACCGGTCCCTTTGCAGCGTCTGCCGCCCTTCGCAATCGGTCGGCAGACGCGTGCTGACGGCTGTTTCGGATGGTCGGCATCGCGAGCCTCTGGCAGGCAAAGGTCATCGCAGTCATCCTGGAGACGCCCCAATGCGATGGCTGCGGATCTCAACCCTGCTGCATCTGCCTGACGCCCGATCCCAACGCGGCACGGCCCGTCATCCGAGTGCCCTGAGCCGGCGATAGGTCGGCAGCGCCCAGCGATCGGCGGCGGCCTGGATGGCAGGCGTGGTCTCGGCGCGCTTGGCGTCCAGGTCCGGGGTGAAGTCGAACCACGGATTCTTGGCGTCCCGACGCAGTGCCGCCTCGACCGCGGGCCGATCGTGCGCGCCGACGGCGACGTCGAAATGCGGCAGGATCACGGATTCGATGGCATCCGGAAAGTCGGCGTAGTCCACGACGATGCCTCTCGATGCGGGCAGCGCCCGCGCCTGCTCGGCGGCCTGGCAGATCGCCCCGAGGGTCCGCGCTGCGTAGGACTCGCGCGTGGCGCCCGAACCGGGCTCGGGATCGGTGCCCAGACGCTGGAAGCCGACCATCCCTGGCACCATCTGCGCGCCGGGGCGCCGCATGTGAGACACGAGAACCTGAACCGGATCGCGGATCAGGAAGACCCACGGCACTTCCGGGAACGCACGCAGGATCAGCGGCATGAACTGCGCGTGCCAGCTGTCGAACTTGACAAACAGGCGCCATGATTCGGCCGGCGGCGGTTGGGTCATCATCGTTAGCAGGATGCGCAGCCAGTCGCCCCGTGTGGCCTCGTCGACACCCGCGTCCGCGCCGCCGCCTCGCAGCGCGGCATCGATGGGCGGCGCCTCCGAGACGACCCGATGCGCCGGGACGGCGGCCAGCAACTGGCTCAGGAGCGTCGAGCCGCAGCGCGACATGTGAAAGACGAATCCGGCTGGAACGACGGCGGGCCTTGGCCCGAGCCAAGCGCCCAGTTCGGCGGCCGATGCGCGCCGCCGGAAGAGCGCGTGGAAAGGGAGCCGCATGCACGCAGCGACCGAGTCGTCGAAGAAGGGCTCGACCAGCGGCCGGTCGTCCAACCGGCAGAGGTCGACGATCAGTTGGTCATGCTCGACCTGAGCGCCGACCGGGACCCAGCCGGCGTAAGTCAACCCACCACCCCTGCGACCAGATGACGCTCGATCCAGGCCCGTCGTCCGGCGAGCAGCGCGGATCGCACGTCCTCGATCGAGAAGGCGCAGTCGTTCGCGGCGCCCAGACGCACGACGGCCTCGAGAAACGCCTCCGTCTCCTCGATCGCCAGCAGCGGATCCTGAAGCCGGTGATCGTCGAGCACTCGCTGACGGAAACGCTCGAAGCGCATTGCCGACGTCTCGCCGCCCGCCGCCCGCCGTTCGCGGACCAGCCGTTCGGCGCCCGCAACGTCCACAAGATGGGTCCGCAGCCAGTCGTTGACTTCGACGTCGACGACGAGATGGACACGCTCGACGCGGCCGTCGTTTTGCACCCGGTGCGGCCTTCGAAGGTCGAGATACCAGCACTCCCCTTCGCCCATCGGGATCTGCTCGCCATCCAGGTAGAACTCGACCCGTGGGTCGCTGCGGATCGGCACGTGCAAGCGCGCGGTGCCGCCATCGAGCCCGAGGCCGCGGTCCTGGTGTTCCCGGATTGCAGACCCGGGTGCGAGGCGCAGCAGGCGCGCCGTATGCACCTGCGCCGGCAGAGCATCGATGGCGGCGCGCAACGCAGGGCAGCGCGCGAGCCACGGCGTTGCAAGTCCGGGCGCCGTGCCCATGCCCGGGTCGAGCCGGGCGGGGTCGCCGTCGCTCGAGACCAGCGCCACGCCATGCCAGCCGCCGTCGTGGTAGCCGGCGTTGAAGTGTGCAACCCAGTCGCCGTCGGCCAGTCGCGCAAGGTCGGCCTGCATGGCTTGCAGGTCGAAGGAAAGCGGCAACAGCCCATAGCGAGGGCCGCCGGCGGCAGCGGCGTTCATCGGATGGCGCGCCGCGGCGGCGTGCTCAGGCGCGCAGGCTCAGATCGGCGCGGTACACGCGCGCACCGTCGCGCTCGCCGCTCGGCTCGAGCCAGAGCACGAACCGGCCGGTGCTCGAATGGTCGAGCTGATGCCGGCCAGCCTCCAGCACCACGTCGGCTGGCGCGCGAAACACGAGCGAAAACTGCTCGCGCTCGGGATCCGGCGCCTGGGCACGAACCGTCCCCAGCGACAGGCTCGCGTGTCCGCCGGCGGCGGTGCCGATGCCAAAAGTCTGTCCCGCCAGTGCCTCGAAGGCGGCCCGGCGCGGCAGTCCGGTGGCCGTTGACGCTGCGTGCCCGCAGGCCAGGGCCGAGGCGGCCGGCAGGCCGGCGACGGCACTTGCCGCCGCGGCGATCACGAACTCACGTCGGGTGCTCATCGAGGGTCTCCAGTTGAAGTGACCGGGGCGAGGCTTCGCGTCTGCCGCCGCACGCGTCGCGCGATGGCGACGTGGCGGCCCAGCGCATGGCCAGGTAGATCTCGTCGCCACCATCCTCGACGAAGCCGAGCCGTTCGTACAAGCGACGGGCGGGATTGTGACGCTCGACGTGCAGCGTGACGTCTGCGCCGCTGGCGCTCGCCTCGTCGAGCAGGCGCGACAACAGCGCACGGCCGACACCACGACTTCGCGCCGGCGGCAGCAGGGCGACATCGAGCACGCGGATCTCGTCTTGGGCACGGTCGACGTACAGGCGACCGACGTCCAGGCAGGACAATTGCACGACGTCGAAGCGGGCCCGCGGGAAGTGTTGCCTGTAGTGACGGTCCTGCGCTTCGAACTGCTGGCGCAGGAAAGCCGCCGTCTGTGCCGCGTCCCAGCCGGTGGGCGCCAGTTCGTCGAGCCGCGTCGACGCGTACACCGCCAGCAGGAATCCGGCATCGGCCGCGGTGGCCGGGCGCAGCGCGAAGTCGGCCGCCATCATCAGTTGCGCGCCGGGAAGATGCCCTGCATCGCGATGATGAATGTCAGTGCGAGGTACGGTTGGCGATTCTCGTGCGGCTGGCCGCCCCCCGCACTGGCCAGCGGCGCGCCCATCGCCCCGAGGTTCGACGGTGCGCGGTAGACGGCCTTGCCCGCGGTCGCGGCCAGCGCCACGCTGGGCGCTGGCGTGACCGTCGTCCCGGTGCCTTCGGAGGCGTTCACGCCGTGGTTGTGCGGCGGGATCTGGGCCGTTGTCAGCGTCACCGACGCTTCGCCACCCTGCTCGCCCACGACGCGCGGGGACAGACCCGGGCCCGAGCCTGCATGCAGCGGCATCTGGCCCTGTAGGTTCGGCAGTGCAAAGTTGCTCGTGCCGTTGCCGCCGAAGCTCGTGCCCAGCAGCGAGAACAGCGCCGTGTTCTGCGAGATGGGCAGGAGCTGCCCGTTGCAGAACGCAAAGCCGCGGGGGGCGAAGTTGCCGGCGAAGATCTTGACTTCACCCAGGAAAGGCTCGGACATGGCGGCTCCTAGCTGCGCGACGGAAAGACACCGAACAGCGAGATGATGAAGGTCAGTGCCGTGAACGGTGCCATGTTGTCGTGCGGCTGGCCGCCGCCCGCAGCGGCGACGGCGGCGCCAGCCATCGGAACGTCCATCACACCGCTGCCGTACAGGGGCGTGCTGGCGACCCCGGGTGCGCCAGAAGGTCCGACGGCCCCGGTCGCGGCGTCTTTCGACGCCTGCTGGGTATGTGCGTGTGCGGGCAACTGGTTGCTCGTCAGCGTCACCGTCTCGCTCCCGAAAGACTGCCCGATCACCCAAGGGCTGAGCCCGGGCCCCGGCCCCTGGTGCACCGGCACCCTGCCACGCAGGTCGGGCAAGGCGAACGTGTTGACGCCATCACCGCCGTAGGTCGTGCCGATCAGGGCGAACAGGGCATCGTTCTGCGAGATGGGCATCAACTGGCCGTCGCAGCGCGCCCAGCCGACCGGCGGGAAGTTGCCGGCGAACATCCGGATCTCTCCGATGAAAGGTTGGGACATGGTCGGCTCCGGTTCAGCTGCGCGAGGGGAAGACACCCTGGAGCGCGATGCAGACATTCACGCACAGGCTCGGCTGCAGGTTGCTGTGCGGCTGCCCCCCGCCGGTCACGCCCCCAGTGGCCGGCGCCAGCGCCGTGAGGTCCGTCGCGCCGGCGTACACGTTGGCGCCGCCCCGCGGCTTGGCCGCCATCACGTTGCCCGACGGGCTGGTGTTGTTGGCGAGATCGGCCGACGCCATCACTGCATGCGCATGCGCCGGCATGGTCGCGGTGGTCAAAGCAATCGACTCGGCACCGCCCGTCTGACCGAGCGTCACGCCTGCGCCCCAGTGAACCGGAGCGCGGCTGCGCAGGTCGGGCAACGCGAAGGTCGTCGTGCCGTTGCCGCCGTACGTCGTGCCGAGGATCGAGAACAGGGCCTGGTTCTGGTTGATCGGCAACAGCTGGCCATTGCATTGCGCCCAACCCCTGGGCGGAAAGTTGAAGGCGAAGGGACGAATCTCGCCAATGTATGGGGTCATGCGGACTCCTTGAGGATCGCGGCCGCGTCAGTTGAACACGGCCTCGTAGCGCAGGCCGTGCGCATCCGGGCCGATGGGAACGACGAAGATGGACAGCGTGCCCAGCGTCGGGTGGTCGATGCTGCGGATCCCCTGTGCCAACGGCTGCTCCGGCGCGCCGCGGAACACGAGCGAGAAGGCGCGATGCCCGCGGGCGATGGCGTCGCGCGCCGGCGTAACTTCGACGAGCCGAAGAGGGCCTTCGTCGGTCGGGAAGTCCCGGCCGACATGCGGCGCGAAGTCCGCGGCAGCGATCTCGGCGGTCAAGGCGTGCCTTCCGGGGGCTGCAATGACATGGACAATGACATGGATTCAGCCGGCGCGCCTGCGGCGGCGACCGAGGGCACCGAGCCAGCCAAGCGCCAAGCCGGCCAGCGCCAGCGAACCTGGTTCGGGCACGGTGCCGCCCCCTCCACCGCCGCCTCCACCATTGCTCGCCTGGGTCTGGAGGTCGATCGTGATAATGCCCAAGGCGTTGCTCTGCCCGTTGCCAGGGTCTGCCAGGATCAGCGTGTCGAGATTGACTGTCAGCGTGTTCGGGTCGACCAGGGTCACGAAGTCCGAAAGCTGTGTCGGATCGTTCAGACCCGAAAAGCTGCCCGTGAAGCCTGTGATCGTGTCCCCGGCCACGTTCAGTCCACTGAACTCGTAAACGGCATGATTCCCACCCGCGCCGAGGTACCCTGTGACGAAGTTACCGCTGGCGTCGGATGCCCCCGAGTCCACATGGATGGTGATGGAATTGCCTGAGAAGCTGATCGACTCAGTCGGCAGCATCCACGCTCCAATAGCTGAACCGTCACCGGGTGTAATGGTCGTGGTCGGGTCAACGCCGGCATTCAGGGCGTCAATCGGCGTTGGATTGATGACCACCGGCGGTCCGCTGGCGGCGATGTAGCCACCCGGCGCGATCAACTGCACGTCGAACCCGCTCACCAGGTCGGCCCGCGCGACCGGCGCCGACGCCGCAAGGACTGCGCCGAGGAGCAGGGCCGGAAGCAGGGAACGACTGAGATGCTGCCGGGCTTTCATATCGTTCCCTCGAAGCTTGCGTTGCCGCAGCCAACGCCGCGTTGCTCAAAATCAGAACATCTCAAGGCCTGCCGGTCAATGACCCATCCCGCAAGTGAGGGTCGGGTTTTCACGCCCCTGACTCCATGCAGTGGTCGCGATGCCGCGAGGGCGCGCGTCGACTGTCGCGGCCCGATACCGGGTAAGCCGGTGTCGCCGTGTCACTCGCGAAGCCACCGCGTCATATGTGGATACGGTGGCACCCCCGCCGCGTGGGCGGGCGCGCCCAGAAGCGTCATCCCGGCCTGCGTCAGCCCGAACGCTCCTGGGCAGACACCAAGCGAATACGACAGCAGCAGTCCCGCCGACTGACCCTTGTAGCCCTCGGGGTGGAACAGCAATTCGGGTGCAAGCCCGAGATGCTGCAGCGCGGCCCAAGACCACGCGATGGCCTCGACCTCGCCGCCGTGGGCGACGGCCTGCTCGGCATTCAGCGCGCCGTCAAGACTGTCTCGCAGCGCCGGCGGCGTGACGGCGACGTGGCCAGCCTCGTGCAGCACATCACCAGGCCAGCGCACGCGATCCCGGTCGAGGACCAGCGTGCCGTTCACGATCGCCATACCCGGCAGGAACGTGGTGGCGGGCAGCGGGCCCTCGCGCAACGTGATCCCGACCTGCGCGAGGAAGTCGAGGATGGCATCGAGGTCGGTGGGCACGGTTGTCTGGCGCGGGACTTCGGCCGATTCTGCGGGCGATCGATGGTCGTGGGCAAGGATGATGGGCGACGACGACGGCAGAAGCGAAATCGGCCGCACTGCGCCGATCAACTGGAGGGCGCGCCGGCGATGCAATACTGCTCGGGCACGCGACAGGCAACGTCGCTCCGGGGGTCGGCCACTGATGGACACACAAGGCGAGGCGATAGGGTCGCTCGGAATTCGGCATCTGCATTCGTTCTGGTTGCGCAAGGTGTCCGGCGCGCCGGCGGCGGCGGATATCGCCGGCAAACATTGGGTCGCCGACAACACGCTCCTGTGCGGCCTTCGGCTGGGCCTTCGCGAAACCTACGACCACCTGCTGCAGAAGGCACCGTCGTTCGCCGAATTCGAGGCCTGGGTCGTGGCGCGCAATGGGGGCTCGATCGACGCTGGGCGAATCGCGAGACTCAACGACGCGCTGTCCGATTGGGGCCTCATCGGGGAACCGGCAGACCCGGACGCCGCGCCGGTGCTGACCGATGCCGATCTCGAGTTCTGGGACGCGAACGGCTACGTGGTCGTCCGCGATGCCGTCCCACCTGCGAACTGCCCGGCTGCCGTGGAGGCAATCTGCGCTTTCCTGGATGTCGATGTGGACCGGCCCGAGACGTGGTATGGCGGGCCTCAGGGGCACAGCATCTGGGTTCCGTTGCTGCACCACCCGGCACTCTCCGCTAACCGCGAGTCACCGCGGATCCACCGCGCCTTCGCGCAACTGTGGGATCGCGAAGACCTCTGGGTGAACGTGGACCAGACCGGCTTCAATCCGCCCGAGAAACCGGGATGGTCATTTCCTGGCCCGCACCTGCATTGGGACGTGAGCCTGGCACAGCCGATTCCCTTCGGCCTGCAGGGCATCCTCTACCTCGTCGACACCCCGGCCGACCAGGGCGCGTTCACCTGTGTGCCCGGGTTCCACCGCGCGATCGAAGGCTGGCTGGCGGGTCTGGGCGAAGACGAGGATCCGCGCCGCCAGGATCTTTCCGCCGGCGCCGTGCCGATCGCCGGCCGCGCAGGGGACTTGGTGATATGGCATCACTGTCTGCCGCACAGGAGCAGCCCCAATCGGGCGAAGCTGCCGCGAATCGTTCAGTACCTGACCCTGCGTCCAAGCACATGGGGATTCAATCCGGAATGGCGCTGAGGTTGCGCGCCCCGCCGACCATTGTTCGGCGGTCCAGCCTCTGATAAGCGGCTGCATGCGTCAGCTCAATGGCCACTCATCGGCAAGGCGCCAGTGAAGGACCGCACCCAGGCTGTGCTGACCTTCTGCCGCCCAAAGGCCGACGGTCCGGACCTGTCCGGCCGCGTGCGTACGAGGTCACGCCAGGAGGCTGACTTCCGACGCGCGTGCCCCGCCGGTCTATGTTAGCTGTCGGCGAAGTCCGCGCACTGGCGCTGCCGGCCACTTGCCGATGGTCGTGACAGGCCGGTTACTGGCATCCCGCCTCATCGATGTCCCAGTGGAAGCAAGCGTAGAGTGGGTGCCCAAGCCAATGGGCCTGGTCACCCGTTCTCCGCAGCAGCGCCACGCACAGTGCATTTGAACGACTCGTGCGCATGGAGCGTAGCTATCGATGATCGGCGTCAGTGATAGTCCTCTTCACGCTGGTGGCGTACCGCCAGCGCCACGACCTTCGACGTACTGACGATCTCATTCAGCGCGACATGCCCGATGCCTCCGAACGGAATGATCAATTCCCTCTGAGCTGGGTTCTGGGCCGCTTTGCGGAAGCTGAAGGGCGTGATCGCCAGCCGGTGCTGCGGCGCCGCGCTTATCGCGTCGATCGCGGCTTGGGCGCGATCAAGGTCTTCGGCCGTCTCGGAGCGGTCGATCAAGAACTCAAAGAGGCGTTCCAAGTCAGCGTCGGCCGTAGGAGACAGCTCAACGACAAAACTCATCGGCCAAGCTCTTTACGCCTGGCGTCAAGCTTGGATTGGAGTCGTTCCAGGACGGCCTCGACGGGCACCGACGCGCCCGTCCGGTGGTACTCCTGCGATGCTGCTTGTGCCCGAGCATGAAATGCGGTCTGCTCGCGCCGAAAAGCGATGGCGTTTCGCACAGTCGCTTCGACGAATTCGGTCAGCATCTCGCCCGGCTAGAGCGCGGACTCGGGCTCAGCGCGCAACTCTGGCTCCCCGCGGATTTGGGGTATGACGGCTGACTTCATCAAAAGGCCTATCGCGTTTGAGTTACGCCCGCAATGGGCCTCTTTGGTGAGCCTTTTCAACATGACGACAGAGGTCGCATGTCGGCCTCACTCCTTCGGTTTGCGTTGAATCAGCCCGGACCAGGCCAGCCCGACCAGCACCGGTGCCGCGAGGCCGAAGGTCGCCTCGATCCAGCTCCAGTACAAGGCGAAACGGCCCCAGCCCGACGCCGGCGGCATCGACTCATGCTCGGACGCGGGTGCCACGGCCGGCGCCGAGGCCGCACCTGACGCCGCCGGCGCACCGCCGCTCGTTGCCGTTGCCGCAGCAATCGGGACGATGGGACGCACCCAGGGTGCCGGCGCCCAATCCTTGGACTGCCGCGCATCGACCGCCGGCAACAGGGTCTGCAGCGCGTAGGCCCAGGCGTTGAAGTCCGGGTATGCCGGCGCCAGCGCGCAGCGGGCCCAATTCCCGCCGCGCTCGGGATGGCAGCGCTGGTATTCGGCGTTCGCGATCAGTTCGGCCTTGGTCGGCGCCATGACGCCACGGTCGGCTGCCGCCGAGAAGAGCCAGACCGAGAAAGCGTAGATGAATGGCAGCGCCCACAACAGCCGCAAGGGGCGGTAGCCGTAACCCGCGCACCAGCCCCATAGCACGTGAAGGAGATGGGCGAATGTCTTGTCTTCCGCGTGCGCGGCGGTTTCCTTGGCGATGGCCAGGTCCTCGGCGTCGCGCAGGCAGCCGGCCTCGCGCAACGCGAGTGCCGCCTGGTTCCACGGCTGGGGTTTGAAGCCGGAGGTACCGGCCCCTGGTTGGTCGTCGGACAGCTTGCGCAGGTCCTCGTCGAGCTGCAGCATCAGCCAGTCCTCCCACCACGCTGCGCTCGTGGACGTGGCCCCGACGATCGCCTTGTAGCGAAAGCCCAGCACCCGGTTGCCGCGCGGCCAGTCCGCCCATTGGTCGGACAGCGATCCCACCGACGCCGCCGTCAGGTCCAGCGCGGATCCCGGCAGGCGTTCGGGCTTTCTCTGGCCGCGCCGGCGCCGCGGCGCGAGCCGGCTGGTCGGCGTTGCCCGCTTGGCGTCGGCGGCGCGCGCGTCCTCGATGCCGAAGCAGGTGGTCGAATCGAGGTCGAAGGTGCCTTCAACCTGCATGCGCTGCGCGCTGACGGCGAACGGAATCGCACCGACGAAACGTGCCCCGCGCAGGCTCAGGTTGCCCGCGATGCGAGCGTCGTGGAGCATCACACGGCGGTTGACCTGGAAGCGGCCGGTCAGGCGCAGCGTGCCCGCCACGCGTGCCTGCGTCAGCACCAGCGCGTCCTCACGGGGCGCGTCCATGAGGAAAGCGCCGCCGAAGTCGACATCCCCGCCCAGGTTCGCGGCGTGCAATTCCACTGCGCCCGTGGACACCACCAGCTCCCGCGCGTCGAGGACTTTCGCCACCGTCAGGCTGTTGGCCACCATCGAGCCGTTCAACTTCGTGCGGCGCAGGAAGAACGCGCCGCCCACCGTGGCACCGTCCAGCCCCAGCGCGACGTCGTTGCGGACGACGTTCGAGCACACGTCAGTCGCGCCAGGCTGCGCCGCGAACAGCTTCGCCCCGTCGCAATCGAGGTCGCCGGCGACTTGCGCGCCCAGGAATCGCGTGCCCTGTCGCACGGTCACCCCGCGCAGGAACAACGCCGCGGCGTTGACGCGATCGCCTTCGAGCGACTCCACGCTGCCCCCATCAAAGCTGAGCGTCGCCAGCTTCGCGCCGGTGAGGCTGACGTCGTCCAGCAGGCAATCCTCGAAGCGCATCGGGCGGCGCACCTCGCAACCGGCCAGGTCCAGGAAGCCGACGACGCGCAAGTGCTTCAGGCGGATGCCGCGCTCATGAACCCGCCACGCCGGGTCCGTCTCCATCGCCAGGAAGCGCAGGAAGAAGGCGCGCACGGCAAGGCCGGGATCGTCGAACGGCAGGGCCAGGTCGTTCGGCTGTGCGACGAGGCCCAGCTTGGACGCCTCGAGCAGGGCCTGTTCGGCGACGCTCAGCTGCGCGGCGGTGGCCGGCGGGTTCGGGGGCGCGGCGGGCGTTTGACTCACGGGCGGCTCCGGTTCTGCGGGCCCGCGAATTCTGATCCAGGCGATCGAGCCGGGCGATGCGAGACGACGCCAAGACCGCCCGTCGTATGAGGGGCCGAGCCGCGAGGCCTAGCCGTCAGCGCGCGCGGTCCAATCCGGTTCACGACGACGGTCTGCGCCAGCTTGTCCTCCATCGCCTGCTGGTTCGGATCCCACAGCAGCTGCCGGAAACGGAATGAATTCCAGCGTCGGCCCACGGCCAGCTGACCGTCGGACCACCTCTGCCGATCGTCGGCAATGGACTGATTGCGGCGGTTCGCCGTCGGTGGCTGTGGCTTACCGCCTCCACAGTGAACTGCAAAGATGACGCGCATCTGCCGCGCCTCAGGTCGCCGACCCGACCCCTCGAATGCGGGAGAACGGTGCAAGGGTTGTCCCTATGCACGGCACTTGTGGCGAATCGGAAACTGGCATCGGTTTGCCGTCGGCGACCTAATGTCACCTGCACCGCCGCTGGCCGCAGCTGCAGGTGAACTTCACCACGCAACCCATTGAAGGAATCTCAATGTTCCCAACGGAAGCACTGTCCGTCTTTGCAAACAGATTGAGGAGCCTGGCGTTCGGGCTGACTCTCGCAGGAGCGGCCACGCTGGCATCAGCTGCCCCCCCTGCTGAGCCGGGGGATGGCGCCTTCCTCGCGCTCGGCGACAGCGTCGTCTTCGGGTTTATCGACGGCGACGGCTACGCCTACGTCAACCCCGACAATTTCGTCGGCTACCCGGAGTCCGTAGGCCACCTCTTGGAATTGGACACAACCAATGCCTCGTGCCCTGGGGAAACGACGAGCGGATTCATTCTGTGGACCGGCGCCGACAATGGATGTCGACCGTTCCGGGCCAACTTCCCACTCCACGTGGGATACGCCCCGCAACAGACGCAGCTCAACTTTGCAACTACTTTCCTGTCGGCACACAAGAAGACCAAGCTTGTGACCATCAGCCTCGGGGCAAATGACGGCTTTCTGCTGGAAGCCAGCTGCAATTACGCGCCGGCATGCATTCAGGGCGGGGTGGCAGCGTTGGCGAACACGATCTACTCGAACATGAATACGATCCTCAGCAATCTGAAGGCGACGGGCTTCAAGGGTGTCCTTATGGTGGTCAACTACTACTCTTTGGATTACTCGGACCCAGTAGGGAACCCCTTCATCGTCGCGCTGAATACTGCCCTCGCCAATGCGGCTACGGCAAATGGCGCAGTAGTCGCCGATGCCTACTCGGCATTCATGACGGCAGCGACGCCCGCAGGCGGTAAGACCTGTCTGACCGGGCTGCTCAACGGAGCGAATCCGCAGACCGCGAATCCGCCGTTCCTCTGTGATGTGCATCCCAGTCTGTCCGGCCAACGGCTCTTGGCCAAGACGGTTGAGGCTGCATATGCCAAAGCTGTGGGGCACCCGCACAATTGAGTAGCCATCCGGGCGGCCATTGTCCTGGCCGACAAACCCAGCGTCGGCGACCGACCGCTCGCGCTGCAAAGTGAACCGTCGCCCGGCGCGGCTCCACGGTTCACTTGGGGGTCGAAAGCCGACCGAGACCGCCGCTTAGCTGACGATTCGGTCTTTCTCGAAGGTCGAAGGCGGAACGCCCAGGCGCGCTTCGACGAGTTCGCGCCGGCAAGCGGGTTCGCGGATGAAGCCGAGTTGCGTTCCGAGTTCCGTTTCTGCCCCGATGACCTCGCGCTCCGCATACGTCGCACAGGCGCTCCACGTGATCACCACCATGGCCCAGCACCAAAGCGCGAAGCGGGGCGCTGCCATTCCGACCTTGAGCCCTTGAGCCCTTGAGCACTTGAGCCATTTGCGGTCCCACGGACCCTGCTGGAGGTCGCGCGCGCAGAGAATGCTGCCCCCTCGCCGCCGGCCTCATTAAGCCTGCGCAATCGGCGGGGCCCGACTTCGGTCGCGTTCGATCCACGCCGATCCTCCGAAGGGGCGCGTCTTTGCAGGTGCCGAGATCAGCCCGTGATCGCGCGACCGCCACACGGGCGCGTCAGGCCAGGCGCGGTTCCGACTCTTGCGTCCGTCGTGGACCGGCAATGTCGAGCGTCAGCTTCAATCGGAAGCCAGTGACCCCAGCGGGTCCAGGCTTGACGGAAGTTACGCCGAACCCGCCGCCCGCAACCCGCCATCCAACTTGGTGATGCCGGTCAGCCGACGCTCGCTGTTGACGGTCCGGGCCAGGAGCCACGGTTCCAAGGCTCGCGCCATGGCGGACACCGGGCGCTGAGTCCCAAGGAGCCCGATCAGGAGTTGCTGCGCCAGAGCCCGCAAGCCGTGGCGGCTTGGGAGAGCACCCGGCTCGATGATTCCCGAGGACCCGGTGGCCCACGGCGGTGCGACTCTGTCCAGCGCGGTCGCCCTCGCGGCGCATTGAGAAGTGTCAACGCGGATCGCCGCCGGCTGAAGGATAGTGGCTCGGCGATGAGTCGCGAACTCATGGGTTCAAGGCACGCTGGCGAGCGCTCGGCCGTGCGTGCGCGCATCGTGATCCGGACGGACACGAGTGGGACGGGCACCAATTTCCTGAGGGAGGCGGATATGAATTCGAAGCACCGTGCACGACGAGGTGTCGCGATCGTCGCGCTGGCGGCGGTAGGGTGGTGGAGTGCAGCACTCGCGGCCACTGATTCGGCCCCGCCTGCCTCCGGTAGCGCGGTGGCGCGCTCTGGATGCGGCGCCGCGCTGCCCGCGGGCGTCGCGGCCGGCTCGACCAGTTCGCGCAGCGTGGTCGTCGCCGGCAGCAATCGCTCCTACCTGCTGCACGTGCCCGTCGGCTACGACAAGGACAAGCCCACACCGCTGGTGCTGAATTTTCACGGGCTCTTGAGCAACCCGGAAACGCAGAACGCCGCCAGCGGCTTCGTCGCCATGAGCGACCGCGAGGGCTTCATCGTCGCCACCCCTGATGGCGGGATCGGCTGGCGCTTCGTCCAATCAGCGCGCGAGGCGAATACAGCGTTCGTGCGCGAGCTCGTTGCCAGCCTTCGCACGGACCTGTGCGTGGACCCCAAGCGGATCTTCGCTGCGGGCAAGTCGCAGGGCGGCTTCATGAGCAGCTGGCTCGGCTGCATGGCTCCGGACCTGTTCGCCGCAATTGCGCCTGTCTCGGGAATCTATGAGCCTCCCTCCGGGTGTGCGCCGATTCCGATCGTCGAATTTCACGGAAGCGCGGATTCGATGGTGCCCTTTGGGGGCGGGCATATTCTGATGCTCGGCAATTTCCCTGGCGCCGTCGCCGTGATGTACGAGTGGGCGCGCGTGAACGGATGCAGCGGCGCGCCGGCGATCGAGCAAGTCACGCCGCACGTGCGGCGCGCGACCTACCCCGATTGCAAGGCCGCGACCGTCCAGTACATCACCGATGCCGGCCACACATGGCCCGGCAGCACGGTGCGTGAGGGCGATAACACGACCCCTGCGGACCTGCCGGCCTCGCAACTGATCTGGGAATTCTTCAAGCTGCACCCCAAGCCCTGACGGCCTGAAGGATCGCCCGGCTGGGCGACGGGCGTGAAGGACGTGGGCCGCGTTCTGCGTCGCGCCGCGGGTGACTGTCTCGACCGTGCCGACCGCGGTCGGCACGTCGGCATCCGGCAGGCGAACGAGGGATCCGAACTGCAAGCCTGACGCACAGCGATCCGGGCCATCGCGACAGGTGTTGTGCGACCGGCCGTCGCGCACCCGGCGCCGCCGTCCATTGGCAGAGCGTGGCCGGTCCTCGTTGCCTTTGGAAGCCTTCGCCCTCGTGGCCTGAGGAACACGATTCCCCCCCGAGTGCGGCAACCGACCGCAGACCGCCGGGCACTCTGCACTTGCCCCCTGCGTGGACGAGACGGCGCTGTTAGATCCGGTGGGCGTCGTGCTCGCGCACGTCTCGGGGCTGCGCTTGCAGGAGCACGGGGCGGTGGCTTGCCGTCAATCGTGCCGGGAACGGCGGGACTGGCAGCGTTGTAGTGCCGAATCTCCCGGCCTGTGGGTCTGCTCGGGAACTACTGCTGACCCTTCGGCTGCGTCAGCCCTACTCATGCTGCGGGCCAGGTTCGCAGGCCCCCGCAACCAAGATTTCCGGCACGGGCCAAGAACTCGAAAGGCCCCTCGTGCGCGGGCCTTTCGCACTTCCGGGCCTTGTCGCCAAGGGGTATCTTCCCGTCAGGTCAGCGTCAGCCAGCGCCATCATGCTGCACTGCAACATGAATCTGATCGTGAGCCCTCAGCTCTGCCTCGACGATCTGCTCGGCGATCTCCGGCATGCTCGCCGGCAGGGTGATCTGGGCCGGCTCGCATTGATCGCTTACTGCGAAGTTCGCCGCTGGGCGCGTCAAGTCGGCGAGTTCGGCGTGGCGGAGCATTCGTCCTCGATGCTGACCGACGAACCGCATCCCAGCCGAGAAGCCTTTCTCGAACAGGTCGATAATCTCATCGGCGAACTCGAGCAGGCGCGATCCAAGTTCCACGGCCCCGGCGTGATCGCGGCCGTTGGCGATCGGACCGGCGAGCACCTCGGCCGGCAAGGCTGAATCTGCCCCGGAGCGATCCCGGCGAAGTCGATGGGCGGCCGGCGCCGCAGCAGGCGGCTCCAGGGTCGATGGAGTGGCGGGCCGATGGGGCGCGCCCTTCAGGCGCCAGCAACCGGCTGCGGTCGCAATCGAGCCAGCATGTCCTGATGGCTGCAGTTGACCTCCTCGAAGATCACGCGGCAGAGTGCCTTCGAAGATGCGTCCGCCAGGATGGCCAGACCGCGCTCGGGGCGAGGTCCGTGGAACTCGGCCCCGACCTGCGGCGCGCCATGGAGCGCACGAGCAACGTGGTGTCGCCCGGCCTTGTCTTGCAATGCCACGTCGTGGCCGCTTGCATGTGACACCCTGTAGTAAGCCATGCGGGGCTCCTTTGCTGCATCGCCACCGCAAGGGTACGCACCGGATGCGTCGAGATCGTGACGGCGGTGTCGAACAGGACAGGTGGCGGGCTGGATCCCGCACATCTCGGTGTCGAGCGTGACTTTGTTGGGGCGGGCGGGGCGGGGCAGCGAATTCCGCCTGCGCAGCCGGGCGCACACTGGTCTCCCGAATGGGGGCTGAATCCGGCTCCTGCAGACTCCGGAGCGACATCATGGCTGCGATGATGAAATTCAGGGGCACTCTCCACCGCGCTATGGTGCGGATCCAAGTGCTGGCCTCCTGGTTCTCTCGTCTGTCGTCGACGCCTTCAGGCCGGCAGCCGGCAACAAAGGCTCCGGGGGCCTATGCCCTCCTCGCCGGCATCGATCACAGGAACGATTAGGGGCCCTGCGAAGGGTGCCCCGTCACCGGCAGGCTCGCCGGCGACGGGCCCGCTGATCGCTGGCCGATCGGCCGCTTCACGCCGCCCAGCCACCTATTGACCGAGGTCGCCATGGCCCACGCGGCCCATGGCGCCTGCCAGGCCTATGCCGAGTTCGCGGCCTCGAGCGTCGCGGTCGAGTGCATCAACCCTCCCCGGGGGCCGGGCCCCGCCCGGCGTTCAAGTTTCCTTCACCGTGGGTGCTTCGACGGCCTCCCCGCCCTCGGCGTCGGGTCGGCGCACCACCGTCACCGGCACCGGGCTGTGGCGCAGCAGCGCGCCCGAAACCGAGCCGAGCAGCGCGCTGCGCAGGCTGCCGGCACCATGCGTACCCATCACGACCGCATCGCAGCCGTAGTTCTCGACCAGTTCGACGAGCATCGAGGCCGGATCGCCGCCGACGACCTCGCTCTCCCAATCGACGCCCGCCGCGTCGAGCAGCGCCTCGGCCGGTTGCAGCAGTTCGGCGCCGGCGTCGCGACGCAGCTTGGCGATGACCGCCGGGTCGTGAGCGACGACCACCTCGTAGAGGTTGGCCGGCTCCTGCACGTTGACGAGCACGAAGCTGGCGCGCAGGCCGTCTTGCACAAGACGAAGCGCATGGCGTACCGCATCCAGGGCGTCGGGTGAGCCGTCGATAGGGAGCAGGATCTTCATGAAACCTCCGGCGGCCGGGCCACTTCGCCCGGCGTTGCATTCCTGTCACCGACCCACGGCGGATCGGCCTTCGCGAGCCGCAGCAAGAAGCGACGCGCATTCGAGTCAACGGCCACCGCCATCTCGACCGCGCCGATTATGTTCAACCCCGATCTGCGCGCGAGGCTTGATGCGGCGCAAGCACAGGCTCGGCAGCAGCTCGCGCGCGCCGTCGGTCAAAGTCCTCGCAGCGGCGCGAACAGCGCCACGACGGAGTGGGCTGCGACGCGGTGCGTGGGACCGCTGGCGACCTCGGCGTCGGCGAACGCCACCAGGTCGCGCGGCGAAGGCGCGGCGGTGTCGATGATGCGGCGCCAGGGGCTGGCCCCCTCGGGCAGAGGCGGCAGTTCGAAGTCGAGTGCTTCCCAGTACGCGTTGAGCGCGAAGTACATCAGCAGGTCGCCCGAAAGGTTGGTCGCTGTGATCGCGATGCTGTGCGATATCGGGCGCAGATCCGGGGCGTCGAGCTCGACGCCGTGCAGCTGCGCGCTGACCCGGGCCGTCAGCTCGGTCAGCGTCAGGTGGTGATCCTGCTGCACCGATTCGCGCAGGTTCCGCACCCGGATGAGTCCGCGCACGAAGCGGTGGATCTCGGCGTGGCGCGCGAGCAGCGTCCAGTCGAGCCAGCTCGTCGCGTTGTCCTGACAATAGGCGTTGTTGTTGCCGCCCTGGCTGCGCCGCATCTCGTCGCCCATCAGCAGCATCGGCGTGCCCAGCGCGAGCACGTCGATCGCAAGCAGGTTCTTGACCTGTCGCGTGCGCAGCGCGAGCACGTCGGGATCGTCGGTGGGCCCCTCGGCGCCGCAGTTCCAGCTGCGGTTGTCGTCGCCGCCGTCGCGGTTGCCTTCGCCGTTCGCCTCGTTGTGCTTGAGGTCGTACGACGCCAGGTCGTCGAGCGTGAAGCCATCGTGGCTGGTGACGAAGTTGATGCTCTGCGCCGGCTCGCGCTGGCTCGCCGCATACAGCGCCGGGCTGCCGAGCAGGCGGTCGGCGACTGCGGCCACGGTGCCCTGGTCACCGCGCACGAACGAGCGCACGTCATCGCGGAAGCGGCCGTTCCATTCCTTCCACTGGTCGCCAGCGAAGTCACCCACCTCGTACAGTCCGGCGGCGTCCCAGGCCTCGGCGATGAGCTTGGTCCCAGCGAGCACTGGGTCCGAGTCGATGTCCCACAGCACCGGCGGCCGCGCCAACGGGAGGCCCTGCTCGTCGCGCGACAGGATCGCCGCGAGGTCGAAGCGGAAGCCGTCGACATGCATCACCTGCACCCAGTAGCGCAGGCTGTCGATGATGAGCCGGCGGACCACGGCCTGGTTGGCGTTGAGCGTGTTGCCGCAGCCCGAGAAGTTGGCGTAGCGGCCGGCGTCGTCGAGCATGTAGTAGGTGGCGTTGTCCAGGCCGCGCAGGCACAGGCACGGCCCGTTCTCGTCGCCTTCGGTCGTGTGGTTGAAGACGACGTCGAGGATGACCTCGAGCCCGGCGCGGTGCAGCGCCTTGACCATGTCGCGGAACTCGTCGAGCACGTCCAGTGGCCGGCGCCGGCTCGCGTACGCGGCGTGCGGCGCGAAGAAGGACACCGGCGCGTAGCCCCAGTAGTTGACGAGCCCGGGCGGCGCGTCAAGTGCGTCGTACTGCAGCACCGGCATCAGCTCGACCGCGGTGATGCCGAGGTCGACCAGGTACGGAATCTTCTCGATCAGCCCGGCATAGGTGCCGCGGCGGCGCGGTGCAACGCGCGAGCTGGGGTGGCGGGTGAAGCCCCGCACATGGGCCTCGTAGATCACGGTCTGCGCGAACGGCCGTCGAAGCGGCGCATCGCCTTCCCAGTCGTACGACGCGTCGTCGGCGACCACGCTCTTGAGGGCCGTCGCATCGTTGCGCCCGGGTGCACAGGCCGCCGCGCGGCTGTAGGCGCGGGGCATCGCGATCGCGTGGCCGTAGGGGTCGAGCAGCACCTTGTCACCATCGAAGCGGTGGCCGCGCATCGGGTCCATGGGCCCGTGCACGCGCCAGCCGTAGATCTGGCCGGGCTTGAGCCGCGGCACGAACACGTGCCAGTAATGCCAGGTGCGGTGGGCGTCTCCGTCCAGAGGGACGATGCGCGAAGGCGCGTCGCTGTCGGCATGGTCGTACAGCAGCAACTCGACGCGCTGCGCGTGCTTCGAGTAGATGCTGAAGTGCACTCCCTTGTCGATCGGCCGCGCACCGAGCGGGTGGGGGCTGCCGGACCCGGGCGTGGCGCTGGCGCGGTGCGGCATGGTGCGTACGGCCGTCAGAGGGCTGCGAGCATCTCCGGCGTGACCAACGTAACGCCGTGTTCGGTGACGTGGAAATGCCGTTGGTTGAAGTCAGCGTCGATGCCGACGCGAAGACCGTCGGGCAGCACGCAGCCTTCGTCGATGATCGCACGTTGGACCCGCACATCACGGCCGATCCTGACCTCGGGCAGCACCACGGCGTCCTCGATCGTGCTGCCCTCTTCGACCCGAACATCGCTGAACAGGATCGAGCGGCGCACGGTGGCACCGCTGACGATGCAGCCCCCGGCGACCAGCGAGTCGGCGGCGATGCCGCGCCGCCGGGCCTCGTCGAAGACGAACTTGGCCGGGGGGCGGTGCGGCTCGCGGTTGGGCATGGGCCACGATGGGTCGTACAGGTTGAGTTCGGGCACGACATGGGTCAGGTCGATGTTGGCGGCCCAGTAGGCGTCGAGCGTGCCGACATCGCGCCAGTAAGGACGGTCACCGACCATGTTGACGCAGCTGGCTTCGAAGCGGTGCGCGAACACGCGGGCCGAGCCGATCAGCGAGGGGATCAGATCCTGGCCGAAGTCGTGCGAAGAATCCCGACGCACCGCGTCGCGCTGGAGCAGGTCGACCAGGAACGGGGCGCTGAAGGCGTAGACGCCCATGCTTGCGAGCGCGCGACCGGGCCGCCCTGGCAACGGCGTCGGGTGCCCCGGCTTCTCCTGGAACGCCACGATGCGTTGCCCGGTGTCGACCGCCATCACGCCGAACTCGCAGGCCTCCTCGGTGGACACGTCCAGGCAGGCCACCGTCAGGTCGGCGCTGCGCTCCACGTGCTCGGCCAGCATGGCGCCATAGTCCATCTTGTAGACGTGGTCGCCGGCCAGCACCAGCACGTAGTCCGGCCGCGACTCGTTCAGGATCTCGAGGTTCTGGAAGACGGCGTTGGCCGTTCCCGTGTACCAGCTTTCGCCGGTCTGCTGCTGGGCCGGCACGATGTCGACGTACTCGCCCAGCGCAGGCTCGAGGAATCCCCAGTTGCGCTCGATGTGGCGGATCAGGCTTTGCGCCTTGTACTGGGTCAGCACGCCGATGCGGCGCAATCCGGAGTTGACGCAGTTGCCGAGCGTGAAGTCGATGATGCGCATCGTGCCCGCGAACGGCAGCGCTGGCTTGGCGCGATGGTCGGTCAGTTGGTGCAGCCGGGTGCCGCGGCCGCCGGCCAGCACCAATGCGTAGGTGCGGCCTGCCAGCCCCTGCTGTCGCTCCGCATTCACCTGGCCAGCCACCGGACCGTCCATCGCAGGGCTCCTTCCAGGTTGTCGAGCGCCGCCGGGCGCGGTGGCTCGCCGAGCTCGAAGCCGTCGCCGCGGATCGCCAGCAAGGTGCAGGGCGGCGGCTCGTGGCCCTGCAGGTCACGGAACACCTGCATCAGCGCCTGCGGCGACAGCGCATGCGTGGTGAAGCTCGAGTCGAGCGAAGGCTGCAGCGGCGTCACCTCGAATGGTGCGCGGCAATTCAGGCTGGCGTCGACGAACAGCACCTCGCGGCGTCCCACGAGATCCAGCGCATGCTCGATCTGCAGTTGATAGTCGTCCAGGCACTCGACGTCGTTGTCCTGGAGCGCGCGCTTCTCGAGCAAGGTGCGCAGCCGTTCGACGAACAGCGGGCCGAGCGCGTCATCGCCCCGGCTCGCGTTGCCCCAGCCGAAGACGAGCCGGGCCGCCGTCATGACGCGCCGCCGGCTGCGGCCACGCCGCGCAGAAAGCTGCCTTCGGCCGACTTCAGCGCGCGGTCGACCGGCTCGCCGCCGGGGCCGAGCAGCGTCACATCCAGCGGCATCCGGCCGATGGCGTGCGTGGCACAGGACAGGCACGGGTCGTACGCGCGGATCGCGACCTCGATGCGATTGAGCAGTCCTTCGGTCAGTTCGCGCCCGTCGAGGTACTCGGCGGCCACCGATCGCACGGCCTCGTTCATTGCCTGGTTGTTGTGGGTCGTCGAGACGATCAGGTTGCACATCGTCACCAGGTCGTTGTCACCGACCTCGTAATGGTGGATCAGCGTGCCGCGCGGCGCCTCGATGACGCCGATGCCGCTGCGGTGGCGCGCGCCGCCGGCCATCAGCGCGCCGGCGATCACGTCGCCGTCGGCCAGCAGACCCTCGATGACCTCGACGCAATGCAGCAGTTCGATCATCCGTGCCCAGTGGTATGCCAGCGTGCCGCGCACCGGCTCGCCGCGGCCCCACTCCAGGAATTCGCGGCGCTCGGCCTCGGCCAGCGGTGTGGCGATGAAGTCGCAGTTCTGCACCCGTGCCAGCGGCCCGACGCGGTACCAACCGTGCTCGGGGCCCAGGCTCTTCAGGAACGGGAACTTCATGTAGGTCCAGGGCTTGACCTGCTCCTCGATCAGGTCGAGGTAGCCCTGGTCGCTGGCGCCGTCGAAGAGGATCGTGCCGGTGGCATTGCGGGCGCGGATCACGCCGTCGTACAACTCGAGCGCGCCGTCGGTGCGAACCAGCGAGAGCAGGTTCGAGCGGAAGGCGCCGAAGTGGTCGTACAGCGCCGGGTTCTGGGCGTGCAGCTGCTTGGCGATCGCCACCGCGTCCCGAGCCCAGGCCTTCATCTGCACGACGTCGCGCTGCAGCAAGGCCTGGTCGTCGGCCGACAGATGCTTGTTGACGCCGCCCGGCACCGAGCCGGTGCCATGCACGCGCTTGCCGGCGGTGGCGCGGATCACCTCCTGCCCGAACTTGCGCAGCAGCACACCCTTCTTCGCGATCTCGGGGTGCGCCGCGGCGACGCCGACGATGTTGCGCCGGTTGACCTCGGAGTCGAAGCCGAACAGCAGGTCGGGCGACGCCAGGTAGAAGAAGTGCAGCGCGTGCGACTGCATCACCTGGCCGTAGTGCATCAGACGGCGGATCTTCTCGGCCGTCGGCGTGATGGGCATCGCACCGACGACGCGGTCAAAGGCCTTCGACGCCGCCAGGTGGTGCGACACCGGGCAGATGCCGCACAGCCGCTGGACCATCACCGGCACTTCCCAGTACGGCCGGCCCTCGATGAACTTCTCGAAGCCGCGGAACTCGACGATGTGCAGCCGCACCTGCTGCACGCGGTTGGCGGCGTCGAGCAGGATCGTGACCTTGCCGTGGCCCTCGACGCGCGAGACGGGGTCGATCGCGACCCTGCGCAGGCCTTGCGCGACGCTGGCGGCAGAGGTGGTTTCCAGTGGATGGCTCATCGGGCTTCAGTCGTAATGGATCAAGCCATGACCGAGGTGCGGCGTGCGCCCGGCCATCAGGTCGGTGAGGAAGGCCCAGAACGCGGCCGCCGAAGGCGGGCATCCGGGCAGGAAATAGTCCACGTGAACGACCTCGTGGATCGGGTGCACCTTGTTCAGCGGCAGCGGCAGCTCGGGGTCGTTGGGGATGCCGCTGACCGCGCTGAGCCCCGGCCGGCGGCGATAGACGTCGGTCAGCATCGCGCCCAGGTCGAGGTGGTTGCGCTGCGCCGGCAGGCCACCGTTGATCGCGCAGGCGCCGACGGCCACCAGCGTCTTGCAATGGCTGCGGAACTCGCGCAGCACGACCACGTTCTCGGCGTTGCACAGGCCGCCTTCGATGAGGCCGATGTCGCAGTGGCCGACCTGCTTGATATCGGTCAGCGGCGAGCGGTCGAACTCGACGTGCTCGACCAGCTCGAACAGGCGCTCGTCGATGTCGAGGAAGGACATGTGGCAGCCGAAGCAGCCGGCCAGCGAGACCGTGGCCAGCTTGAGCTTGCGCGGCGCGTGCGGTGGATAGGGCGTCATGGTGCGTCGCCCTCGGGCAGCTCGGCCACCGACGCGGCGTCGAAGCGGCGCTCGCCGATCGGCACCACGAAGCCGCGTCGCTTCGGCAGGATCACGCCCACCGGGCAGATGTGGGCCGCGCGGTCGGCCAGTGTCATCTCGGTGTCCGCGAGGCGGCCGCTGGCGCTGTTGACGAGCAGGTGGGTGGCGATGCCGTGGCCGCCGATGGCGAACACGTTCTTGCCGTCGACGTCGCGGCTGGCACGCACGCACAGCTCGCACAGGATGCAGCGGTTGAAGTCGAGCAGGATGTCCGGGTGGCTGGCATCGACTGGGCGGTCGGGGTAGAACTCCTCGAAATGCGGCCCCTCCATGCCCATCTCGTAGGCAGTGGCCTGCAGCAGGCAGTTGCCGCTCTTCTCGCAGCTGGGGCAGAAATGGTTGCCCTCGACGAACAGCATCTGCAGCAGGGTCTTGCGTTGCGCGTCGAGCTCCTCGGTGTGGCTCTCGACCTCCAGCCCCGCGGCGGCCTGCACCGTGCACGCCGCGCCGGGGCGGCCGTTGACTTTCACGGTGCAGATGCGGCACGACCCGTGCGGCACGAAGCCCTCGTGCCAGCACAGGTGCGGGATGTAGTGGCCGGCCTGCACCGCGGCCTGCAGCAGCGTCTGGCCGGGTTCGAAGGGCACGTCTTCGCCGTCGAGCGAGAAGCTGGGGCCGGCCGCGGCAGGCGGGTTCATCGCATTCACGCGACGTTCTCCAGGTGTGCGCCGGCGTCGTCGCGGCCGGTCATGCGGCGGGCGATCGAGAGTTCGTCGTCGAGGTCGAACGCCGGCTCGAAGTACAGCGACTTCAGGCGCTGCTCGTAGGCCGGGCGGAACTTGAGGATCGTGTCGCGCAGCGGGTTGCAGGCCGAGGCGCCGAGGCCGCAGTGGGTGGCGCTGTGCATCAGCTTGTCGAGCTCGAATAGCACGTCGATGTCGTGGCGCGAGCCGTGGCCGGCGGCGAGCTTGTCCAGCCGCTTGACGACCAGCGCCGTGCCCACGCGGCAGGGCGTGCAGAAGCCGCAGCTCTCGTGGGCGAAAAAGTGGGCGAAGCCGCGCGCGACCTCGAACATGTCGCGACTGCGGTCGAAGATCATGAAGGCGCCGGCGGTGGGCACGTCCTCGAACGCGATGCGGCGGCCGAACTCGAACGCCGACAGGCACACGCCCGAGGGCCCGCCGACCTGCACCGCCTGCGTGTCGTGCGCGCCGCAGTCTTCCAGGATGCGGCCGATGCGGGTGCCGAACGGGTACTCGTACAGGCCGGGGCGCTCGCAGTCGCCCGAGACCGAATGGATCTTGGTGCCGGTGGACTTGGGCGTGCCGATGCCGGCCCACCAGGCGCCGCCTTGCAGCGCGATGTGGCTGGCAGCGCAGAAGGTCTCGACGTTGTTGACGATGGTCGGCAGGCCCAAGTAGCCGCGCTCGACCGGGAACGGTGGGCGGATCCGCGGCGTGCCGCGCTTGCCCTCCAGCGATTCGATCAGCGACGACTCCTCGCCGCAGACATAGGCGCCGGCGCCGAGGTGGATCTCGATGTCGAAGTCGAAGCCGTCGTGGCCGAGGATGCAGCCGCCGAGCAGGTTCGCCGCGCGCCGGCGCTGCAACACCGCCTGCAGCGATTCGAGCAGGTGGCGGTATTCGCCGCGCAGGTAGACGAAGCCGCGCCGGGCGCCGATGGCCCGCGCGGCGATCGTCATGCCCTCGAATACGACGTCGGCGCGGCTGGACAGCAGGACGCGGTCCTTGAAGGTGCCGGGCTCGCCTTCGTCGGCGTTGCAGACCACCACGTGCTCGGCGCCCGGTGCCTGGCGGCAGAGCTGCCACTTCAGCGCGGTGGCGAAACCGGCGCCGCCGCGGCCACGCAGCTTGGCGGCCTGGATCTCGGCCAGCAGGCCATCGACGCCCCGTGCCAGCGCCGCGGCCAGCGCGGCGCCGGGCGCCGGCGGGTCGGCCAGCAGCACGTCGGCGCGGCGGATGTTGTCCTGCACCTCGAACCATTCGGCCGGCCACTGCGCCACCGGCACGCGGGCCCGGATCAGCTCGGCCATCCGGGCCACTCGTGCGGCATCGAGCCGGGTCATGACCTGGTGGTGGTTGACGAGCAGCGCGGGACCCTGGTCGCCGAGGCCGGTGCACGAGGTGCGATCGACGCTGACCAGCCCGTCTTCGCCGACCCGGCCGGGTGCAACACCCAGGCGCCGGCAGAGGTCGGCCATCAGCGCCTCGCTGCCGAGCAGGCGGTCGGTGACGTTGTCGCTGAACAGCACGCGGTAGGTCCCTGCCGGCTGCAGGTGCAGGAAGCGATAGAAGCCGGCCACGCCCTCGACGTGCGCCAGGGTCAGGTCCAGCGCCGCCGCGATCCGGCTCAGGTCGGCGCGCGGCAGCCAGCCGCGAGCGGCCTGCCATTCGCGCAGGATCTGCAGCAGCGAATGCGGGTCTCGGCCGCGCTGGGTCAGCAGCGTGTCGAGGTCGTGGGCCCTGGTGGCGTCTGCAAGAGCGTCGGGCATGCCGGTCGTTTCGTCGAGAAGGGTCCAGTACGGTGTGTACGCGATCGGCGCGCCGATCGCTTGATGTCGGTCAATGCGCCGCCGTCGGCAACGCCGCGTCGTCGGTGGCCGGCGTTCATACGGTAGCGTGGAGTTGCTCGCGCCGGCTGTTCCGCCCCGGATCGGCGGAGGGATACTCCCCGCGGCCGATTGCCGGCGGCGCCGCTGCCGCGATGCCGTCCCTTGACCGTAACCGCACCGAGCCATGGCCACCACGAGAAAAGCAGCGTCAGCAGCCGCGTCCGCCACGTCCGCCGGCGACGAGGAGCGCATCCTCGTGCTGCAAGGCGGTGGCGCGCTCGGCGCCTACCAGGCCGGCGTGTTCGAGATCCTGGACCAGGCTGCACTGGTACCTCACTGGGTGGCCGGCATCTCGATCGGCGCCATCAACGCGGCACTGATCGCGGGCAACCCGCCGGCGGTGCGCCAGGCGCGGCTGCGCGAGTTCTGGGAACTGGTGAGCTCGGCCTTGCCCAACCACCCCGCCGCTATCAGCGCCCGAGGCACGGCACGCGAGGCGCTCAACGAGGTCTTCGCGGCGCAGGTCATGCTGTTCGGCGTGCCCGGCTTCTTCAAGCCGCGTTTCCCGCCGGCCCCGCTGCAGCCCAGCGGCACGCCCGAGGCGATCAGCTATTACGACACCTCGGCGCTGCGCGGCACGCTCGAGCGGCTGGTCGACTTCGACCGCATCAACGCCGGTGGCGTGCGGCTGTCGGTGGGCGCGGTGAACGTGCGCACTGGCAACTTCGCCTACTTCGATTCGGCGCGCCACAAGATCGACGCGCGCCACGTGATGGCCAGCGGCGCGCTGCCGCCGGGCTTCGCGCCGGTGGAGATCGACGGCGAGCAATACTGGGACGGCGGTCTGGTGTCGAACACGCCGTTGCAGTACGTGCTCGACCAGCCGGGCCGGCAGCGCAGGCTCGTGTTCCAGGTCGATCTGTTCTCGGCCCGCGGCGAGTTGCCGCGGACGCTGGGCGACGTCGCCGAGCGCGAGAAGGACATCCGGTTTTCCAGCCGCACGCGGCTGAACACCACCAACGAACTCGACCGCTATGCGATCGCGCAGGCTGCGCAACGCTTGCTCGCGCGGCTGCCGGCCGCGCTGCGCGACGACCCCGACGCGCGGGCGCTGGCCGGCATGCGCTGCGGCTGCGCGGTCGACGTCGTGCACCTGATCTACCGCAGTAAGCACTACGAGACGCAGTCCAAGGACTATGAGTTCTCGCGCATGTCGATGCGGGAGCATTGGGAGGCCGGCCGCACCGACATGGCGCGCACCTTGAGTCACAGCCGCTGGTTGGCCCGCGGCCGCGACACCGCCGAGCTGCGCGTCTTCGACCTCGGCGCCGCCAAGCCCGAGGCAGAGCCGGCATGAACAACGACGAAGTCGGGCGCTGCGCCTTCGCGATGCCGCTGACCCATCTGCGCGACGAGCCTCGCCCTTCAGGGCGGGGAAGGATAGCGCCGCCGCTCGGCACAGCGGCGTGCATTTGGAACTCGGTGGTCCTGCGAAGTGGACCGCAAGTATGTCCAGCCTCTGCGCCTATCGCTGCGCCTTAGCGCTGGGTGCTGCGCTGCAAGCCCGCTCAGCAGCGCCCGTTGCGGCGCTGGGCGGGCCAGCTACGTTGGCTGTGGAACCCAGCGCTGGCAGGACAGCGGTCGCGCCACGCGCGCGGCGAGATGCACGCCAGCCATGCGGACATGTATGCGGACATGGGCAAGTGGCTCACCGGCTGGCGCCACCGCCCGGTGCACCCCCAGCAGCAGGTGCTGCGCCGGCTCGATGAGGCGTACAGGCGCTACTTCGCCAAGACTTCGCCAAGACGGCGGGCTTGCCGACCGTTCAAGCGCTACGGCGAAGCGCTACGGCCAAGAGCCTGGGATCCGATTGCCGGATCCGCTGCAGCGGGATGCGCTGCACCGCAAGATCGCGCACCAGCGCAGCGACCGGCGGCACAAGCTCACCGCGGACCTCGCGGATCGCCACGCCGTGGTGGCGCTGGCGGACCTGCGCATCAGGAACATGTCGGCCCGCGCGCGCGGCACGGCCGCGCAGCCCGGCAAGAACGCGGCCGCCAAGGCGGGCCTCCATCGCGGCATCCTGGATGCCGCCTGGGGCGAGTTCGCCCGGCAGCTCAGGTACAAGGTACAAGGTGCAGTGGCTCCAGTGGCGGGGCGGCCGCGTCATCCTGGTGGATGCCGGGTACACGAGCCGGACCTGCAGGGTGTGCGCTCACGAGAGCGCGCAGAACAGGAAGACGCAGGCGCTCCTGGTCCGCGTGGCCTGCGGCCACACCGAGAACGCCGACGTGCCTGCGGCCAGGAACATCCTGGCGCGCGGCATCGCGCTGTTCGAAGCTGCGCGTCAGCACGACAGCAGCGCCGCCGCCACCGCGCCGAGCGAACCACCATCGGCCGCGGGGCACGCGGCGTGTGCCTGTGGGCGGGGCGGCCGGACGACTGCGCGGCGCCAGCCGCGTGGGCGCAGCCCCGGTGAAGCACGAACCCACCGAAGCCAAGGCATTGGCGTGAGCATCTTGCAAGAGACCTCAGGCCAAGCCTGCGCAGCAGGAACCCCCGGCCTATCCGCCCGGACCCTACCGCTTCGTCGACCGCGAGTTCCTCGTCGTCAGCTACCGCACCGACCCGAAGGCGCTGCGTGCGGTGCTGCCCGAGCCGCTGGAGTTCACCGACGCGGTCGTCAAGTACGAGTTCAGCCGCATGCCCGACTCGACCGGGTTCGGCGACGACACCGAATCGGGCCACGTGATTGCGGTGCGCTTCCAGGGCCAGGCCCGGGGGCTACGTGCATTCGATGTACCACGACGACGAGGCGCCGATCGTCGGCGGCCGCGAGCTGTGGGGATCACCCAAGAAGCTCGCATCGCCGAAGATGCGCGTCGAGGGCAACACCCTGCTCGGCGCGCTGGACTGCGGGTCGGTTCGCGTGGCCACCGCGACGATGGGCTACAAGCACCACACGCTCGCCCCCGACAGCGTGCTGCCGGGCCTGCTGGCGCCGAACTTCCTGCTCAAGCTCATCCCGCATGTCGACGGCAGCGCGCGCATCTGCGAGCTGGTGCGCCGCTTCCTCGAGGACGTCACGGTCAAGGGCGCGTGGACCGGGCCGGCAGCGCTCGAACTCGCGCACCACGCGCTGGCGCCGGTGGCGCAGCTGCCGGTGCTGGAAGTGATCTGGGCGGTGCATATGCTCACCGACATCACGCCGGGCCTCAGGCAGGTGGGTGCACGACGACCCGGCCTGAGCGCGTGGGCGCCGATCTGCGGCGTGGGCCGGTGGCGGGGCTGCGCGGATCGTCGCGGGCCTGCGCGGCTGCGCGGCTCGATCCGAGCGCAACCCGCTCGCGACTGTTCTCCGCAAGCCCGGCGGCGCTCGCCGGGGCCGCCTTGTCAGGCGGCGCTTCGCAAGCCCGGCCGGCGTTCCAGGATGCGCGCCAGCGCGTCGCCGAAATTGGCCACCGTGCGCTCGGGATGGTGCAGCTTGTCGAGGCCGAACAGTCCGATGCGGAAGGTCTTGAAATCGGCCGGTTCGTCGCATTGCAGCGGCACGCCGGCGGCGGTCTGCAGGCCTTCGCCGAGGAAGGCCTTGCCCGTGTGCAGGCCGTCGTCGTCGGTGTAGCTGACGATCACGCTGGGGGCCTGGAAGCCTTCGGCCGCGACGCTGCGCAGCCCGCTGGCGGCCAGCAGCGCGCGCAGCCGGCGGCCGAGCTCGATCTGCTCGCCGCGCAGCCGTTCGAAGCCGTAGGCCTGCGTTTCCTGCATCGCGTCGCGGGTTCGCGTGAGCGCATCGGTGGGCAGTGTCGCGTGATACGCGTGGCCGCCGCCTTCGTAGGTTTCCATGATCTGCAGCCACTTCTTCAGGTCGGCCGCGAAGCTGGTGCTGGTGGTGCCGTCGATTGCCGCCCGCGCCCTGTCGCCGAGCATCACGAAGGCGCAGCAGGGCGATCCGCTCCAGCCTTTCTGCGGCGCGCTGACCAGCACGTCGACGCCGATGGCCTGCATGTCGACCCACATCGCGCCGGAGGCGATGCAGTCGAGCACGAACAGCGCGCCGACCTCGTGCGCGGCGTCGGCGACCGCGCGCAGGTAGCTGTCGGGCAGCTGCATGCCGGCGGCGGTTTCGACGTGCGGCGCGAAGACCATCGCCGGCCGCTCGGCGCGGATGGCGGCGACGACCTCGTCGACGGTCGCCGGCGCGAACGGCGCCTGGTGGCCGCTGCCCTGGGCGCGCGCCTTGAGCACGACCTGCGCCGACGGGATCTGGCCCATCTCGAAGATCTGCGTCCAGCGGTAGCTGAACCAGCCGTTGCGGATGACCAGCGTCTTGCGGCCGGTCGCGAACTGGCGCGCCACGGCCTCCATGCCGAAGGTGCCGCTGCCGGGGACGACGATCGCCGAGCGGGCGCGATAGACGTCCTTGAGGATGCCAGAGATGTCGCGCATCACGCCGCCGAACTTCTTCGACATGTGGTTGAGCGCGCGGTCGGTGTAGACCACCGAGTATTCGAGCAGGCCGTCGGGATCGACGTCGGGCAGCAGTCCGGGCATGGCAGTCTCCCAGGGTTCTTGGATGATTCGAGGGGCGACGAGCTTATCACCCGGCGTCCGGCCCGCCTGGGTGCGGGCCCATCGGCACGGTGGCGCCGCCGGCGGCGCGTCTAACATCGCGGTCCCCGCCGTGCCGCCCGTCGGCGACGGCCGATTCGATGCCCGGGACGAGGAGGCGATGCCGCATGCGAGGACACAGAAGCCTGAGCAAGGACCATGTTGCCGGTGCACTGCTGGTCGCGATGGGGCTGGCCGTGCTCGGCATCGGCGCGAGC
>JBBINW010000028.1:0-54014 GCA_037443665.1 Betaproteobacteria bacterium
CCGCGAAAGCCCATGCCATGAGGGTAGCCAGACGGGTAGCTCGAATCGACACAAGCTGAGGCCGTGATCGCAAGTCGTTGTCCCACAAAGACTTTCCCGCGATGCGTCCTCAATACGACATGGTGCAGTTGTAGCGTGCTGCCGGCCGACCGCGTCGAGCGCGCCGCGGCGCGCGACCGCCGCCGCTGGGTCAGCCCCGAGCCGCTGAACGTGGCGCCGGCGCTGGTTGGTCTGCCGTTGGCGTCGCCGTCGCGGCGCGCGCTGGCGATCGCGTTCGACTTGGTCGTGATCGCCCTTCTGTCCGACGTCAGCGGCTTCTGGCTGCTCGCCGGACTGGCGCTGGTCGCGCTGCAGTTGCGCAGCCGCCGCGGCGGCGCGACGCGCGGCCCGCGCTGGGTCGTGGGCTGGATGATCGCCGGGCTCGTCGCGCTGCTGGCCCTGCAGCAGGCGGGCGAGCAGTGGCAGCGCTGGCGCCATCCGGTGCTTCGTGGGCACGGCGCGTCGGGCCTTTCGGCCGGCGACACCGATGAGGCCGACGCTGATGATGCCGAGCCGGGCGCTGTCGACGACCGGGCGGCGACGGCCACCGCGGGCGCGGCGCTCGGATCGTCGCCGGCGACGGCGTTCATCGCGCCGACGGTGGTTGCCGCGCTCGATGCGGCCGCCTCGGCTGCCGCCGCTGCCGCGTCGGCGGCTGCCAGCGCGGCCGCGGTGCCGCATCCCAGCGATGCGCAGCGCATCGCGCAGCTCGAGGCCGAACTCGCCGAGGCACGCCGGCCGAAGCCACTGCACTGGCGCGAGCGCCTCGGCCAAATGCTTGACGACCTCGGCGCCGGGCTCGGCTGGGGCATCGTCTATTTCTCGCTGTTGCCGGCGTGGTGGGGCGGTCAGACGGTGGGCAAGAAGGTGTTCGGGCTGCGCGTGGCCGAACTCACCGGCAAGCCGGTGACCGTGATGCGCTGCCTCAAGCGCTACGGCGGCTACGCCGCCGGCGTGGCCACGGGCGGTCTGGGCTTCGTGCAGGTGCTGTGGGATCCGAACCGGCAGGCGATCCAGGACAAGGCCGCGCACACCGTCGTGATCGACCTGCGCGCGCCGCCGCGTGCGCGCGCCGAAGAGGTGGAAGCTGCCGATGGCGGTGTTCAGTCCTCGTAGAGCCGCGGCTCGCCCGGCGGCCGGCTCTTGAAGCGCCGGTGGAGCCAGAAGTACTGCTCCGGCTGGCGCAGCACCTGGTGCTCGATGACCTCGTTCATGCGCCGGGCGTCCTGCATGCTGTCGGCGCTGGGGAAGTCGGCCAGCGCCGGCTCGATGACCAGCGTGTAGCCGTCGCGCTCGCGCCGCGGGTAGCAGGGCAGCACGGCGGCGCCGGCCATCTCGGCAATGCGCGACAAGCCGGTAATCGTCGCCGCCTTGACGCCGAAGAAATCGACGAACACCGAATCGCGCGGGCCGTGGTCCTGGTCGGGCAGGTAGTACATGCGATAGCCCTGCTGCAGGCCGCGCAGCGCCGGCCGGATGCCGCTCTGGCGCCTGAAGACCATGCCGGTGCCGAAGCGCAGCCGCCTGGCCTTGATGAACGCGTCGAGCGCCGGGTTCTTGTGCCCCGAATAGACGCTGACCACCGGCGCCTCCAGCGACAGCCGAAGCCCGGCGAGGTCCAGGCCGGTGAAGTGCGGCATGCTCAGGATCACCGGCCGCCCCTGCTCGCGTGCGAGGTTGTCCAGGCCCTCGATGCGCACCAGGCGTTCGATCTCCTCGCGCGGCGCGAACCAGCAGTAGCCGTACTCCAGCAGGTTCTGCGCGACGGCGACGAAATGCCGGCGCAGCAGCCGCTCGCGCTCGCGCGGCGGCATCTGCGGAAAGCACAGGGCCAGGTTCGTGCGCCCGATTCGCCGGCGCCGCGTCGGCAGCGCGTACAAGGCCAGGCCCAGGGCCTGCCCCAGGCGCGAGATGACGCCGAAAGGCAGCCAGCGCAGCACGCGCAGCAGCTGGATCCAGACGCGCAGGAGCATCTCGTCGCGACGCTCGGTTGGCTTGTTCGGGGGCGTGCTCAGCTCAGCAGCCACAGCACGAGCAGACCGCCGAACACCACCCATTGGATCGCGTAGTAGGCGAAGCGGCTGCGCGCCTTCACGCGCTTGCCCCACAGCCGCACGACCTGGACGTACGCGAACGCCTTGTTGAGTCCGCCGGTGCGGTCGCCCGGGCGGTTCGGTGCCGTGGCCGCGCCCAGCAGGTGGCGGCTGACGAAGCCGTTGACGGCGGCGGCCCAGCGCGTGCGCACCGGCCGCTCGATGTCGCAGAACAGGATGATGCGGTTGACCTGGGTCTTGTTCTCAGCGTAGTGGAGGAAGGTCTCATCGAACATCACTGCCTCGCCGTCGCGCCACGAATAGCGCTGGCCGTCGACGTCGATGTAGCAGTCGTCGCTGTTCGGCGTGACCAGGCCCAGGTGGTAGCGCAGCGAGCCGGCGTAGGGGTCACGGTGGCGCACCAGTCGTGCGCCCGGCGGCAGTGCGGCGAACATCGCCGCCTTCACGCTCGGCACCTTCTGCAGCAGCGAGGTCGTGAACGGGCAGAGTTCCATCGCTGAAGGGTGGGCTTGGTCGTACCATTTCAGGTAGAAGCGCTTCCAGCCGGTCTTGAAGAACGAGTTGAAGCCGGCGTCGTCGTAGCGGTCGGAGGCCTTGATGCTGCCGTCGGCGTACAGGCGCTCGCCCTCGGCGCGGATCTCGCGCCAATGGCCCTGCAGCAGCTGGAGCTCGGGGAACTGCGACAGCGGCAGGTAGGGCTGGGCCGGCGCCTTCGAGAACAGGTACAGAAAGCAGTTGATCGGCGCCATGAACGTCGAGTGGTCGGTCAACTGGCGCCAGAAGCCCAGCCGCACGCGGCCTCGCAGGTGCACGTAGACCGTGCTGAGCACGAAGACCGCGATGACGAGGATCTTGAAGTAGGGCATTCGAAGGGGCCCCGCGCGTGGGGCACAGGTGCTGGCTGGGTCGGGCGCCAGGGAACCGCGGCGCAACCGCCCGCCACCGCCGTCCCCGCCTGCCACCGTGCCTCGGACGACCCTCCGGCGGCATGGCGTCAAACGGGTGTTTTAACATCGACGCTGCGCGATGGCGAAAGCCGGCCGGCAAATCGCGGGCGGGCGGGCGATTCGAGGCGCGCTTTCGACATGCCGCGCCGGCAGTGTTGCGCGGTCGCAGCACCGCCTTGCGGCACGGACAAGATGCCGTCTCAGGAGCCTGACCGATGACCGAGATCACCCGCCTTGCCCTGTCCCGTTGGGACCAGCCGGCCACGCCCGCCGAGCAGGCCACCGCCGTCGATGCCCTCGAGCTGGGCCAGGTCGTGATGCTGCCGCAATTGCGCTTCGCGCTCCAGGGCGACGAGGTCCGGCTGCTGACGTCGGCGCTGTCGGGCAAGGGCAAGAACATCAGCCTCGACCCCGCCACCGGCGTCGTCCGCGGCACCGATGCCGACGCGGCCGACCAGCGCCTGCTGCAAGGGATGATGACGCGCTACGCCAGCGCCACCCGCACCCTGCTGCTGAACCTGATGCCGGGCTATGCGTCGGGCCTGCAGCAGGCCCGGACCAGCTTCCGCCCGGCCGAGATCGCCGGTCGCGCGACATCGTGGCGCAAGGACGACACGCGGCTGCACGTGGACAGCTTCCCGTCGTCGCCGACGCAGGGCACGCGCATCCTGCGCGTGTTCACCAACGTGAACCCCGATGGCGCGCCGCGCCGCTGGCGGCTCGGCGCGCCGTTCGAGGACGTCGCGCGCCGCTTCCTGCCCGCGCTGCGCCCGCCGACGCCGGGCAGCAGCGCGCTGATGCACTGGCTGCACATCACCAAGCGCCGGCGAAGCGCCTACGACCACTACATGCTGGGCCTACACGATGCGATGAAGGCCGACCTCGCCTACCAGGACGAGGTGGCGCAGGTCACGCACGAGTTCGAGCCCGGCTGCACGTGGATGGTCTACACGGACCAGGCCTCCCACGCCGCGATGCGCGGCCAGTTCGCGCTCGAGCAGACCTACCACGTGCCGGTGGCCAGCATGCGGGACCCGGCGCGCTCGCCGCTGCGGGTGCTGGAACGACTGACCGGCCGCGCGCTGGTTTGAGCGCGCTGCGGGCCCTGGCGGCGTGGGGGCCGCTGCTCGCCGTGCTAGTGGCCTGCGCCGGCGCGCCGCTGGCGATCGAGCCGCGCCTGCAAGGCGACACCGTGGCCCTGCTCGGCGAGGTGCACGACAACCCCGAGGCGCAGCGCCTGCGGCTGGGGATGTTGCAACGCGCCGTGGCGGCCGGCTGGCGGCCGGCGATCGCGATGGAGCAGTTCGACATCGACCGCCAGGCCGATATCGACCGTGCCCGCCGCGAGGCGCCTCGAGACGCCCAGCACGTGATCGACGTTGCAGCACCCGCCGGCAGCGGCTGGAACTGGGACTTCTACCGCCCGCTGATCGCGCTGGCGCTGGACCAGGGCCTGCCCTTGCTGGCCGCAAACCTCTCTACGGCCGACACCGTCAAGATCGTTCGCGGTGGCTACGCCAGCGTCTTCGAGCCGGCGCGCGCCGAAGCGCTCGGGCTGGGCCGCGCGGTGTCTCCGGCCTGGCAGGCGGCGCAGGAACGCGAGATCGACGCCGGCCATTGCGGAATGCTCCCGGCGGCGATGTGGCCGGCCATGGTGCGGGCGCAGTTCGCGCGCGATGCGGTGATGGCCGCCGTGCTGCGCGAACATGGCGAACACGGCGTCGTGCTGATCGCCGGCAACGGCCACGTGCGGCGCGACATCGGCGTGTGGCGATGGCTGGACGCCAGCGAACGGACGCGCGCGGTCGCGATCGGCTTCGTCGAGGCGGGCTCGGTGCCCGCAGCGCTGCCCGGGCTGGGCCCAGCCTTCGACGCGGTCGTCACCGTCGCGCCGGCCCCGCGGCCCGACCCCTGCGAGGTCTTCGCGAAGCGGCCACGGCACTGACACGGCCAATTCGCGGCACCGGGCCAGGCACGTCCGCGGGTCAAGCCGTCTCATGCCGTCAGCCGCGCCGCCGGGCGCGCCGCGCGATCCCCTGCGGGGTCGTGCGCCCGGTGAAGCTCAACGGGCCGCACGTCAACGCCCACTCGGCCGCGCATCCGGTCGGCGGGATCGGCGCCGCGCTCGCGCCGTCGTCAGACGGCGGCCGATCCAGGCCGCGCCGCGCACGCCCGACGCGTCGCCGTGCCGGCTCGGCTCCAGACGCGTGCGCACCGACTCGCGCACTCCGCCCGAGAACACCCAACGCCCCCACAGTGCCGGGACACGCTCGTACAGGTGGGTCATGCGCGAGAGACCGCCGCCGAGCACGATCACGTCGGGGTCGAGCAGGTTGATCACCGAGGCCAGCGAGCGCGCCAGCCGGTCCGCATGGCGCTCCAGCGTCGCTGTGCAGCCCTCGTCGCCGCCGGCGGCGCGGCGGACGATCTCCTCGCCGGCGAGCGTCTCGCCGGTGGTGTGCAGGTGGTCGTGCGCCAGCCCGCTGCCGCTGACCAGGGTTTCGATGCAGCCGCGCTGGCCGCAGTAGCAGGCGAAGGCGGGATCCCGGCCGGGCTCGGCCCAGGGCAGCGGGTTGTGACCCCACTCGCCGGCCAGGCCATTGGGGCCGGTGAGCACGTGGCCATCGACGGCAATGCCGGCACCAGCGCCGGTGCCGAGAATGGCCGCGAAGACCACCGCAGCGCCGGCCCCCGCCCCGTCGGTGGCCTCGGACAGCGCCAGGCAGTTCGCGTCGTTGGCCAGGGCCACCGGCTGGCCGACGGCGGCCTCGATGTCGCGTTGCAGCGGCTGACCGTTGAGGCAGGTCGAATTGCAGTTCTTCATCAGGCCGGACGCGGCCTGCGCGCCGGGCGTGCCGATGCCGATCGTGATCGGCGCCGCGGCCTCGCTGCGCGCGGCCGCGACGGCAGCGGCCAGTGTCGCCACGGTGGCCGCGTAGTCGCCAGCCGGCGTCGCCCAGCGCCGGCCCCAGACGGTGCGGCCCGCCGCGTCGAGCAGCGCGGCTTCGGTCTTCGTGCCGCCCAGGTCCAGGCCGAGCGCCAGCGGCCCGTCGGTGCTCATCGCGTCGTGGCTACAGCAGCGGCGCGGTGCGCTCTTGCAGCCAGGCCAGCGCTGCGCCTTGGAGCCGCGGCGCCAGGCGTTCGCGCACCATCGCGTGATAGCGGTTCAGCCATTCGATCTCGTCGTCGCGCATCAGGCCGCGGTCCACGCAGCGGGTGTCGATCGGACACAGCGTGAGGGTCTCGAATTCGAGGAACTCGCCGAAGGTGCCGCGCTCGGGGGTGGCGGCCGGCACCGCGAGCACGAGGTTCTCGATCCGCACACCCCATAGGCCCGGCCGGTAGACGCCCGGCTCGATGCTGGTGATCATCCCCGGTTGCATCGCCATGTCCTCGTTGGGCACCGTCTTGCTGATGCTCTGCGGGCCCTCGTGGACGTTGAGGAAATAGCCGACGCCGTGCCCGGTGCCGTGTCCGAACTCGATGCCCTGTTCCCACAGCGGCGCGCGCGCCAGCGCGTCGAGCATCGGCGACAGCGTGCCGCGTGGGAAGCGCACCCGAGACAGGGCCAGCGTGCCCTTGAGCACCAGCGTGTAGTCGCGCTTCATCGCCGCGCTGACGGTGCCGATCGGCCACACCCGGGTGATGTCGGTGGTGCCGCCCAGATACTGGCCACCGCTGTCGATCAGCAGCAGGCTGCCCTCGCCCGGCTGCACCTGGATCGCCGCGTGCGAATCGGGCGTGGCGCGGTAGTGCGGCATCGCGCCATTGGCCCCAAAGCCGGCGATCACCGGGAAGCTCAGGCCGACGAAATCCGCCCGCCGGGCGCGCTCGGCGCTGAGTCGCTCGTCGACGCTCAGCTCCGTGAGCCGCTCGCCGCGCGCCAGCGCCGCTTCGAACCAGGCATAGAACTCGCACATCGCCGCGCCGTCCTCGGCCATCGCCTCGCGCACGAAGGCGGCGTCGGCATCGCTCTTGCGGCTCTTCAGCAGCGTGCTGGGGTTGATCGCCTGGACCACCGTGCAGCCGGCACCGACCTGCGCGCGCAGGCCGTGGGTGACCCGCTTCGGATCGATCAGCAGCATGTCGCCGTCGCCCAGCCGAGCCAGCGCGGCGCCCGCTTCGGCGTAGGGCGCGATCCGCAGCCCATCGGTGGCCAGCTCGGCGGCCAGTGCGGCAGGTATCTTGCCGGCGCCGACGAACAGCGTGCCGCCGTTCATGTCGAGCAGCAGGTGGGCCAGGAACACCGGGTTGTAGGGGACGTCGCTGCCGCGCAGGTTGGTCAGCCAGGCGAGGTCGTCGACGGTGGAGATGAAGTGGTGGCTCGCGCCCTGGCGTGCCATCGCTTCTCGCACCGCCGCGAGCTTGGCGGCCCGCGGCTGGCTTGCATGCGGTGGTCGATGCGCATAGACCGGGGTTTCGGGCAGGCCGGGGCGGTCGGGCCAGATCGCGTCGAGCAGGTCGATGTCGGTGCGCAGCTGGACGCCGGCGGCGTCCAGCGCGGCCTGCAACGCGGTCGCCGCCGCCAGCCCCAGCACCTGGCCATCGACGGCAACCACGGCACCGCGCGGCACATGGCGGACGAGCCAGTCGAGATGTTCCGGCGACACGCCGGTGGCGATCTTGACCAGCTCGATGCCGTTGCCCGCGAGTTCCGCTTCGGCCTGCACCCAGTAACGGCTGTCGGCGAACAGCGCGGCGCGATCGACGGTCACGACCAGCGTGCCCATCGAGCCGGTGAAGCCCGACAGCCACCGCCGCCCCTGCCAACGCTCGGGCAGGTATTCGCTGAGATGCGGGTCGCTCGACGGCACGAGCAGCGCGTGCACGCCCTCGTTGGCGAGAACCTCGCGCAGTTGGGTCAGGCGCAGGCGGATCGGGGAGGTGCGGGTGTCCATGGCAGGCGCCTCGACATGGGGGAAGACCGATTCTAGGAGTCGGCGCCACCCGCTGCCGGGCGTCGTGTCACAGGTCGGTGCGCAGGCGCCAGATCTCGGGGAACAGGACGATGTCGAGCATCTTGCGCAGGTAGCCCACGCCGCTGGTGCCGCCCGTGCCGCGCTTGAAGCCGATCACGCGCTCCACCGTCGTCACGTGGCGGAAGCGCCAGAGGCGGAACGCGTCTTCGAGGTCGGTGAGTTCCTCGCCGAGCTGGTACAGGTCCCAATGCGTCCGCGGCGCGCGATAGACCACCAGCCACGCGGCCTCCACCGCCGGGGATTCGACGTAGGGGCGGGTCCAGTCGCGGTCGGTATGGCTGGCGGGCACCGCGAGGCCACGGCGCGCGAGCAGGCGCAGGGCTTCGTCGTACAGCGATGGCGCCCGGTAGGCGGCGTCGACCGCTGCCAGCAGGTCGGGCCGGTGCGCGTGGGGTGCGCGCATGACCGCGTTCTTGTTGCCCAGGCTGAACTCGATCGCGCGGTACTGCCAGCTCTGGAAGCCGCTGCTGCTGGCCAGGTAGGGGCGGATCGCGCTGTACTCGGGTGGCGTCATCGTCGCCAGCACGTCCCAGGCGTGGACCAGCTGCTCCATGATCTTCGAGACCCGGGCCAGCATCTTGAACGCGGCGTGCAGCTCGTCGCCGGCGACGCTGCGGATGGCCGCGCGCAGTTCGTGCAGCATCAGCTTCATCCACAGCTCGCTGGTCTGGTGCTGCACGATGAACAGCATCTCGTTGTGGTCCGGCGACCGAGGATGCTGGGCGTTCAGCACCGCGTCCAGCTGCAGGTAGTCGCCGTAGCTCATCGCGGCGCTGAAGTCGGTGCGGGCGCCGTCGGGGCCCGCACCGTCATCGTCGCCGGGCCCCTGGATGCCGGATTCGTGGCCGATCGGGCAGCCGGCCATCAGGTCACCGCGCGGCGGCGGGCGAATTCAGGACGCCGCCAGGCCTCGGTCTCGAGCACCTGCCGCAGGTGATCGGCGGCGTCCCAGGCATCGACGAAGCGCGTATACAGCGGCGCGAAGCCGAAGCGCAGGATGTCGGGCGCTACCTCGGGGTGGGCCGGGTCGCCGGCCCGGAAGTCGCCGATCACGCCGCGCGCGATCAGGGCCTGCATCACCGCGTAGCCAATCTCGGGGTGGCTGAAGCAGGCCTGGCTGCCGCGCCGCTCGTCAACGTGCGGCGAGACCAGCGTCAGGCCCGGGCATTGCGCCTGTACCTGCGCCGCGAACAGCCGTGTCAGCGCCAGCGACTTCGCGCGCAGCGCCGCGACACCGCCCAGCGGTTCGGCGGCCAGCACACTGTCCACCCCGCACTCCAGCGCTGCAAGCGACAGCACCGGCGGCGTACCGCACTGGAACCGCGAAATGCCCGGCGCCGGCCGGTAGGCAGGGCTGAACTCGAACGGCGCCGCGTGTCCGAGCCAGCCGGCCAGCGGCTGCTGCGCGCGTGCGGCATGTCGTGGATGAACCCAGACGAAGGCCGGCGCGCCCGGGCCGCCGTTGAGGTACTTGTAGCCGCAGCCGACGGCAAAGTCGGCGCCGTCGCGCACCAGGTGTACCGGCACCGCGCCGGCGCTGTGCGCCAGATCCCACACCGCGAGCGCGCCGGCGCCGTGGGCCGCCTGCGAGAGTGCGGCCATGTCGTGCAGGTGGCCCCGGCGGTAGTCGACATGGGTCAGCAGCAGCACCGCGACACCGTCGTCCAGCGCCGCGGGCAGTTGTTCGGCCTCGACCAGGACCAGATCGAAACCGCGTTCCTTCGCCAGCGACTGGGCAATGTAGAGGTCGGTCGGAAAGTTGCCGCGCTCGCTCAGGATCCGGCGCCGCTGCGGTGCGTCGGCACGGGTGATCGACAGCGCGGCGCTGAGCACCTTGAACAGATTGACGCTGGTGGAGTCGGTCACCACGAGCTCGCCCGCGCCGGCCCCCACCAGGCGTGCGATCTTGTCGCCCACCCGTTGCGGCAGGTCGATCCAGCCGGCCTGGTTCCAGCTGCCGATCAGGCCGCGGCCCCATTCCTGCTCGACGACCTGCCGCACGCGTGCCGACGTCGCCCGGGGCAGCGCGCCCAGCGAATTGCCGTCGAGGTAGATCAGCTCCGGCGGCAGCTCGAACTGAGCGCGCAGCGGAGCCAGCGGGTCGGCTGCGTCCAGCGCGAGGGCGTCGTCACGCGTCATGCGGAATCTCGCAGCCACCGCCGCGCTTCACGCGAGTTCGCGCAGGATGGCGCGAACCGGCGAGGCGCAGGCCGTCGTCAGCTTCAGCGGCAACGCGATGAGCTCGTAGTCGCCTTCGGGAACGCCGTCGAGCACCAGGTTCTCGAGCACCCGCAGTCCGCGGCGGCGCAAGGCCTGATGGCTGGGCAGCGCCTTGCTGTCGGCGGGGTCGATGCTCGCGCTGTCGATGCCCACCAGTTGCACGCCGAGGTCGGCCAGGTGCTCGATGGTCGCCGGCGCATAAGCCGGCAGCCCGCAGTCCCAGCGGTCGGCCGGCGCCTGCGCGTAGCAGCGCACCAGCACCCGCGGCGGCGGATGCCCGAGCGCGTGCGCGATGTGCCGCCATTCGACCAGCCCGCCGCAGCCGACGGCGTGGATCACGCGGCACGGGCCGAGGTAGGGCGCCAGCGCGACATCGCCGATGGCCGCGCCGGCGTCGTCGTAATGCAGCGGCGCATCGGCATGGGCGCCGGTGTGCGGGCTGAACGTGAGGGTGCTGAGGTTGACCGGGCAGTCCGGCCCGATACGTGCCGCCCAGACCTGGCTGAAAACGGCGTCGCCGGGAAATACCGGCGAGCCCGGATGCACGGGTGGCGAAATGTCCCACAGGCGGCGTGGCATGCGGCCGATGATAGATCGCCGACGCCGGCCAACCCCGTCGGCGCCACGGGAGAGCCCCCTTGATCCGCAGCGTGGTTGGCGTAGTCTTGCAAAGTCTGCAGCGAAGCGAGAGGTGAGGGCATGAAACCGGTCTCCGAACTGCTGAAGCAGCGCGCTGGCACCCTGTGGCACGTGCGGCCCGATGACACCGTGTTCGCCGCCCTGCAACTGCTGGCGGAATACGAGGTGGGCGCCCTGGTAGTGATGGAAGGCGGGCGCCTGGTGGGCGTGCTCTCCGAGCGCGATTACACGCGCAAGGTCGCCCTCCAGGGCCGCAGCAGCAAGGACACCCGGGTCGCCGAGATCATGACTTCGCGCGTGCTCACCGTGGCGCCGGGCACCGGCACCCGTGCCTGCATGGCGCTGATGAGCGAGAAGAAGATCCGCCACCTGCCGGTGGTCGATGGCACCACGGTGCTGGGCATGATCTCGATCCGCGACATCATGGACGACATCATCGCCACCCACGAGGCGACGATCGCCCAGCTCGAGACCTACATCCAGTCCTAGTGGCTGGCGGTTCGGGCCCGGCAGCCTGCCATTCGCCGCCGCGCGCGAGCGGCGCCCTCCGTGGGGTCGCCGCAGGGTGACGGCCGCGTTATCCTCGCTGGCTCATGACCGACGACGAAGGCCTGGAAACCGCCCTTCAGCGCCAGATGCTGCGCGTGGCGGTGCGCAATTCAGGGCGCAGCGTGCTGCTGCTGACGGTGGCAGTGCTCTTCGTCGCCTGGCTGGGCTGGGTGGCCGGCGATGGCCTGACGGCGGTGACCACCGCGGGTCTCGGCCTGGCCGTGGCCTTGTGGCGCTGGGAGCTCGACCGGCGCTACGGCGGCGACCATGCGATCGAGCCTTCGCGCATCGTCGGTATCGTGCGCCAGCTCGAGGGTAACGCGCTGGCTGTCGGGCTGATGTGGGCCATCGCGACCCTGAAGATCTACCCCACGCTGTCTGGCACCACCGCCACGGTCTACGGTGTGATCGTCATCGGTTCGGTCGCCACCGCCGCGGTCTTCATGTCGGTGGCCGGGCGCAGCTTCCTGCTCCTGACGGCGCTGCAACTCGGTTCGCTGGCCGTCGTCTCCCTGCTGCCCGGCCCGGTGCATTCGCTGCCGCTGGCGCTGCTGGCGGTCCTTTTCGGGGTCACGATGGTCGTCGCCACGCGCGAATTCCGCGACACCACGCTGGATGCGATGCGCCACGGCCTGGAGGCCGACCATGCGAACGAGTTGCTGTTGCGCGCCAAGGAGTCGGCCGATGCCGCGAACCTTGCCAAGAGCCAGTTCCTGGCCACCATGAGTCACGAGATCCGTACGCCGATGAACGGCGTGCTGGGCGCCCTCGACCTGCTGCGCCAGACCTCGCTGGACATGCGCCAACGGCGCCTGGTGAAGACCGCAGCGGGCTCGGGCGAGTCGCTGATGGACATCCTCAACGACGTGCTTGACCACTCGAAGATCGAGGCCGGCAAGCTGGTGCTGGCGGCGACGCCGATGTCGCTGCATTCGGTGGCCGCGTCGGCCGCGTCGCTGATCCGCGCCAATGCCGAGGCCCGCGACCTGACGCTGACCTTGCGCATGGACGCGGACGTTCCCGACGGCGTGATCGGCGACGCGCCGCGCCTCAAGCAGGTTCTGCTCAACCTGTTGGGCAACGGCGTGAAGTTCACCGAGAACGGCGGCGTGACGCTCTCGCTGAGCGCCGAGCCCGCCGGGACGCAGGCCAGCCGCGTGACCTTCCGCGTCGAGGACACCGGCATCGGCATCGCGCCGTCGGCGCTGGAGCAGGTGTTTCTGCCCTTCCACCAGGTGGACAGCACGCGCTCGCGGCTGCGCGGCGGCACCGGCCTCGGGCTGGCGATCTGCCAGCGCATCGTCGAAGCCATGGGCGGCGAGATCGTCGCCACCAGCCGCGTCGGCGTCGGCTCGGTCTTCAGTTTCACGCTGACCCTGCCGCTGGCGCCCGGCGTGCCCTTGCCGTCGCACGACTCCGACTTCGGCGCGCTGGAGCCTGGCGCCTCGCTTACCGGCTCGGTGCTGCTGGTCGAGGACAACATCGTCAACCGCATGATCGGCGCCGAGATGCTCAAGTCCTTCGGCCTCGACGTTCTGGAGGCCGAGGACGGCGCCCAGGCCCTGACGATGCTCGCGCACGCCCGTGTCGACCTGGTGCTGATGGACATCCAGATGCCGGTGCTCGACGGTTACAGCGCGACGCGGCAGTTGCGTGAACGCGAGTCGCGCCTGCGCCTGCCGAGGGTACCCATCGTGGCGCTCACTGCCAACGCGTTCGACGAGGATGCGGCCCAGTCGATGGCCGCCGGCATGGACGCCCATCTGGCCAAGCCCTACTCGCGGGCGCAGTTGTTCGAACTGCTGCAGCGCTGGCTCTAGCTGGCGCTGCGAGCTGGGGGACCGGTCCGACGCGGGGCCGTCCCAAGGTGGACTGCGCCCCCTCGGGGGGCCGCGAGCGCAGCGAGCCGGGGGGCCGGTCCGACGCCGGGCCGTCCCAAGGTGGACGGCGCCCCCTCGGGGGGCCGCGAGCGCAGCGAGCCGGGGGGCCGACTACAACGCCAGCCGGCGCGATTGCATCAACAGCAGGCCCTCGAAGATCAGCGTCTCGACGGTCTCGAAGGGCAGGTCGGTGATCGGGGCCAGTTTGGATGCCGCACCGCCGGTCATCAGCAGCAGCGGTTCGGCGCCGGTTCGCGCCTGCAGGCGCCGCGCCTGGCGCTCGATCGCGCCGGCGATCGCGTTGGCGCCACCGCTCATCAACGCGTCGCTGGTGTTGGTGGGGAAGTCCACCACTTCGCCGGTCGGCACGTGCAGGCCGGCGGTGCCCATCTCCAGCGCGCGCAGCATGAGGCCGAAGCCGGGCAGGATCAGCCCGCCCAGGAAATGGCCGTCGGCGTCCAGCGCATCGACGGTGACCGCGGTGCCGACCATCACCACCAGCGCCGGCCGCGGCCGCGCGCCGTGGGCCACCCCGGCGAGCACGCGCGAGTGGGCGCCAGCCAGCGCCACCCAGCGGTCGGCGCCGAGGCGGCTCGGGTGCTCGTAGCCGTTGACGAGGCCGGCCTCGTGCGCCGTCGGCACGACCCAGTGCGGCTCGATGTCCCACAGCTCCATCTGTTCCTCGACGCGCCGCCGCACGGCTTCGCCGGCCACCGCGCAGCCGAGCATGCTGGACGGTTCGTGGAGCGTCTTCCAGTCGCGCTCGGCGAGTTCGTCGATCGCCTCGACGAAAGTCGCGCCCTGCGCGAGCAGCGTGGCGCCCGGATGCGGCGCGGCGTACAGCGCCCACTTCAGGCGCGTGTTGCCGATATCGATGGCCAGGAAGGTCATGGGGTGTCGGTGCCGTGGGCAGGGCCGCGAGCGTAGCAGCGTGGCGGGCCGACGATGCGGCGGTGTGCTGCGGGTTAACCATGAGCGGCGGGTGCCGGCTTCGCGGCGGTAAGCCCGCGTGGCATCATTCACGCTTGACGTTTACGTAAACGTCAACCCGCGCTGCCGCATTCCGCCCACCCCAGCCCTTTCGCGCGCCATGACCGACCTCTCCGCCGACTACCAGGCCCTGGCCGCCTACCGTCCCACGCACAAGGTGCGCTTCGTCACCGCCGCCTCGCTGTTCGACGGCCACGACGCTGCGATCAACATCATGCGGCGCATCCTCCAGGGCATGGGGGCCGAGGTCATCCACCTGGGCCACAACCGCTCGGTCGACGAGGTCGTCACCGCGGCGTTGCAGGAAGACGCGCAGGGCATCGCGATCAGCAGCTACCAGGGTGGTCATCTCGAGTACTTCAAGTACGTGGTCGAGCTGCTGCGGCAGCGCGGCGGCGCCCAGATCCAGGTCTTCGGCGGCGGCGGCGGCGTCATCGTGCCGGACGAGATCCGGGAGCTGCAGGCCAGCGGCGTCGCTCGCATCTACAGCCCCGAGGACGGGCAGCGCATGGGTCTGGCCGGGATGATCGGCGAGATGGTGATGCGTTGCGACGTCGATCTCTCGCCGCATGCGCCGGCCGACGCGGCCGCATTGCAGGGCCAGTCAGCTGCGGCCTGGCGCGCGCTGGCGCAGGCGATCACGGCGCTGGAGAATGGCCGCGCGGCGCCTGCGCTGAAGGCCTCGCTTGCAGCCGCGGCGAAGACCGCGAGAACGCCTGTGCTCGGCATCACGGGAACCGGTGGCGCCGGCAAGAGCAGCCTGACCGACGAGTTGATCCGCCGCCTGCGGCTGGACCAGCGCGACGCGCTGCGCATCGCAGTGATCTCGATCGACCCCAGTCGGCGCAAGAGCGGCGGCGCGCTGCTCGGCGACCGCATCCGCATGAACGCGATCTCGCCGTGGAGCTCGGGTCCGCGCGTGTTCATGCGCAGCCTCGCCACGCGCGACTTCGGCAGCGAGATCAGTCAGGCCCTGCCCGACGTCCTCACGGCCTGCAAGGCGGCGGGCTTCGACCTCATCGTCGTCGAGACCTCGGGCATCGGACAGGGCGACGCCGCGATCGTGCCGCTGGTCGACGTGCCGCTGTACGCGATGACGCCCGAGTTCGGCGCCGCCAGCCAGCTCGAGAAGATCGACATGCTCGACTTCGCCGAGTTCGTGGCCATCAACAAGTTCGACCGCAAGGGCGCCGCCGATGCGCTGCGCGACGTCGCCAAGCAGGTCCAGCGCAACAAGGAGGCCTTCAGGCAGCCGCCCGAACAGATGCCCGTCTTCGGCACGATGGCCAGCCGCTTCAACGACGACGGCGTGACCGCGCTGTACCAGGCCCTGCTGCCGCGGCTGGCCGCGCTGGGCCTGCCGGTGGCCGAAGGCTGCCTGCCGCGCGTGGCCACGCGCCACAGCACGCATCAGGTGCCGATCGTGCCCGGCGCGCGGGTGCGCTACCTGGCCGACATCGCCGACACCGTGCGGGCCTACAAGCGCCGCTCCCGCGAGCAGGCGGCGCTGGCGCGCGAGATCCAGCAACTGCGCGCGGCGGCCGCGATGCTGGCCGAGGGCAAGCCCGACAAGCCCCGAGCGGCCGAGGCCGCGCTCCACCTCGCCGGCGAACGCAGCGCGCGGCTCGACCCGGCGGCGGCCAAGCTGCTGGCGATGTGGCCGGACATGCGCCGCGCCTACGCGGGTGACGAGTACGTGGTGAAGATCCGCGACAAGGAGATCCGCACCGCGCTCGTCCACACCACGCTGGCGGGCAGCAAGGTCCGCAAGGTCGCGCTGCCGGCCTACGAATGCCACGGCGAGCTGCTGAAGTGGCTGCTGCTGGAGAACGTGCCCGGCAGCTTTCCCTACACCGCCGGCACCTTCGCCTTCAAGCGCGAGGGCGAGGATCCCACGCGAATGTTCGCCGGCGAGGGCGACGCCTTCCGCACCAACCGCCGTTTCAAGATGGTCAGCGCGGGGATGCCGGCCAAGCGCCTGTCCACCGCGTTCGACAGCGTCACGCTCTACGGCAACGACCCCGACCCGCGGCCCGACATCTACGGCAAGGTCGGCAACAGCGGTGTCTCCATCGCCACGCTCGACGACATGAAGGTGCTGTACTCGGGCTTCGATCTGACCCACCCGCAGACCTCGGTGAGCATGACGATCAACGGCCCGGCACCGACGATCCTGGCGATGTTCATGAACACCGCGATCGACCAGAACCTGGACCGGTTCAAGGCGGATAACAGCCGTGAGCCGACCGACGACGAAGCGCAGAAGATCCGTGCCTGGACGCTGGCCAACGTGCGCGGCACGGTGCAGGCCGACATCCTCAAGGAAGACCAGGGCCAGAACACGTGCATCTTCAGCACCGAGTTCAGCCTGAAGGTGATGGGCGACATCGCCGAGTGGTTTGTCCACCACGACGTGCGCAACTTCTACTCGGTCAGCATCAGCGGCTACCACATCGCCGAGGCCGGCGCGAACCCGATTAGCCAGCTCGCCTTCACGCTGTCCAACGGCTTCACCTTCGTCGAGGCCTATCTGGCGCGCGGGATGCACGTCGACGACTTCGCGCCGAACCTGAGCTTCTTCTTCAGCAACGGCATGGACCCCGAGTACACGGTGCTCGGCCGCGTTGCGCGCCGCATCTGGGCGGTGGCGATGCGCGATCGCTACGGCGCCAGCGAGCGCAGCCAGAAGCTGAAGTACCACGTGCAGACCAGCGGCCGCAGCCTGCACGCGCAGGAGATCGCGTTCAACGATATCCGCACCACGCTGCAGGCATTGATCGCGATCTACGACAACTGCAACAGCCTGCACACCAACGCCTACGACGAGGCGATCACGACGCCGACCGAGGAGAGCGTGCGCCGGGCGATGGCGATCCAGCTCGTCATCAACCGCGAATGGGGCCTGGCGAAGAACGAGAACCCGAACCAGGGTGCGTTCGTCATCGACGAGCTGACCGAACTGGTCGAGGAAGCGGTGCTGGCCGAGTTCGAGCGCATCGCCGAGCGCGGCGGCGTCCTGGGCGCGATGGAGACCGGCTACCAGCGCGGCAAGATCCAGGAAGAGAGCATGCACTACGAGATGCTCAAGCACACCGGCGAGTACCCGATCATCGGGGTGAACACGTTCCGCAACCCGCATGGCGATCCGGTGCCGGCGACGATCGAGCTGGCGCGCTCGACCGAGGAGGAGAAGCAGTCGCAACTCCAGCGGCTGCGGGACTTCCACGCCCGCCACGCCGCCGAGTCGCCGGCGATGCTGCAGCGACTCAAGCAGGCCGTCATCGACAATGGCAACGTCTTCGAGGTGCTGATGGACGCCGTGCGTATGTGCTCGCTGGGGCAGATCACGAACGCGCTGTTCGAGGTCGGTGGGCAGTACCGGCGCAGCATGTAGGGGCACCGGCTTCGCGGCGCGTCGGCGCCGCCTATCATCGAACGACGATGGGCGGGATGAGCTTCGAATCGTTCAAGGTCGATGCGCTCGCGCAGGGCTTCGACGAGGTGCTGGTGCGCGAATGGGCGCCGGGCCAGGTGGTGGGCACGCACACCCATCCGTTCGCTGTGAAGGCGCTGGTGGTCAGCGGCGAGTTCGCGCTGACCTGCGAGGGTCATACGCGGCGCATCGTCGCCGGTGGCCGCTTCGAGCTCGCGCGCGGGGTCCCGCACGCCGAGCATTACGGGCCCGAGGGAGCGACCGTCTGGGTGGCGCGGCGCCGCGCCGGCTGAAGCGGTGCTCGCCCCGCTCAAGATCGGCGTGCGCGTGCCGATGAACGGGAGACACCGACTCCGGCCCTCATGCGATGACACCGCCACTGCTCTGGATTCTTCCTGCCCTCGTGGCACTCGCCGGCGGCTGGTTTTCCAGCGCGTGGTTCTACAAGCGCAAGATCGAAGCGCTGCAGGTCCGCCACAAGGCCGTCCGTCAGACCGAGGCCGAGCGCGCCCAGCAGGTCAAGCGCCAGATCGCCCAGCTCCAGGCTGAACTGGCGGCGCGCCCGCCGCTGCGGGCGCCACCCGCGCCGGCCCCGGCGGCGGTCGCGTTCGATGCCCGCGCCGATACTGCCGCCGCCCAAGCGCGTCGCGCGCTGATCGACAAGCTCGTGCCCGACCATGGCTTCGCGCCGTCGGGGATCGGGTCCGCCGGCTTCGCGTCGACCGAAGTGATGTCGACCGTGCCCGGCGGCTTGCCCTGACCCATCCGCGCTACAAGCCTCGCCCTTCAGGGCTTGCCATTACCCGTATCTCCGACAGACTGACGGCGATTGACGCTGTGCCAGCGGCGGCGAATACGGTGTGAGCCTGGCGGCGGCGCGGCCGCGCCGCTTTCAGCTGCTGACGCGCCGATCGTCCCGGCTGCCGGCACGGCGGTCGAACCCGGTACGGCGGTCGCCCCAGGCCTGTTCGAGTTCCAGCCGCTTGATTTCCTCGACCGCGCCTTCGTCGGCGCCGCCGGCCTTGCGCGCCTGCGCGCGCGCCAGCCGCTCCATCAGGCGCAGGTCGCGGTCGGTCAGGCCGAGCGCGCTTTCGGCCCACAGGTCCACGATCGCCATCAGCGTCTCGTAGCGGATCGGCGCCGCCAGGCGCTGGGCGCGCAACGCCGCCATCGTGCCGCGGTGGCGCGCTTCGACCTCGCGCACGACCTGCTCGATGGCCGCCTCGCCCTGGCCGTCGTCGACCACCACGTCGACGAGCCGGCGGTAGTGCAGCTCTTCGGCACCATACAGCCGGCCCGAGAGGATCATCTCGTTGGCGATCGCGAAGCCGGCCTTGCGGATCGTGAAGTTCCACGCACCCATGCCCGGGAACAGGTTGAACAGCACCTCGGGAAAGCCGGCCTGGGCGCCGCGCTCGAAGATGACCTTGTGGAAAGACAGCGCCGACTCCAGCCCGCCCCCCAGCGTGTCGCCCTGCGACAGCACCGTGGTGTGCACGCCCAGGTTGGCGGCGTTCTCCATCCACCAGATCAGATCCACGCAGCGCTGGCCATAGAGCTTGAGCGAGTCGATGTCGCCGGCACGCACCAGCAGCACGAAAAGTGCCAGGTCGCCGCCGAAGTTGAATACCCGGGGCACGTCGGAGGTCATCACGAAATGACGCACCAAGCCCGGATTCGCGCTGATGTCGTTGAAGGTCTGCTGCAACTCGGCCATCGCGGCCAGGCTGTAGCACTGGATCGGCTTGACGCAGGTGCGTGCGCGCAGCAGCCGTTGTTCGGAGCTCCACTCCAGGCGGATGGTCCTGTAGGGCCGGCCAAGCAGGCCGGGCACGCCGATGGCGGGCGGGGGCGTGTGGGACATCTGCTAGATTGCCTCGAAGATCCGCGTGAAGTGGTGGAAGTTGACGCGTGAGGATTCCACCACCGCTGCGAGCGCCGCCTCGCCGTCGAGGCGGTTGAGGATCTGGCGCAGATCGGCCATGTGCTGCGTGTCCATGGTCGCATGCGAGGCGATGAACGAGACGCCGCGGTCGCTGTCGAGCAGCAGCGACTCGCGAATCGCCGCCGCAAAGGGTCCGCCGTAGACCGACGCGATGACCTCCAGCGCGTACAGCATCCCCAGCGCCGAACAGGGGTGGCGGCGGTCGGCGGCCCAGTAGTTGTAGCCGTTGAGCGCCAGCGTGTGGATGGCCGGCGCGTGGGCCGTGACCATCGCCGGCGGCACGCCCACCGCCTCGAGGTCGTTGAGGACCCAGGTCTCGTGGCCCATCTCCTCTTGCATGTGCTGGTAGAGGAAATGGCGGATCGGCTGCAGCGCCTCGTGCGCCGGGTCACCCATGCGGCTGGCGGCGGCGGCGCAGACGGGGTTGAAGTTCCACACCACGTGGTACAGCTCGAGCAGCAGCGCGCGGTAGCGCTCCACCGACATGCCGTCGGCCACCGCGGCCACGACGACCGGGTGTGTCTCGAAGCCGCGTCGGTCCTCGTCGCTGCGGGTCACCAGTTCGGCAAAGAAAGAGAGCATTCGACTTCCCAACGCGGGCTGCCCGATGGCTTCGGGTCCATCCTCGACTGGCCTCGATTGTGCCTTGCAGCAACGCCGGTTCCAACCGTCAGACCTGACAGGGGGGGACTTCTACAATCCAACCGATGGTGCGTCACGAAGCAAAGGACCAACTGATCCCGCGGGGGGGAGGCTGGGCTGCTGCATGGTGTGCCTGTCCAACGGGTCAGAGTCCCATCCTGGTAAGGGTCGGTGCGCCGGCTAGCAGGCCCCAGGTGGTGGAGGCAGACCTGTGTGCCCGAGCGGGGCGTCAAAGGCCCGTGAGGCGGCGCAAGCCGCGCAGCGGGGAGCAAGCACGCGGGCCGCAACATGAAGAGAAGCCTGCGGCCTCGACGGATTTGCAACCCGCAGGCCGAGCCGCTCATGTCACGGCGAGGGCAACACCGCTGGCGCAAGGGCCGAAGCGTGCCGGTGGCTGCGGCGGCGTAGGGGGCGCAGCGCATCTGCAAGACCAGGTGTGGAACGTGAGAGGCCCGTCATCGTCTGCTGCTCGACAAAGTGGCCCTGCGGGTTCAGGACGGCGACGTGATGCATCTGCTGAAGCTGATCCTCAAGGCATCGGGCAAACGGGGCGTTCCGCAGGGTGGGGTGATCTCACCCCTGCTCAGCAGCATCTATCTCACTGAGGAGGATCGGATGCTGGAACGTGCCAAGGCCGCGACCACCGATGGTGGGTACTGCGCTGTGGCATACGCGCGGTTCGCCGATGACCGGGTGGTCCTGGTGGACAAGCACCCGCGGCATGCCTGGCTGAAGGAAGCGGTACCCAAGCGGCTGCGGCAGGAATTGGCCCAACTGCAGGTCGAGGTCAATGAAGTGAAGAGCACTACCATAGAGCTGGCCCGAGGCGAGGACTTCGGATTCCTGGGCCTCGACATCCGCCCGGTGCGCTGCCTGCGTGGAGCACTGCGCCCCCAGTTCACGCCCAAGCTCAAGACGCGCACGGCGTTGCTGGCGAAGGTACGGGAGGTCTTCCGACGTTTCCGTTCGCAACGGGTGGGTCGGGTGATCGAACTGATCAATCCGATCCTGCGGCGCTGGGTGAACGACTGTGGGGTGGGGCATTCCAGCTGGCGCTTCGGCTTCATTCAGGACTGGGTAGCAAAGAAGGTCCGGCGCCACATGATGCAATCCCGGAACCGCCAAGGCTTCGGCTGGACGAGGTGGAGTAGGCAATGGCAATACGCGACACTGGGGATCTGCAATGGTTACTTTGTCCGCAGTCGTGCGCCGAGAGCGTCCCCAGCGTGATAGGTCCCATGACCCTTCACGCGAAGCACGCAGCAGAGCGTAGTGCGGGGAATCCGCCAGCTGCGTTCGACGTGGCGGGGGCTGCAAACGCAGCGACGGCAGCCGGACTGAGGGCCAGAGCCAAAGCGCTGGGACACCCCCCGGGCCTAATGCTGGCGCGCCAGTCCTCGACCCTACTGAACGGGGGTGTTGGCTCCGAACTCGGCCCTCGGGCCGTCTAGGAACCAAGGTCTACCCATGAACGAGATGGCCTTGCCGCTGCCCGGCGCCCTCGGCCGCCGGCGCATCAGCGAGTTGCCCGACGCGCTGATCAGCCAGATTGCCGCCGGCGAAGTCGTCGAGCGGCCGGCGTCCGTGGTGCGCGAACTGCTCGACAACGCGATCGATGCCGGCGCCCGCCAGATCGTCGTGCGTCTGGCCGCTGGCGGCGTGCGGTCGATCGTGGTCGAGGACGACGGTGCCGGCATCGAGCGCGAAGATCTGCCACTGGCGCTCAAGCGCCACGCCACGAGCAAGATCGCAAGCCTGGCCGAGCTCGAATCGGTGGCCACGATGGGCTTTCGCGGCGAGGCGCTGGCGGCGATCGCGTCGGTGGCCGACGTGGTGCTGACCACGCGCACGGCAGCCGCGCCGCATGCCTGGCGGCTGAGCGCCCAGGACGGCGAGATTGCAGCCGCCGCGCGCGCGCGCGGCACCACGGTCGAGGTGCGGGAGCTGTTCTTCAGCACGCCGGCGCGGCGCAAGTTCCTGAAGACTGACGCCACCGAGCTGTCGCACGCGCTCGAGGCCGTGCGTCGTCACGCGCTGGCCCGGCCCGAGGTGGCGTTCGCGGTCTGGCACGAGTTGCGGCTGGTGGCGCAATGGAGGTCGGCGGCCGCGGTCGACCGCTGGGCCGACGTGCTGGGTGCCGACTTCATCGCTGCGAGCCGCGAACTGGCGACCGTGCGCGGACCGCTGGCGATCGCCGGGCGCGTTGGCCAGCCCGAGGCCGCGCGCGCGCGGGCCGACCAGCAGTACCTCTTCGTCAACGGCCGCTTCGTGCGCGACCGGCTGCTGGCCCACGCCATCCGCGCCGCGTACGAGGACCAGTTGCACGGCAGCCGCCAGCCGGCCTATGCCTTGTTCATCACGATGGCGCCCGAACTGGTCGACGTGAACGTCCATCCGACCAAGATCGAGGTTCGCTTCCGCGACGGCCGCGCGGTGCACCAGGCGTTGCGCCAGACGGTCGAGGACGCGCTGGCGCCGACGCGTGCGGCGGCGGAGGCGGCGCTTGCCCTTGCAGTGCGACCCGAGCCGGCCGCGGCCACGTCCGGGCGCGGATGGCAGGTCGGGCTCGGGTTTGCCGAAACGCCCCCGGCGGTGCCCGAGCGAGCACCGCCCTGGCGTGTTGCCGGCGCGTGGCGCACGCCGCAGGGCACGGGCGGGCTCGCGGCATGGAGCGGTCTGCGCGAGGGTGCGCCGGTAGAGGCTGGCTCCGCATGGGCGCCGCCCGACGATGGCGGCACGGGATCCGGCTGGCCGCTCGGCCGCGCGCTGGCCCAGATCGGTGGCGCCTACGTGCTGGCCGAGAACGCGCACGGCCTCGTCGTCGTGGACATGCATGCCGCGCACGAACGCATCGTCTATGAGCGGCTGAAGCGCGCCGCCGGGACCAATGCCGACCTGCCGGCGCAGCCGCTGCTGATCCCGCAGACCCTGGCCGCGACGGCGGCCGAGGTCGCCACCGCCGAGGCCGAGCAGGCCGTGTTGCTGGCCCTGGGGCTCGATGTTGGCGTGCTCGCGGCCGGCACGCTGGTCGTGCGCAGCCGGCCGGCGGCGTTACCCGGCGCCGACCTGGCGGAACTCACACGATCGGTGCTGGCCGAGCTCGCCGAGGCCGGGCCCAGCCGCATCGTGCAGCGCGCCAGGGACGACATCCTGGCGACAATGGCCTGCCACGGCGCGGTGCGCGCCAACCGGCGGCTCACGATCGAGGAGATGAACGCCCTGCTCCGCGAGATGGAAACCACCGAGCGCGCCGACACCTGCAACCACGGTCGGCCGACCTGGCGTCAGGTGACGCTGAAGGAACTCGACGCGCTGTTCCTGCGCGGGCGCTGACCGGCTGCCGCGAACCGGGTGCTCTGCGCCACCCGCGGCGGCGAAGTGGCCGATGCGCGCAGCATCGGTGACCGCGACATCTACGCTTTCTTCCAGCGCGTCAGCGCTCGGGCCCGCGCCAAGCCTTGAGCGCACGGCAGCGCCCGCAGATGCTGCGCGGGGCCGGGCCGCTCAGGCGGCCAGAAGTTGGCGCAGCACGAACGGCAGGATGCCGCCATGCTTGTAGTACTCGACCTCGATCGCGGTGTCGATCCGCAGCGTGACCGCGAGTGTGCGCACGCTGCCGTCGCCGGCGGTGATCTCGAGTTGGGCGTCCGAAAGCGGCCTGACGTCGTCGGCGAGCACGACGTCGACGAGTTCGTCGCCCTTCAGGTCCAGGCTCTCCCACGAGTCGCCGGCCTTGAACTGCAGCGGCAACACGCCCATGCCGATCAGGTTGCTGCGGTGGATGCGCTCGAAGCTCTTCGCGACCACGGCCTTGATGCCCAGCAGCGCTGTGCCCTTGGCGGCCCAGTCGCGGCTGGAGCCGGTGCCGTACTCCTCGCCCGCGAAGACCACGGTCGGCGTGCCGGCGGCGATGTACTTCATCGCGGCGTCGTAGATCGGCATCTGTTCGCCGCCCGGCTGGTAGAGCGTCAAGCCGCCCTCGACGCGCGAACCGTCCTCCTTGGCCGGGATCATCAGGTTCTTGACGCGCACGTTGGCGAACGTGCCGCGCATCATCACCTCGTGGTTGCCCCGGCGCGCGCCATAGCTGTTGAAGTCGGCCTTGAGCACGCCGTTCTCCAGCAGGTACTTGCCCGCAGGCGTCGTCTCCTTGAAGCTGCCGGCCGGGCTGATGTGGTCGGTCGTGATGCTGTCGCCGAACAGGCCCATGATGCGCGCGCCCTGCACGCCGGCCACCAGCGCCTTCGGCGCCATCGTGAAGTCGGCGAAGAACGGCGGCTCGGCGATGTAGGTGCTTCTGGGCCACGTGTAGACGTTGCCCTTCACGCCCTTGATCTTCTCCCACAGCTTGCCGGGGTCGCTCTTGACCTTGTCGTAGTTCTTGCGGAAGGCCTTGCCGTTCATCGCGAACTTCATCAGCTTGTGGATCTCGTCGCTGGTCGGCCAGATGTCGCCGAGGAAGATGTCCTGGCCGCCCTTGCCCTTGCCGACCGGCTCGGTCATCAGGTCGCGCGTCACGTTGCCGGCGATCGCATAGGCCACCACCAGCGGCGGGCTGGCCAGGAAGTTGGCCTTCAGGTTGGGGTGGATGCGCGCCTCGAAGTTGCGGTTGCCCGACAGCACAGCGGCGCAGACGAGGTCGTTCTTCGTGATCGCATCGTTGATCTCCGGCGTCAGGTCGCCGGCGTTGCCGATGCAGGTCGTGCAGCCGTAGGCCGCGACGCTGAAGCCAAGCTTCTCCAGATAAGGCAGCAGGCCCGCCTTCTCGAGGTACTCGGTGACGATGCGCGAGCCGGGGGCGAGCGAAGTCTTGACGTGCTTCTTGACCTTCAGCCCCGCCTCGACCGCTTTCTTCGCCAGCAGGCCTGCGGCCAGCAGCACGCTGGGGTTGCTGGTGTTGGTGCAACTCGTGATGGCGGCGATCAGCACGTCGCCGTTGCGGATCTCCAGGCCCGAGGGCGTCTGCCCTGGCGTGGCGAGCCTTTCGGCCGCCTGGTTGAACCCGTTGGCGGCCGCCGGCGCGCTGTAGAGCTCGGTGAACCTGGCCGCGACCTTACCGAGCTCGATCCGGTCCTGCGGCCGCTTCGGGCCCGACAGGCTCGGCGTGACGGTCGAGAGGTCGAGCTGCACCAGCTTCGTGTAGTCGATCTCGCTGGCCTTGGGCACGCCGAACATCTTCTGTGCCTTGAAGTAGGCCTCGAAGGCCTCGATCTCGGCCTTGGTGCGGCCGGTGCCCTCGAAGTACTGAACAGTCTTCTCGTCGACCGGGAAAAAGCCCATCGTCGCGCCGTACTCGGGCGCCATGTTGGCGATCGTCGCGCGGTCGGGCAGGCTGAGCGTGCGCGTGCCCTCGCCGCAGAACTCGACGAACTTGCCGACCACCTTCTCCTTGCGCAGGATCTCGGTCACGGTCAGCACCAGGTCGGTGGCGGTGACGCCTTCGCGCAGCTGGCCGGTGAGCTCGAAGCCGACCACGTCGGGGGTCAGGAAGTACACTGGCTGGCCGAGCATGCCGGCCTCGGCCTCGATGCCGCCGACGCCCCAGCCGACGACGCCGATGCCATTGATCATCGTCGTGTGGCTGTCGGTGCCGACCAGGCTGTCGGGGTAGTAGACGCCGGCCTTGGTCTTGTGCACGCCGCGCGCCAGGTACTCCAGATTCACCTGGTGGACGATGCCGAAGCCGGGGGGCACGACGCCGAAGGTGCTGAACGCGTCCATGCCCCACTTCATGAACTGGTAGCGCTCCTGGTTGCGGCTGAACTCGAGCTTCATGTTCAGGTCGAGCGAGTTCTTGTGGCCGAAGTAGTCGATCATCACGCTGTGGTCGACCACCAGGTCGACCGGCACCAGCGGCTCGATCGACTTCGGGTCCCGGCCCATCTTGGCGGCGACGTTGCGCATCGCGGCCAGATCGGCCAGCAGTGGCACGCCCGTGAAGTCCTGCAGCACGACGCGGGCGACGACGAAGGGAATCTCGTCCTTGCGCGCGGCGGTCGCGCCCCATTGCGCGAGCTGCGCCACGTGTTCGGCGGTGACCTTCTGGCCGTCGCAGTTGCGCAGCACGCTCTCGAGCACGATGCGGATCGCGATCGGCAGCCGGCTCAGGCCGGGGTAGGTCTTGGCGAGTGCGGGCAGCGAGAAGAACTGGCCTTGCTTGCCGCTGGCGGTCCGAAAAGTCTTCAGCGTCTTGGCGAAGGCGTGCTTGGGCGCGGCGGTCTGGGTCTTGGTGGGCATGGTGGTGACCTGTGTCGAAGAAGGAGAAGGATGCTGCGTCAGGAAGCTTTCGGCACGATGACCTTGAGCCCCTTGAAATAGTCCCGGAAGAAACCGGCGTCGCGCGTGATCAGCGCCTGGCACTGCAGCAACGCGTGGGCGCCGATGAGGAAGTCGGGCCCCGTGCGCGGGGCGTCGCCGGGCTCGCGCGCGGCCCGGCGGCGCTCGGCGTAGCGGCGCTGCATCTCGCCGGCGCGCACCGCGGCGCGCTGCTCGAGGGGCGAGAAGTCGATGCCGATCTGCTCCAGCGCCTCGATCACCACCGAGCCGTCGCCCAGCCCGGCCACGACCTCGGCGACGACGACCTCGCAGGCCACCACGGGCCCGGCCGCCAGTGCCCGGCGCAGCGCCAGGTCGGCGGCCTCGGAGGCGGCTTCGTCGTCGCCGATGAAGTCGATCAGGATGCTGCTGTCGACGGCGATCATTTGCGGCCGCGCTTGCGTGCGCAGGGCTGCGGCCGGTCCCAGGCCGGGATCGGGTCGCCGGGGGCGCGGCCCCGCAGCGCCCGCATGATGTCGTCGGTGCTGACACCGGGTGGCAGCTTGAGCCGGCCGCGCATGCGCGACATCGCGTCGCTCACGTCCTTGCGCAGCACGATGCGCCCGCCTTCGAGCTCGACCTTGAGCTTGGTGCCCTTGCTCAGCCCCAGCGCGTCGCGCACGGCCTTGGGCAAGGTGATCTGCCCGCGTTCGGCAACCGTCGCTTCCATGATCGCATCCGACGAACTCAGTATGTATTGATGATACATACTTTGACCGGACGCTTCAAAGCACTCGGCGCTCGCGCCCACGCCAGTCCGATCGCGTCGCGGCCGGCGGACGAGCAGCGGGCCAGAATATGGCCGATGCCCTGCCGCCCGTCCCGCGCCCTGTCCCGCTTGACCGGGCTGATCCTCGCACTGCTGCTGGCCTGCGTGGCGTCCTCCGCGGGGGCCCAGGGTCGCGCCGTGGTCGTCGGCTCCAAGCGCTTCACCGAGAGCTACATCCTCGGCGAGATCGTCCGTCAGCGCCTGCTGGCCGCGGGTGTGCCGGCCGAGCACCGGCAGGGCCTGGGCAACACCGGCATCCTGGTGCAGGCGCTGGAAAGCGGCGCGGTCGACCTGTACCCCGAGTACACCGGCACCGTCGTGCGCGAGATCCTCGGCCGCGTCGACAACCCTTCACTGACGCAGATCAACGCGGGGCTGGCGCCGCGAGGGCTGAAGGCCGCCGTGCCGCTGGGCTTCAACAACACCTATGCGCTGGCGATGCGCGATGACCAGGCGCGGGCCCTGGGCATCGTGCGCATCTCCGACCTGGCGCGGCTGGCGCCAGGCCGGATCAAGCTCGGCCTGTCGCACGAGTTCGTGCAACGCGCCGACGGCTGGCCGGTGGTCCGGCGCGCCTACGGGCTGACGCTGGACGCGGAGGACGCGCTGGACCACGGCCTGGCCTACGCGGCGCTTCGCGGCGGCCAAGTCGACCTGATCGACGCTTATTCGACCGACGCCCAGCTCGGTCGACCCGGGTTGCGCGTGCTCGTCGACGACCGCGGCGTGTTTCCGCGCTACGACGCCGTGCTGCTGATGCGCGCCGGCGTCGACCCGCGGCCGCTGCTGCCGCTGCAGGGCCGCATCGACGACGCCGCGATGCGGGCGATGAACGCCCAGGCCGAGATCGACGGCCTGTCCTTCGCCGACGTGGCGCGCCGCTTCCTGGCCGTTGCCGACGCCGGTGCGGCAGCTCCGGGCGCCGGCGCGCAGGCGCGACCACCGTCGTTTGCCGCACGCCTGTTCGCACCCGACCTGCCGCGCCTGCTGGTGCAGCACCTGGTGCTGGTCCTGGCCTCGCTGCTGATGGCCGCGCTCATCGGCGTGCCGCTGGGCATCGCGGCCTGGCGCCGTCCGGCGCTGGCGGGCTGGGTGCTGGGCGGCGTCGGGGTGCTGCAGACCGTGCCTTCGCTGGCCCTGCTGGCCTTCCTGATCGCCCTGCTCGGGGTCATCGGCTTCTGGCCGGCGCTGCTTGCGCTGGCGCTGTACGCGCTGCTGCCGGTCGTGCGCAACACGCACGCCGGGCTGGCCGGGGTGCCCGCCGGCCAGACGCTGGCCGCGACCGCGCTCGGCCTGACGCCGCGCCAGACGCTGTGGTCGGTGCAACTGCCGCTGGCGCGGCCGACCCTGCTGGCGGGCGTGAAGACGGCGGCCGTGATCAACGTCGGCACGGCCACGGTCGCGGCCTTCATCGGTGCCGGCGGCCTGGGCGAGCGCATCGTCGCCGGGCTGGCCGTCAACGACAACGCAACGATGCTGGCCGGGGCCCTACCGGCGGCGCTGCTGGCGCTCGTCGTGCAGTGGCTGTTCGACGCGCTGGAGAGGTGGCTGGCCTGACCCGGGGCCAGCGCAGGACGCCCGGCGCGTCCTTGCGACAATCGCGACCCGAGGAGATCCCAGCCGTGACCCATATCCTGCAATCCCTGCCCGCCGGCGAACGCGTCGGCATCGCCTTCTCCGGCGGCCTGGACACCAGTGCTGCCGTGCACTGGATGCGCGCCAAGGGCGCCATCCCATGCGCCTACACCGCCCACCTCGGCCAGCCCGACGAGAGCGACTACGACGAGATCCCGCGCAAGGCGCTGGCCTACGGTGCCGAGAAGGCGCGGCTGGTGGACTGCCGCGCGCAGCTCGTGGCCGAGGGCATTGCCGCGATCCAGTGCAGCGCGTTCCACATCAGCACCGGCGGGGCGACCTACTTCAACACCACCCCGCTGGGCCGCGCCGTCACCGGCACCGCGCTGGTGGTGGCGATGCGCGAGGACGACGTCCACATCTGGGGCGACGGCAGCACCTACAAGGGCAACGACATCGAGCGCTTCTACCGCTACGGCCTGCTCGCGAATCCGAACCTGCGCATCTACAAGCCCTGGCTCGACCAGCGCTTCATCGACGAGCTCGGGGGCCGCAAGGAGATGAGCGAGTACCTGCAGGCCGCCGGCTTCGACTACAAGATGAGCGTCGAGAAGGCCTACAGCACCGACAGCAACATGCTCGGCGCCACGCACGAGGCCAAGGACCTGGAGTTTCTCAACTCGGGCATGCACATCGTCAAGCCGATCATGGGCGTGGCGTTCTGGAAGCCCGAGGTCGAGGTCAAGGCCGAGACCGTCAGCGTGCGGTTCGAGGAAGGCCGGCCGGTGGCGCTCAACGGTCTGACGTTCGCCAGCGCGGTGGCGCTGTTCGAGCAAGCCAATGCGATCGGCGGCCGTCACGGCCTGGGCATGTGCGACCAGATCGAGAACCGCATCATCGAGGCCAAGAGTCGCGGCATCTACGAGGCACCGGGGATGGCATTGCTGCACATCGCCTACGAGCGCCTGCTCACCGGCATCCACAACGAGGACACGATCGAGCAGTACCGCATGAACGGCCGCAAGCTCGGACGGCTGCTCTACCAGGGCCGTTGGTTCGACCCGCAGTGCCTGATGCTGCGCGAGACCGCGCAGCGCTGGGTGGCGCGCGCGATCACCGGCGAAGTGACTCTGGAGCTGCGGCGCGGCAACGACTACTCGATCCTGAACACCGAGAGCCCGAACCTCACGTACCACCCCGAGCGGCTGACGATGGAGAAAGGCGCCGGCGCATTCACGCCCGCCGACCGCATCGGCCAGCTCACGATGCGCAACCTCGACATTGAGGACACGCGCGGCAAGCTGGGCATCTACACGCAGGTGGGCCTGCTGGGAGCCGAATCCGACGGTGCGATCCCGCTGCTGGCGGCCCCGGTGGCCGACTGAGTTGCGGCCGCGGGGATCTCCGCGGGCCGCGGCGGAGTCGACCGCCTGTGGCCGCAGCGCGGATGCGCAGCCCGTCGATGGCGCCGCCCGGGGGCCGGTTTGCGATTCGCGCGCGCCTTGCGAAGACCCCGAGATGCGAACCGTGAGGACCTCGCTCGTGATCGCCCTGGCCGTGGCGAGCCTGCGGCCTGCTGTCGCAGGGGCGGCTGCGCGCATCGTCGCGCCGGCTGCCGATGCGACGATCCACGACGACGGCGGCACCGTGCATGTGGTCGTCGAGGGTGTGCCGCCCGGCGATTCGGTGCTGCCGCTGCTCGATGGCAGTCCCTTGCGCGCGTACTTCGCGACGCCCGAGTTCGACCTCCACGACGTGCCGCGCGGCACGCACGACCTGTACGTCGAGGTGCCGGGGCTGCGCGAATTCGCCGTCGGTCGGACGCCGACGGTGCGCTTCCATGTCCGGCAGGTGTCGCGGCTGGATCCCGACCGGCCCTGAGCGTCGGCCGGCGGCTGCCGCCGCTACCAGGCGGCGGCGCGCAGCCGCCCCACCTCGATCCCGTTCCAGTTGACCAGCGCCACGTCGGCCAGGGCATGGATCGCGGCGCGCTCGGCATCGCCCGTCGGCACCAGGCGCTCGATGACGGATGCCATCACGACCTCGCAGGCGCGGGCGTTGTTGCCGTCGTCGATCTTGATCGCCACGCCGAGACCGAGCTCGGGCAGCGCGGCGCAATGGACACCTTCGGCGCCGACCTTGCAGAACACGCGCTCGCCGAGCAGCGTCATCACGCGGGTGTCGAAGCGACCGCTGCCCGCGACCATGAACGGGGCCTTGGCGACCGCCGCGCGCAGCCGCTTCGCCGCCTGCGCGTGGCCTTCGCCCAGGCCCTGGCCGGTGGCCATGCGCGCGAAGGCCAGCGCCAGGTGGCGCAGCGGGATCGCGCAGGTCGGGATCGAGCAGCCGTCGGTGCCGACCGCGGTGCGCGTGAGGTCGAACCCGGTCGTGGATTGCAGCGCGGCCGTGACCTCGCGCATCACCGGATGACCGGGCTTGACGTAGCCGCGCACGAACTCGCGCCGTTCGTCCGCATCCGCGCCCGCCCCGGCCATCAGGCAGCCGAGGCAGACGAAGCCGGCATGCTTGCCCGAGCAGTTGTTGTGCAACGGGCCGGGCTGCGCGCCGGCGGCGGCGAGGGCCTTGAGGGCGGCGTCGTTGTAGGGCCAGTGGGTGCCGCACTCCAGCGCGGCTGCGTCGACGCCGGCCTTGGCCAGCATCGACGCTGCGGTCGCCACGTGCGCAGGCTCGCCACCGTGCGAGGCACAGGCCAGCGCCAGCTCCGCGTCGCTCAGCTGCCAGCGGTCGGCGGCGCCGCTGGCCACCAGCGGCAGCGCCTGCAGCACCTTGACGGCGGAGCGAGGGAAGATCGGCCGCTCGATGTCGCCGACCGCCGTGTGGACGGCGCCTTCGGCATCGACGATCGCCAGCGCGCCGCGGTGCGCCGATTCGACAATGCCGCCGCGCAGCGCCTCGGCCAGGAGGGGGTTGGTGTTCATGGCGGCCGACTTTAGCGCTCGCGGGGCCTGCGGCACGGTGGTGTGAGGTCATCGCCTGCAGGCTATCCTCGGCGCATGCAGGACATTCTCCAGGTCAGCGGCCTGTCCAAGACCTACGCCAGCGGCCTGAGGGCGCTGGACCATATCGACCTCGCGATCCGCCGCGGCGAGATCTTCGCCCTGCTCGGCCCCAACGGTGCCGGCAAGACGACGCTGATCAGCATCGTCTGCGGCATCGTGCGGGCCAGCAGCGGCACCGTCACCGTCGATGGCCACGACATCGTGCGCGACTGGCGCGCCGCGCGCTCGCTGATCGGCCTGGTGCCGCAGGAGCTCACCACCGACGCCTTCGAGACCGTCCGCGCCACCGTCACCTTCAGCCGCGGCCTGTTCGGCAAGCCGCCCGACGCGGCGCACGTCGAGCGCGTGCTGCGCTCGCTGTCGCTGTGGGAGAAGAAGGACAGCCGGATCATCACGCTGTCGGGCGGCATGAAGCGGCGGCTGCTGATCGCCAAGGCCCTGGCGCACGAGCCGCGGCTGCTGTTCCTCGACGAGCCCACCGCTGGCGTCGACGTGACGCTGCGGCGCGACATGTGGCAGCTCGTGCGCGAGCTGCGCGAGACCGGCGTGACCATCATCCTCACCACCCATTACATCGAGGAGGCCGAGGAGATGGCCGACCGCGTCGGCGTCATCAACCAGGGTCGGCTGATACTGGTCGAGGACAAGGCCGCCCTGATGCACAAGCTCGGCCGCAAGCAGCTCACGCTGGCGCTGCAGCATCCGCTGGCGGCGTTGCCCGCGTCGCTGGCAGGCCGTCCGCTGGCGCTGGCCAAGAACGGCAGCGAGCTGATCTACACCTACGAGTCGGACGGTGAGGGGGACCAGGGCGGCATCGCCGAGCTGCTGCTGCGCCTGCGCGAGGCCGGCATCGGCTTGCGGGACCTGCAGACCACGCAGAGCTCGCTTGAGGACATCTTCGTCGGGCTCCTGGCCGGCGAAGGGACGCGGGCATGAACCTGCACGCGGTCCGCGCGATCTACGGCTTCGAGATGGCGCGCACGCGCCGCACGGTGATGCAGAGCATCGTCTCGCCGGTCGTGTCGACGTCGCTGTACTTCGTGGTCTTCGGCGCGGCCATCGGCTCGCGCATCCAGCAGGTCGGGGGCGTCAGCTACGGCGCCTTCATCGTGCCCGGGCTGATCATGCTGTCGCTGCTGACGCAGAGCGTGTCCAACGCGTCGTTCGGGATCTACTTCCCGCGCTTCTCCGGCACGATCTACGAGTTGCTCTCCGCGCCCGTCTCGCCAGGGGAGATCGTGCTCAGCTACGTCGGCGCCGCGGCCACCAAGTCGATCGTCCTGGGGCTGATCATCCTCGCCACGGCCACCCTCTTCGTGCCGCTGCAGGTGGCGCATCCGGCGTGGATGCTGCTGTTCCTGCTGCTCACCGCGGTGACGTTCAGCATGGTCGGCTTCATCATCGGGCTGTGGGCCGACAGCTTCGAGAAGCTGCAGGTGGTGCCGCTGCTGATCATCACGCCGCTGACCTTCCTGGGCGGCAGCTTCTACTCGATCGAGATGCTGCCGCCCCTGTGGCAGAAGGTGGCGCTGTTCAACCCGGTGGTCTATCTCGTCAGCGGCTTCCGCTGGAGCTTCTACGGCATGGCCGACGTCGGTGTCGCCATCAGCCTGGGCATGACCGCGGCCTTCCTGGCGATTTCGCTGGCCATCGTGGTCTGGATCTTCAGGACCGGCTACCGGCTCAAGGCCTGAGCGCCGGTGCGGGAAAGCGGGCCGGCGGGCGAACGCATGCTGCTGGGTGTCGATTTCACCTGCACACCCGGCCGCCGCAAGCCGATCACCGCGGCGCGCGGGCGGCTGATGGGCAGCGTGCTGCGACTGGATGCGATCGACGCCATCGAGAGCCTGGCCGGGTTCGAGGCGCTGGCGGCGGCGCCGGGTCCGTGGTTCGGCGCCTTCGACTTTCCTTTCGGCCTGCCACGGCCGTTCGTCGATGCCCTGGCGTTGGGGAGCACGCCGGCAGCCGTGATTGCCGAAGTGCAGCGCCGCTGCCCGACCCGGATCGTCTTCCGCGCCCTCGTCGATGCCTGGGGCAACGCGCGGCCCGCGGGCCAGCGCCTGCTGCACCGCGCCGCCGACGCCGCAGTGCCGGGGGTCAGCTCGACGAGCCCGCTGCAGACGCGCTACGTGCCGGTGGGCTTCATGTACTACGAGGGCCTGTCGCGCCTGGTACGCGCCGGCGTCACGCTGCCGCGCCTGCACGCGGGCGACCCGGCGCGGGTCGCGGTGGAGGGCTACCCGGGGCTGCTCGCCTTCGAACTCGTGGGCCGCCGCTCATACAAGAACAGCGACAAACCCGATCGCCTGATCGCGCGCAAGGACATCGTCGACGCGCTGGAGCAGGGCCGCATGCGGCTCGCTCTGCGGCTCAAGCTCAGCCATGCCCAGCGCGAGGCGCTGGTCGACGATGCGTCGGGCGACCGGCTTGACGCGGCACTGTGCCTGGTGCAGGCGGCCTGGGCCAGCTTGCGGCCAGAAGGCGGCTTGCCGCCCGGCGTGGATCCGGTGGAAGGCTGGATCGCGACCGCCTGAGCGGCCGGAAGTTTCAGCGCCGGCTGCCCAGCGCCAGCAACGCCACCCCGGCGACGATCGCGCTCACGCCGGCCCAGACCGGCACGTTGACGGTCTGCTTCTCCTTCACGGCGAACTCGATCGGCCCCAGCTTCACGTCATGGGTCACCTTCGTGTAGCTGAAGCCGCCATAGACCAGCGCGAGCACGCCGGCGGCGATGAGGACAAGTGCTGCGAGCTTGGTCAGGTTCATGACGGGATCGCGAGAGCGGCGAGATCGATTGAACCACAGTGCGGGCCGCGAGCATTCGGGCAAGATCGGCGCGATGCCCCCTCGCCCGCCAGCGCAAGCCGCCGAGGCCTGGTTCGAGAGTCAGGGCTGGCGGCCGTTCGACTTCCAGCGCGAGGTCTGGGACGCGATGGCCGCCGGCACCAGCGGCCTGCTGCATGCGACCACCCGCAGCAGCAAGACCTATTCGGCGTGGCTGGGCGCGCTGAATCGCGCCGCCGTCGTCGAACGAGCGCGGGCCCGGCCCTCCGCGAAGGTCGCCCGCCGGGGCGGGAAAGCCGGGCATCCGGCGGGCGCCGCCACCGGGCTGCAGGTGCTGTGGCTGACGCCGATGCGCGCGCTCGCCGCCGACACGACGCGCGCGGTGCAGCGGCCGCTGGCCGACATCGCGCCAGCTTGGCCGCCAGCGGGTTCATGCGCTTGAAGTGCTTGACCTCAGAGATGCTGCAGAGGCTGCAACGCATCTTCGCGGACGTGAGCAAGTCGTGGCGCTGCAGGCTGGTGGCGTTCGGCGGGCAGGCCGATCATGTGCACCTGCCGGTCGGGGCTCATCCGTCAATGAACTTGGCGCGTTTCGTTGGCAACCTGAAGGCCGTCAGCTCTGGCTCCATTCGCCAGGAATATGCGAAGCACCTGAGGAGGTTCTGCTGGAAGACCGGCTTCTGGAACAACGCCTGCGGCGTTGTAGGCGCCGGGGGTCATGCGAGCATCGAGCAGCTTCTCGAGCACATCCAGGATCAGGAGACCCCACCGTAACCGGCAGGGGGAGTGCCTCGTGTGGAGCGAGGCACTCGTGCCGCTTGAGCCGCGACCAAGCGGCTCGGCTCTGCCTGCAGGCACTTCGTGCCAGCCCGCTGTAGTCGGGGGATGCGTGGCACATTTGCTCAACTCGGGCGCGCTGGCGCTGCGGCGCTATCGGGAGATCGCGCGCGTGGCCGGGCTCGTGTTCGGCGGCTACCCGAGAGCACCCAAGAGCGTGCGCCGGCTGCAGGCCTTGAGCAGCCTGTTCTTCGAGGTCTTCCGCAAGTACGACGCCAGCGACTGCCTGCTCGGTCAGGCCGACGCCGAGGTTCTGCAGCAGGAGCTGGACATCGCGCGCCTGGGCGACACGCTGCGCGACCTGGCGGCGTGGCCGCTGGTGCTCGTGGATCTGGCGGCACCCAGCCCGTTCGCGCTGCCGTTGATGGTCGAGCGGCTGCGCGAGCAGCTCAGCACCGAAGGTCTCAAGGAACGGTTGGACCGGTTGCTTGCCGAAGCCGAGGCGGCGCTGACGGCACTGAAGACGCCGCCATCGGCCCGGTGACCACGCCGAGCGGCTAGCATTCCCAGATGAACTCGAAACGTCGTCGGCGGCTGGCCCGCCTGTTCGCGCTGCCGGCGCTGGCGTGCGCCGCCGCGGGCGCGCTCGTGCCGACCGTGGCCTCGCCGCGCAAGCCGCCCGAGCCCGTCACGATCGAGGGCGAGGTGACGGCGGTCACGCGCGGCGACACCTTGTGGATCACGCCGGCCGGCGGCGCCGCGGTCGAGATCCGCCTGCGCGACATCGACGCGCCCGAGCCGTGCCAGGCCTGGGGGGAGGAGTCGCGCCAGGCACTCGCCGAACAGGCCCTGCACAAGACCGCCAGCGCGCGCATCAGCGGCCGCGACGGCGGCCATCGCCTGCTCGCCTCCGTGCGCGTCGAAGGCCGCGACCTCGGCCCCTGGCTGGTCGAGGAAGGCGATGCCTGGAGCATCCGCACGCGCTGGGATCGCGGGCCGCTGGTCAAGCAGGAGACGGTCGCACGGGCCTTCGGCCGCGGGCTGCACGCGGCCGGCGGGGCGGTGATGCCGCGCGACTTCCGGCGCACCCACGGGCCCTGTCCGCCCGCCACGCCGGCGTCGGCGGCAAGCCGCTGACGCCGCGCCACGCCGCGCCGCGCTATGCCGCTTCGGTGAGGCGGCCGCGCGCGGCGCGTGCTTCGGCCAGGAAGTCGTTCAGGATCGCGCTGTCGTCGAGTGTCCTCAAATCGTCGGGCCGATGGAACTCGGGGTGCCATTGCACGGCGGCGACGAAACTCGGGCCCTGCCAGCGAACGGCCTCGATCATGCCGTCGTCGGGGCAGCGCGCCTCGACCGTGAACGACGGCGCCAGGTCCTTGATGCCCTGGTGATGGATGCTGTTGGTGGTCGCCCGCGGCTGGCCCGGATACAGCGCCGCCAGGCGGCTGCCGGGGCTGAACTCGACCGCATGGTGGTGGTGCTCGTAGCGGCCGCTGACATGGTGGTGCAGCGCGTCCGGGCGCTGGGTGGGGATGTCCTGCCACAACGTGCCGCCGTAGGTGACGTTGAGCAGCTGCAGGCCCCGGCAGATGCCGAACACCGGCTTGCCGGCGGCGACGAAGGCGCGGATCAGTTCCATCTCGTAGCGGTCGCGGACGCGGTCGCCGTGCCATTCGGGCGCCAGCGGCTTCTCGCCGTAGCTCTCGGGCGCGACGTCGTTGCCGCCCTGCAGCAACAGGCCGTCGAGCGCCGCGGCGTAGTCGTGCAGGTCGATGTCGCTGCGCTGCACGATGCTGGTGGCGTCGACGGCCGGCACCATCAGCGGCATCGCGCCACCGGACAGCAGCCAGTGCGCCACCGACTGTTCCAGGTAGTGCAGGGTCTTGGACCAGACTCCCGCCAACGGCATGCCGGCCGAGCCGGGCGTGTAGATGCGCGCCGACGCGCCGATCAGCAGGGGTCGTTCGGTCATCGGCGGATCATGACGCGCCGCGCGCGGGCCGGCAACCGCGCCTGCCTCCGGCCACGGCGCCGGCAGGTGTGTCGCGGCCGCCGGTGGGTCCGCGCGCCTCGGGGCCGCGCAAGCGCGCCTTGGCGGGGGCGAGGCTCAGTCGCCATCGTCGGCCTCGTCCTGCGCGTCCTCGTCGCGTGCCTTATTCACCCGCTGCGCCAGGGTCTGCGCCAGCGGCGCCATCGACTCCACGAGATCCGTCGGCGGTACCGTGCCGGCCCAGCGCCAGGCCGGCAGCGGCAGCGTGCTCATGTACGGCGCCGCCGCATAGCTGTCGCTGCGGCGGTGGGTCAGCGCCAGCGAGATCGCGCCGCCGGCGACCACCAGCGCGAGCACCGAGGCGGTCACCGCGCGCGGGTGCAGTGGCAGGAGGTGGCGAAGGTGGGCGTGCACCAGCCCGGCCAGCAGCAGCGCCTGCAGCGGCGCGCCGAGCTGCCACATCGTGGGCGCGCCGATCGCCGCCATCGCCTGCGGCCACATCGCGTCGAACAGCCCGATCGCCAGCAGACCGGGCAGGGCGATCCGCAGGTGGCCGAGGAAGTCGAAGCGGTGCTGGAAGACCTTGGACAGCAGCGCCCACAGCCCGCACCAACCGGCCACTCCCAGCGGCAGCCCGACCAGGACGGGCAGCCAGGCCGAATAGTCGGCGCCCGGGTCCAGGCCCAGCCACTGTTCGGCTGCCTGCAGCGCCAGCAGGGCCGCGCCGGCCAGCCAGGGCAGCGCCAGCGCGCCGCGCCGCAGCGAGGGCAGCGGCCGCTCGGGCGCGAGCACCTCGGCGGGCAGGCGAAGGCGCAGCCGGGTCTGGCCGAACTGCAGCAGGGCGCCGCCAGCGGGCAGCACCAGCGTCTGCCCCGGGGCGATGCGGCGATGGTCGTGGACCACACCGTTGACGCCGGGCAGCGCGACGAGCTGCAGCCGGCCTTCGGCGTCGCGCTCGAGCCGCGCGTGGTGGGCCGCAACGTACGGGTCGTCGAGCACGAGGTCGTTGTCGAGCGCGCGGCCGATCGTCAGCGGCCAGGCGCGCACGTCGAGGGCGCGCGCGCCGCGCCCGTCGCGCTCGGCGCACTCGATCAGCGCGAGGCGCTCTTGGGGTCGGTCCATGCGAAGCCGTCGATGTAGTGCCGCGCCAGCTGCTGTGCGCTGACCAGGCTGACGCCGTGCGCCTCGAAGCGGCCCTGCACGCCGGTGCTGCTGCTGTCCAGCGTGGCCGCGAGCACGACCAGGTCGTGCAGGCCTTCGAGCTTCTTGTAGGCGCGCAGGCATATCACCGCCTTCAGCGGCAGGCCGGCGCTGCTGACCTGGTTCTCGACGCATTGCGCCGCCGTGAGCTGGCGACTGTCTCGGCCCATGAACTCGTTGCGGAAGCTGGCCGAGTAGCGCTGGGCGAAGCGCAGCGCCCCCAGCTTGCTGCCGTCGTAGGCCTCGTGGCGCACCGTGATGAAGCCGGTGAGCAGAGCGCCGCTGACGAAGATGCGGCTGTCCATCGCGCAATCGGAACGCTCGAACTGCAGTCCGCGCGTGTCCTGCGGCGTGCTGCGGCCCCAGCAGCGCATGAAGACCTCCTGCGGCACCGGGATCGCATAGCGCGGATGGCCGGCGTTGCGCCAGGGCAGGGCGACGAAGCGCGCGGTCAACGCGGCCTGGTGGGCCGTCAGCTGGCGCGTGATCTCGGCCCAGGCGGGCGTCGTGATCGGTCGGCCGCTGCGTCCGCGCGCGAGCAGGGCGCGCACCTCGTCGGCGGGCACCAGGAAGCTGACCTGCTCGCCGTCGCGCCGCGCGGCAACGTTGACGCCGACCAGCCGCCCCAGTTCGTCGAGTGCCGGGCCGCCGCTCATCCCGGGGCTGAGCGAGCCGCCGAAGAACAGCGTTGGCAGGAAGCTGCGCTCGACGGTGCCGTTGTAGCTGCCTTCGGCGACCGCGAAGCCCACGTCCAGCGGATTGCCGAGCGAGAAAATGCGCGCGCCGCGGGCCAGCGCCTCGTCCTCGGGCCGCAGCGGCACGACGCCGCGACCGCCCAGCGCCGCCGGGTCGGCCGGACGCAGCAGCGCCAGGTCGTGCACGACATCGAAGGCCAGCAACTGCAGCGCGCCCTGGCGGCCGTCGACGCTGGCATAGACCAGCCGGTAGCGGCTGGGCTGCAGCGCGTATTCGCTGACCACGTGGTAGTTCGTGATCAGCAGGCCGCTGGAATCGATGACGAAGCCGGAGCCGACGGAGGACTGGCTGTCCTGCGTCTTCAGCAGCGTGCGCACCTGCAGCAGCAGCGGCCGCGTGCGTTCGTAGATGCGCTGGCCGGCGCCGGTGACTGCAGGCTCGGCCGCACCGGCAGGCCAAGTTGCAGGCGCACTCGCAGGCGCAATCGCCGCAGGCAGGGCCGCGACTTGCGCGGTCCGTGCCGGCGGCCGTGCTGCGCCGGCGGGCAGGGCCGACGCCAACGCCGCGGCGACTGCGAGCCCGGCAGCCAAGCTCGCGCGCCGTGCGCGCAGGAAGGCCAGGGGCCCGGGTTGCAACATCCGGCGGATCTTAGTCGCGGGGCCGCGGCCTTGCCGGGCATGTGCCTGCAATCACGCGCGCATCAGCGTGCTCTTGCCGAACAGGCTCTCGATCAGGTCCACCGCCAGCTCGGCGGTCTTGTTGCGGACGTCCAGGGCCGGGTTGAGCTCCATCACGTCCAGGCTCGCCAGGTGACCGCTGTCGGCGATCATCTCCATGCACAGCTGGGCCTCGCGGTACGTCGGCCCGCCGGGCACGGTGGTGCCGACGCCGGGGGCGATCTCGGGGTCGAGGAAGTCGACGTCGAAGCTGACGTGCAGGTGCGTCTTGTGGTCGAGCGTGGCCAGTGCGAGCTCCATCGTGTGGCGCATGCCCATCTCGTCGATGTAGCGCATGTCGAAGACCTCGAGGCCGGCCTCGTGGACGAATCGCCTCTCGCCGGCATCGACGCTGCGGATGCCGATCTGGCGGACGGCCTTGGGGCTGAGCGCCGGCGCCGTGCCGCCGATCTCGACGAGTGCTTGCGGCCCGTGCCCGCACAGGCAGGCCACCGGCATGCCATGGACGTTGCCGCTGGGTGTCAGCACGCTGGTGTTGAAGTCGGCGTGCGCGTCCAGCCACAGCACGCGCAGCTTGCGGCCGGTCTCGCGGCAATGGCGGGCGACGGCACTGATGCTGCCGATGCTCAGGGCATGGTCGCCGCCCAGCAGGATCGGCAGGCGGCCGAGCCGAAGCTCGGCCAGCACCGCGGCGTGCACCGCCTCGCTCCAGGCCACGACTTCGGGTAGATGGCGGTAACCGTCCACCGGGGGCAGCCACGGGTTGGCCGGGCCGGTGAGGTTGCCTCGGTCCTGCACCTCGAGCCCATGGCCCTGCAAGGTGGCGCCCAGCCCGGCCACGCGCAGTGCCTCGGGACCCATGCTCGCGCCGCGCGCGCCGGCACCGATGTCGGTCGGTGCCCCGATGAGGCTGATGCGGGGGGGCATCGCGACGGGCTCAGGGGTCGATGGCGAAGGCCTTGGCATCGCCGCCCGGCGCGTCGAAGCCATAGTGAGCCGCCAGCACGTCCCAGGCCTCCTCGGCCGTCTCGACGAAGCGGAACAGCGCCGGGTCGTCGGCGCCGATCATGCCGGTCTCGACGAGGAAGTCAAAGTCGATCAGGCGCTGCCAGAACTCGCGCCCGAAGAGCAGGATCGGACGCCTGCGGCTCTTGCCGGTCTGCACCAGGGTCATGGTCTCGAACAACTCGTCGAGCGTGCCGAAACCGCCCGGAAAGCACACCAGCGCGATGCTGCGCATCAGGAAGTGCATCTTTCGCAGCGCGAAGTAGTGGAACTGGAAGCACAGCTCGGGCGTGATGTATGGGTTGGGTGCCTGCTCGTGCGGCAGCACGATGTTCAGCCCGATGCTCTTGCCGCCGACGTCGTGCGCGCCGCGGTTGCCGGCTTCCATGATGCCAGGCCCGCCACCGGTGACGACGTAGATCGGCGCCGCGTGCGCACGCGAGCGCTTGGTGATCAGCGCCGCGAAGCGGCGCGCCTCGTCGTAGTAGCGGCTCATCGCCGCCGCCGTTTCTGCGCGGCGAAGCGCCGTCGTGTCGCCTTCGGCGCGCGCAGCCTCGAGCGCGGAGGCCGCGTGCTCGGGCGGCACGATGCGCGCGCTGCCGAAGATCACGATCGTCGATTCGATGCCCTGCTCGCGCTGCACCAGGTCGGGCTTGAGCAGCTCGAGCTGCATGCGCACCGGCCGCAACTCCTCGCGCAGCAGGAAGGCGCTGTCGGTGAAGGCCAGCCGGTAGGAACTCTCGGGCCCGGCGTAGCGCCCCGGTTCGCTCAGCGCGAGGGCTTCCTCCTCGGCCGACGGAAAGTTGCGCGCGGTCAACGGGCTGTGTTCGGTCACCATGGCATGAGCTTAAGCGGGAACCGGGGCGCGTTTCCCGCACACCGGGCACTGCGGGTCGCGCGCGACGGCGATCTCCTCGAAACGCATCGAGCGCGCGTCGAGCATCAGCAGCCGCCCCGTCAGCGTGCGGCCGGCGCCGGTGAGCAGCTTGAGCGCTTCGGCCGCCTGCAGGCTGCCGACGACGCCGACCAGCGGCGCGAGCACGCCCATCGTCGCACAGGCCACGTCCTCGTGCCCTGCGTCGGGCGGGAACAGGCAGGCGTAGCAGGGCGATGCCGGCAGGCGCGGGTCGACCACGGTGAGCTGCGCGTCCCAGCCGATCGCCGCGCCCGCGACCAGCGGCCGGTGGTGGCGCACGCAGGCGGCGTTGACGGCGTGGCGGGTGCCGAAGTTGTCGCTGCAGTCGAGCACGACGTCGGCGCCGGGCACCAGGGTGTCGAGCAGGGCGCCGTCGGCGCGGCGCACCAGCGCATGCAGCCGCACCTCGGGGTTGATCGCCGCCACCGAGGCGCGCACCGACTCGGCCTTGGGCTGGCCGATGCGCGACAGGTCGTGTGCGATCTGTCGCTGCAGGTTGGTCAAATCGACGTCGTCGTGATCGACCACCGTGATCCGCCCGACGCCCGCGGTGCCCAGGTACAGCGCCGCCGGCGAGCCCAGCCCGCCGGCGCCGATGATCAGCGCGTGCGCCGCGAGCAGCGCGCGCTGCCCCTCGATGCCGATCTCGTCGAGCATCAGGTGGCGCGCGTAGCGCAGCAGTTGCTGGTCGTTCATCGGTCAGACGCGGCGAAGCCCGCCGGCGGGCGGGCCTCGCGCAGGGGCGGCACGCGGCGCGTTTACCTGCGCGCCGCGCTCGGCGCCTCGGCGCGCTGCTCGGCGGCGGCGGTCTTGCTGGCCATCACGGGCAGGCCGCGCAGCTGGTTGAGGGCCTGCTGCAGCGGGAAGTCGTCGGCGCTGCCGAATTCGGGCAGCGGCTTGACGGGCTTTTTGCTGGCGGTGAGCTGTTCCTCGAGCTTCTCGCGCGCCTCCTCACGGGCCTTCTCGGCTGCCTTCTCGGCCGCTGGGTCGGCCTTCTCGTCGGCGTTCTCGAGATGCTTCTCGAGATCGGCCTCGCGAATGCGCAGGGCGGCGAAGACGTTGCCCTCGGCGGTCTCGTCGAGCCAGACGTCGGGGACGATGCCCTTGGACTGGATCGAGCGGCCGCTGGGCGTGTAGTAACGCGCGGTCGTGATCTTCAGCGCCGTGTCGCCGGGCAGCGGGCGCACGGTCTGCACCGAGCCCTTGCCGAAGGTCTGGCCGCCCATGATCGTGGCCCGGTGCTGGTCCTGCAGCGCACCGGCCACGATCTCGCTGGCCGAGGCCGAGCCCTCGTTGACGAGCACCACCAGCGGCACCGACTTCAGCGCCGCCGGCAGGCCCTTGAGCGGGTCGCCGCCGCCGCGGCGGGCGTAATAGTCGGGGTTGGCGCGGAACGTGGCCTTTGACTCTGGCAGCTGGCCGTTGGTGGTGACGACCACCGCGTCGGGCGGCAGGAAGGCCGCGGCGACAGCCACCGCGCCGTCGAGCAGGCCGCCGGGATCGTTGCGCAGGTCGAGCACCAAGCCCTTGAGCTTGGGATCCTGCTTGTACAGGTCCTCGGCCTTGCGCACGAAGTCATCGACCGTCCGGTCCTGGAACTGGCTGATGCGGATCCAGCCGTAACCCGGCGCCGGCATGCCGGCGCGCACGCTCTGCATGCGGATCTCCTCGCGCACGATCGTGACCGGGAAGCTGCGGTTCTCGGACTTGCGGACCACCGTCAGCCTGACCTTGGTGTTGGGCTCGCCGCGCATGCGCTTGACGCATTGATCCACCGTGAGGCCGCGCACCGGGGTGTCGTCGATGCGGGTGATCAGGTCGCCCGGCTTGAGCCCGGCGCGGAAGGCCGGCGAGCCTTCGATCGGCGAGACGACCTTCACGACGCCGTCTTCCATCCCCATCTCGATGCCGATGCCGACGAACTTGCCGCCGGTGCTTTCGCGGAATTCCTTGAAGCTCTTCTTGTCGAAGTATTGTGAGTGCGGGTCGAGGCCGGCGACCATGCCCGCGATGGCGTCCTCAATCAGCTTCTTCTCGTCGACCGGCTCGACGTACTCGGCCTTGATGCGGTCGAAAACGGCGGCGAGCTGCTGCACCTCTTCGAGCGGCAAGGGCGCCGTCGAGCTGCGCGCGACGGCCTGCAGTTGCATCGTGGCGAGCGCGCCGGCCACCGCACCGAGTGCGACGAAGCCGGCGAATTTCAATTTTGGACCCATGATCAACTCGCCTTTCGCGGGAGACTCACCCCGGTCGGCAGTATAGAACCGGGCGTTTATCTGTGAGTCGGCGCGGGTTCGAAAGTTGCAGGGCCAAGCGCCGCCGCGCGTGCGCGTTTGCGCGGTTGTCGCTCGCTCCAGGACTCGCGTGTGGCCGCCGATTGCAGGCGTCGTGGTCCCCCCGACAGGAATCGAACCTGTATCTGGCGCTTAGGAGGCGCCCGTTCTATCCGTTGAACTACGGCGGGACGACCGTCGATTTTCGCACGGCCGCTTCGGCCGGCGGCGCCTGGAAGCGCCAGCTCCAGATCACGTCGGCCGAGTTGTCCAGCCCGCTTTGCAGGCGCAGCGTGAAGCGCTGCGCGATCCGATAGATGAGCTGCCAGTTGCCGGCGGTGGCGTTGACGCCGCGTTCGTAGCCCAGATACCAGTTGCGCGAGATCTGCTTGCCCAGGCTGATCACGGTCTCGTGGACGTCGGTGTCGCTCTGGCGCAGCGACAGCTGGTCGATGCCCAGACTGTGCAGCAGCACCTCGGTCGGCGCCTTGCCTTCGCCGGCGAGCAACGCCACCGCGACCTGCTGCACCATCGCCGCGTCGTTGCGGCCGAGGCTGTCGGGCGCGCGGCCCAGCAGTAGCCACGAGAGCTTGTCGCTGTCCGCCATGTCGGGCTCCGAGTACAGGCGCACCCGCGGCGTCTGCAGGTTCCCGGTGATCTGGAGACCGACTCGCACGTCGAGGTTGGGGCGCAGCGCCAAGATGTCCAGCCGCGGGTTGTCGGCCACACCGCCGAAGGCGACGATGCCGCGCTCGATCTCCAGGTTCTGGCCGTAGGCGGCATAGGTGCCGCCATCGGTGCGGATGGTGCCGTTGACGGCCAGCCGTCCGCCCGGCGTCGTCATCCGGACCTGGCCGCGCAGTTCGGTTTCGAGGCCGCGGCCGAGCACGTGCATCTTCTGGCCGAGGTCGACGGTCACGTCCAGCGCCACGTTGCGCCGCGGCGCAGGCGCGGCGGCGGGCCCGCCGGTCTCGGCAGCGCCCGGCCGGCGCACGGTGACGTCGTCGTCGAGCGACGGCGCGTCGGCGTGGCTGGTGTCGTACAGGCCTTCGTCGATGCCAAACTGGCCAATCAGCCGGGTCTGGTCGGCGTCCAGGTCCAGGGTCGCGTTGCCGCTGGCCACGATCTGCCGATCGGCGCGGCCGAGGACGCGGAAATGGTCAGCCTTGAACTGCAGGCCGGCATGCGGGGACAGGCCCAGCGTGGCGCCGCCGGTGACTTCGGCCTCGCCGTCGCCGCCCCGCAGCGTGAAGTGCTCGATGCGGGCTGTGTCGCCTTCGAGCACCGCCGACAGCTTGCCGTCGTGTAGGTTCACGCCCTGCAGCAGGTTGCGCACGCCCAGCCCGGTGCCGGTGATGCGGCCGCTGTACTGCGGCTGCCCGAAGCGGCCGCCGAGCGTCGCCATCGTGCTCAGCTCGCCGCTCAGGCGCCAGCCCGGTGGCACCCACGATCCCCAGATGCCGAGGTCGGCCACGTGCGCCTGCAGCGAGCCCTGCAGCGGTGCGTCGGCCGGCGGCCAGCGTCGATCGGGCGTGGTCTGCACCTGCACCTGGCCGACGATCTCGCCCAGGCTGCGGCCGCGGAACGTCTGGCTGAACTGCCACAGCCCATCGTGCACCGACAGCTGGAGGTGGAAGTCGGTCAGGCCCATCAGCTGTAGCCCGGCATCGCTGGCGATGTCCAGGTCGCCACCGCTGCGCTCAAAGACGAGGTCGGCATCGACCTTGTCGGTGGCCCGAATGTCCACGCGGGCCTCCAGCCGCAGGTCGCCCTCCCAGCCGACGCCGGGCTGGGCCCGCGCCAGTAGCGGCGCGAGCGCGAAGGCGTCGATGCTGGCATGCAATTCGCCCTGCGGCTGCTCGCCGTGCAGGTCCAGACTGACCGCATCCCAGCGCAGGCTGGCGGTGTCGGACAGTTGCAGGCGTCCTGGGTCGGCATGCAGGGCCACGAGGCTGCCCCCGGCGTCGAACTGCAACTCGGCGCGCAGGTCGCGGGTCTCGATCCAGCCCGACGCCGGCGGTGTGGTGGCGGCGCCGCCGTCCCACGAGCCGATGACCAGCTGTTCGACGTGGGCGCGCCAGCGGCCGCCGCCGGCCGCGTCGGCTTGCCAGCTACCCTGGGCCCGCAGCTGGGCCTGGGTGCCCGACTGCGCTTCGATGCCCAGCATCCGCACCGCGATCGCCGGCGGCAGCACCGGCAGAGCACCGCTGATGTCGATGTGGTGATCGGCCAGCGTGCCGTGCAACTGCGCGCGGACGTTGTCGGCGCGGCGCTGGCCGTATTGCAGGCCGGCGAGGTCGATCTGCAGCGCCAGCGGCCGTTCGCCCTGCAGGTTCATCGCCCACGCGGCGCTGCCGCGGGCCAGCGAGAGTGTCCCGACCTGCAGTTGCGAGAGTTGCAGGTTGCCTTCGGTGTGCAGCGCCGGCCAGCGGCCGTTGGCGGCCAGGGTGCCGGTGATGCTGCCTTGGCGCGCCACCCAGTCCGCCAGCTCCGGGCTCAGCCGCGCCAGCGGCGCCAGCGTGGTCAGATCCGCAGCGTCGATCCGGGCGCGCCAGCGGTCGTTCGCGCCGCTGCCGGCCGGGTCGCCGCGGCCCTCGATCAGCAGCCGGTTGCCGCCGAGTGTGACGTCGGCATCGAGCGACCCCGGTGCCGGGGTCGCGGCGGGGATGTAGCCGAGCTTGATGTCGGCCGCCAGCGGCACGCCGGCCAGCACGGCGTCGTGGATGTGCAGCCGGCCGTTGCCGGCCAGGCGCTGCACCAGCGCCAGCACTGGCAGCCGGACAGCGTCGCCGGGGACGCGAAAGTCGAACTGCCAGTCACCTTGGAGCCGGTGTGGCCCCTTGCGCCATGCCGAGCCCGGTTCGCCGGGCCACCAGGGGCGAGGATCGAAATCGCGCACCGTGCCCGCCGACTGCAGTTGCCAGGCGCCGCGGACGCCGCGCACCAGGCTGGCCTGCAGGTCGGCGCTGGCGCCGCCGGATTGCGCCTTCGCATGCCGCAGCAGCAGGTGGTCTTCGTCGGCGCTGCCTTCGAGCTGCAGCCGCACCGGCTGCGGCGCCGCGTCGAGCCGGCCGCCGAGGTCGAGTTTCCAATCGACGGCCAGCGCGGCCGCGCCGATGCTGCCGTCGGGCGCGGGCAAGCCGCGCAGCGCCACGGTCAACGGGCCGTCGAGCGACATCGCCGCGGCGCGGCCGTCCAGCCGCTGCGGCGCGACCCCCTCGAGCCGGGTCTGCAGGCTGAGGGTCGGGCCCTGCCAGAGGGCGCTGCCGCTCCAGCGGCCCGCGGCCTTGGTGGCGTCGGCGAACTCGACATCGAACTGCGACACCAGCAGCCGCGTCGGCTGCGCGGCCGCGCGCTCGGCGCGCAGGCTCAGGTGCTGCGCCGGCAAACGGCCCTCGTCCCAGCGGCCCGGGGCCGCGTTGCGCAAGGCCACGGTGGCGACCAGCGGCTGCCCGGGCTCGCCGCCGCTGAGCAAAGCATCGCCGGCCAGGCGGGTCGAGGGCAGCTGCGCCGACAGCGCCGACAGGTCCAGGTTGTCGGTGTGCAGGGCCAGCGAAGCCAGCGACCACGGCAGCAGCGGCTGCAGCACGGCATGCAGGTCGAGCGTCGGTGCCGCATGGTCGGGCCGCGGCGTGCCACGCAGCGTGCCGGTCACGGTCAGCTTCGCCAGCGGCCCGTCGGCGCGCAGCGCCGCAGCCCAGCGCGGGTGGTCGCCGTCGAGCGCCGGCCGCAGGCTGAGTTGCGCCGCCAGCGCCAGCGGCTTGCGGTTGCCGATGCGCGCCGCGCCCTCGGCCTCGACGCCGGCGCCGCTGAAGCTGAATCGCTGCACGCCATGCTCGGCACCGGGCCGCGGGTCCAGCGTCAGCCCTTGCAGGTCGATGGCGGTCAGCGGCGCGCCGCCATTGACCGTCAGTGACTCGACGTGGGCATGGGCCACCCGCAGCGCCAGCGGCGGCGCGATGCTGTCCGGCAGCACGAAAGGCGCCGTCGACGGGCCGTTGCCGGTCGTCAGTGCCGCGCTGCGCGCCGTCACGCCGGCGATCTCGAACCCGATCCACGCGTGCGCGACGGGCCAGGCCCGCCAGCGCAGGCCGCTGGCGCCGAGGTCGTCGATGACCAGGATGTCGCGGCCGCTGTTCCAGCTCACGCGCAGCCGGTCGAGGTGCCATGCGGGGCCGAGCAGCGCGCCGCTGAAACCGGTGGCTTCGACGCCGGGCAGATGGCGCAGCAGCCAGCGCGTGCCGTCCTCGGTGGCGACGGTCCAGCGCAGCGCGGCCACGAACACGCCCAGCACCATCGCCAGCAAGGCCGCGATGCCGACCAGCGGTAGCAGCAGGCGCAGGCCGGTGCGCAGCGGCGTGGGCGGCGTCGCGTGCCAGTGCCCTGGCGGCGCGGCGGGTGCGGGCGGGGGGGGCTCGGGCGCAGTCATGGCGGGCGCTAGAACGCGATGCCGACACCGAACAGCAGCTTCGTCTTGTGCACGTTGCGGCCGTAGGCCCAATCGATGCGCAACGGCCCGACCGGGCTGCGCCAGCGAATGCCCACGCCCATGCCGACGGCCGGCTCCAGGTGGGCGAAGCCGTTGCCGGCGTTGCCCGCATCGACGAACACCGCGCCCCACAGCGATGGCATCGACTTCATGATCGGACGTGCCAGCTCCACGCTGGTGGTGTAAAGCACGTTGCCGCTGCTCACCGTGCCGTCGAGGATCGGCCCCAGGCTGCGGTAGTCGTAGCCGCGGACCGACTCGTCGCCGCCGGCGCGGAACTGCTCCGGCTCGGGCACCACCATGTTCGAACGCAGGAACACCTGGCCGACCTCGACCCGCGCCTGGCTGTACCACGTCCGCCCGACCGGCAAGTAGCCGATCGCGCGCAGGTAAAGGCGCGTGTACGGGCCCGGTTCGGCGTCGCGGCCGTGCGAGTAGCCGACACCGGCCTGGCCCGAGATGCTCAGGCCCTCGGTGGGCAGCACCAGGCTGTCGAGGTCGCGCCAACCGCCCTGGTAGTTCAGCGACAGCCCGATCGCCTTGCTGTTGATGACGTCGTCGAAGGTGTGGCGCGTCGAGCGCTCGGCCTGCACGAAGTAGAAGTGCTCGACGCGCTGCGTGTCCTGGGTGCGGCCCAGACGCAGCCGCTGCGACAGCACGCTGTCGGTGGCGGAGACGAGCTCGTCGAATGCGCCGGCGACGACGTTGTGATAGTTGTCCTTGGTGGCGTGGCCGGTGATGTCGCCGTTCCAGAACTTGTGCAGCTGGCCGTACTCGATCTGGTTGTGCAGCGTGGCCGGTTGGCCGAACAGGCGCCGGTAGGTGTGCTCGACCGACGCGCGCGGGCCGGTGTTGGCGCTGACGCCGACGCCGAAGGTGAGGGCCTGCAGCGGCGCCTCGCGCAGGCGAACCACGATGGGCGCCGCGTCGGCGCGCGCCGGGTCCGGGTCGAGAGTGACGCTGGCGGTCTGGAACAGGCCCGACTTCTGCAGCCGGTCCTGGAAGTCCAGCAGCAGGGTCTCGGTGACCGGCGCGCCGCGTGCGGCGCCGACCATGTTCACCACCGACTGCAGGTCCTGCCGCTCCAGGCCCTCGACCTGCAGTTCGCCGTAGCGGAACAGCGGCCCGCTGTCGGCCACCAGGAACAGCCAAACCTCGCTCTTCGCCGTGTCCACCTCGGCGCCAGAACCGATCCAGGTGGCGGTGGCATAGCCGGCGGCGCGCAGCCTTGCCAGCGCCGAGGCCTTGGCGTCGCTCCACGCGGGGTTGCGGAAGCTGCTGCCCACCGGCAGGCCCCAGTCCTTGCGCAGCGCGGTCAGCGTCTGCGTGGCGTGCGCCTCGCCGGCTTCGGCGCCGCTCTCCAGGGCGCCTTCGGTCTCGATCGTCACCTTGCTCACGCGGGCCCGCGGCCCCGGGTCGAGGTGCAGGTTCACAACGTCGGGCTGGCCGGCCACGCGTGCGGGCTCGCGCTCGAGCGCGACCTTGGGCGAGAAATAGCCCTCGGTCTGCAACAGCTCGCGCACCTGGGCCGGCGTGGCGTCGATCAGGCGCGACCACTCGCTGCCGTCGACGTCCTCGCGCGCCAGCCGCCCCAGGCGCACGAGGTCGAGGTTGCGCTCGAGCAGGGCCTTGAGGTCGGCCGGCGCGTCGATGGTCACGCCCACACCGGCGGCCATCGCCGCCGCGCTGGCTGCCGTGGCCGGCGCCGCAGCACCGAGTGCGGGGCTGGCTTTCGGCGCGGCGGCGCCGGGCAGCAAGCCGCAACCGCCGAGCAGCAGCGCGAGCCCGAACGTCGGCAACAGCGCCCGCAGCGCTGTCGCCGCGCGGGCTGGGTTCATTTGCTCAGCAGTCGCATCGCGCCTTCGAGCCCGGCCAGGGTCAGCGGGAACATGCGCTGGTTAACCAGTTGCTGCACGATGGCGATGCTCTGCCGGTATTGCCAAACCCCCTGCGGCTCGGGGTTGATCCAAGCGAACTTGGGGAACGCGTTCGTGAGCCGCTGCAGCCATTCGGCGCCGGGCTCCTCATTGTTGTACTCGACGCTGCCGCCGGGCTGCAGGATCTCGTACGGGCTCATCGTCGCGTCGCCGACGAAGACGAGCTTGTAGTCCTTGTTGTACTTGCGGATCAGATCCCAGGTCGCGAACTTCTCGCTGAAGCGGCGGCGGTTGTTCTTCCACATGAAGTCGTAGACGCAGTTGTGGAAATAATAGAACTCGAGGTGCTTGAACTCGGTCTTGGCGGCGCTGAACAGTTCCTCGACGCGGTGGATGTGCTCGTCCATCGTGCCGCCCACGTCCATCAGCAGCAGCACCTTGACCTTGTTGTGGCGCTCGGGCACGAGCTTGATGTCGAGCAGCCCGGCGTTGGCCGCGGTGCTGTGGATCGTGTCGTCGAGGTCGAGCTCCTCCGCCGCACCCTCGCGCGCGAAGCGGCGCAGGCGGCGCAGCGCGACCTTGATGTTGCGCGTGCCGAGTTCCTTGGTGTCGTCGTAGTCCTGGAACGCGCGCTGGTCCCAGACCTTGACCGCACTCCTGTTGCGGCCCCTGTCCTGGCCGATGCGGATGCCCTGCGGGTTGTAGCCGTAGGCGCCGAAGGGGCTGGTGCCGCCGGTGCCGATCATCTTGCTGCCGCCCTCGTGGCGCTCCTTCTGCTCCTCGAAGCGCTTCTTCAGCGTCTGCATGAGCTCGTCCCAGCCCATCTTCGCGATCGCCGCCTTGTCCTCGGGGCTGAGCTCGAGTTCCAGCGTCTTGCGCAGCCACTCCAGCGGCACGTCCTGGCTGAAGTCGGTGAGCAGTTCCACGCCCTTGAAGTAGGCGCCGAAGGCGCGGTCGAACTTGTCGTACTGCGCCTCGTCCTTCACGAGCGAGGTGCGAGCGAGGTAGTAGAAGTCGTCGACCGACGGGCCGATCACGCCGGCGCGCATCGCCTCGAGCAGGCTCAGGAACTCGGTCACCGACACCTTCAGCTTGGCGGCGCGCAAGGTGTAGAAGAAGTCGATGAGCATGGCGGGCCGGCGCCGCAGCGCCTGACGTGGCGGTGCCGACAGTCTAAAGCTTGCCTTCCTGCCTCGGTGCCTTCAGCCGCGACCGTGGACGCCCGGATCGTGCCGCGCCAGCCAGCCGAAGAACTCGGCGTACCAGAGCTTGCTGTTGCGCGGCTTGAGGATCCAGTGGTTTTCGTCCGGGAACCAGAGCAGCCGGGCATCGACGCCGCGCGCCTTCAGCGTGTTGTAGTACGCCAGACCCTGGGCGTCGGGCACTCGGTAGTCGAGCGCGCCGTGAACCACCAGCGTGGGCGTGGTCATCGCACCGGCGAAGGCATGCGGGCTCTGCGCGTGCACGCGCGCCATGTCGTCCCAGTACCAGTTGCCCAGCTCCTTGGCGTGCCAGCTCCAGGCGTCGTCGGCGAACATGCCCACCCAGTCGAAGCAGCCGGCGTGGCAGACATAGGCCTTGTAGCGGCCGGCCGGGAGGTGGCCGTTCATCCACGCCACCATGAAACCGCCGTAGCTGCCGCCAGTGGCGAAGACGCGCTTCTTGTCGATCCACGGCTTCTTCAGCAGCGTGTCGGTGGCGGCCTCGATGTCCTGCAGCTCGAGCTCGCCCCAGCGGTGCGTGATGCTGTCGAGGAAGGCATAGCCGAAGCTCGACGAGCCGTGGTAGTTGACGCTGGCCACGACGTAGCCCTGGGCGGCGAAGACCTGGGTGTTCCAGCGGAAATGCCAGTTGTCGCCGGCGGTGGCGTGCGGACCGCCGTGGATGTTGTGCATCAGCGGGTACTTCTTCTTCGCGTCGAAGCCGGGCGGATAGACGAGCCACATCTGGACGTCGTCGCCAGCGCCGCCATCGGCGGCGCCGCGGGTCGCCGGTGCGGCGCCGCCGGCGCTGGCGCCCTTGAACCAGCGCTCCTCGACGCGGCCGAGCTCGACCTCGGCCAGCAGCGCGTCGTTGAAGTTCTCGATCCGGCGCGGCATCTCGGCCGGCAGGTGGGCGTGAAGCCGGTCGGGGTGCAGCGCCGAGCTGGCCAAGGTGACCAGGGTGCCGGCCGCCTTGTCGAAGCCGCTGACCCAGGCGCCGTGCACGACGACCTCGGCGCGCCGGTCGGGCAGGTCGAAGCGCCACAGGTGAGTGCGGCCCTTGTCCTCGGCGGTGAAGAGCACGGCCTGGCCGTCGGCTTCCCACAGCAGCGGGGCGTGGACCTCGTGGTCCCACTCGCCGCTGACCAGCTCCCAGGCGCCCCCCTCGCGCTCCCAGATCGCGAGCTGCGCCGGCATCGTGTGCTTGATCGCCTGGTGGCTCGCCGTGAACGCGATGCGATCACCGTCGGGGCTGTAGCGCGGGGTTCCGAAGTCCCAGTCGGCGTCGCGCGCGATGACACGGGTCTTGCCGGTGCGGATCTCCATCTCGGCCAGCGCGAAGCGGCCATCGACCCGCTTGATCGGCGCCGGGTCGAACGCGAAGACGAGCCGCTTGCCGTCGGGCGAGACGTCGAAGTGGTTGGCGTTGGGGTCGGCGCGGCCGAGTTCGTAGGGGCTGCCCTCGAACAGGTCGCGCACCTTGCCCGGCGCGCCCCCGCGGCCCAGCTCCACCAGATGCAGGTGCGCGACGCGGCCCATCGGCAGGTTGTGGTCCCAGTAGCGGTACTGCGACTCGCTGGTCGCGTAGCCGGTCTCCTTGCGTTCGCCGAAGTCCTTGTGCTTCTTGGCCTGCGCTGCGGCGCCGCTGAGCTCGGGCCAGACCCAGCTGACGAAGACCAAGCGCCGGCCGTCCGGGCACCAGCGGAAGGCCTCGACGCCGGTGGCCACCTCGGCCGCGCGCACGGCCTCGCCGCCGTCGGGGGCGATGACATAGAGCTGGGCCTCGCCATCCTTCTTGCCTTGCTGCTCGCGCTTGGCGGTGAAGGCGATGCGGTCGCCGCGCGGGCTCCAGCGCGGCTGGCCGTCCTTCTCGCCGCATTGCGTGAGCTGGCGCGGTGCGCCGCCCAGCGTGGACAGCAGCCACAGCGACGATTGCGACTTGTTGTCCTTCATCGAAAAGCGCGTCAGCGCGGCCACGGCCTGTGCGCCGTCGGGTGCCAGGCTGGGCGCGCCGAGGCGCTCGATCTTCCAGAGCTCGTCGATGCCGAGGATCTTCTTCTTGCGTGCCATGGATGCCTATATGGACACCTCCCGTGTGGCAAGCAAGTTCTTGAAGTTCTGACTCGGCGGAT
>JBBINW010000029.1:0-4280 GCA_037443665.1 Betaproteobacteria bacterium
AACTCAGCACACCGCGATCGGCGCCGCAAGGGTGTCGTTCGCGGAACGCTTACGCTGAAGTCCATCAGCGGTACGACCCATTGGCACACACGCAGCAGCATCTGCTCGTCCGACCAGTTCGCGTCGGCAACGAAGTGGTGCAACGACTGATGGCGTGAACTCACCTTGAGCGGATCCACGTGCGCGGCCATCGGCTCCACGCTCTTGCGCGCCAGCGGTGACAACAGCCCGGTGCAGTAGCCCTGCCGTCCGGCATTGCGATCAGCGTGACCCAGGCCAGCGCTGAGATATGTCATGTACCGCTCGAACTCAATCAAGTCGTCCATCGACGTTCACCCTTCATGGCTCAGGAGGATAAGGCTTGTGAGGCGTTCGATGCCGACAGCTGGCATGCGACGACGAGGTTGCAAGACCGCTCTATTGTCGTTACTATTGACGACAACAATGGGAAAGTAAAGACCCATGGCACGCCGACCGGAAACCATCATCAAGCAGGCTCGCGAGCGCATCGCTCGGCTTCGCGAGGCCCTCAGCGAAATCGACTATCTGTGCTCAGGGACGCTGCTAAAGCGTACGAAGATGTGCGGCAGACCAGGCTGTCGATGCGCCCAGGATCCCAACGCCCGACACGGTCCGTACTTCGAATGGGGCCACATGAAGGGTGGCAAGCTCGTTCACCGCATGGTCACGCCCGAACAAGCCGCCATCGTGGAGCTGGCCATCGCCAACCATCGCAAGGCAAAGAAGCTCATGCAGGAGTGGGAAGATGAGACTGAGCGGCTATTCGATGCCGAGGCACCGCGCAAAACCTAGCTTGCCACGCCCGACCAAGCGCTGCCTCGAGATTCACCTTGCCACTGGCAGCAAAAACCGGCGCTACCGCGACGCAAATAGCAGCCTCGAATTTACGACACAGTAAGACTAGTGGCGCCAGATCCGCCACAGACCGACGATCACGTGTCCCCAGATGAGGATGTTGACGCCGAACAGCGTCAACACGCGCGTGAAGTTCCACAGGACTCGGGCGCGGCGGATGCATGCGTCTTCGCCCGTCGTGACATAGAGAAGCAGGTACAGCGCCGAGGGCACGAACGTCCCGACGATGAGGACACCCATCAGCCAGTAGAAGACCGTCATCAAGCGATTATCACGGGGTTAGCCGGCTCGCACGGCGTGTTGCAAGGCCCACGCTCACCGCGACCCCAGGCGTTGCTCCGGCCTCGAGCCGATACTTGTGGCTCGCAGCGGGTTCGAGCCGACGTCGATCGGGCAAGGGCTGGCCAGCGTCCGGGTCGGCTGCGACGGGAGAACGGGAGATTGGGGGGTCGAGCATGGCGTGCGGCGGTCTCGAGCGTGGCGAGCCCCCTGCCCCGAACGGGCAGGGGGGCGCTGGCGGGTCCGCGCCTCTGCCCCGCGGTTACCCCCGCGTGCGCAGCGGGCCCCGAGAGGCCGGCTGGAGGCGCTGGCTGCCCGGATGGCATGCCCTGCGCGAATACCGTGTCCAATGGCTGGGCCATGACCTCGTCGCCGGCCTGGCGTTGACGGCGGTGCTGGTGCCGGTGGGCATTGCCTACGCGGTGGCGTCGGGGTTGCCAGGGATCTGCGGCCTTTACGCGACCATCGCCGCGCTGGTGGCCTATGCTGCGTTTGGTCCCAGCCGCGTGCTCGTGCTGGCACCGGATTCGTCGCTGGCCGCGCTCGTCCTGGCGGTCGTGGGCCCGCTGGCCGCTGGCGACCCTCGCCGCGCGATCGCCCTGGCCGGGATGATGGCGGTGGTGTCCGGCACGCTTTGCATCGCGGCCGGTGCGGCGCGCCTGGGCTTCGTCACCGATCTGCTGTCCAAGCCCATCCGCCATGGCTACATGAACGGCATCGCCCTGACCGTCATCGCCAGCCAGCTGCCCGCGCTGTTCGGCTTTTCGGTCGACGCCGCGGGCCTGCTCGGCGGCTCGCAGGCCTTTGCGGCCGGCGTCCTGGCGGGCAGGACCCGCTGGACGGCGGTGGCGATCGGCATCGGCACACTGGCCGTGATCGGGGTGCTTCGGCGCCGCCGTCGCTGGCCCGGTGTGCTCGTCGCGGTCACCGGCGCGACCGCGGTCGTCGGCGTCTTCGACCTCGCCGCGCGTGCCGGCGTGCCGGTGCTCGGGGCGCTGCCGCAGGGCCTGCCGGCTCTGACCCTGCCCTGGGTGACCCGCGGCGATCTCGCCCCGGTACTGCTCGGCGGCTTGGCGGTGGCGCTGGTGTCGTTCGCCGACACCAGCGTGCTGTCGCGCAGCTACGCCGCGCGGGCGGGCCGTTATGTGGACCCGAACCAGGAGATGGTGGGCCTCGGAGCGGCCAACCTCGCTGCGGGCCTGTTCCAGGGCTTTCCGGTCAGCGCCAGCACGTCGCGCACGCCGGTGGCCGAGGCCGCGGGGGCGCAAAGCCAGCTCGCTGGCGTCGTCGGCGCGCTCGCCGTCGCCGCGCTGCTGATGCTGGCGCCAGGCCTGCTGCGCAACCTGCCGGCCTCCACCCTGGCGGCGGTCGTGATCGCCTCGGCGCTCGGCCTGATCGAGATCGCAGACCTGCGCCGGCTCTACCGCATCCAGCGCTGGGAGTTCTGGCTGTCGATCGCCTGCCTGGCCGGCGTGGCCTTGCTCGGCGCCATCGCCGGCGTCGGGCTGGCGATCGTGTTCGCCGTCGCCGAGTTCGTCTGGCAGGCCTGGCGCCCGCACTCGGCCGTGCTCGGTCGCGTCGAAGGGGTCAAGGGCTACCACGACATCGCACGCCACCCGCAGGCGCGCCTGATCCCTGGCCTGGTGCTGTTCCGCTGGGACGCGCCGCTGTTCTTCGCCAACGCCGAGTTGTTCCGGGTACGCGTGCTGGAGGCCATCGCCGCGTCGCCCACGCCGGTGCGGTGGCTGGTGGTGGGGGCAGAGCCGGTCACGAGCGTCGACGTCACCGCCGCCGACGCGCTGGACGAATTCGACCGCATGCTGCAGGCGTCGGGCATCACGCTGTGCTTCGCCGAGATGAAGGGCCCGGTCAAGGACGAGCTCAAACGCTTTGGCCTGTTCCCGCGCCTCGGCCCCGAGCGCTTCTTCCCGACCTTGGGCGAGGCGGTCAGCAGCTACCTGAAGGCGCACCCGCCGTCGCGGGCGGACTGGAAGGACCGGGCGCCCTGAGGCGCCATCCGTGCCGCATCAGGCCGGGCGTCGGTGGTGCCAGCGCGCCAGCGCCTTGCGCAGCTCCTCGACCCACAGCACCGCGCTGGCGATGCCCACCATCGGCTGCAGGTCGGCAACCGGTATCGGCACGGCATGGAACGTCCGCGCCAGCGGCGGCCAGTAGCGCACCGCGGCCTGCAGCACGACGCTCAACAGCAGCCCGCCCAGCAGCCAGCGGTTGCGCAGGATGCCCAGGCCCAGCGCCGAGCGCGTCGCCGACCGGCAGTTCAGCACGTTGAACCACTGGCACAGCGCGAGCACGGTGAAGGCCTCGCTGCGCAGCGTGTCGTTGGGCACCCCGGCGGCCTGGCGCCACGCGAACCAGCCGAAGGTGGTCGCCACCGCCATCGGCGCGAGCAGCGCGATGCGCCACAGCATCGCGGCGTCGAGCAGCCTGTCGTCGCGCCGCACCGGCGGGCGCTGCATGTCGTCGCCTTCGGGCGGGTCGATTGCCAGGTTCACGGTCAGCGTGCTCTCGGTGACGATGTTGATCCACAGGATCTGCACCGCCGCCAGCGGCAGCGGGTAGCCGCCGGCCAGCGCCAGCAGCAGCACGGCCACTTCGTCGACCGACGTGACGAACAGGAACAGCACGACCTTCTTCAGGTTGGCATAGACCACGCGGCCCTGTTCGACGGCACTGACGATGGTCGCGAAGTTGTCTTCGCTGATGACGAGCTTCCCTGCGCTCTTGGCGACCTCGGTGTCGGTGATGCCCATCTCGACGCCGACGTCGGCGCGCGCCAGCCCCGGGGCGTCGTTGACGCCATCGCCAGTCATCGCCACCACCTCGCCGCGCGGCTGCAACGACTGGACGATTCGCAGCTTCTGCGCCGGATGGACGCGCGCGAACACCGCGATGCGGTCCAGCGCCTGCCGCAATTCGGCCTCCGTCATGCGCTCGAGTTCGGCGCCGTCCACGCCGCGGTTGCCGTCGTCCGCGATGCCCAGGGCGCGTGCGATCGCCAGGCCGGTGAGCTTGTGGTCACCGGTGGCCATGATCGGCCGTACGCCGGCAGCGTGGCACTTGGCCACCGCGGCCAGGGCCTCTTCGCGTGGGGGGGGGGGGGGGGG
>JBBINW010000029.1:4290-27365 GCA_037443665.1 Betaproteobacteria bacterium
CCCGATCTGCCCGATATCAACCCCAGCAGCATCGCCCGGCCGGCCAAGGCGTCGAAGCCGGCCGAGGCATCGACCGCGTCGTCGGTGACGGCGGCGACGGCCAGCACGCGGAGGGCCTGGCCGGCGAACGCGTCGGCGGCCTCGCGGGTCGCCTGCCGCAGCGCCGGGCCGTCGGCCGCGCATAGGCGCAGCGCCGCTTCGGGCGCGCCCTTGACGACCACGCGGCATGCGGCCGCGGGTCCGCCATGGCGCGTGGCCATCATCTGCGAGTCGGCGTCGAACGGCAGCTCGGCCTCGCGCGGCCATTGCCGGCGCAAAGCGCCGACGTCGATGCCGGCCTTGGCCGGCGCCACGAGCAGCGCCGCCTCGGTCGGGTCGCCGAGCACCGACCACGCGGCCCGGTCGCCCGCGGGTGGCAGCAGCTCGGCGTCGCTGCACAGCACGGCGGCCTCGACCAGCGTGGCGACGGCGGTGTTCCCGGCGTCCACCGCGGTGCCCGATTCGGTCTGCGCCCCCGGCGGTGCGTAGCCCACGCCCGAAACGCCGATCGTGCGCCCGCCGGGCAGCCACAGGGCGCCGACCGTCATCTCGTTGCGCGTCAGCGCCCCGGTCTTGTCGCTGCAGATCACGGCGGTCGATCCGAGCGTCTCCACCGCCGACAGGCGGCGGATCATCGCGCCGCGGCCGGCCATGCGCTGCATGCCCACTGCCAGTGCGATCGTCAGCGCCACCGGCAGGCCCTCGGGCACGGTGGAAACCATCTGGCTGATGGCGACCATCAGCACGTCGACGGCGGGTAGCCCGCGCAGCAGGCCCAGCCCCATCACGGCGGCGAAGAGCGCCAGTGCCGCGGCCAGCAGCCAGCGGCCGAATCGCGCCAGCCGCAGTTCCAGCGGCGTCCTCGGTGCCTCGGTGCCTCGGCGCCTTCGGTCAGGCGCGCGATCCCGCCCACCTCGGTGCGCGCGCCGGTCTCGGTCACCAGCGCGCGGGCCCGGCCGGAGGTGACGTGGGTACCCGAGAAGACCATGTTGCGGCGGTCGGCCAGGCCGGCGGCCTCGGGCAGCGTTCGGGTGATCTTGGCCACTGGCACCGATTCGCCCGTCAGCGCCGCCTCGGCCGCAGCGAACGAGGCAGCTTCGATGAGCCGGGCGTCGGCGGCGATCGCGTCGCCGGCGGCCAGCAACAGGGCGTCGCCGGGCACCAGGTCGCCCGCCGCGACGGCCTGCGAGCAGCCGTCGCGCAGCACCCACGCCTGCAGGGCCTACAGCCGGCGCAGCGCGGCCATCGAGCGCTCGGCGTGACCTTCCTGCCAGGCGCCGATCAGCGCGTTGACCAGCACCACGCCCAGAATCACCGCCGCGTCGCCCGCGTGGCCCATGGCGGCGGCCAGGACCGCGGCGATGAACAGGATGTAGATCAGCGCGCTTCTGAACTGGCGCAGCACCAGCGAGGCGAGCGAGCGCCGGGCGGGTTCGGGCAGGGCGTTCGGGCCGAAGGCCGCCCGCTGCTGCGCGACGGCTGAAGACGACAGGCCAACCGTCGCGTCGCTGCCCAGTCCGCCCAGCTCGGCGTCGACGTCCAGGGCGTGCCAGGGCCACGCGGCAGGCGCCAAGGCGGTTGCCGGTTCGCTTTCCTTTGAAGGCACCGCGAGCGCCACGGCAAAAGTCTAGTCGCCCCGGGAGCCGCCAGCGGAGAGGCAGCGGCAGCACGACCCGCGTCGAGCCCGCGGCTGTGTGACGGTGTGACGAGCATCTACCGGGCGTTGCGGCGTCCGGCCTTGCGCCGCATCAACGCCCGCCCCAGGCCGGTGGCGGACAAAGGCGGGGTGGGTAAGCAGCCAGACCTCGAACCCCGCGATCCTGCGCCAGGATTCCCGTCGCGGGCGGCGCGCTTCGTCGTGCTGCCGCTGCTGATCGTCGCCGCGGCCGGCTGTGCATGGGCGCAGGGTGCAGGAGCGGTGGCGCTGCGTGCGCAGTTCGCCGCGCTGGCTGCACAGCCGGACGCCAAGGTCGCCGACCGCCCGCTGTACCTGAAGTCGATGCAAGCCGAGGGCCGGCTGCAGGCCGACGTCTACGCCGTGTCGGATTTCGCATACGACGACATGCGCCAGACACTGACCCGGTCCGAGACCTGGTGCGACATCCTCATCCTCCATCTTAACGTCAAGTACTGCCGCGCCGGGCGGACCACGGGGCAAGAGGCGCTGGACGTCGCGATCGGGCGCAAGTTCGACCAGCCGTTGGCCGACGCGCATTGGCTGCACCTGGCGTACCGCGTCGTCAGTGCCGACGGCGACTATCTCGCGGTCGCGCTGACGGCGCCCGACGGTCCGCTGGGCACGACGGACTTCCGGCTCCTGGTCGAGGCGGCTCCGCTCGCGGACCGTCGCTCGCTCGTGCACGTGAGCTACGCCTACGCCTACGGGACGGCTGCGCAGTGGGCGATGGAGGTCTACCTCGCGACGCTGGGCCGCGACAAGGTCGGCTTCAGCATCGTCGGGCGCGGGGACGACGGGCTGCCGATCCGCATCGGCGGCCTGCGGGGTGTTCTCGAACGCAACGCCATGCGCTACAGCCTGGCCATCGAGGCCTATTTCGGGGCTCGCGCGGTGCCGCCGTCGCAACAGCTGGGCAGGCGGCTCGCCGACTGTTTCGACGCCACCGAACGCTATCCCCGGCAACTCCACGAACTCGACCGCGACACCTACCTCGCGATGAAGCTGCGCGAGGTCCAGCGCGCCCGCGATACCGGCGCGGCACCCGCCAGCCCCTGACGTCGATGTCGTGGCACCGCCGGCCGCCGTGGCGCCAGGAGCGCGGTTGCCGGCGTGCGGCGGGCGGCGTCGATCGCGCGCCGGGTTGGGCTAATCTCGGTCTTGGCGCGGGCGCCGAGACCCTCGCACGACGAGACCCCTGCACCAGGAGACGACACCGCCATGACGACGAACGAATCCTTCCACGCCGCGCGCGATCTGCTGCTGCGCCTGCGGGACGACCAGGCGGCCGCGGTCCGCGAGTTCCGCTGGCCGGTGCTGCGCCAGTTCAACTGGGCGCTGGATCATTTCGACGCCATCGCCCGCGGCAACGACGCGCCCGCGCTGTGGATCATCGGCGAGGACGGCAGCGAGGTGAAGCGCTCGTTCGCCGAGATGTCGCGGCGATCTTCGCAGGTGGCGAATTACCTGCGCGGGCTGGGCGTGCAGCGCGGCGACCGCGTGCTGCTGATGCTGGGCAACGAGCTCGCGCTGTGGGAAGTGATGCTGGCGGCGATCAAGCTCGGCGCGGTGCTGATCCCGGCGACCTCGCTGCTGACCACCGACGACCTGCGCGACCGACTGGACCGCGGCGCGGTACGGCACGTGGTCACGGCAGCCGCGCAGGCGGCCAAGTTCGCGCCGCTGGAAGGCGCCTACACCCGCATCGCCGTCGGTGCCGCGGTTCCCGGCTGGCAGGCCTACGCCGACAGCGAGGGCGCGCCGACCGATTTCACCCCCGACGCGCCGACGCAGGCCGACGACCCGCTGCTTCTGTACTTCACGTCGGGCACCACGTCCAAGCCCAAGCTGGTGCTGCACACCCATCAGAGCTACCCGGTCGGCCACCTGTCCACGATGTACTGGCTGGGGCTGCGCGCCGGCGACGTGCACCTGAACATCTCGTCGCCGGGCTGGGCCAAGCATGCCTGGAGCTGCTTCTTCGCGCCGTGGATCGCCGGGGCGTGCATCTTCATCTTCAACAGTGCGCGCTTCAATGCGCAGCAACTCCTCGCGGCGCTGGAGCGCCACGGCGTGACCAGCCTGTGCGCGCCGCCGACGGTCTGGCGCATGCTGATCCAGGAGGATCTGGCGGCCTACCGCGGGCGGCTGAAGCTGCGCGAGCTGATCGGTGCCGGCGAGCCGCTGAACCCGGAGATCATCGAGCAAGTGCGCAGCGCCTGGGGCCTGACCTTGCGCGACGGCTACGGCCAGACCGAGACCACGGCGCAGATCGGCAACGCCCCCGGCCAGCCGCTGAAACCGGGATCGATGGGCCGGCCGCTGCCGGGCTACCGCATCGCGCTGCTCGACCCCGACGGCAAGGAGGCCGACGAGGGCGAGGTCTGCATCGATTTGCGCGAGCGGCCGCTGGGCCTGATGGCCGGCTACCAGGACAGTGCCGAGAAGACCGCCGAGGCCATGCGCGGCGGCTGGTACCACACCGGCGACGTCGCGCAGCGCGACGCCGAGGGCTACATCACTTTCGTCGGCCGGTCCGACGACGTGTTCAAGGCCTCCGACTACCGCATCAGCCCGTTCGAGCTGGAGAGTGCGCTGATCGAGCACGAGGCGGTGGCCGAGGTCGCGGTGGTGCCCAGCCCCGACCCGCTGCGGCTGGCGGTGCCCAAGGCGTTCCTGATCCTCGCCGCCGGCGCCCGGCCCAGCCGCGAGCTGGCCGAGGCCATCTTCGCATTTGCGCGCGGCAAGCTGGCGCCGTACAAGCGGGTGCGGCGAATCGAGTTCGTGTCCGAGCTGCCCAAGACCATCTCGGGCAAGATCCGGCGCGTGCAACTGCGCCAGCGCGAAGCCGAGTTGCGCGCAGGCGGCGGACGGGCCGACGGCGAGTACTTCGAGGAGGACTTCCCGCGCCTGTCGAAGGACGCCTGATCGCCGCCGCCCGGCGTCGCGGACGACGAGGGCAACGCCCGACCGGTCCGACGCCGGGCCTTGATCGCGGTCAACTCCCGGCGCCGGCGGGTCGCGCAGGCGACACGCGAAGGGCCCCGGCGACTGGAGCATCGGCCGCAAGCCGGGCCGCTGCAGCGGCATTCGAGTCACCCCGTTTCGCCGACCATGGACTTCGCCCCGTCGCCCCGTACCCTGGCCTTGCAGCCGCAACTGCAGCGCTTCATGGACGACCTCGTGCTGCCCTCGATGGCCGAGTGGCACCGCTGGGCCGATGCCGGCGCCTACCCGCTGGACTTGATCGAGCCGCTGAAGGCGCAGGCGCGCTCGCTCGAGCTGTGGAACCTGTGCCTGCCGCTGCTGCGCGACGACGACCCGGGCACGCGACTGGACCACCTGGACTACGCGCCGCTGGCCGAGACGATGGGTCGCGTGCCCTGGGCGGCCGAGGTCTTCAACTGCAACGCCCCCGACAGCGGCAACATCGAGCTGCTGCAGCGCTTCGCCACGCCGGCGCAGCGCGAACGCTGGCTGGGGCCGCTGCTGCGCGGCGAGATCCGGTCGTGCTTCGCGATGAGCGAGCCCGACGTCGGCTCGTCGGACCCGACCCAGCTGCAGACCAGCATCCGGCGTGACGGCGAGGGTTTCGTCGTCCACGGCCGCAAGTGGTTCGTCACCGGTGCCGCACATCCGCTGTGCCGGCTGGTCTTCGTGCTCGGCCGCAGCGGCGGCGAGGGTGACGATCCGCACCACAGCCACGCCATCGCGCTGGTGTCGATGGACGCGGCGGGGCTGGAGGTCGAACGCAACATCCCGGTGATGGACCACCAGGCTGCCGAGGGCCATTGCGAGATCCTCCTGCGCGGGGTTCGGGTCGGGGCGACCGACCTGCTGGGCGAATCCGGCGCCGGCTTCGCGATGGCGCAGACGCGACTGGGCCCTGGACGGCTGCACCACGCGATGCGCAGCATCGGGCAGTGCGAACTGGCACTGGAATTGATGTGCGAGCGTGCGCTGGAACGCCGCGCCTTCGGCGGCCGCATCGGCGACTTTGCCAACCTGCAGGACTGGATCGCGCACTCCCGCGTCGAGATCGATCAGGCGCGCCTGCTCGTGCTGCACGCCGCCTGGCGGCTGGACCATGAAGGCAGCGACGCGGCGCGCGTCGACACCTCGGCGATCAAGCTGGTGACGGCGCAACTGCAGACGCGCGTCATCGACCGCGCGATGCAGGTCTTCGGCGCCATGGGCCTGACGCCGGACACGCCACTGGCGCGGCTGTGGAGCTGGGGCCGGGCGCTGCGCGTGCTCGATGGCCCGGACGAGGTGCACCTGCGAAGCCTGGCCCGGCGCGAACTCGCGCGGGCACGCGCGCGCGGCACCGCCAACGCGGCGCAGCTGCGGCGCTGGATGCCGCCACGCGGGTAGCTGCGGCGCCGCCCGCTTCTGTTTGCACTGGCGCAACCTGCACGCCCGTGGAGCGCACCAGAGTGCTCGGCAAGGCCTGCAGTGAGCGGGTCGGATCGAGGAGGTTTCCGATGCTTGCGATGCGTTCGGCCCTTCTCGGGCTGATGTCTCTGTTCGTTGCCGGTGCAATGTTGTGCGGCGGTTGCGCGATCAACAAGGCCACCGCCACGGTCGATCCGTCGGCGCACCTCGCGTCGATCAAACGCGTGCACGTGGTCCAGGTCGAGGGCGACGGCTCCAACGTCAACCAGATGATCGCCGACCGGCTCAACCAGATGGGCTTCGTCGCGACGACGAGCAAGGACAAGGTCAAGGACGTCGATGCCGTCGTCACCTACTGGGACAAGTGGCAATGGGACATGACGATGTACCTGCTCGATCTGACGATCGTGGTGCGCGACCCGGCCACGGACTTCCCGCTCGCCACCGGCAATTCGATGCCCAGCTGGTTGACGCGCAAATCGGCGCCCGAGATGGTCGACGAGGTGTTCGGCAACATCTTCAAGGGGGTCAAGCCATGACCGTCGGGGTGCGTCAGGCCGGCTCGCCTTGCCTGGCCCGTCTGCTGGCCTGCGTGGCGCTGGGGCTGGGTGGCTGCGCCGCGCCGGCCAGCCAGCAGGCGATGATCGTGCAGCCGCCGGTTGCGGCGGCCGCTCGCCAGCATCCGCGCAGCGTGGGTGTGACGGTCATCGGCGGCAGAGAAACCGGCGTGCTGGACAGCTCGAACATCGCCAACGCCGACCTGGAGACCGCGATCGAGGCTTCGATCCGGGCCTCGGGCCTGTTCCGCGAAGTCGTCCAGGGCCCGGATGGCGACCACGTCCTCGCCGTCAGCATCATCCAGTTGTCAAAACCGATCTTCGGCCTGACCTTCGACGTCGATCTCGAGGCCGGCTGGTCGCTGACCCGCGTCGGCGACGCTCGGGTCATGCTGCGCAAGAGCATTCGCTCGACCGGGCAGGCGTCGATGGGCGACGCGTTTTCAGGCGTCACCCGGTTGAGCCTGGCGGTCGAGGCCGCCGCGCGAAGCAACATCGAGCAGGGCCTGGCCGAGATCGCCAGGCTCGACCTGTAGCGCCCTCGGCGGACCGCCGAAGGACCGCGGCTCGCGCTGACGGCGTTGGGTGTTCAGGGCTTGGCCGCGGGCGCCGGCGATGCCGGCATCAGTGTCACCGGCGCCTTGGTCACGCGCACGCGACCGCCGGTGTAGATCAGGATGACGGAGTCGCCCGTCGCGAAGGTTTCGTTGCCGACCGCCTGGACGATGGCGCGGCGTTCGCCGTTGCGCAACTGGACGATGATCTCCTGGCCAGACTGGGTCGTGGCGCTGCGTTCGATCGAGTTGCCGACCACGCCGCCGACGATGGCACCGACGATGGCGCCGGCAAAGGAGTCGCGGTAGCCGCCGACGCTGGACCCGGCGACGCTGCCGAGCGCGACACCGCTTGCGGCGCCGATGCCGGTCTGCGTGCCGCCAATGGTCACCGGGCGAACGCTCAGCACGACCGCGTCGATCACGGTCGAAGCCTGCTGCACGGCGTACGGGCTGACCACGTCCGGGCTGGCGGTTGCGCAGGCGCCAAGGATCGCCGCTGCCGCGGCCGTGGTGGCGACGATCATCAATCGCTTCATGATGCTTCCCTCAGGGCTCGATAGTTCAAGGAAATTCGCGCGCCGCTGGTTGGCGCGCGAGTCTCGTATTGGATATCTGCGAGGCTCCCAGCAAGGGGGAAGTTCCTGGGCGCGGCGGGTAAAGAATCGTGGCGCAAGGGCCGCCCTCGGCCGCCTTGCCGCGGCACCCGAGCGTCAGCCATGCAGGCGCGAGCTGCGAGGCACCGAGGCGAGCAGGAACTCCATCTGGTCGCTGAGGATGCGCCGCCCGCGCAGGATCATGTCCTCGTGCAGGCTGGGCACGTAGGGCAGGTACATCAGCGTCATGTGCGCTTCCTCGGGCATCCGGTTGCCCTTGCGCCCGTTGCAGCCGCGGCAGGCGGTAATGCAGTTCATCCACGAATCGGCGCCGCCGCGCGAGACCGGCACGATGTGCTCGCGCGTGAGGTCGTCGACGTGGAAGCGATCACCGCAATAGGCGCACACGCCGCGGTCGCGGACGAACAGCTTGGGATTGGACAGCGCCGGCTCCTGTCGCCAGGCGCGGCTGGGCACCGCGCCGCGAACGGCGATGATCGGGTGGACCTCGATGCGCGATTGCACGCCAGTGGCCCGCTGCACCCCGCCGCGCAGCACGTGGAAGGTTTCGCCCAGCGTCCACGCGATGGCGTCGCTGGCATACAGCACCGCCGCCTCGCGGGGTGTCACCCACGCCTGGGGGCGGCCCGAGATGTCGAGCTGCAGAACGTCCATAGTCCATAGGGTATCCGATTGCAGGGCCACGTCGCGGCGGTCGAGGTGCGAAGCGTGGCGCCGTGGCCGGGTTCTAGGACCGGCACCCTAGAAAATTGTTCGCGCGCAGTGCACGCGGGGCGTCGAAGCCGGCAAAATAGAACGATCGTTCGTTTTCTCGGCCCCACCGTGACAGCACCCACCGAAGCCTCCCCCGCCGAAGCGCTGCGCCCCGCGGCCAAGGTCCTTCACAAGGGCCAGCAGACGCGTGCCGCGATCCTGGACGCCGCGGTCGGCCTGGCCTCGCACATGGGGCTCGAGGGCCTTTCGATCGGGGCCCTGGCCGAGATCGCGCAGATGAGCAAATCGGGCGTTTTCGCCCATTTCGGTTCGCGCGAGGAACTGCAGATCGCGGTCGTGCGCCAGTACCACGCGCGCTTTGAGGAGGAGGTGTTTTTCCCGGCGATCCGCGAGCCGCGCGGCCTGCCGCGCCTGCGGGCGCTGTTCGAGCGTTGGGTCCGCCGCGTCTCGGTGGAGATGGACTCGGGCTGCATCTATATCAGCGGCGCGGTCGAGTTCGACGACCGGCCGGGCCCGGTGCGTGATGCGCTGGCCGAAATGGTGCAGGCGTGGCAGGCGGCGCTGGCGCGCGCGATCCGCGCCGCCGTCGCTGAGCGCCATCTGCGCGAGGACACCGATCCGACCCAACTGCTGTTCGAGTTGCACGGGCTGATCCTGGCCCTTCACCACGACGCCCGTTTCCTGCGCACGCCGGGCGCGCCCGACCGCGCGCGTGCCGCCTTCGAGCGCCTGCTGGCGCACTACGGCGTGGCGGTGTCGCCCGCCGCGGCGGCCCCGGCGGCGACATCGCCCGCGCCGCGGCTGCGCCGGGCGCGTTGACCGACCCCGTTCCCGCCATCCTTCCCATCCATCCTCTCGACGGAGTTCCGCCATGGCCCAGTACAACCCGCCGCTGCGCGACATGCAGTTCGTGCTGCACGAATTGCTCCACGTCACCGATGAACTGAGGCAATTGCCGCGGCACGCCGAGATCGACGCCGAGACCATCAACGCGGTGCTCGAGGAGGGCGGCAAGTTCGCCGCCGAGGTGACCTTTCCGCTGAACATCCCCGGTGACGAACAGGGCTGCACGCTCGACAAGGCGACCCACGCCGTGCGCGCGCCCGACGGTTTCAAGGCAGCCTACGTCCAGTACGTGGCCGGCGGCTGGCCGGCGCTGAGCTGCGACCCGACCTACGGCGGTCAGGGCCTGCCGATCGTGCTCAACCAGTGCCTGTTCGAGATGCTCAACTCGGCCAACCAGGCCTGGACGATGTACCCGGGCCTGTCGCACGGCGCCTACGAGTGCCTCAAGGCGCACGGCACGCCGGAGCAGAAATCGACCTACCTGCCCAAGCTGGTCAGCGGCGAGTGGACCGGCACGATGTGCCTGACCGAGCCGCATTGCGGCACCGACCTCGGCCTGCTGCGCAGCAAGGCAGAGCCCGTCGCGGGTGCGCCCGAGGGTACCTATCGGATCACCGGCCAGAAGATCTTCATCAGTGCCGGCGAGCACGACCTCGCCGACAACATCGTCCATCTCGTGCTCGCGCGGCTGCCCGGCGCACCGGCCGGCAGCAAGGGCATCAGCCTGTTCGTGGTGCCGAAGTTCCTGGTCAATGTCGACGGCAGCCTGGGTGCGCGCAACCCGGTGTTCTGCGGTGCGCTCGAGCACAAGATGGGCATCCACGGCAACGCCACCTGCCAGATCAATCTCGATGGCGCGCTCGGCACCCTCGTCGGCCAGCCGCACAAGGGCCTGGCGGCGATGTTCGTGATGATGAACGCGGCGCGGCTGGGCGTCGGCAACCAGGGCCTGGGGCTGACCGAGGTGGCCTATCAGAATGCGGTGGCCTACGCCAAGGACCGGATCCAGATGCGCAGCCTCTCTGGCCCCAAACATCCGGACCAGCCGGCCGACAACATCATCGTGCATCCCGACGTGCGCAAGATGCTGCTCACCGCGCGCGCCTACGCCGAGGGCGGTCGTGCGCTGGCGGTCTACGTCGCGCTGCTGATCGACAAGGAACTCGCCAGCGACGATGAGGACGAGCGTGGCGAATGCGCCGACCTGGTGGCGCTGCTGACGCCGATCTGCAAGGCCTTCCTCACCGACAACGCCTGGATCGCGACCAGCCACTGCATGCAGGTCTTCGGAGGCCATGGCTACATCCGCGAATGGGGCATGGAGCAGTTCGTGCGCGACTCGCGCATCAACATGATCTACGAGGGCACGAACACGATCCAGAGCCTGGACCTGCTGGGCCGCAAGGTGCTGGGCGACAACGGCGCCAAGCTGAAGCGTTTCGGCAAGCTCGTCGCCGGGTTCGTCGAGGCGCACGGCACCGACGAGGCGATGCAGGAGTTCGTCAACCCGCTGGCCGATCTCGGCGACAAGGTCACCAAGCTGACGACCGAGCTCGGCATGAAGGCTTTCGGCAACGCCGACGAAGTGGGCGGCGCCGCGGTGGACTACCTGCGCGTGTGCGGCCACCTGGTGTTCGCGTACTTTTTCGCCCGCATGGCGCGTGTCGCCCTCGACAAGAAGGACTCCGGCGACCCGTTCTACACCGCCAAGCTGCACACTGCGCGCTTCTACTTCGCCAAGCTGCTGCCCGAGACGGCCGCCCTGATCCGCAGCGCCCGCGCCGGCGTCGCGCCGCTGCTGGCGATGGACGAAGCGATGTTCTAGGCGCGGCACCTTCGGCCTGCCACGACACTCAGAAGGAGACGACGTTGAGAAGACTGCTTGCCACCGCCTTGCTGCTTGCCGCTGCCGGTGCAGCCTGGGCCCAGGCCACACCCGTGGGCCTGTGGAAGACGATCGACGACGAGACCGGCCAGCCCAAGTCGCTGGTACGCATCGCCGAAGACGGCGGCGCGCTGACCGGCAGGGTCGAGAAGTTGCTCGACCCGGCCAAGCAGGACGCCAAGTGCGAAAAGTGCAAGGACGCGCGCAAGGACCAGCCTGTGCTGGGCATGACGATCATCGAAGGCGCCAAGAAGGACGCCGACGAGCCGTACTGGGCCGGCGGCACCATCCTCGACCCCAACAACGGCAAGACCTACCGGCTGCGCCTGACGCCCAAGAACGGCGGCAAGACGCTGCAGGTGCGGGGCTACATCGGCCCCTTCTACCGCAACCAGACCTGGCTGCGTGTCGAGTAATTTTCCGGAGAGACCATGAATCGATTCCAAGTCCGCAAGGTCGCCGTGCTCGGCGCCGGCGTGATGGGCGCGCAGATCGCCGCCCACCTGGTCAACTGCAGGGTGCCGGTCGTGTTGTTCGACCTGCCGGCCAGGGAGGGGCCGAAGAACGGCATCGTCGCCAAGGCCGTCGAAGGGCTGAAGAAGCTCAAGCCGTCACCGCTGGGCGTGCCCGAGGAGGCGGCGCTGATCAGCCAGGCGAACTACGAGGACCACCTCGTGCTGCTCGGCGAGTGCGACCTCGTGATCGAGGCCATTGCCGAGCGCATGGACTGGAAGCTCGAGCTCTACCAGCGCATCGCGCCGGCCCTCGCGCCGCAGGCGATCGTCGCCAGCAACACCTCGGGGCTGTCGATCACCCGGCTCGCCGGCGCGCTGCCCGAGGCGATCAAGCCACGCTTCTGCGGCATCCACTTCTTCAACCCGCCGCGGTACATGGCGTTGGTGGAGCTGATCGACACGCCGGCGACGCAGCCCGCGGTGCTGGACGACCTCGAAGCCTTCGTTACCAGCACGCTGGGCAAGGGCGTCGTGCGCGCACACGACACGCCGAATTTCATCGCCAACCGGGTCGGCATCGCCGGCATGCTGGCGACGATGAAGGAGGCCGAAGCCTTCGGCCTCGGCTACGACGTCGTCGACGACCTCACCGGCAAGAAGCTCGGCCGCGCCAGCAGCGGCACCTTCCGCACCGCCGACGTCGTGGGCCTGGACACGATGGCGCACGTAATCAAGACCTTGCAGGACAACCTGCAGGCGGATCCGTTCTTCCCGTCCTACGCCACGCCGCCGGTGCTGGCGGCGCTGATCGGCAAGGGCGCCCTGGGTCAGAAGACCGGCGCGGGCTTCTTCAAGAAGGTCGGCAAGGACATCCTGCGCCTGGACCCGGCCAAGGCCGACTACGTGCCCGCGGGCGGCAAGGCCGACCCCCTCGTCGATCGCATCCTCAAGAAGCCTGCCGCCGAGCGCCTGAAGCTGCTGCGCGAGAGCGGCCACCCGCAGGCGCAGTTCCTGTGGGCGATCCTGCGCGACGCCTTCCATTACGCCGCCGTGCACCTGGCCGACATCGCCGAGACCGCGCGCGACGTCGATTTCGCGATGCGCTGGGGCTTCGGCATGAAGCAGGGCCCCTTCGAGCTCTGGCAGGAAGCCGGCTGGCAGCAGGTGGCGGGCTGGGTCCGGGACGACATCGCGGCCGGCAAGGCTCTGAGCCCCGCACCGCTGCCCGAGTGGGTGTTCGACGGCCGCACCGGCGTGCACACGCCCGAAGGCTCGTGGAGCCCGACGAAGAGGGCTTACCTCCCGCGCCGCGCGCTGCCGGTCTACGCCCGTCAGCTGTTCCCGGAAGACGTGCTGGGTTCGGGCGCGGTGCCGGCGCTCAAGAGCGGCACCGAGGTCTTCCGCAACGACGAGATGCGCGTCTGGACGCTCGACGGCGAGGTGCTGATCGCCAGCATCACCGCCAAGCTGCACCTCATCAGCCCGCTGGTCACCGAGGGTCTGATCAAGGCGATTGAACTCGCCGAGCAGGGCTACAAGGGCCTGGTGATCTGGTCACCCGACGAGATGTTCTCGGCCGGCGCCAACCTCGAATCGCTGATGCCGGTGTTCATGAAGTCCGGTGCCAAGGGCATCGCGCCCGAGGTCAGGAAGCTGCAGGACGCGATGCTGCGCATGCGCTACGCCCAGGTGCCGGTGGTCAGCGCGGTGCGCGGCATCGCGCTGGGCGGCGGCTGCGAGATGGCGCTGTACTCGGCGCGCCGGGTGGCGGCGATGGAAAGCTACATGGGGCTGGTCGAGGTCGGCGTCGGCCTGATCCCGGCCGGCGGCGGCCTGGCCTACGTCGCGCGCCGCGCCGCCGCGATGGCCAACGCCGCCGGCGCGAACGCCGACATCCTCAAGTTCGCCACCGACGGCTTCACCAACGCGGCGATGGCCAAGGTCGGCACGAGCGCGATCGAGTCGCGCAAGTTCGGCTACCTGGTCGAGGGCGACGTCATCGTGCCGCACAAGGACGAGCTGCTGCACGTCGCCCTGACGCAGGCCCGGGCAATGGCCGACAGCGGGTACCGGCCGCCGCTGAAGGCGCCGTTCCCGGTCGCCGGGCGCAACGCGATAGCCACCATCCAGGGCCAGCTGGCCAACATGCGCGACGGCGGCTTCATCAGCGCGCACGACTTCCACATCGGCACCCTGATCGCCCAGGCGGTCTGCGGCGGCGACGTCGATGCCGGCAGCCTGGCGACCGAGGAATACCTGATGACGCTGGAGCGCGAGCGCTTCTGCGCCCTGCTCGAGCACCCCAAGAGCCAGGAACGGATCATGGGCATGCTGCAAACGGGCAGGCCCGTTCGCAACTGAGCGAAGGAAGATCATGAGCAAGCAAGTTCAAGACGCCTACATCGTCGCCGCCACGCGCACCCCCATCGGTAAGAGCGGCCGCGGCTATTTCAAGAACATGCGCCCGGACGACCTGCTCGTCGTCGCGGTCAGGAGCGCACTGGCCCAGGTGCCGAGCCTGGACCCGAAGGCGATCGAGGACGCGATCGTCGGTTGCAGCTTCCCCGAGGCAGAGCAGGGCATGAACATGGCGCGCGTGGCGATGGTGCTGGCCGGGCTGCCGAACTCGGTGGGTGGCGTCACCGTCAACCGCTTCTGCGCCAGCGGCCTGACCGCGCTGCAGATGGCGGCCGACCGCATCCGCGTCGGCGAGGCCGACGTGATGATCGCCGGCGGCGCCGAGAGCATGAGCCTGGTGCCGATGGGCGGCAACAAGCCCAGCTTCAACCCCGAGGTCTTCGCCCGCGACGAGAACGTCGGCATCGCCTACGGCATGGGGCTGACGGCCGAGAAGGTGGCCGCGCAGTGGAAGGTCAGCCGCGAGCGGCAGGACGCGTTCGCGCTGCAGTCCCACCAGCGCGCGCTGAAGGCCATGGCCGACGGCGAATTCAGCGCCGAGATGACGCCGGTGACGGTGGTCGATCGGATGCCGAACCTGGCCACCGGCGAGGTCACGCTGAAGACGCGCACGGTCAGCCTCGACGAAGGGGCGCGGCCCGACACCTCGCTCGAAGGGCTGGCGAGACTCAAGCCGGTCTTTGCGGCCAAGGGCAGCGTGACGGCGGGCAACAGCTCGCAGACCAGCGACGGCGCCGGCGCGCTGATCGTGGCCAGCGAGAAGGCTGTCCGCACCTTCGACCTCAAGCCGCTGGCGCGCTTCGTCAGCTTCGCCGCGCGCGGCGTTCCGCCCGAGATCATGGGCATCGGCCCGATCGAGGCCATTCCCGCCGCCCTGCGCTACGCCGGGCTGAGCCTGGCCGAGATGGACTGGATCGAGCTCAACGAGGCCTTCGCCGCGCAGGCGCTGGCGGTCATCGACAGCGTCGGACTGGATCCGGCCAAGGTCAACCCGATGGGCGGCGCGATCGCCCTCGGCCACCCGCTGGGCGCCACCGGCGCGATCCGTGCCGCCACCGTGGTCCATGCGCTGCGCCGGCACAACCTGAAGTACGGCATGGTCACGATGTGCGTCGGCATGGGGCAGGGCGCGGCTGGCATCATTGAAAGAGTGTGAGCCCCCAGGCTTGTCGCCTCGCGCCTTCGCCGCCCCCCGAGGGGCTTCGGCAGCGGCCCGGCAAGGCCGGCGGCGCGCCGATCCCTGGGTTCGTTCAGCATCGCATCGGCCCCTTTCGCGAGGACAGAGCATGAGCATCAAGACGGCAACCCTCAACGGCGTGGCGACGATCGAGATCGCGCGCCCCGAGAAGAAGAACGCGCTCACGGTGGCCATGTACCAGGCGATGACCGGCGCGCTGGTCGCCGCACGCGAGGACGGCGCCGTGCGCGCGGTGCTCGTCACCGGCCAGCCGGGTGTGTTCACCTCGGGCAACGACGTCGAGGACTTCATGACCCGCGCGTCGGGGCAGGGCAGCGAAGCGATGGACTCGCCGGTGTTCCGCTTCATGCGCGCGCTGCTCGACTGCGACAAGCCGGTGGTCGCCGCCGTCACCGGTGCGGCGATCGGGATCGGCACCACGATGCTGCTGCACTGCGATTTCGTCTATGTGTCGGACGAGGCGCGGCTGGCGATGCCCTTCGTCGGCCTGGGCCTGGTGCCTGAGTTCGCATCCAGCCTGCTCGTGCCGCAGCTGATGGGTCAGCGTCGCGCGGCCGAGAAGCTGCTGCTCGGCGACCCGTTCACGCCCGAGCAGGCGGTGGAATGCGGCATCGCCAACGCCGTGCTGCCGGCAGCCGAGGTCGTCAACCACGCGCGCCGCGTGGCCGAGCGCTTCAACCAGCTGCCGCCGGGCGCGGTGCGCGAGGCCAAGCAGTTGCTGCGTGCGCCGCAGCGCGAGCAGACCCTGCAGGTGATCCGTGCCGAGGGCGAGATCTTTGCCCGCCGGCTGAAGAGTCCGGAGGCGATGGAGGCCTTCCAGGCCTTCTTCCAGAAGCGCAAGCCCGACTTCAGCAAGCTCTGACCGGGGGCCGGACGAGCCCGCGCCGCCGATGTCACTGGCCCTCAAGCTCGTCCTCACGCCGGTGCTGCTGGCGCAGGCCGCGCTCACGCGCCGGCGGCTGCCCAAGCTGCCCGAGGCCGAAGGAGCGCGCCACGGCGAGATCGGCGAAGGCCCGCCGCTGCGCCTCCTGATCACCGGCGACTCGTCGGCCGCTGGCGTCGGTGTCGTGACGCAGCGCGAGGCGCTGGCAGGCCAGCTCAGCCAGCGCGTGGCCGATGCCTGCGGCGCGCGGGTGGCCTGGCGGCTGCTGGCGCGCACCGGGCTGAACACGGCGCAGACGCTGGAGCTGCTGCGCCGCGAGGCGCCGCCGGGGGCCGACATCGCGGTCGTGGTCACCGGTGTCAACGACATCATCGACCAGGTGCCTTCGCATCACGCCATCTCGGCGCGCGAGGCGATCGCGAACCACCTGCGCAACGCGCAGGGCGTGCGACATGTCGTGTTCGCGCCGCTGCCGCCGGTGGACGAGCTGCCGGGCCTGCCGCAGCCGCTGCGCTGGGTCGCCGGCACCGATGCGCGGCGCCACAACGTGGCGCTGGCGCGCTGGGCGGCCACGCGCAGCGACGTCTCGCGGGTGTCGATCGACATCGCTCTGAACCGTGGCGTGCTGGCGGCCGATGGCTTCCACCCCGGCGAGCCGGTCTATCGCTATTGCGCATCGGTCATCGCCGAGCACATCGCGGCGCACGTATGGCCGCAGATCCGTGAGCCGATTTCAAAGGAGACGCAAGCATGAGCCAGACCCTCAAGGGCAAGACGCTTTTCATCACCGGGGCCAGCCGCGGCATCGGCCTGGCGATCGCCAGGCGCGCGGCGGCCGACGGCGCCAACATCGTTCTCATCGCCAAGACGATCGAGCCCAACCCCAAGCTGCCGGGGACGCTCTTCAGCGCCGCCGAGGAGATCGAGGCCGCCGGCGGCCAGGCGTTGCCGGTGCCCACCGACATCCGCGACGAGAACGCGGTGGCCTTGGCCGTGGCGGCGGCGGTGGCGCGCTTCGGCGGCATTGACATCCTGGTCAACAACGCCAGCGCGATCAGCCTGACGCCGACGTCGGCCACACCGATGAAGCGATTCGACCTGATGTTCGGCGTCAACGTGCGCGGCACCTACGCCTGCACCCAGGCCTGCCTGCCCGAGCTGATCAAGAGCGCGAAGACCGGTCGCAACCCGCACGTGCTGAACATGAGCCCGCCGCTGTCAATGAAGGAGCACTGGTTCAAGGGTCATGTCGCCTACACGATGGCCAAGTACGGGATGAGCGAGTGCACGCTCGGCCATGCCGGCGAGTTCCGCCCCCACGGCATCGCCGTCAACAGCCTGTGGCCGCGCACCGCGATTGCCACCGCGGCGCTGCAGATGATTCCCGGCGTCGACCTCAACCTGTGCCGCAAGCCCGAGATCCTGGCCGATGCGGCGTACCTGATCCTCACCAGCAACGCGAGAACGACGACCGGTAACTTCTTCATCGACGACGAACTGCTCGGCCGCCACGGCGTCACGGACCTCGACCGGTACTGCGTCGTCCCGGGCACGAAGAACTTCATCCCCGACTTCTTCGTCGACTGACGGGCGCCAGGTTCAGGCGGTGCCGAACTTGGTCTCGAAACGGATGCCGATCGAGCGCAGCAGCTTGGTCGGCAGCTCGCCGCCGGCGCAGACGATCACGTAGTCGTTGGCCAGGCGTTGCGGTGGCGTGCCGTTGACCGCGATCGCGACGCTGTCCGCCTCGATGGCGGGGATCGTGGACCTCAGCAGCAAGCGCAGCCGGCCGTCACGGACCAGAGTGTCCAGGGCGTTCCGGTTCTTCGCCTTCACGCGGGCGAAGGCATCGCCGCGATAGGACAGCGTCACGTCGGTACCGGGCTCGGCCGCCAGCGCGATCGCGGCCTCGAGCGCGCTGTCGCCGCCGCCGACCACGAGCACCGCCTTGCCGGCGTACTGTTCGGCGTCGATCAGCCGGTAGACGACCTTGGGCAGCTCCTCGCCCGGCACGCCCAGCTTGCGCGGCGTGCCGCGCCGGCCGAGCGCGAGCAGCACCGAGCGCGCGTGGTGGGTGCTGCGCGAGGTGCGGACCTCGAAGGTGCCATCGGGGCGCGGTGTCAGGCCTTCGAAGCGCTCGTTGAAGCTCAGCGTCAGCCGGGTCTTGTCGACCACGTCGTGCCAGAACGCGAGCAGCTTCTCCTTCTGCACCTCGGCGCCCAAGCGCACGGTGCCGATCAGGTCGAGCGTGACGGGCGCGGTCATCGCGATCTTGTTGCGCGGGTAGTGGTACACCGAGCCGCCCAGCGAGTCCTCCTGCTCGATCAGCCGGTAGCGCAGGCCGTGATGGACGGCGCTCAGGCCGGCGCTCAGACCGGCCGGGCCGGCGCCGACGATGACCACGTCCAGCGGCGCCGCATGCCCGCTGCTGCGCTTGCGGATCGCGGCCATCGCCTGCCGGCCCTGCTCGGCGGTCTTGCGGATCAGCCCCATGCCGCCGAGCTCGCCAGCGATGAACACGCCGGGCACGTTCGTCTCGAAGTCCTTGCTGATCTGTGGAATGTCGATCCCGCGGCGCTCGGTGCCGAAGACCAGCGTCAGGGCCTTGACCGGGCAGGCGTCGGCGCACGCGCCGTGGCCGATGCAGGCCGCGGCGTTGATCAGCACCGCCTTGCCGTTGACCACGCCGAGCGCCTGCTCTGGGCAGGCGCGTGCGCAGGCGCCGGAGCCGATGCACTTGTTCGGATCGACCACGGGATGCAGCGAGGGTGGCTCGTTGAGTCCCGACTTCACGGTCTCGAGCAACTGCTGGACTTCGATCCGGTGGCGCTGCGAGCGGCGGCGCACGTGCCAGGACACGGCCAGCAGAGCCAGCAGCAAGTAGGGCAGGAGGTTGAGGTCGAAGGGCATCGCATGGGCCGTGGGTGTGGCCGGAAATCTAGGAGCTAGGAGCTAGAGGGGGTGCGGGAACGGTAAGCGACCGTAAGGTTCGCAAGTCCGGACCCTGTTCCGCTCGCTCGGGCAGGAACTCCACTCTAGACTTTTCAATTCGGAGCCGATCCGACCGATAGAGCCTGCCTGCTCCCCCTTTTTTGCGCGCGTGCAGCGTGCCGAACGCCGTCGATGTCCGACCTCGCAGCCCTTGCCGAACGCCCCGCCAAGTCGGCCAGCGCCGCGGCGCCGGCGCGACCGGTCACGCCTGGCGCCGACGGCCCTGCCGTCCCGGCGCGGACGCCGGCAGCGCGCGGCGCCGACCGCGACGGCTATGTCTACGCGCTGATCGCCGCCCTGGTCCTCGGGGCCTGGGGTTTCACGCGCCTGGGCCTGTACAGCAGCAAGTCCGAAATCGCTTACTGGCTGGGGGTCAGCGGCGGCGTGGGCATGCTGTTGCTGATGACCTATCCGATGCGCAAGCACCTGCGCTTCATGCGCCGCGCCGGACCGGCCAAGCCCTGGTTCAACGCCCACATGGTGCTGGGCGTGGTCGGGCCGCTGCTGATCCTGTTGCATTCCAACTTCCACATCGGATCGCTGAACGCGGGCGTGGCCTTCTACTCGATGGTGGTGGTCGCCGGCAGCGGCGTGATCGGGCGCTTCCTGTACTTGCGTCTGCACCGGGGGCTGCATGGCGAGAAGCTCGGCATGGAACAGCTACGCGCCGGCTTCGACAGCGACGATGGCACCGCCAAGCGGCTGCGCTTCGCACCGAAGGTGGTGGCGCGCTGCCGCGAGTTCGAGACCTGGGCGCTCGAGCGCCGCGTCGTCACCGGGGCCGAGGTGCTGCGCGCGATGTTCATCGTGCCCTGGATGCGCTGGCGTGCGGCTCGCTTCTGCCGCGCCGAACTGCGCCGCCGCCTGGTCGCGGTGGCCCACACCGAAGGCTGGTCGCGCAGCACTCTGCAGGCGCGCGTGCGCTCGGCCCGGCGGCTCAGCGACGACTACCTGGCCGGGGCCCAGAGGGTCGCGATGTTCAGTGCCTGGGAGCGGCTGTTCTCCTGGTGGCACGTGGCGCACGTACCCTTCGTGTACATCCTGGTGATCAGTGCCATCGTGCACGTCATCGCGGTGCATGCCTACTGAGCTGCGCTGGCGTCCCTCGCGGGACTGGCTTCGCTGCGCGCTGGCCCTGCTGTTGCTCTGGGCGGGCGCGGCGCAGGGGCAGGGGCTGGAGTCGATGCTCGCCCCCGGCACCGTCAGCCAGGCCCACGCCAAGACCGAGCACGAGTGCAAGGCTTGCCATGCCCGCTTCGACCGCAACGCGCAGGACGGCCTGTGCCTGCGATGCCACAAGGACGTGGGCGCCGACATCAGGGCCCACCTGGGTCTGCATGGCAGGCGCGATCCGCAGCCCTGCCGTGCCTGCCACACCGAGCACAAGGGTCGCGATGCCAAGATCGCGGCCTTCGACCACGAGACCTTCGACCACCACCTCACCGACTTCGAGCTGCACGACAAGCATGTCGGCGTCGACTGCGCCAAGTGCCACCTGCCAGGAAAGCGCTTCCGCGAGGCCGGCAACAGCTGCGTGAGCTGCCACACCCACGACGACGTGCACAGGGGCGGTCTGGGCCCCAAGTGCGAAAGCTGCCACAGCGCCCGCGGCTGGAAGGAGGTCCGCTTCGACCACGACAAGCAGACCCGCTTCGCACTCGACGGCAAGCATGCCGACGCCAAGTGCAGTGCCTGCCACCAGAACAACCAGTTCAAGGACACGCCGCGCGCCTGCGTCGCCTGCCATCGCAAGGACGACGCCCACAAGGGCCGCTTCGGCGAGAAGTGCGAGAGCTGCCACTCAGCCGCGAGCTGGAAGACCCTGACCTTCGACCACAACCGCGACACCCGCTACCCGCTGAAGGCCCGCCACCGCGAAGTCAAGTGCGCGGCCTGCCACGTCGGCGACCCGTATCGGGACAAGCTGGACACCGACTGCGTGGCGTGCCACCGCAACGACGACAAGCACCGGGGCACGCTGGGCACCAACTGCGCGAACTGCCACAACGAGAGCGGCTGGAAAAGCTCGCCCGGCTTCGACCACGACCAGTCTCGCTTCCGGCTGCGCGGCGCGCATGCCCGGGCCACCTGCAAGGACTGCCACGTCGACACGCTGTTCCGCCAGACGCCCAACACCTGCATCGCCTGCCACCGCAAGGACGACAAGCATCGGGGCTCGCTGGGCGAGGCCTGTGGCGACTGCCACAACGACCAGAGCTGGAAGGCGGGTGCGCTGGCGCACTTCGACCACGACCACACGCGCTTCCCGCTGCGCAACGGCCACGCCCAGCGAACTGTGCGCTGCGAGGACTGCCACGAAAGCCCGAGCCAGTTCAAGGGCACGCCGACCGTCTGCAGCGCCTGCCACCGCCGCGACGACCGGCACGAGGGCACGCTGGGCACGCGGTGCGAGCAATGCCACACCGATGCGAGCTGGAAGATAGCCCGCTTCGACCACGCGCGCACGCACTTCCCGCTCGCCGGGCGCCACCTCGCGGTGGCCTGCCGGGCCTGCCACGTCAGCCTGCACTTCAAGGAGGCGCCGTCGGACTGCATCGGCTGCCATCGCAGGGACGACCGACACCACGCGGCGTTCGGCACTGCCTGCGCGAACTGCCACAACGTGCGTGCATGGTCGCTGTGGGACTTCGACCACGGCCGCCGGACGCACTTCGCGCTCGACGGGCGGCATCGGGCGCTGCGCTGCGAAGCCTGCCACCGTGAGCCGGCGCCGGCGGGCACTGAGGCGGCACCGCTGGGTGCGGCCTGCGTCGCCTGCCACCGCAACGAAGACGCGCACGACGGGCGCTTCGGCAACCACTGCGAGCAATGTCATGTGGCCGACGACTGGCGCAGCCTGCGCAAGGTCTTCGGCGGCGCGCCGCGGGCCACCCTGCCGAGCCCCGGCACGATCCCGCCGCCGGACTCGGCCGCCAACCGCTGACCGACCGATGCACGCCGCCCCGATCTGCCGTTTTGCCGAAACCGCCTGCAGCAGACGGTTGCAAAGTGGTCGCCGTGTGACATCTGGCAGCCAGCTCTCGCGCAGAATCCGGCCCGATCGGGGAGACCGGATGCCGATGCCGTGCGAGGCGTGGCGGACCACGGTGCGCGGGGAGCCGAGAGCATGACGAAGGGGCAGGCGTGGGGTTCGCGCTGGCTGTGGCGCATCGCGCTGCTGCTGTGGGCCGTGTGCGCCGCGGTCTCGCCAGCGCGCGCCGCGACCACCGGCTTCGACCACGACACGACCGGCTTCGCCTTGCGCGGCAGGCACGAGGACGTGTCCTGCGAGTCCTGCCACTTACGCGGCATCTTCAAGGGTACGCCGCGCGAATGCGCCACCTGCCATGTGCAGAACAACCCACGCGGTGCGCTGGCGATGCCGACCCGTCACGTGCAGACCACCGACAGCTGCGACAGTTGCCACTCGACGACCGGCTTCTCCGGCGCGCGCTTCAGCCACGTCACCGTGATGCCCGGCGGCTGTGCGAGCTGCCACGACGGCATCCGCGCCCAGGGCAAGCCGGCGGTCCATCCGATCACCAACGCCTCGTGCGACCAGTGCCATCTGGTGAGCGGCTTCCTGCCGGTGGGCAACGTGCCGGCGAATCACATCCCGTTCGCGCCTGCCGCCACCTGCAGCGCCTGCCACACGAGCGGCGACTATTCGGTTATGCCGACGCTGGCGGCGGTCCATGCCAACGCACCGAGCACGACCGGCAACTGCGCCCAGTGCCATGGCGCCGCGGCGCCCTCGTTCACGATCCCGGCGACCAACTTTGCGATCGTGGGCCTGCCGACGAACCACATCCCGACGACGGCGTCGTGCGAGACCTGCCACGTCGGTG
>JBBINW010000029.1:27465-53248 GCA_037443665.1 Betaproteobacteria bacterium
CTACAACGTGGCCGACCCGGCGCACCCGACGACGGGGGACTGCGCGCAGTGCCACGGCAACACCAGCGCCTTCACCGGCGTGGACAAGCCGGCCAACCACATCCCCTACAGCGCGACGGCGACGTGCAGCGCCTGTCACACCAGCACCGACTACTCGGTGCTGCCCACGCTGGCGGCGATCCACGCCAACGCGCCGAGCACGACCAGCAACTGCGCGCAGTGCCATGGCGCTGCGGCGGCGAGCTACGCGATCCCGGCGGCGAACTTCGCGATCGTCGGGCTGCCGACGAACCACATCCCGACGACGGCGTCGTGCGAGACCTGCCACGTCGGTGCGGGCTCGTCGATTGCGAGCCTGCCGGTGGCCAACGGGGCCAAGTTCAGCGGCTCGTTGATGAGCCACGCCGGCATCAGCAGCAACTGCGCGGCCTGCCACGTGCCGGCCGGCACGGTGACGAACTTCGTGGGCATCAGCGCGCTGGTGGGCCAGCCCCCGACGAGCCCGATGGGGGCGAACTCGCACATCCCCTCGGGCACGAGCTGCGAGACCTGCCACCTGGCCAGCGTGCCCAGCGGGCTGATCCCGGCGGCGGCCACCAAGACGGCGCCGGGCACGGCCTTCGCGACCCCGGCGCCCAGCAGTGCACAGATCCACACCGGCATCGTTGCCGGCTGCGCCAGCTGCCACGAGGCCAGCTTCGTGTGGATGGGGGTCAGCGCCTACCCGATCGCGCCCTCGACCCTGACCGCCGGCGCGCAGTACACCGGCTTCCAGACCCGGCCGCGCACGGCCGCAGGCACCTACAACGTGGCCGACCCGGCGCACCCGACGACGGGGGACTGCGCGCAGTGCCACTCCGGCACGACCTACTTCAGCGGCGCCGTCAAGCCCGCAGGCCATATTCCCAGCTCCGACAGCTGCTCGCAGTGCCATACGGTGCCGGGCGACTTCTCGATCGCCGCCCTGGCTGCCAATACCATCCTGCACACCGGCATCGCGTCCAACTGCAAGAGCTGCCACAGCGCCGGTAGTGGCGCGGGGCCGTTCGCGGGCTGTGCGACCCAGGCCACCTGTGCCTCGCCCGTGCCGCTGACCTATCAGCCCAAGGTCATGCCGCTGCTGGCTGGCGGTTCGCCGACCTCGCCTTCGCCGTCTACCCATATCCCGGTCGGCACCGTGGCCTGCGAGGCTTGCCACGCGGCCACCAACTTCAGCACCTTCAGCGGCACGAACATGAAGCCGCCGGCCGGCACGTCGATGCACACGGCCGTTAATGCCCAGACTTGCATGGGTTGCCATGAGAAGAGTTACGTCTGGTTCGGCGTGAGCATCCGCACCCGGCCATCCGATCACAGCGGCTCGCGCGCGGCACCCAACGACTGCAACAACTCTGGCTGCCACAAGGTCGCCAGCTCGTTCTCGAACATGATGCGCATCCGACCGGTGATGCGCGCCGCCGTCAACCATGCTCTGCTGCGCCTGCTGCCGCAGGGCCTGCAGGCGCCGGGCGCCACGATCGGCGGCCGCTTCGACCATCTGGGCGTGGTCAAGGCGCAATGCCAGACCTGCCACAACGGACAGCTGGCGCGGGGCCGACCGGCCTTGCACTACGGCAGCCGCCTATCCTGCGACAGCTGTCACCGCACCACGGCATGGTTGCCGGCTCAGTTCACTCACCCGGCGACTGCGACCGGGCAGTGCGCGGCCTGCCACAACGGCGTCGATGCCAGCGGTCGACCGGGCACCCACTTCGTCACCGTGCGCTCTTGCGATGCCTGCCATCGCACGCTCGCCTGGCAGCCGGTGACCTACCGCCATCTGTCACCGGCCTACCAGCCAGCGCCCGATCGCGTCTCCTGCATGAGTTGCCACCTGACCAACGGCGAGATCATTCCGCGTCAGATGCGCGGCAACCCGCGCAACCGGCCCGTCCCGGTGAAGGCGCCATGACCGTGGTGCTGCTGGCGGGCCGGCCCCGGGTGCGTATCGCGGCGCTGCGTTGGCTTTTGTGGCTGGGCCTGCTGGTGTGCAGCGGCATCGTCTGCGCGCAGACGTTGGAGGACACCGACGTTTGGGTGCAGGACGACAGCATCGTGCTGCGCGTGCGATTCAACGCCTCGGTGCGGTTGCTGCAACTGGTCCCCACCGGCGTCGGCGAGGCCTTCAACCTGCGCTTCGAGATGCTGGCAGCCGACGACGCGGTGCTGCGCCAGGGCAGCGAAGAGTTCCGCCGCCTGCCGCCCGGCCAGGGCCTGCCCGAGGTGGCGCTGCGCTATCTGCCCGAGCCCGGCAACCGCGTCAAGCAGATGACCATCCGCCTGTCGGCGGGGCAGTCGTTGCAGGCCCGCCAGGGTCCCAACAGCCGCTCGATCGACTTGCTGTTCGCGCGCCCGCGGGCCGCGCCTCCGGTTGCCCCGGTGCCCGCGGCGGCAGCCTCGGCGACGTTGTCCGAGGCGCCGCCCGAGACGCCGGGTGAGGTCCGGCTGGAGCATCGCTTCGGGCTCGTCCTGCAATCCGTGCCAGCCGCCCAGCGCGACACGTTGCCTGCGCCGCCAGTGGAGTTCAAGGAGCTGCATGTGTTCCGCAACGAGGTCGCGGTCGATGGACGGCCCGAGGTCCAGCTCGTCGTCGGCTTCTTTGCCGATGCCTCGCAGGCTGAGGCGGCGCGCACGATCGCGCGCGCCCGGTTTCCGGATGCGCGCGTGCTGGACCTGGGCGCGACCGTCGACGCCAACCCGATCGACAGTCTGGTGGCCCAGGCGACCGTTGGCCCGCCGGAGATCGAGCTCGAGGCCGTCCCGCTGCTGGACCAGGCGCGCGCGGCGCTGGCCGCCGGCCGTGCCGACGACGCTGTCGTGCTGCTCGGCAAGTTGCTGAAGCTGCCACCCAACAGCGCCTCGATCGCGGCGCAGGAGCTGATCGGGCAGGCCTGGGAGCAGGACGGCGACCCGCGCCGCGCGCGCATCGAGGACGCCCTGTACCTGAAGCTGTATCCGCAAGGCGAGGGCGCGGGCCGTGTCGGCGCCCGGCTGGCGGCGCTGGGCGGTCCGTTGCCGGCGAGCGTCGGCTCGGGAGCGACCGAGACCGCCGTGGCGCGCAAGCCCTGGAACGGCTCGGTGGCGCAGTACTACTATGGCGGCAAGGCGCGCAGCCGGTCGCTGGTCAACATCGCCACCGGCATCGACCAGAGCACGCTGAGCCACACCACCGAATCGGCGATCGTCACCAGCGTCGATATGTCGGGGCGGATGGCCAGCGAGCATGGCGAGACGCGTGCCGTGATCCGCGGCAGCGGTTCCAGCAACCTGCTGCCCGGCGGCCAAAGCGAAAGCTCGATCGGCTCGGCCTACCTCGAGTACCGGCGCGAGAACAGCGGGCTGGCGGTGCGCGCAGGGCGGCAGTCGCCGATCAGCGGCGGGCTGCTCGGGCTGTTCGATGGTGTCTCGCTGGCGACGCCGGTGGGTGCCGGCCTGCGGCTCGACGTGATGGGCGGTGTGCCTGCCGGCGCCCTGGTCAGCGCGCCCGCCGAGCGGCTGTTCGCGGCCGTGCTGGAGGCCGATGCGATCACCGAGCGCGTGAGCGGCAACCTTTACCTGCTGCAGCAATCCACCCAGGGCATCACCAACCGGCGCGCGCTGGGCTCGGAGTTGCGCTACGCGGGCGACCAATGGTCCACCGACGCGCTGCTCGACTACGACGTCGACTTCAAGCTGCTCAACGCGGTGTCGTTCAATGGCAGCTTCCGGCTCGCTGGGCAGACCACCGTCACGCTGTTGGCCGACGAGCGTCGCGCGCCGTCACTGCAGCTCACCAACGCGCTGATCAGCTCGGGCGCGGCCTCGCTGAAGGACCTGCTGCAGACGCGCACGGCGGCCCAGATCCGCGCCGATGCGCTGGCCACCTCGGCGATCGCCAAGCAATGGCTGATCAGCGTCGCGCGCCCGCTCAATCCGCATTGGCAGGTCTCGAGCGACCTGCGCTACAGCGAGATCGGCGCGCTGCCGGCGGTGGGCGACTTCGAGGCCACTCCGGCCACGGGCGGGCAGACCAGCGTGAGTGCCCAGCTCACCGGCACCGACCTCTATTCGAGCCACGACCTCGACAACGTCAGCCTGAGCGTGATCCACACGCCGTTCTTCCGCGGCGTGCAGTTTTCGTACAACAACCTGACTGAGCTGCCCGGTCAGCGCGAGATCACCATCGAGCCCTCGCTGCGCCTATACAGCCAGCACGACAACCAGGGCGTGAAGCTGACCCGGCTGGGGCCGGGCGCGCGGGTCTCGTGGCGCTTCAGCAGCCGGGCAAGCCTTCTCGGCGAGATGCTCTACGAGGCCGCGCGCACCGACGGCCCGACCAACCATGACCGAACGAATTCGGTTTTCTTCTATGTCGGCTATCGATATGAAGTGTTCTGACGCCGTCGTTGCGGCGCCCGGCGCATGAGCGGCGCGTGGCGCCGGCGCGCCCTCGCCAGCGCCGCGGCGGCCTTGCTGGTGCTGGCGGCCGTGCGCTGGTGGCCGACGCCATTGCCGCCCAGGGCCGGCGGCGCCGCGCCGCCTGCGCAGCCGGGGTCGGTCGCGGCCATGGCCGTGGTGCCGTTGTTGGCCAGCCAGGTCGAGCGTGGCATCGAGGCCGCGCGCGCCGCTGCCCAGCGCAACCCCGACGATGCCTCGGCCTGGGCGATGCTGGCCCATTCCTACGAGATGGTCGGCCGTTTCGATGCCGCGACCGAGGCGTACGCGAAGTTGGCCGCGCTGCGGCCACTGGACGCGCAGGTGCTGGCGGACTACGTCGACGCGCTCGGCGCCGCGCATCAGGGCAAGATGCAGGGCGAGGCGGCGCGGCCGATCGACCGCGCGCTGCGGCTGGACCCGCGCAACCTGAAGGCGCTGTTGCTGGGCGGCAATGAGGCCTTAGCGCGCCAGGACTACGCGCAGGCGCTCGCGCTGTGGCAGCGCGCCGAGCCGGTCGCCGGCGAGCCGGCCTTGAAGGCCAGCCTGCAGACCAGCATCGCGGAGGCGCGCGCGCTCGCCGCCGAGCCGTTGCGCGAGGCCGCGTCGACCCCAAGCGGCGGCGCTGTCGTCGCCGGACGGGTCAGCGTTGCCGCGGCGCTGCAGTCGCAGATCGCGCCCGACGATACGGCCTTCGTGTTCGCCCGCCCGGTGGCCGGCTCGCGCATGCCGGTGGCCCTGCTGCGCCGGCGGGCGCGCGAACTGCCGCTGGACTTCGCGCTCGACGACAGCCTGGCGATGGTGCCGCAGTCGCGCCTGTCCCCACAGCACGAGGTCGTCGTCGGCGTGCTGGTCTCGCGGCGCGGCCACGCGATCCCGGCCCCGGGCGACCTGGAAGGCGAACTCGGCCCCGTGGCGGTCGGCAGAACCAACCTCGTCCTGACGATCGACCATGGGCACCGCTGACCCCCGCGCGATGCGCTGCCGCCGAATCGCGCTGGTGCTGGCCTGCGGCGCGGCGCTGTTGGCGCCGGCCGCGCGTGCGACCCTGGGCGAGCCCGCGGCCAGCGTCGCGCTCGACCGCGCCCGCCTGGGCGGCGAGCTGCAGCAGCGCGCGCGTGCCCTGGTCGTCGGCGCGGCGGTGCAGGTGCGGGTGCAGGTGCAGACGCTGGTGCTGGCCGACGGCTCGGCGGTGCGGCAATACTCTCTGCCCGCGGGGCCGGTGTTCGCGGTCGTCTGGACCATGCACTACAAGCCGCGGCTGGACCAGTTGCTCGGCGCCTCGTTCGCGCCCTACGTCGACGCGGCCCGCAGTGCCGCCCGGCGTCGGCCCGGGCTGATCCACAACGCCGTCGTGCAGACCGGCGACCTGGTGGTCGAGTCGAGCTCCCATCTCAACGTCTATGTCGGCCGCGCCTACCTGCGCTCGATGCTGCCGACCGCCATGAGCCCCGATGCGATTCAATGACCGGCTGGCCCGCGCGTTCGCCACCGGCCTCGTCTCGGTGCTGGCGGCCTGCGGCGGCGGCAACTCGAGCGTCACCACCATCACCGGCGGCGGCGTGAATGGCGGTGCGTCGGGGCCGGAGGTCGTTGCCGATCAGCCCCAGGGTCCCAACACGACCGATCTGGTCGTCGACCAGGGACCCGCCGGCGGCTTCGCGCTCGGCGTGGCCAACCTGCCATACGTGACGGTCACGGTCTGCGCCCCAGGTTCGACGACGGCCTGCGCGGTGATCGACCATGTGTTCCTCGACACCGGTTCGATCGGGCTGCGCGTGCTGCGCAGCAAGGTGGCGGCGCTCGGCCTTCCGCCAATGCCGTCGGGCACCGGTGCGGTCGTCGAGTGCTATCCCTTCGTCGTCGGGGCCGTCTGGGGCCCGATGGCGACCGCCGACGTGCAGATCGGTGGCGAACGCGCGGCGGGCCTGCCGCTGCAATTGATCGACGACGTCAGCCCCGCGGTCGCGGCACCCACCGCCGATTGCCAGACCGCAGCCAACGGCGACCTGCTGACCTCGGCGGCAGCGCTGCAGGCCAACGGCGTACTTGGTGTGGGCATGCTGCGCTACGACTGTGGTCTGCTGTGCGAGCAGGGCCAGTACGCCGGTGGCTACACGCTCTACTACCGCTGTGATGTGGGCGGGACCTGTACGCCGCTGGCGGTGCCGGCCGCCGCCCAGGTGCAGAACCCGGTGAGCGCCTTCACGACCGACAACAATGGCACCATTGTCGTACTGCCTGCGGTGCCGCCCACCGGGGCCTCGGTGGTGCGGGGCCGGCTGGTTTTTGGCATCGGCACCCAGGCCAACAACCAGCTCCTGCCAGCGACCACACTGCTCCATGTCGACACCGACCCGGCCAGCGCCAGCTACCTCTACCTGGCGGCCAGCCTGGGCACCACGCAGTACCCGTACAGCTACATCGACAGCGGCTCCAACGGCCTGTTCTTCGACGATGCCGCGCTTCCTACCAGCTGCGCCGCAGCCGGCTCTGGCAGTGCCTGGTACTGTCCGGCCACGCCGCAGGCCCTGTCGGCCCAGCTGCACGACGGCGCGGGCGCGCAGGCCCAGGTCGACTTCTCGGTCACCAGCGCCGACCTGCTGTTCGCGACATCGAACGTCGCCTTTGCCGATCTCGGCGGAGCGGCCGGCACCGCCAACGCGGGAGCCTTCGTCTGGGGCCTGCCGTTCTTCTACGGCCGCCACGTGTACACCGCGATCTGGGGCCAAGCGCTGGCCGAGAGCGGGCCCTGGTATGCCTTCTAGGGCCCCGGGGGCGCCGTCGCTGGCGCCACGTCGCGTCCGCGGGCCGGGCAAGCCCGCTTGCCCGGGGCAAGGCAATCAGCGAGCATGCCTGCAATGAAGTCCGTTGTTCCGATCCGAACTGCCGGCCGCCTTCGGGCCGCGACATCGATCGACGCCGCATGAACGGGGCGTTCCGCCGCTGGCAGATCGGCGCCGTGCGGGTCAGCCAGGTCGTCGAGTCGCGCGGCGCGAGCCCGCCGTCGTTCTTCTTCCCCGGCACGACGCCCGAGCAGGTGCAGCACCACGCTTGGCTGCGGCCGCTGTTCGCGCATGCCGACGGGCGGCTGTTCGCTTCGATCCACTGTTTCGTCGTCGAGTCGCAGGGTCGGCGCATCGTCGTCGACACCTGCGTCGGCAACGACAAGCCGCGTCGCGAGCCGTTCTGGCACCTGCAGCAGCGCTCCTTCCTCGCCGACCTGGCGGCGGCCGGCTTCACGCCGGAGACGATCGACACCGTGCTGTGCACCCACATGCACGTCGACCACGTGGGCTGGAACACGCGGCTCGAGGGCGGGCGCTGGGTGCCGACCTTCCCGCACGCACGCTACCTGTTCGGCTGCGGCGAGTACGCCCACTGGCAGGCCAGCACCGACGCCGAGGACCGCGCGATCCAGACCGATTCGGTGCAGCCGATCGTGGACGCGGGTCTCGCCGACTGGGTCGTGCCCGATCACGCGATCACCGACGAGGTCGGCCTGATGCCCACGCCCGGCCACACGCCGGGACACGTCAGCGTGCGGATCGCCTCGCAAGGGCAGCACGCGGTGATCACCGGCGACCTGATGCACCACCCGGTGCAATGCTGCGAGCCGGACTGGGCGGCGGCCTACGACGTCGATCCGGCGCAGGCGCGACAGACGCGGCGCGAATTCCTGCGCCGCCACGCCGACCGGCCAGTGCTGGTGCTGGGCACCCATTTCCCGCAGCCGAGTGCGGGCTGGGTGGTGTCGGCGGGCGAGGTCTGGCGCCTCACGGTCGAGCCGCCGGAAGCCCCCTGCTAAAGGCCGCCACGAGGTCTTGTTCCGGACGGGCGAAGCTTCGCCGCCGTCCGGCAAGTCCGCTAAAGGGGATGGGTTGTCCTCCACCGGCGCATTCCGGTCGAATCCGACGCCCGACGCCGACAACGGAGTCAGCCGGCCGTAGCTCGGGCTGCCTCCAACGCTCCCGGGAGTCGGACGGTCGTCGACCTTCGGCACGGCAGCGCAATTGCGGCCGGTGACCCCGCTCGCATTTACACTTCGCAACTTTTCTTCACGACTCGCGCGGCATCCAGATGCGTGGTCAATCGTTCGTGGACCACTCCCTCTCCATCACCGCGATCGACCGCCAGCGCGCATGGGTTGCGCCAGTCGCTGCCCAAGTCGCGGCCTTGTTGTGCATGCACGTCCTGGTCTGGACCTGGGTCGGCGTCTCGTCGCGCTCGAACTTCGATGCGCCGGGCGACATGGTCGAGGCCTATGCCTGGTCGCAGGGATGGCAATGGGGCTACTACAAACACCCGCCGCTTTCGGCCTGGATCGTGGGTCTGTGGTTCACGGTCGTGCCCGCATCGCAGTTCGGCTACTCGCTGCTGGCCGCGCTGAATGGTGCGGTCGGCCTCGCTGGGCTGGCCGTCCTGGCGCGCGAATACCTGCCGCGGTCTTGGGTCCTCCTGGTGGTTGCGGTGGCGTCGCTCGCCCCCGGCATCACGACGCTGGCGATGCGCTTCAACGCCAACGCGATCCTGGTCTCGAGTTGGCCGTGGGCAATCGCGCTCTTCGTCCGCCTGATGCAACGTGGCCGCACGCGCGACGCCGTGCTCTGCGGCGTCGCGTGCGCATCGGCGATGCTGGGCAAGTACTACTCGGGGGTCCTGCTGTTGTCGCTGCTGGCCACCGCCCTCTGGCTGCCCGCATGGCGATCGCGCCTGCTCACCGCCCCCGTGGCGTTGGCGGTCACCGTGTTCTGCGTCTGCCTGGCGCCGCATGCGGCCTGGCTGCTCGCCCAGAGCCACGGGCCGCTCCAGTATGCGAGCGAGGCCACCGGCCGCGAAAGCCACGCACAGGCCGCGATGCGGGCACTGCACTTCGCCCTCGTGCAATGCGTCTTTCCGCTGCTGGCCTTCACGACCCTGCGTGTCGCCCTGGTCGGACCGTTGGCGGGCCGGGCCTTCGTGCACGCCGCGACCGCGCCGCTGCGGCCGCGCCTCGACAGTCTCTGGCTGCTGGCGATGCTGCCGATCTTGCTGACAATGGTCGTGACGGTTGTCGCCGAGGCACGCACGGCCTGGGTGTGGGGCCTGGCCATCGCGGCCGGACTTGCGCTCCTGGCCAGCTGCCGTGCCCGCGATGCTGGTGCCGAGGTCAGCTTGCCCAGGCTTTGGCGGATGCTGTTCGCTGTCTGGGCCGCCGTGGCGCTCTTTTCGCCCATCTGGTGGGACGCACGAGCGGCGGCGCGGAGTCCGGCCGTGGCCGAGCCGCGAGAAGAGCTCGCGACCGCCGTGGCGCAGCTGTGGCAGAGCGAGTTCGGTCAGCCCCTGCCGGCCGTTGCGGGCACGCGCGACCTCGCAGCCTCGGTGGCCTTCTACGTCCCAGCCCATCCGCGTTACTGGAGCCTGTGGGACAAGTCGGTCGAGACGCCCTGGGTCGACGCGGACGCGATCAACACCGCGGGCAGCGTGATCGTCTGCGACGTCGCCGATCGGCCCTGCCAGTCGTTGGCCGAACGGTGGTTCTCGGAGCGCCGCACGCTCACGGTTGCGAAGGCCGATCGTGGGTACCAATTCGAACCCTACGACTACGTCGTCTACCTGCTTCCCCCTTGGCAGGATCCGAGGTCCTTCTGAGCGCGGCCAGGCAGCGGCCCCTCCCGCCCCTGTCGGTAAGCAGCCGATAAGCCAAATCGCGCTCGCGCGTCACGACGACGGCAAGCCTCTCCGACCCGAACAGGGCTGCGCTGGATTGTGACCTTCACGACATGCCGCGATTCGGCTGAACGCGCGATGGCCACCAAGCCGAGGCCAAGAAGAACATCTGCGGCAGTCGGCGGGATTCGCCGCAGTCCAGCGGACCGCCGGGGCCGCAGCGGTTCAGCGCGGCACCGGCCGCGGCTGTCCGTTCGCGTCGATGGCCACGTAGGTCAGGTCGGCCTCCGTCACCTTGACCACCTGAAGGTTGTCGGGGTTGCGTTCGGCATAGACCTCCACCCGCACGCTGATCGACGTGTTGCCGATGCGCGTGATGCGGGCGTACAAGCTCAGCAGGTCGCCCAGGCTCACCGGCTGCTTGAACACGAACTGGTTGACGGCCACGGTCGCGATCCGGCCCCTGGCGATGCGCGACGGCAGCACGGCGCCGGCCAGGTCGACCTGGGCCATGATCCAGCCGCCGAAGATGTCGCCGTTGGCGTTGACGTCGCCCGGCAGCGGCATCACGCGCAGCACGAGCTGGGCGCCGTCGGGCAGCACCGCCGGCGCCATCGGCGGCTGGTGGTCGGGCCGGCCGGCGGGCACCGGCGCAGGTTGCGGGTCTTGCATGCGGGCTACCTCCGGGGGGCCGGGGCGCGGCGACAATCGCCGCATGGCCCCGCCGTCCCTCGTGCTGCCCACTTTAGCCGCTGGCGACGGCCCCGACCCGTCGCGCCGCGACGTCTGACGAGCGATGAACCGGCACGCCACTGCCTTGCCCACCCCCGCCGCGCCCGCCCCCGGGCCGGCCGGCCCGCGATCCGATTGGCGCACGCTGGCCAAGCTGCTGCCCTACCTGTGGCGCTACCGCTGGCGGGTGGGCGTTGCGCTGGTGTTCCTCGTCGGCGCCAAGACGGCCAACGTCGGCGTGCCGCTGCTGCTGAAGAAGCTCGTCGATGCGCTAGCCATCAAGCCCGGCGATCCGCAGGCACTGCTGGTCGTGCCGGTGGGGCTGGTGGTGGCCTACGGCGCACTGCGGCTGTCGACGTCGCTGTTCACCGAACTGCGCGAGCTGACGTTCGCCAAGGCCACCGAAGGCACGGCGCGGACGATCTCGCTGCAGGTCTTCCGCCACCTGCACGCGCTGAGCCTGCGCTTCCACCTCGAGCGCCAGACCGGCGGCATGACGCGCGACATCGAGCGCGGCACGCGCGCGGTGCATTCGCTGATCTCGTACTCGCTTTACAGCATCGTCCCGACCCTGATCGAGGTCAGCCTGGTGCTGACGCTGCTGGCGGTGAAGTTCGACGTCTGGTTCGCCGGCATCACGATCGTCGCGCTGGTGTTCTACATCGCCTTCACGATCAGCGTCACCGAGTGGCGCACGCAGTTCCGCAAGCAGATGAACGAGCTCGACTCGACGGCGAACTCACGCGCGATCGACGCGCTGCTGAACTACGAGACCGTCAAGTACTTCAACAACGAGGACTTCGAGGCCCGCCGCTACGACGAAAATCTGGAGAAGTTGCGGCGGGCGTCGATCAAGAGCCAGACCACGCTGAGCCTGCTCAACACCGGCCAGCAGGCGATTATCGCCATCGCGCTGGTGACCATGCTCTGGCGCGCGACGGTCGGCGTGGCCGCCGGCCGCCTGACGCTGGGCGACCTGGTGATGATCAACGCCTTCATGATCCAGCTCTACATCCCGCTCAACTTCCTGGGCGTGATCTACCGGGAGCTCAAGCAGAGCCTGACCGACCTCGACAAGATGTTCGTGCTGCTGGAGAAGAACCGCGAGGTCGACGACCGGCCCGGTGCGACGCCGCTGCGTGTGACCGAAGGCCGCGTTCGCTTCGAGCACGTGAGCTTCGCCTACGAGCCGGCGCGGACCATCCTGCACGATGTCAGCTTCGAGATCCCGCCCGGCAAGACGGTGGCCGTCGTCGGGCCCTCGGGTGCCGGCAAGAGCACGCTGGCGCGGCTGCTCTACCGCTTCTACGACATTGGCGACGGCGCGATCACGATCGACGGCCAGGAGCTGCGCAGCGTGACGCAGGCCAGCCTGCGCGCGGCGATCGGCATCGTGCCGCAGGACACGGTGCTGTTCAACGACACCGTCGAATACAACATTGCCTATGGCCGTCCCGGTGCGACGCATGCCGAGGTCGAGTCGGTGGCGCGCGCCGCGCACATCCACGACTTCATCGCCACCACGCCGAAGGGTTACCAGACGATGGTCGGCGAACGCGGGTTGAAGCTCTCCGGCGGCGAGAAGCAGCGGGTGGCGATCGCGCGCACGCTCTTGAAGAATCCACCGATCCTGATCTTCGACGAGGCGACCTCGGCGCTCGATTCGGCCAACGAGCGCGCGATCCAGGCCGAGCTGCGGCGGCTGTCGCAGGGCAAGACGGCGCTCGTCATCGCGCATCGCCTCAGCACGGTGGTCGATGCGCACGAGATCGTGGTCCTCGAGGCAGGCCGCGTGGTCGAGCGCGGCGCCCATGCCGAGTTGCTGGCGCGGGGCGGCCGCTACGCCGAGATGTGGCGGCTGCAGCAGAGCGGCCAGGACGGCTGAGAGGCCGCTCGTCGGCGGCGGCGCTGCGTGTCGAACGCCGGCCCGCGCGGGGCCTCGCGCGGCCGACGCGGTCTCGAGGAAATGTGGCTCGGCCACTTTCCTCGACCCCCGCGGGGCTCGGGCTGGCCGCAGCCCGGCCCTGGCGGCCCTCAGTAGAACGGGACGACGACGTCGTAGGGCGCTGGCAGGCAACCCTCGGCAACCGGGTCCCAGCCGCGATGGACCACGATCTCGCGCTCGGTGTGGCAGATCTCGACGCGGCGGGCGTCCGGCGCCATGGCGCGGACGAAGGCCTCGATCGACGCCGGCATGCTGACCCGGTAGCGCTGGTGGTCGATGTCGCTGTCGGGATGGTCGTCACTGTGCAGCCAGGACACGAGACCGCTCAGCCACATCACCGGCCGCCAGCCGACCTCGAAGACGCTGGGTTGGTAGCCGTGGTCCTCGAGCCAGGTCTGCGCCCGCCGGCGCGCGTCTTCGGCGCCGTCCAAGCCGCGCCAGGCGCTGGCCAGCAGTTCGACCAGCCACTGGTTGCAGTTCTGGTAGCGCAGGCTGTACGGGTAGGCGTTGGCGCTGTAGCGCTCGCCCAGCAGTTGCAGGTCCAGTGCGTCGTCCTTCGCCGCGTGTTCCAGCACCGCAGCGTCGCCGGGCGCCAGAAACACCATCGAGACGTAGCCCCGCGCGGGATTGTCGGCGCCGAGCACGAAGGCCGACATCCCCTGGTCGTACAGGCGGGGTCGGTGCTCGTCGCAAGCGTAGTAGAGCTGGCGCACCGACCACGGCGTCGCGGAGCCGGCCTTCAGGCTGACGCCGGCATGCGAGTAGCGAAAGCCGAATCGGCTCAGGTCCAGACCCGACCGCGAGATCAGCGCCACGCCGGCGCCGGAGCCTTCGAGCGTCTGCTTGATGACCGCGGCAAACTGGAACAGCCGGTCCTGCTGCTCGGCGCTCATCGGTGCCGGCGGGTTGCAGTAGCCCATGGCGGTGGCGCGGCTGGGACACCACGGTGCCAGCAGCAATGTGCAGGCCGTCAGTGCCCGGGCCAGCCCGGCCGCCAGCGCGGCGCGGCCGCGGCGCATGGCAGGTTCAGAGCTTGACGACGTGGGTCTGCAGCTCGCGATACCAGTCGTCGTCCAGCACGAGGAAGAAGGGCTGGCGATCGCCGCTGCGCGCGAACTCGACGCCGTAGGGACGCGGCCGCGCAGTCAAGATCTGGCCGGCTGCCAGGTGGCTCTGGTCGGCGGTGGCCTGCGGCACGATCAGCAACAGCTCGCCATCGGCCCCCTCGTTCGCTACCGCCTGCAGCTTCAGGCGGACGGCGCCGGGCCGCTCCGGCGCGGCCGCCAGATCGACGATCCTGTAGTCGCCGGCGGCCGTCTTGTCGCCGTGGGTCGAGGAGTCGCTCGACCTCCCGAAAGAGTCCGAGACGCTGCCCACCGACGTCGCTACGCTGTCCGACACGGCGGAAGACGCCGAGCTTCCGGCCCGGGCGGGAAGGGCGCCGGCCAGCACGACGATCGGCAGCAGGCAGGTCTTCAAGCGAATCATGGCCACTCCAGGGCGAAGGCAGGGCGAACCGTCACGGTCCGGCGACGAGGATAGCAGCGGTGTCTCGCCGGCGCCGCTCGCCGATACACTGCCCGCTTGTGGAAACCAAGTGGCTCGAAGACTTCGTGAGCCTGGCCGAAACGCGCAGCTTCTCGCGCTCGGCGCAGTTGCGGCATGTCACGCAGCCGGCGTTCTCGCGCCGCATCCAGGCGCTGGAGGCCTGGGCCGGCATCGATCTCGTCGACCGCTCGTCGTACCCGACGCGGCTGACGCCGGCCGGTGAGACCTTCCTCGGCCAGGCACTGGAGATGCTGGACGCCCTGCAGGCCACACGCAACCTGATGCGCAGCCACCAGGCGGCCGGGCGCGACATGATCGAGTTCGCTGTGCCGCACACGCTGGCCTTCACCTTCTTCCCGCACTGGCTGACCGACCTGCGGCCGAGCTTTGGCGCACTGAAGACGCGGCTGACGGCCCTCAACGTCCACGACGCGGTGATGCGCCTGACCGAAGGCGGCTGCGACCTGCTGATCGCCTACCACCACGCATCGCAGCCGCTGCAGCTCAGCGCCGACCGCTACGAGATGCTCAGCCTGGGCAGCGAGACGCTGGAGCCCTATGCCAAGGTGGGCCCCGACGGCCGGCCCCTGTTCCGACTACCCGGCCGGCCGGGCGAGCGCATCCCGTTCCTGGGCTATGCCTCGGGCGCCTACATGGCGCAGCTGGTGGAAGTGATCCTCAAACGGGCCGGCGAGCCGCTGCAACTGGATCCGGTCTACGAGACCGACATGGCCGAAGGCCTGAAGGCGATGGTGCTGGAAGGCCACGGCCTGGCCTTCCTGCCGCACAGTTCGGTGCGCCGGGAACTGCGCTCGCGTCGCCTTGTGGCGGCCGCACCCCCGGGCGAGTTGGCGCTGACGATGGAGGTGCGCATCTACCGCGAGCGGCCCGGCGCTGCGCGCCACGCGAAGCCGGCGGTGCAGGCGCTCTGGGAATTTCTCGGCGCCCAGGGTCAACCCTAGGCCGGGATGCGCGATCGGCATGATCCCGGCCGGCATCGGCATTGGCCGGCGACCCGGCGCCACGGCACCATCGCTTCGCCGGGGCCGATGCCCTGGCCCGGGCCTTGCAACGGTCCGGCACTGCAAGCGCGGGCTTCCACCCGGTCGGCCGACCGGCTTGGCTTCCTAGAATCCCGGCTTCTTGATATCCACCCCCTGGAGTGCTCATGAGGAAGACGATGTTGTTGGTGGCCGCCCTCGCGCTGGCCGCCGGTGCCGCACAGGCCGCCGACACCCTGACGAAGATGAAGGAGACGGGCACGGTGACGATGGGCGTGCGCGAGTCCTCGGGCGCGCTGTCGTACACCCTGGGCGACGGCAAGTACGTCGGCTTTCATGTCGAGGTCTGCCAGCGCGTTCTCGCCGATCTGCAGAAGAAGATCGGGCTGACCAAGCTTGACGTCAAGTACCAGCCGGTGACCTCGCAGAACCGCATCCCGTTGGTGCAGAACGGCACGGTGGACATTGAGTGCGGCAGCACCACCAACAACTTGGCGCGCCAGAAGGATGCTGCGTTCGCGCTCACGACCTACGTCGAGGAGGTGCGCATCGCGGTCAAGGCCAACTCGGGCATCACCAGCATCGCTCAGCTCACCGGCAAGAACGTGGCCACGACCACCGGCACCACCAGCGTGCAACTGCTGCGCAAGCACGAACGCGCCGCCGGGGTCGATTTCAAGGAGGTCTTCGGCAAGGACCACGCCGACAGCTTCCTGCTGCTCGAATCCGGCCGCGCCGACGCCTTCGTGATGGACGGCCAGATCCTCGCCGGCCTGATCTCCAAGTCCAAGAATCCGGCCGACTACAAGATCGTCGGCGAGGTGCTTTCGGTCGAGCCGATCGCGATCATGCTGCGCAAGGACGACCCGGTGTTCAAGCAGGCGGTCGACCAGAGCATCGAGGCGATGATGAAGTCGGGCGAGATCGCCAGGCTCTACGACAAGTGGTTCATGCAGCCGATCCCGCCGTCGAACCGCCCGGTCGGCCTGCCCGCCAGCGACGCCACCAGGTACGCCTGGGCCCATCCCAACGACAACCCTGTCGAGTCCTACGTGAAGAAGTGATCCCCGCCCCGGGGTCCGCCGCCCACCCGTGCGGCACAGGCTCCGGATTTCCGCGATCGCAGCGCCGACGGAGGGCCCTATGAGCACCTGGGACTGGCAGGTCTTCTGCAAGGAGACCACCACCGGCGACGTCGTCATGGGCTGCTTCGGCCATGGCCGCGACGTCACCTACCTCGACTGGATGCTCAAGTCGTGGGGCGCGACGATGGAGGTATCGGTGCTGGCGCTGCTGGTGGCGCTGGTCTCGGGCTCGTTCATCGGCGTGCTGCGCACCACGCCCGACCGGCGGCTGGTCTTCATCGGCAACGCCTGGACCGAACTGTTCCGCAACATCCCGCTGCTGGTGCAGATCTTCCTCTGGTACCACGTGCTGCCGTCGATCTTCCACCTGCTGCGCGGCGTGCCCAGCTTCGTGCTGGTCGTCTTCGCGTTGGGTTTCTTCACGTCGGCGCGCATCTCCGAGCAGGTCAAGGCCGGCATCCAGAGCCTGCCGCGCGGCCAGCGCTACGCCGGGCTGGCGATGGGCCTGACGCAGATCCAGACCTACCGCTACGTGCTGCTGCCGATGGCGTTCCGCATCATCATCCCGCCGCTGACCAGCGAGAGCATGAACATCGTCAAGAACTCGTCGGTGGCTTTCGCGGTGAGCATCGCCGAGCTGACGATGTTCGCGATGCAGGCCGGCGAGGAAACGGCGCGCAACGTCGAGATCTACCTGGCGGTGACGGTCCTGTACTTCGTCTCCGCGTTCGGCATCAACCGGATTGCCCTGGTGATCGAGAACCGGGTGCGCGTGCCCGGGATGATCGGCGGCAAGTGAAGCGCGAGACGGTATGAATCTCGACTTCAGCTTCCTGAACTGGGGCGTCGTCTCCGCTTTCATCGTCAAGGGCTTCGTCTTCTCGGTCCAGCTGACGGTGCTGGCGATGGTGGGCGGCATCGTCATCGGCACCGCGCTGGCGCTGCTGCGGCTGTCGGGCAAGCCGTGGCTGGTGATGCCGGCCGCGGCCTACGTCAACACCATGCGCAGCATCCCGCTGGTGATGGTGATCCTTTGGTTCTTCCTGCTGATACCGCTGATCACCGGGCGCCCGCTGGGCGCCGAGTGGTCGTCGATCATCACCTTCACGCTGTTCGAGGCCGCGTACTACTCCGAGATCATGCGCGCAGGCATCCAGAGCGTGTCGAAAGGTCAGGTCCACGCCGGCTACGCGGTCGGCATGACCTACAAGCAGACCATGCAGCTGATCATCCTGCCGCAGGCTTTCCGCAACATGCTGCCGGTGCTGCTGACGCAGACCATCATCTTGTTCCAGGACACATCCCTGGTCTACGCGATCGGTGCCTACGACCTGCTCAAGGGCTTCGAGATCGCGGGCAAGAACTACAACCGTCCGGTCGAGACCTACCTCGTGGCCGCCGTCGTCTATTTCGTGATCTGCTTCAGCCTGAGCATGCTGGTGCGCCGGCTGCAGGCCAGGATCGCCATCGTCCGATGACCGTGAACCCCCGCCGCGACTTGCCGCGGCCGCACCCCGAGGAGGCGCAGTGCAGGACAACGCCATGATCGACATCAAGAACGTCAGCAAGTGGTACGGTAGCTTCCAGGTGCTGACCGACTGCAGTACGGCCATCCACAAGGGCGAGGTCGTCGTCGTCTGCGGCCCGTCGGGCTCGGGCAAGAGTACGCTGATCAAGACCGTCAACGCGCTCGAGCCGTTCCAGAAGGGCGACATTGTCGTTGATGGCATCAGCCTGACCGACCCGAGGACCGACCTGCCCAAGCTGCGCGCCCGCGTCGGGATGGTGTTCCAGCATTTCGAGCTCTTCCCGCACCTTTCGGTAACCGAGAACCTGACGCTGGCGCAGATCAAGGTGCTCGGCCGCAGCAAGGACGAGGCGATCGCGCGCGGACTGAAGATGCTCGACCGCGTCGGCCTGATGGTGCACAAGGACAAGTTTCCGGGCCAGCTCTCCGGCGGCCAGCAGCAGCGGGTGGCGATCGCCCGCGCGCTGAGCATGGACCCGATCGTGATGCTCTTCGACGAACCCACCTCGGCGCTCGATCCCGAGATGGTCGGCGAGGTGCTCGACGTGATGGTGCTGCTGGCCAAGGAAGGCATGACGATGATGGTCGTCACCCACGAGATGGGCTTCGCGCGCAAGGTCAGCCACCGTGTGATCTTCATGGACGCCGGCAGGATCGTCGAGGACTGCAAGAAGGAGGACTTCTTCGGCAACCCCGACGCGCGCTCGCCGCGGGCCAAGGACTTCCTGTCGAAGATCCTGCAGCACTGAGCGCGGATCGAGCGGCCACCGGCGCGGCCGCCGATGGGACAATCGCCCGCATGGCCGACACGCTGACGCTCACCCGCCCCGACGACTGGCACCTGCACCTGCGCGACGGCGCCGCGATGGCTGCGGTGCTGCCGTTCACGGCGCGCCAGTTCGGCCGCGCGATCGTGATGCCCAACCTCAGGCCGCCGGTGACGACGACCGCGGCGGCGCTGTCCTACCGAGGCCGCATCGTGGCCACGCTGCCGAAAGGCGCCGACTTCGAGCCGCTGATGACGCTGTACCTGACCGACAACACGGCGGTCGAAGAGATCCGCCGCGCGAAGGCGGCCGGCATCGTCGCGATCAAGCTCTACCCGGCCGGCGCGACCACCAACAGCGACGCCGGCGTCACCGACATCAGGCGGGTCCATGCGGTGCTCGACGCGATGCAGCGCGAGGGACTGCTGCTGCTCGTGCACGGCGAGGTCACCGACCCTGAGGTGGACGTCTTCGACCGCGAGGCGGTGTTCATCGACCGCGTGCTGCGGCCGCTGCGGCGCGACTTCCCCGGGCTGAAGATCGTCTTCGAGCACATCACCACCGCCGACGCGGCCGACTACGTCGCCACCAGCGACGCGCTGACCGCGGCCACGATCACCGCGCACCACCTGCTGTTCAACCGCAATGCCCTTTTCACCGGCGGCCTGCGCCCGCACTACTACTGCCTGCCAGTGCTGAAGAAGGAGCACCATCGCTTGGCACTGGTGCGCGCGGCGACTTCGGGCAGCGCGAAGTTCTTCCTCGGAACCGACAGCGCGCCGCACGCGGCGGCGATGAAGGAGCAATCGGTCTGCGGTGCCGGCTGCTTCACGGCGCCGGCGGCGCTGGAGCTCTACGCCGAGGCCTTCGAGGCGGCAGGCGCGCTGGTCCGCCTCGAAGGGTTCGCCAGCTTTCACGGCGCCGACTTCTACGGCCTGCCACGCAACCGCGGCAGCGTGACTCTGCGCCGGCAGGACTGGACGCTGCCTGAATCGATGCCCTTTGGCGACGCGCTGATCAAGCCCCTGCGCGCTGGCGAGACACTGCACTGGAAGACCCCATGAGCACCGACCGCGTGATGTTGCTGATCGACGCCGACAACGTCTCCGTCGACGTGATGGAGCAGGCCGTCAAGCTGCTGCTGGAGCAGCACGGTGCGCTGCACGTGCGCCGCGCCTACTGCACCGCCGAGAGCGCGGTCAAGCACCAAGCGATCTTCAAGCGGCTGTCGATCAAGCCGATGGTGAATCTGGCCGCGGGCAAGAACTCGACCGACATCGCGCTGGCCGTCGACGCGATCGACCTCGTGCTGGCCGAGCGCCCCGACGTGGTCGTGATCGCGTCGTCCGATTCCGACTTCGCGCCGCTGGTGGCGCGGCTGCGCGAGAAGGGCTGCGTGGTGCGCGGCATCGGCCAGAAGGGCAAGACCGGCGACGAGACGCAGGACGCCTACGACGATTTCACGGTGCTGGCGCACCACGCATCGGCCGCCGCCACGCCGCGGGCGGCGGCCAAGCGCGCCGCGACGAAGACCCCGGTGGCCAGAAAGGCCGCGCCGAAGAAGGTGATGGCCAAGAAGGTGGCGGCCAAGAAGGCGCCGGCGCGCAAGACGGCCGCACGCAAGACCGCCACGGTGGCCGCGGAGATCCTGGAGGTCCTCGCCGAGGCGGCACCGCCGCCCGCGGCCAACGCCCCGCACGAGGGCGGGTCGGCGCGCCCGGAGCGCGCCGCCGCCGAAGCCCCTTCGTCCAACCGGCGCGGTGGCGCCTCGGTCGCCGCGGTGTTGGCGTGTCTGCCGGAACTGGCGGGCGGCCAGTCGCTGGCGCTCAACGTCGCCGTGCAGCGTCTGCGCGAGGCCCAATTGCTGGGCAAGAACAGCTCTTCGCTGAAGCTGTTCTCGCAGCTCGAGGACCGGTTCGAGCTGCTGCCCCCGGAAAAGCCCTCGCAGGTTCGCCTGCGCCGCTGACACCCGGGCCGGCGACGCCCGCGAGGCCGGCTTGAATCGGCGCACGCCGCCCTAACATCCAGCCTGTCCCATTGCCGTCGGGCCGGTGCCGGCCCGCCTGAACATGAAGCGCATCCTGCTGTTCGTCGTCACCAACCTGGCGGTGATGCTGGTGCTCGGCGTCGCAGCCAGCGTGCTCGGGGTCAACCGCTTCCTCACCGCCAACGGGCTCGACCCGGGATTGCTGCTGGGCTTCGCCTTCGTGTTCGGCTTCGGCGGCGCGCTGATCTCGCTGCTGATGAGCAAGCCGATGGCCAAGTGGAGCACCGGCGCGCAGGTCATCAACGGCTCGCCCGACCCCGCGCACCGCTGGATCGTCGGCACCGTCGAGCGCCTGGCCGAAAGGGCTGGCATCCGCATGCCCGAGGTGGCGCTGTACGAGGGCGAGCCGAATGCGTTCGCCACCGGCGCATTCAGGAACTCGGCCCTGGTCGCGGTGTCCACTGGCCTGCTGCAGAGCATGAGCCGCGACGAGGTCGAGGCCGTGATCGGCCACGAGATCAGCCACGTCGCCAACGGCGACATGGTCACGATGACCCTGATCCAGGGCGTCATGAACACCTTCGTCGTGTTCCTGTCGCGCTTGATCGGGTACTTTGTCGACAAGGTCGTGCTGCGCAACGACCGCGACGAGGGGCCGGGCATCGGCTACTACGTGACGACGGTCGTGCTCGACCTCGTGCTCGGCGTGTTGGCCGCGATCATCGTGGCCTGGTTCTCGCGCCACCGCGAATTCCGCGCCGACGCCGGCTCGGCGGCGCTGCTGGGCAGCGGGCAGCCGATGATCAAGGCCCTGACGCGACTGGGCGGGCTCGACCCCGGCACGCTGCCGCAGAACGTGGCCACGATGGGTATCAGCGGCCGGCCCAGTGGCGTGATCGCGCTGTTCTCCAGCCATCCGCCGATCGAGGACCGCATCCGCGCGCTGCAGCAGGCGCACTGACCCTGGTCGCTGGCAGACCGGCGGCGGCCGGATCCGCGGCGCCCGCGGGGTCGAGCTGGCTACGCCTTCGCCCGCGGCACTCGGCCCATGAGGAAGAACTCGTCGTTGGGCCGCATGCCGCTGACGTTGGCCATGCGGTTGGAAAGGCCGAAGAACGCGGTGATGGCGGCAATGTCCCAGGCGTCCTCGTCGCTGAAGCCGTGCGCGCGCAGGGCCGCGAAGTCGGCTTCCTCGACGCTGTGCGACGCGGTGCAGACCTTCATCGCGAAGTCGAGCATCGCGCGCTGGCGCGGGGTGATGTCGGCCTTGCGGTAGTTCACCGCCACCTGGTCGGCGACCAGCGGCTTCTTCTCGTAGATGCGCAGGATCGCGCCGTGCGCGACCACGCAGTACAGGCACTGGTTGGCGGCCGAGGTGGCCACGATGATCATCTCGCGGTCGCCCTTGGTCAGGCCTTGGCCTGACCCCTGCTGATGCGTCAGGCCTTGGCCTGACCCCTGCTGATGCGTCAGGCCTTGGCCTGACCCCTGCTGATGCGTCAGGCCGCTGTCCTTGAGCAACAGCGCATCGTGGTACGCGATGAAGGCGCGCCACTCGGCCGGCCGGTGCGCCAGCACCAGGAACACGTTGGGAACGAAGCCGGCCTTCTCCTGCACGTCGAGGATGCGCCTGCGAATGTCCTCGGGCAGGTCCTTCAACTCGGGCACCGGGTAGCGCGAGATCGGCGGGGTTGGCGTGGTGCTCATGATTGGGTCTCCTTCAGCTCCTGAATTGCATCGCGTGCAGTCTGGCATACAGGCCGCCGGCAGCGAGCAGCTCGGCGTGCGTCCCCTGCTCGACGATCTGGCCAGCGCCCATCGCGAGCACGCGGTCGGCGTGCTCGATGGTGGACAGCCGGTGCGCGATCACCAGCGTCGTGCGGCCCTGCATCAGGCGGTCGAGGGCGTCCTGCACGGCACGCTCGGACTCGCTGTCCAGCGCCGAGGTCGCCTCGTCGAGGATCAGCACCGGCGCGTTCTTGGCCACCGCGCGGGCGATCGCCAGCCGCTGGCGCTGGCCGCCCGAGAGCTGGCTGCCGTTGTGGCCGATCGGCGTGTTCAGCCCCTGCGGCAGACGGTCGACGAAGTCCAGCAGGTTGGCCGCGCGCAGGGCGTCGCGCACCGCTTCACGAGGCATCTCAACCCCCAGAGTCACGTTTGCCGCCACGGTGTCGTTGAACAGCACCACGTCCTGGCTGACGAGCGCGAACTGCCGCCGCAGCGCGTGCGTGTCCCAGTCGGCCAGCGGAACGCCGTCCAGCGTGATGCGGCCGGCAGTGGGCTCGATGAAGCGCGGGAGCAGGTTGACCAGCGTGGTCTTGCCGGCGCCCGAGGGCCCGACCAGCGCCACCGTCTCGCCGGCGCGCACGTGCAGCGTGAGGTCCTCGACTGCCGACGGGCTGTCGGGGCGGTAGCGTAGGCTGACGGCCTCGAAGCGGATTTCGCCGCGCGCGCGGCCGCCGTCGAAGCCGCCGCCCAGCTCGATCGGGCTGTGTTCCATCATGTCCACGCCGCGCTCGACGGCGACCAGCCCCCGGGTCAGCGGCGCCATCACGTCCGACAGGCGCTTGACTGGCGAGATCAGCTGCAGCATCGCCATCACGAAGGCCACGAAACCGCCGACCGAGGCGCCGCCATGGCTGCTCTGCAGCAGCGCCAGCACGATGACCGCCGACAGCGCGCAGGCTGCCAGGATCTGCGTCACCGGCGTCATCGTGCCGCCGGCCACGACCGCCTTGATCATCAGCCTGCGCACTCTGTCGGCGCGCTCGAAAAAGCGCCGTCCCTGCTGCTGCTCGGCGCCGTGCAGGCGAACGATGCGCCAGGCCAGCATGTTCTCCTCGACCACGTAGGCGAGTTCGTCGGTGGCGGCCTGGCCTTCGACGGTCAGGCGGTGCAGGCGGCGGCCGAGCGCCCGCATCACGAGGCCCACGGCCGGGAACAGCAGCCCGACGAACAGCGTGAGCGGCCAGTTCAGGGTCAGCAGGTAGATCAGCAAGGCGACCAGGGTCAGCGAATCGCGCACCAGGGTGAGCAGCGAGCTGACCAGGGTCGTCACCCCGGTCTGGGCTTCATAGACGACCGTGTTCGTCATGCCGCTGGCGGTCTGGGTGCTGAACAGCGCCGGTGCGCTGGCCAGCAGTCGCGAGAACATGCCTTCGCGCAGTTGCAGCACCGCGCGGTTGGCGCTCCAGGCCAGGCCGTACTGGGCGATGAAGCCGGAGATGCTGCGCACCGCGAACAGGCCGATGATCGCCACCGGCACCATCCAAAGCGGCAACGTGCCCTTGGTGAAGCCCTGGTCGAGCAGGCGGTGCATCAGCGCCGGGATCAGCGGCTCGGTGCTGGCGGTGACGATCGAGCCGAGCACGGCCGCCAGCAGCCCGGCGCGGCTGTTTCGGATGTAGGGCAGCAGTCGCGCGAAACGCTGCAGGAGTGTCGGCATGGATGGGGTCGGGGCGGCCGGCCCGCGGTGCGGGCGGCCGGGCCGGATTATCGGCGTGGCCGGCGCCGGTACAGCGGCTGCCTACAATCCGCGCATGACGTTCCCGATGCCTGGTTCGTGGTGAAGGGGTTCTCGGAACCCGCTTGGTGGGGGCTGCGGCAAGTTCGCGGCCTGTTCTGGGTCGCCTCGATCTGCCTCGGGCTGCTGGCCGGCAGGCCGGCGGCCGCCGAGTTCCGGGTTGAGATCTCCGGTGTCGGCGCGACGCAGCTGCCGCTGGCGCTGGCCGCGTTCCGCGACGAGGCCTCGTCGGGCGTGCCGGTGTCGCAGGTCATACGCGCCGATCTCGAACGCAGCGGCGTGTTCCGCATCCTGCCCGCGGCGGCCCGGCTCGACGAAAGCAGCGTCGTCGATCCTGCGCCCTGGCGACTGGCCGGGGCCGACGCACTGGTCGCGGGCTCGGTGACGCGCCTGGCCGATGGCCGCTTCGACGTGCGCTACAAGCTATGGGACGTGGTCAAGGGCGACCAACTGCTTGGGCAGAGCAAGGTCGTGCCGGCCGCCGACCTGCGCCTGGCGGCGCATCGCGTGGCCGACGAGATCTACCAGAAGCTCACCGGCGAACGCGGCGTCAACGCCACTCGCATCGCGTACGTCGCGCGCAAGGGCCGCCGCTCGACGCTGTATGTCACCGATGCCGACGGCGAGGGCGGTCAGGTGGCCCTGGCCAGCCCCGAGCCCATCATCTCGCCGGCCTGGTCGCCGGACGGTCGCAAGCTGGCGTACGTCTCGTTCGAGACCCAGAAGGCGGTGGTCTGGACCCAGGATCTGGTCACCGGGCAGCGCCGGATCATCGCGAATTACCGCGGCTCGAACAGCGCGCCGGCCTGGTCGCCTGACGGCAGCCGGCTCGCCGTGGTGCTTTCGCGCGACGGTATCGCCCAGATCTACACCGTGCCGGCTGCCGGCGGCGCGCCGACGCGGCTGACGACCAGCAGCAGCATCGACACCGAGCCGGTCTATGCGCCCGACGGCCGCAGCATCTACTTCGTCAGCGACCGCGGCGGCGGACCGCAGATCTATCGCGTGCCCAGCACCGGCGGCGACGTCGAGCGTGTGACCTTCGACGGAGACTACAACATCAGCCCCGCGATCAGCCCCGACGGCAAGCTCCTGGCCTATATCACGCGGCAGAGCAACGCCTTTCACCTGATGCTGATGGACCTTCAGGGCGGTACCCTGCAGGCCCTCACCGACACCCAGGACGACGAGAGCCCGAGCTTCGCGCCCAACGGCCGCCTGATCGTCTATGCCACGCAGCTGCAGGGCAGCAGCGTGCTGATGACGACCACGCTCGACGGCAAGATCAAGACCCGGCTATACAGCAGCGGGTCGGATGTGCGTGAACCGGCGTGGAGCCCCTATGGCCGCTGAAACCCGACGCCGGGCCTTCTTCGTCTGCGCGGCCGGGAGTCGGGTATGAGAGCCTGCATCGCCGGCCGGCCGCTGGGCGGTCTTTCGCGCTGGGCGTGGGGGGTGCAGATCGGCGCCGTCGTCGTGCTCGCGGCGACGCTGGCGGGCTGCGAGTCCACGCCGACCGTCGCCGCGCCGGTCGAGTCGCGCGGCGCCGCAGCAGGCGGCGCGGCG
>JBBINW010000030.1:0-51292 GCA_037443665.1 Betaproteobacteria bacterium
CGGCTGACCACCCTGCCAGCCGTGCCAACGGCTACGGGTTCACCGAATGTTTACGCGATCCAGGCCAGGAAGGTCCGCTGCGCGTCGGCCCCCCGCACCGTTTCTACCGGATCGGGTCCGGCAGGGCCGGGCGGCAGTTGCAACTGTGGCGCCCCGGCCTGGGCGAGCTCTGCCGCGACGCCACTTTTCAGCACATCGGCATCACGGGACATGCCCAAGGTGCTGAACAGGGAGCGAAGGCTCTCGACGAGGTGCGCTGGTGGTGTCGGTACCCAGCCCTGCAAATTTCGCAGCGCACTGCGCAGCCGACGAATGCCGACCTCCAACTGGTGGACATGTTCGGCGCGCAGCGCCGGATCGCCCTCGATCAGGCCGATCGCGTTGCGGGTGATTTGCGCCAGGCACCGGTCGAGGACGGCGCCGAAGGCCTTGACGGCTGTCGCATCTTCGGGGTATCTCGGGCCGCCAGCCCTGCGCACCGGCGGGAAGAGCGCGCCGTCTGCGAGGCGATCGCCACGCTCGGCCTTGCTGCGCGCGTCGTAGACGAGCGCAAACCGCTTGCGCCAGCGTTCGACCAGGCCCAGCATCGCCATGGGCGAGCCGGCGATGAGCTCGAACTCGATCTCCCGTATCCGGTGGCTGGCACCGGCCGACACCAGCCGGCCCTCGTCAAAGGCAACCTCGACGACCGCACCGCGCGTGCAAATCCGGCGCGCGGTGCGCCGGACTTCGGTGCGGAAGCGCACACCCGCCTCGAAGCCGTCCGCACGCGCCCGGCGAAGCAGCGAGATCAACTTGTCTCCCGCCGCCGTGCCGGCATGCTTCGAGGCGTCGGCGCAGGCATCGGGGCGTATCGCCTCGGGTTCGTGCCGTTCCAGCGGGTTCGAGCCGCCGGCCTTCAAGGTCTGGATCCAGCGCCGTCCTTCCCGTCGCAGGCGCCAAGCCATGCCTGCCCGGGCCAGGCGTCGGTCATCGGTGTCGAGGTAGACCGCCACCAGCGACGTGCGATGGAGCGTCGCCGATCCGCGCGCCAACTCCGCCGCGATGCCGGCGCGCCCGGCTTGCGGGACAAGACTTGAGTTCGATCTCGGTCCGAGTCTTCACAGCAGTTATCGCTAGCCCAAGAGAGCCGTGCCATGCTCGGCCGGAAGGGCCGAACTGGGACGCGCCGACGCCTCAGGCAACGGGCGCGATCGTACCGCCCGCGATTCCGGTCGCGACCGGCCACCCGTGGATCGGTTCAGACGGGAACGGTGTCAGCCGGCGAGGCGGAGTTGCTCTGGGGCCGCAACCGCGAGCTTGCCGAAGTTCGGCCACGCGCGCTCGCGAAACCGTGGAGCCAATGGGCAAACTGCCGACGGTTCAGTACCGTCGGCAGCGTCGGGTCCGACCGCTTGGGCTTCGGTGCGCAAACGCCCTGATCGATGTAGACGTGCGAGGAGTGGACGACGATGTGCCGAATCGTCGAGTGTCCGACGTAGGTGATCGCCAACTCGCCGATCGGTGACGGGCTGATCTGGACCTGATGCTGCTCGAACTGCAGTGCAAGCAGATCCGACCTCAGTGCAGCGCCGAAATTGGTCCGGGAGGACGTCGCGGCATCCGCCTTGTGAACTGAGATCGTCTCTCCGCCGAGCAGCGCGCCCTGCCGGGAGCCGATCGGATGCAGGTCACCGTGCGTCACGTTGAGAGGGACCCCCCTTCGACATGTATCGCCAGCGGTAACGCGGCCACTCGATCCGCCAGGCGGTCAAGGCCCTTCGGATTCCTGGAGATCGCTTCGTTGACCCACTCGCCTCCACCCGAGACGTACGACTTGCGTGAGTGGAGTTCGCTGGCGTAGTAGCCCAGGTAATTGAGCAACATCAACTCATGGTTGCCGAGTACCGCGTGGAACCAGGGCTCCTCGATCAAGGACAAGGTTGCGAGCGATTCCCGCCCCCGGTCGATCAGGTCTCCGACCGACAGCACCCGGTCGCGGGTCGGCTCGAAGCCGAGCCGGTCGAGCGCCTGCTCGAACAGACTGCGGTGGCCGTGCAAGTTGCCGACAACGAGATCTCGTCCCTCGAGGTTTGCCGGGACGCGAAAGCAGCGATTGACCTTGAGAGGCTTCCTCACTATGGGCCGATGATGAGCGCCTGACCGTACCAGGACGGGTTCGCGACTGGCGAGCCAGGTCATCCCGTTCGCCTTGCCACCATCCGCGATGCATGCCGCTCCAGGGAATCGACTCTCCGTGACTGTGCCATGACGCTCAGTCGCAGTCTGGCTGGCGCGATCGGCTCAGGAGCCTCGATCCAGCATGATCCCCGCCGACGTCCCAGTGAGAGTCGGCGCTGCGCTTTGGAACCTGTCGTGGTGCGGATTCACATGGGACGGTCGTGGCGGTCCTCCTCTTCGACGGTGTCCGGTTCTGGCGACTCGGGCTGCCAATCGACGCCATGGCATCGGAAAGGCAGGCTGTCACCGTCCACCCCTACCCTCTCAGCACTGCATCGGACGGCATTCCGACGCGTCGCCTTCGATCACCAGCACGCCATGATCAGGTTCCCGCGTGCACGAGAAGAACACCGAGAGACGTCGCCAAGCCCATCGCGACCGTCGCTGATGGGTCGGGAAGCGAAGCTGACAGGTCGCTTTGCGGCGTCCGGCCCAGGGGAGATCAGCGTGAACGGCGGCTCCCCCCCTGGCCCGAGTGCCCGTAGCCGGCCAAAGGAGCGGTCCTCGGCGACCGGCCGTTCCGCCGCTGGCTGCTCTTCGTATCGCGGCGAATGCTCTTGCGGCCCGAAAATGGCTAAAATGGCTAACCCTACGAGGAGGCCATCATGCGAGTCACTGCCACCGAAGCCAAGAACCGTTTTGGCAGTCTTTGCGCCCAAGCCAAGCGCGGACCAGTGTTCGTAGAGAAGGCCGGTCAACTCGACACTGTGATTCTCTCGGCCGAGCAGTACCAAGCCTTGCAGGCCAACCAAGACAAAGCCAGCCGCGCCGCGCGCAAGAAGGCATTCGAGGCCGAGTTTGACGATTGGATTGCCGCCCAGAACGCCCGCTTCGAAACGCACGGCATTCCTGGCGCGGACCTGCGCCCGTGGTGAACGGGTGATGGCCCAGTACGACGTCTTCGCCAATCCAAGCAGCAGTGCTGGTGACGGCATCCCATACGTGGTGGTGATCCAGAGCGACCTGCTCGATGCCCTGGCCACGCGGCTGACCATGCCGCTGGCTGTGCTCGACGCGGCGACCAAGGTGCCGACCGCACTGTGTCCGGTCATCGTGGTCAACGGCCAGCGTCTGCATGCACTGGCGCACTACGCCGCGCCTTTGCCTGCCAAGCTCCTGAGGCGTCCGGTGGACAACGTGGTCGCGAAGGCCAGCGCGCTGGTGTCGGCAATGGATGCAGTGTTGTCGGGCATCTAGTCAATGCGGGCCCGGGCGGCAGCTTTCCGTCGTCGAGACTGGTATGGCGGCTGTCTCCTTCGAGTCGAAAGTACGCCGACAACGTTCCGTTTGTGGCCACGCTGCGTCCACTGGCCCGAAGCGTTGCGCAGCGCCGCGCCGGCCGGCGCAAACCACTCAATGAGCACGTAACTTGGCCTTGCCGGCGGCAGCGACGGCGACGGGCGAGCCGACTGCCCGCCGCTAGGCGCGTCGCTACGGCCGTCAGCTCGCCGGCGGCCAAACCGCGCTGACCTCCAGCCCGGGCTCGGCGCGGCGAATGCGCAGCGTGCCGCCGTGCGCCTCCGCCACGTTGCGGGCCAGCGTCAGCCCGAGTCCGACACCGCCAGTGGCACGCGTGCGCGCCTCATCCGGGCGGTGGAAGACCTGCCCGAGTTGCGCCAGTTGATCGACCGCGACACCCGGGCCGAAGTCTCGCACGCCCAGGGCGACTTGGCCGTCGGCCTCGCGGCGCAGGAACACCATGGGCGGCTCTGCCGCATCGACACCGTGGCGCAGCGCGTTGTCGATCAGATTGCGCAGCAAAAGTCGCAACCGCATTGCATCGGCGCGTACCGGCCCGCCCACATCCTCGAGCTGCAGTTGGATGGCAAAGCCTTCGAACTGCGCGGCGACCAGGTCGGCCGCCAGAGCTGCCAGATCGGTGGGCTCGGGCCGCAGCGCCGCGTGGCCTTGAGCCAAGCGCTCGCTCTCAAGCAAGTTGTCGATCAAGTCGCGTATTTCCGCAAGGTCGTGCAGCAGTGCGCGACGCGGTTCGCTGTCGTCCAGCAACTCGACGTTGACACGGGCGCGCGTCAGGGGGCTGCGCAGCTCGTGACTGATGGCGAGCAGCAACGCGCGCTTAGCTTCCAGCATGCCGTGCAGGCTGGAAGCCATGCCGTTGATTCGGTCGGCCAGGGCGCCTAGCTCGTCTGCGCGGCGCACCGTGATCGGCGTGGCGAATTCGCCGCGGCCGTAGGCTTCGACGCCTGCGCCGATGACATCCAGCGGCGCGAGCAGCCGCCGCACAGCGGAGTAGGCGAGCGCCGTCAACACCAGCAACACTGCCAGTGTGGCCCAGCCGACCAGACGCGGCCGCTGCGCGTCGGGTGGTCGGGTCAGGCCGAAGGTGATGCGGTGGCCGTCGGCAGTGCGCCGTACCAGGCCCCACGCTTCGCTGCCCGTTTCGTCGTCGTTCGCCATGCCGTGATCTGCATGCGCCTCGTGACGGTGCTCGCCCCAGCGGCGCTGCGGCTGCGTATCGAAGTTCACGACCGGTCCCTCGATGCGCACCGCGATCGGCAGCCGCTCAGCCAGCGCACGGGCCCGCGCCGGCTCGGGCGGGGTGCCTATCTCGGCAGCCAGCCGGTCAACGTAGTCGGCCGCTAGCGGCTGCACGTAATCCTGCCAGCCGGTGTGTAGCAGCCGCTGCATGCCCAAAAGGAAGACCGCTGCGGTGGCCAGTGCCAGCAGCACAAACAGCGCCACCATCCGCCCTTTGATGGAGAAGGCGAGCGTGGCGCGCCAGCGTGCGCGCGGTGCAGCTGTCTTCATGCGCGCGCCCCGGCGAAGAGGTAGCCGACGTTGCGCAGCGTGTGGATCACGTCCAGCGGCGCCAGCTTGCGGCGCAGCCGGCTAACCAGGATGTCGACGGCGCGGCTGTGGATCTCCTCGGCCGCGTGGCCGCGAAGATGCGCCAGGATGTCGTCGCGGGTGAAGACCTTCTGCGGCGCACTGGCCAGCAGCACCAGCAGTTCGAACTCGGTGCCCGTGAGCTCGATCGGCTCGCCGTGGCGCTGCACGCTGCGGCGGTGGAGGCTGATCGTGAGGTCCTCGAAACGCAGCGTGCCGACCGTTGCCGGCGTCGCGGGAGCGCGGCGACGCAGGATGGTCTGGATGCGCGCCAGCAATTCGCGCGGCTCGAAGGGCTTGGGCAGGTAGTCGTCGGCGCCGAGTTCGAGGCCGACGACGCGGTCCATCACGTCGCCGCGCGCGGTCAGCATCAGGATCGGCACATCGTGATGTGGGCCGGCTTCGCGGCGTATGGTGCGGCAGAGCTCGAAGCCGTCCATCTCGGGCAACATCACGTCAAGGATCGCGGCGTCGAAGCCGCCGTCGCGCAGCCGCGCGAGCCCCTCAGAGGGCCGCGTGGCGTGCACGAGCTCGAAGTCGAAGCGCCCGAAGAACGCCGCCAATGGCGCACCGAGCCGCTCGTCGTCGTCGATCAACAGCAGTCGGCGCATGGCGCAGATGGTACGTTGCCATCTGTGCCCGCGCGTCGAGCTGGCTCAGTCACGGTGGCTGCGGTCTGCGTCGCGTTCTCCGTGTCTGTGATGCGCGGCTAGGAAATCGCGCACCTTCCTTTGTTGCGCCGGATCCAGGCCGTCGTAGAAGTCGGCCATTGCCGTCAGCACGGCCGGTGCGCCTGTCTGCAGCGCAGTGATCTTGTGCGACAACAGAGCGCTGGCCCGGGCGCGATCGAAGGTAGGCCCGGCGACCAACGACTGCATTTCGGCCCGCGGATCGCTGCCTTGCGCCAGCGCTGCGCGCTGGGCCATCAGGCTGTCGGCCAGCGTGCCCAGACGTGCCTTCTGTGCCTCGTTCAAGGCCAGACGGCTGCCGATGCGTTCGACCATCTGCTGCTTCATCTGAGCTGGATCGGCCATGCCGTGCCAGCCATGCTCGCGGTGGGCGTAGGCACCGATGCCGGCGAGCAGGACGGCGGCGCCGAACAGGCCGACCAGCGTGCGCTTGATCCAGGGTTTTATCGTCATGTTGCAGATCCTTAGGGCGGTTGCCCGTTGACTTGGAGGACTGCATGGTCGGCGCTGCCCAGGGGGGCGTCCTTTCGCGGCGGTAGCGGCGGGTAACAATTCATGTCGTTGGGTCCGTGCAAGCTACACGCACCATCGCGCGCCAGTCGCAGCGACTCCTCGCACCGAAGCCAGGCACCGACCAGTGTCAGCTTCGGGATGCCAATTGGGCCGGTCGGACTTCTTCTTTGGTTTGACTTTGGGCCTTCAAGGTCAGCTTTGTCGGCAGGGAGATGCCCACGACGGCGGGCGCGCCGGGCTGCGTGAGCAAGGCTCGCGCGCCCAGCGGCCTCATTGAAGAAGGGGCATAGATCGGTGATTCACGGCGCCCGCCGCTGCATTGGAATGCCGAAGATCCGGGCCGCACTGTGGCCAGCGCAATGGCCGGCCCGGCGTTGTGCTCAGGCCACTATGGGCGGCTGCAGCAGGGTCGCGCCGAGGTGGCCGACCTTCACGTAGATCAGTGCCCCTTCGCTGCCGGTGTAGGGCGTGTGGCGGCTGAAGCGAGGGCTGCGCAGCCAGCTGCCGGCCGGGTACTCGCCATGCTCGTCGCGGAACAGGCCTTCCAGCACCAGGATCTCCTCGCCGCCTGGATGTGTGTGGGTGTTGAAGCGCGTGTTCGGCGCCCAGCGCACGAGCGCGGTCGAGATGCCGTTGTGCTCGTGCAGCGGCAGCACCGCCAGGCCGGGAACCAAGCCGGGCCGCCAGCCGCCACGCCGCGTGTCGACCTCCACCGGCGTGGTATCGCCAGGACCGAACTGCCAGAGCTTGACGAACAGCGTACAGCCCTCGCGCGAGTACGGCGCATGCGCCGTGCCCGGCGGGTTGCGCACGTAGCTGCCCGCCGGGTGGTCGCCCCGCTCGTCGGAGAACGTGCCCTCGAGCACCAGAAATTCCTCGCCGCCGCCGTGTACATGGCGCGCGAAACGCGAGCCGGCGTCGTAGCGCACGATGCTGGTCGCGCGCGCCACTTCGCCACCGACGCGGTCGAGCCGGTGGCGATGCACGCCCGGCTCGGGCGAAGGCTGCCAGCTCGCAGCGTCGGGCGGTGGCACGACGATGCGGCGGTCGAAATCGGCATTCAGGCGCAAGTGGGTCATGGTCGCAGCATCGGCGCTGTGCATCGGGGCGCGAAGTATCGCCGCCACCATCGCCGCGCGCTCGCCGGCGGGCTTTCCGCCGGGGCACCCACGCAGTCCGGCAGAGCCCCCCCAGTTGAAATGGTAGTGGTCGCGGTTCAGCACCGCCGCGATCGCGTTCAGCGCTTCGGGAGTCAGCTTCAGATTCAAGGACTGGCTGCACTGCGCGACCTGGGCGCGCAGGGCGGCCGGCGTATCGATTCTTCCTTGCGGTCGGAAGATAGCCGACCCATCCCCCCGACCTGGCGGCTGTGGCTCTCGGCGCATTTGTTCTCACGAAACAGCTTCTCGCCCAGAGCGAGGTCAGGGCCCTTGAAAAGGCTGGCGGCACTTTGTCCGGCCGCCAGCATGGTCGTCAGTGTGACCAAGAGGGCAAGAGCAGCGAATGGCTTCATGAACGGTCCTCCGACGACGATGATGGGAAATGGTAGTCGGAGTGCCTGGGCCGGCAGTTCCCGGACCGCCGGAATGAGCTTCAGCCACCTCTGCGGTTCGCGGCAACGCCAGAGGTCTACCTCGGACGTCGGGTATGGCGCAGTGACCGGTCGGTCGAGCTGGCCACCACACTCCGCCGGCGCCTACCGCGCGAGCGGTTGCGTCCGCTGGCCGACTGGGTGAGGTCGATCTGCGTTGAAGCCGACATTGCGGGCTCAGGCAATTCACGCGGCCAATCGCGCCGACTTGCTGGAATTCGATGCCCGGCCGAGACCGCCTCTCAGGAGGTCGCCACCAAGGCCGCCTGCGGCCCCGCCAGCGGCAGCGCCGGACCTGACGGCCACTTACCCCCTGCCAGAACTGGCGTCGAGGCCCTGCACCGGCCTCCAACCGGCAGTCGCCAATGGCCTGCCCCAGAGCCGGATGCACCCAGCCGGCGTTCACACCGGGTCCTTCCGCCGACGCGGCCGCGCACCGGGCCGACGATCAGCATCTCGTCGGCGGGCTCAGGTCCATACCAAAAGCCCTCCCCGTTTTCGCGACCAGTGTGTTCGCGGAGTTCGAGCGCGAGATGATCCGCGAGCGCGTGACCGCCGGCATGGCGCGGGCGAAGGCCAAGGGCACCAAGACGGGCAACCCTATCGGGCGGCCGGCGGTTGGAGAAGCGGTCGAGCAGCGGATCCGCGAGCTTCGCGGGCAGGGCGTTGGCATGCTCAAGGTCGCCAAGCTCGTGGGCTGCGGGGTGTCGGTGGTGCAGCGAGTTTCCGGGGCCCTGTAGCTGGGCTGGCGCTCTACCGACTGCAAATTTGCCAGGATGTGTGGCGGACAGTACAGGAACTGATGAGATTCGACCTCGCACCGTCTTTGTTCCAGGGCCATAGACAGGCTCCGTCGCTCCTGGGCTGTCGCAGCCTCGTCGGCAACGATCACGGGTTGAGAGCATCGACCCTATGCCGACGCGCGCTTACCCATGATCGACCGGACTCTGACTGCCTGTTCTGCACTCTTCCACCTGAGCGCGTTGTGCTACAGAGCGATCTTGCGTTCGCCATCCTCGATGGCTTCCCCGTTACTGAAGGCCATGCCTTGGTGATCCCCAAGCGCCACGTCGAAGACTACGTCGGGCTGACTTTGGACGAGGTCGCCGCCTGCCACGACTTGCTGCATCGGCTCCGCACGGACACGATGGCGAGGGACGACGCCTTCCAAGGCTTCAACATCGGCATGAATGCCGGGGCGGTGGCCGGGCAGACCGTCTTCCACTGCCACATCCATCTCATCCCGCGCCGAGCTGGCGACGTCGAGAACCCCCGCGGAGGCGTTCGCCACCTCATCCCCGGGAAGGGCCAATACTGACCCTGATGGAGTCGACGCCCCGTATCCATGAGGTTGCGCCGAGTCGCGGTGCAACGCTACAGGATCAGTGGCGCGCGATCATCCTCTCCGGTCGCAACGTGGCAAGCTACAAGTTCGCCCTGGCGAAGGACCTGCTCGACCTGAGGCCGACTGCCGGCTCGCTGGTCAAGCTCGAAGACCTAGCGCTGCCGTTCGCCCGACAAGTCTGCGAGCACCTGCGCTTGGAGGACGAGCAGGCGACCTCAGCCTCCAGTACGTTCCTTGATGGTTGGTTTCAGTCTGTTCACCGCCGCTGGGTCAATGGTCGAAGCCGACGCATCAGCGACATTCGGGGCTCCTGATTCGAGGTCCCAATACGGTCGGTCACGCGCCCATCTCACAACAGGGCAAGTTGATGCTCCAGTTGTCGTGCAGCGCAAGGCTTCATTCCTCGGCGGGAAGTGCGAATCTCACCGCGCTTGTCCTGAGATGGCATCGGACTCCGTCCTTGTCGGTGCAAGCTGCCCGCGCTGGTGGACTTCGGCCAACGGGAGCGAACACACCATGAATGTCGACGAGGTCAGCGTCACGATGAACACTTCATTTCGTCGGCACTAAGCCTCAACCATGGTCAGAAAGGGCTATCGCCCACTCGCCGGTGCCAGCGTTGCAGCAGAGCGAAGACTGCAGAACGGGCCGCACCACCGAATAGCCCAGGGCTCGCGCTTGCCTCCTGGACGCGGAGCGTGAGCCGAGCTTCGGCCACATCCCTCTTAGAAGAATGTTCCCGAACCTGGCCGGTTTCCGCGGTTGATGTCGTACTTCCCAATGCAGGCCGATTGCCTGTGCTGCTCCGGGAGTCACCATGCACCGCATCACTGTCGATCTTCAAGCCAGCGACACCGACCGCATTGCGGCGCATCTACTGCGCCTGGCGCCCGAGGATCGTTCGCTGCGCTTCTCGGCCGGCGTGGTCACCGACGAGACGATCCGCGGTTACGTAGGCCGCATCCGGTTCGGCCACGACTTGGTTTTGGGCCTGGTGAGTCAGCGCGGCCACGTCTTCGGCCTCGCGCATGGCTGCGTCTTCCACCGGGGCAGGCAACTGCACATCGAGGCGGCCTTCAGCGTGGATGCCGCCTGGCGCGGCGTCGGCCTTGGCAAGGCGTTGATGAAGGCGGTGCAGTTGCGGGCCAGTGATTGCGCCAGCGAGCGGGCGGCCCTGGTGGGCATGTGCGCCACGCGCAATTGGCCCATGCGGCGAATCTTCGAAGGCGCCGGCCTTACGCTGCAACGTGAGGAAGACGAGATGCGCGCCCACGGCTGGGTCCTTCCGCGCCGCGCCACCAATAGCCCTGCGGCTCTGCGCTTTGACGCCTGATCGCAGTCCTGCCTTCGCCACCACCCGCCGCGTCTTTGCCGGATACCGACATGCAGGAGCCCCATGAGCTGCGTCCCGCGCCGTGCCCCGTCCGCCGTGCTCTGGCTAACGGCCGCCGTCGTCATCGGCGGCAGCAGCTTGCTGCTGCAAGCGCCGGGCGCCACGCCGCCAGCGACATTGGCTGCAAGCTCGACGTCCCGGCCGTCGAAGCCGGCTGCCGCGATGCCTGCCACGGCCTCCGGGCAAGCGGAACACCCGACGTCGATCCTGTCGAACTTGCACGTTCCCTGAGCCCGCGACAGCCGCACCTTGCCATCCCCTCGAACCACGGAGTGAAACCCATGAACTCGCAGCCGCAAGCCACCGCGAACATCCGCCAGAACCATCCCGGGACTGGACCTCGCAAGGCGCGCTGGATCGTCTTCGGCGGCGTGGCAATCGCCCTCGAGCTGGCCGGCCTCATCGGGTTGGTGCAGGCCTTCGCGCCGCCCACCTCACCGGCGGCCGCGGCGCCGGCGCGACCGATGTCGGCCGGCGAACGCGGTCCGGTCGGGGACACCAGCGTGCCCGATGCCGCCACGGTCCTGCAGAACGCCAGCGATGAGGTGCCGACGCCGCAGGCTTTCTGAGGCCAAGCCGGACCAGCTTTTCGCGTCAAGCGCCGTCAAGAGGCGCACGGGATTCGATCAAGGCCTGTTGAGGCCCGTCGAGGCAAGCCGTGCCGCCTGGGTCCTGCCGAGACAGGCATTCAAGGCGTTGCCGGCGTCAGCCAAGCGGGGGCTGGCCGGATCGTCCTGGGCCTGCAACAGCTCTACGGCGCGCCTGAGCGCCGGTAGAGCCTGGTCGCAGCCCTGACTGGCGCGAATCACGCCGCCCAGCACGGACTGGGCTTCAGCCTCGGCACCCTGAATGCGGTCGCGTAACGGGAGCGCGCCAATCTGATCGACGGCGGCCCTCGCGTCGCGTCGCGCTACATCCAACTGGCCGAGTTGGCCTTCAGCGGCGGCGCGCAGCACTTGCGCGCGGATGTCGGCGATGGGGTTCGGCGCACGTGCCGATGCGCCCTTGTTCCGCCGTGCGTCCAGGGTCTCCAATGCCTGTCCGGGCCGATGCTCGGCCAGCGCCAGGCGAGCTCGGGCCAGTGTGACGTTGTCTGCGATCCAGGGGCTGCTGCCCAGACCCGGGCGGTGCAGCAGGGCCCAGGACTCTTCCATCGCGCGGTCCGCGTCGGCAAAGCGCCGCTCCAGCATCGCCAACTCCGCCTGCGCGCGCAGGCTGGTGATCAGCATCGTGTTCATACCACCGGCAATGGCGCGGTCGCGGGCGACCATGCCCTCAACCACAGTGCGCGCGGCCTTGACCCGCCCCTCTGCCGTCAAGGCCTGACCGTAGTAGGAGTTCACCGCCCAGACGGCATTGGGCGTGTACGAGCCCGCATTCAGCTGCCGCCAGACTTGCTCAAGGATCGGCCGCGCCTCAGTTCGCCGCGAGGTGTAGTGCAGGAACCAGCCCCAGCGGGCAAGGACGTGCAAGGTGTCTTCGTGGCTTGGTCCGTTGCGCTCAAGGCTCAGCGCCAGCGCGCGGCGATAGCTCTGCTCCGCAGCGTCCAGCCGAAGCTGCTGCATCTGGGCATCAGCCAGCGTCAGCAATGCGGTCAGCGTGCCGCTGACACTTCCCCTTGGGTCCCGATTCAGCAGGTTCAGCGCCTCGCTCAGCACGGTCTCGGCGCCCGCCACATCGCCGGCGGCGCTGCGCGCGATGCCCAGTTCGATGAGGATGCCCGGCAGTGAATCTCCGTGGGTGTGGTGACGCCGGTAAATGTCTGCTGCCTGTTCGGCATAGGCCAAGGATTTAGCCGCGTCGCCGGAATTGGAACGCGAGCGGGTTGCCAGCAGCGCAGCGCGAACTTCGGAGCTCACGTCGCCGAGTCCGTCCAGGATCGCCTGCGCTTCGTCCAGCGCCTTGGCCTGTTCATTTTCCTGGTCCATGTCCTGCAGCTGCTTCGCATAGGCGACTAGGGCTTGGGCGACGCGAGCATCATGTTCTCCGAAGGCCTGCCGGAGCGTGTCGGCGCGGCGCTTGTAGAAGTCCGCCGCCTCGGTGTCCAAACCGAGGTCGAAATACATCTCGCCCAACAGACCCAGCACATCGGCCCTGCCTTCTGGATCGCGCGCGAACTGCCCTTCAATTCGCCGCGCGCCGATGTCCAGAAGCTCACGCGCCGTGGTCTTGCGAGCCTGCTGCGGGTCGGGTTGGGCGTCGGAGTTGGCCTTGAACAAATCGGTCATGAAGTCCTGAACGGCATGGGAGCGCACCGTCTGCCGCTGTGCCACATCGACCTGCCACAGCGCCACCGCGAGCCCGGCGGCCAACGACCCCATCACCGCTGCGGCGCTGGCCACCGGCAGCTTGTTACGGCGGACGAACTTGCCAGCGCGGTAGGCGAACCCTGAGCGCCGCGCCAGGACGGGTTCGCCATCGCGGTGCCTACGTAGGTCCTCGGCCAGCGCGGCGACCGAGCTGTATCGGTCTTCGGGCCGCTTGTTCATCGCCTTCAGCACAATGGTGTCGAGGTCGCCCCGCAACAACCGCTGAAGTTCGCGCGGACTCGCGCCGTGTTGGCTCGCCGGGCCACCATCGACTCTGCTGCTGAGTGCCGCGGGCTCTGCTTCTACGATGGCCTGCTCCAACTGCGCCCGGCTGGTGAATCGCAAGGCATAGGGCCGCCGCCCGCAGAGCAACTCGTACAACACCACGCCCAGGGAATAAACGTCGCTGGCCGTGCCTAGCACGTCTCCGCGCACCTGCTCGGGGCTGGCGTAGTCAGGCGTGTAGGCCTGCCCGCCGACTTGAGTCAGCGGCGCCACTTCGCCACCCCCGGTCGCGCTGTCGGCGTCGGCAAGCAGCTTGGCCACGCCGAAGTCGAGCAGCCGCACCTGGCCATCGTCACCGACGAAGATGTTGCCGGGCTTCAGGTCGCGGTGGATGACGAGCCGGGTGTGGGCGTACTGCACCGCATCGGTCACCTGCATGAACAAGGCCAGGCGCTTCGTGGTACTCAGTCGGTGCTCGTCGCAGTAGGCCGTCAGCGTCGTGCCCTGCACGTATTCCAGCGCCATGAAGGGCTGGCCGTCTTCGCTCAGGCCGGCGTCGTACAGCCGCGCGATGTGAGGGTGCACCAGGCTGGCCAGGATGTCGCGTTCGCGAGCGAAGCGCTCCACCAGCAAGGCCCTGCGAAGGCCCAGAATGGGCAGCTTCAGCGCCACCGCCCGCTTGAGCTGACCGTCGGTGCGCTCGGCCAGCCAGACTTCCCCCATGCCGCCACGGCCGAGTTCGCGCACGAGACAATAGGGCCCCACAGCCTGGCCCGCCTGAAAAGCCGGCGCAGCGTCGCCGGCACCTGTGCCGACAGCGGTGAACGCGGGGCCACGCGACAGCCAGTCGTCGGTTTCCTTCGACGCGCTTCGGGCCAGCAACTGCGCCAGCGTCGGAATTAGGCGCGCTGCGCCGCCTTGAAGGGAAGTCAACCACCTCTCGCGCGCCGACTCGGGCAGGTCGAGGGCCTGATCCAGAAGCTCAGACAGCAAGCGCAGATCATCGGCAGATTTCATCAAGGGACTCCGGGACATCGGCGGTTCAGGGCTGGCTCTTCGAGGAAATAGCGAGTAGGCCTGGGCGCGACAGATGCCATTGCAGCGTGGCGTTGGCCGCCACGGACAGCGCATTTAGCAGATACAGCCAGAACACCGGCGCCAAGGCCCCATCTGCCTCGGCAGCCAGCAGCTTAGACAGCACACCACAAGCATAGCCAGCCAGAATGATCAGCGTGAACATCAGGCCACGACCCTCGGGTCGCCGGCTCCTGAACATTCGCAGCGCGCCCAAAGGCCACGCCAGACCGAAGCACAGGAGCATCACGGCTTCGAGCAACTCGGGGGTACGCATGGCCGGCCTCCTGCCTGTGTGGGGCGGCCCTCATCGAGCGGGCCTTTCGGCAGAAGTACGAAAAGGCGGACGAGAACCGGCCAATGCCCCGGCAGTGGGCCCACCGCCCGCTGCCATCAGCCCAAAGCGGCACTCAACATAAGCCGGGCCTTCTCCCAATCGCGCCGCACGGTGCGCTCGGACAAGCCCAGTGCCTCCGCGATTTCGGTTTCGCTCAAGCCGCCGAAGTAGCGCATCTCGACCACCTGTGCCAACCTCGCATCGGCCTGCGCCAGCAGATCCAGTGCTTCGTGCACGCGCAGCGTATCGTTCTCGGGTCCAGCCAATTGCTGGCCCAGCGCTGTGTCCAACACCACATGTTCGGCCTTTCCACCCCGGCGATCGGCCTTGCGAGCTCGAGCGAAGTCCACAATCACCGAGCGCATGACGCTGGCGGCGTAGGCGAAGAAGTGCCGCCGGTCCTCGACGGGAAGTACCGAAGCCCCTATCAACTTGAGGAAAGACTCGTGCAGCAGCGACGTCGTGTCGAGCAGCGTCATCGTGCGGTGCTGGCGCAGTCGCGACCGAGCCAGTCTGTGGAGGTCGTCATACAGCAGCTGGAACAGCTGCCCAACGGCCTGCTGATCACCCTGCCTGGCTGCCCCGAGAAGCACGGTCAGGTCTGACATCGCCAACTCCTTTGAATGACAGTTTCGCACGGCTGGATCAAGATGAAGAGCGATCGGGATTCCGTCCAGCAGCGGGCCCCAGTGACGTCCATGACTTCAGTTCCAGCCGGCGTCAGGCCGCCCAGGTCACTTCGAATCTCTGAAGGCACAGCCTTTACCTCAGCAGCCAGTCGGAAATAGCTGTTCCTGGCCGTCAGCGCAAGTCCGCCGGCCGACCGCGAAGGTCGGAAATCGCTGCACTGCTGATGGTCAAAGCGTAGCGGTGGAGGACGGGGAGCGATTCGAGCACGGTCATCGGTGTCCGCAATGCTGCAGCAACGAAATGCGGTGGCGGACACGGCGCTTCGCCGCTGAGCTGAGCCGGGCTTTAGGTGCTGGGGATCGAGTCGCTTCGTGTCTCAACCCTGCCGGGTTTCCATCCCATGTTTGAGCGACCGGCCGTTGGCGCGGCAACGCGACGAAGCGGCCGGCTGCGCCGGCGGCGCTGACGAAGGCGGCCCTTCCCGTGGCCGGGGATCGCGTGCTCGCTGATGGCCGCTGCGGGTACGCGACAGCCACCCGCTTCGCTCGCCCGCTTGACGAACTGGTCGGCGGGGCGCTTCGTCGCTGCGCTTCGCTTCGACGCCGGGCGCACCCCACCGGCCAGATCGTCACCCCGGCTACCCGCCACGCCCGCAGCCGGGCCGCCTGAATGCGAGGCGTGCTCGGGCCGGCTCGACCGCCGCGCCAGTTGCTGCGCTTGGTGGCACGGCGGCCGCGGGGACGCCGACCCTCGTGAACGTGGGCGGGCCGCTCGCGGCAGCCGATGCGCCAGGTTTACCTTTCACACCGACTGCGGTCGCTCGGGCCCTCAGATGCAGCGCTCGCTGCCGACGGTGCCGGTTTAGCCCACCGCGATCCCCCCACGGCGCCCCCGTCCAGGATGAGGGGGACTTGTGGGGGGATCTTCAATGCGGTGGGCCGGGAAACCGGCTCACCGTTTCCCGTGTTGGCGACCGCCTGAACAGCCACCCCCACCCCCCGCCCGCCCCTGAGGGGCGGGGGCGAGGAGAGCCAAGCAGAAGGATCAGTTTTCAGCAGCCAAGACGGATGCGGCTGGTCCTTCCGATGAGGAGTTCATCATGGCTTACGTACGTGTCGAACAGCGCCACGCGCACCTGGCTTCTGCCGTGCGGCTGGTTTCCGTCGCAGGGCGCGACGGCCCGATCAGCAAGGCGACGCTGACCGCAATCAGCAACACCCGGCGCGGGTCGGGTGACAACCGTGAGGAGGAGGCGACTGCGATCCTGTGGACCCTGTGGGGCAAGCAGGCCGAGAGCGCCGCGCAGTACCTGGCCAAGGGCAGCCACGTCAACGTGGTCGGCCGGGTGCAGAACGACAACTACGAGCGCGACGGAGAGACCGTTTACGCGATGGCCTTCACCGCCGAGGAGATCGACTACCTCGACACCAAGGCCGAAGGCGATGCGCTGCGGGCTAAGATGGGTACGCCGGCGGGAGAGGGTGCTCAAACGCCTGTCGCTGCCGCGAAGCCGACGCCGCGGGGCGAGGCCGCGAGCACTGGCAAAGGCCGCACCTGATCAGCAAGATTGTTCAGCTGCACGAACTGCGAGCAGCGGACACGGCGCGGCCTGAGATGCGGCGCGGGCGAGGCGCTCGAGGATGGCTCGCAGATCGAATCTGCGATTGAAGAGGTACTGCACTTGGCCAAGATAGCGATGCGCGTACTTCCTGAAGCCAAAGGCGTGGTACGTGCCGGCCAACGAGGTCTTGATGTTGCCCAGCGCGGTGTTGACGGCCAGGAACGACGGGTGCTTGGCGCTGGCTGCGCCGCCGCCAGTCTCATGAGGCTCATGCAGGATGCCGGTGCCGCGCACGGCGGTGAAGCAGCCCAGGCCGTCGGAGACCAGAGTGGCCGGCGCGGCCAGCGACTTCTCGGCGAAGGCCTGGATCGATTCCTTGGTGAAGGGCCTCTGCGACAGGCACATCAGAACGGGCTGGCCGGACTCGGTGGTCTGCACCGCGGCGACGAAGGGAACCTTGTTGGGCGAACCGCGGCCGGCCTTGCCGCCCTGAACTTCGCCACCGAGGTAGGCATCGTCGACCTCGACCCGGCCGGTGAGGCGGCGCCACTGCTCCCTGTCCGTCATCACCTGCATCAGCTTGTGCTTGAGCAGCCAGGCCGTGGGGTAGGACACGCCCAGGTGGCGCGTGAGTTCCAGGGCCGAGACTCCTGTCTTGGCCTGCGTCATCAGGTGCATGGCCAGGAACCAGGTCGGCAGCGGCAGCTTGCTGGATTCGAAGACGGTGCCGCTGACCAGGCTGCACTGGTAGCGGCACGAGCTGCACTGGAAGTACAACCGATCCTGGTGGCGGAACTCGCTGTGCCAGCCACCTGCGCAGCGCGGGCAGGCGAAGCCCTGCGGCCAGCGCCAGGCGCGAACGAGGGCCTCACACTGCCGAGTTCATCGCCTCGGTGAACCGGGTGGCCGTCACCCGCCACGGGCAGACGGTCGGCTACTTCATTCCGACGCACATGGACACCGATGCCGACCTGGCAGCATTGAAGAAGGCGTCGGCGGAGTTTGATCGCCTCTTGACGGCCCGCTCTGTTGACATTCAAGCCGTTGCGATCGGGTTCAAGGCGGCACGCAAGGCCGGCAATCGGCCGGTGCGCAAGGCAGTGGCCACCGGCCGCTGACCACACTTGCTGATGGGAGCGACCCAGCCGTGAAGAGCCCCGAAGCCTGTTGAACGCGGCATCGAGATCACGTGCTGCTGGCGGCGGTCCTTTTGCTGCCGGTTGCTTGGGCCAGACGCGAGCCCAGCGCGTCGAAGGCCCGCACCGGTGACCGCCGAGTTCGGGGTGGGGGGTGGGGGGCAGATTTGCCCAGGCTGCCAGCGCGGCGCGCGAACGGACAAGTTTCCGGACAACTCTTCCGGGTCAAGAAGATAGAAAGCGAGCATTCATGCGGCTTTCAAGCCGCAGTGTGAATGACCCCGGTACCATCTTTCGGTGCCAGGACCACCTCACGGTCCATCGAAGGGCCCGCATTCCCGGTTCAGGTGGCAACTCGTGTACCAGTTTGGCGGCGCGGCGCTGCTCACCGCGGTATGTCTGGCCTTCGTGTTCGTGCACGACTTCCACCGCCCCTTGCTCGAGCTCGTTCGATAGCCATTCCGCCGTCGACAGCGCCGGCTGCGAATTGCGTGGCGCGGCCACGTGGCGCATTGGCCGGCGAAACGTGGCCGCGCCGTGGCGCGAACGGCGTGCGATGCATCGCTAGGGATATCGCGACCACGCAGGCACGGAGCATGCTCGGTACGTAACCGTGCCGCCGCGCGTCAAGCGGCGAGGAGGTTCACCGTGCCGAACCGGATCCATGTTGCACGCCGCTGGGGCGGCGCCTGGGGCACCGCAGCCACCGTGGTGCTCGCGCTGGTCTGCATCGCCTTCCTGGTGCTGCAAGGCTGAACCCCCGCCGCGATCGGGCGCCACGCCGTCGCCTACCATGCCGGGGTGCGGATCCCTGTCATTCTGTTCGGCGCCTTCGATCGTCACAACTTCGGTGATCTGCTGTTCCCGCACGTCGCGGCCGCCTTGATGCCCGGGCGCGACCTGGTCTTTGCGGGCCTGGTCGACCGTGATCTGCGTCGCCACGGCGGCCATTCGGTCGTGGCGCTGGCGAGGCTCGCGATCGGCTCGCGCGACCGTCCGTCGATGCTGATCCACGTCGGCGGCGAGATCCTCACCTGCGACGCCTGGCAGGCGGCGGTCATGCTGTTGCCGCCGGAGCGGGCGCAGCAGACAGTCGCCTACCTCGAGACCCGGCCTCGGGAAAGGCTCGAATGGGTGCACGCCATGCTGGGGACGTCCGCGCTGGCGCCCTACACGGTGTCGCGCCGGCTGTATCCGGGCCTACTCAGCGTGATCTACGCCGGCGTCGGCGGCACCGCGATCGGTCAGGTCGCTGCCGACCTGCGCGCCGAGGTCCTGGCGAATCTCGGGGCGGCGGACGCCGTCGGCGTCAGAGACGGGCACACACTCGAGCAACTGCTCGCAGCCGGCATCGATGCCCGATTGATGCCGGATCCGGCCGTCATGGTGGCCGAACTCTTCGGCGCAAAGATCCGATCGCGCGCCCGCGATGGCGAAGTCGCCGAGGTGCTGCGAACGTTCGCGCAGGGTTATGTCGCCGTCCAGTTCAGCGCCGATTTCGGCGCTGACCGATCGCTGACGCAGATCGCAGTGCAACTCGACCAGATCGCCGCCCTGGACGGATACGGGGTCGTGCTGTTCCGAGCCGGCGCGGCACCATGGCACGATGATCTTGCCCGCCTGGGCCAAGTCGCTGCGCGGCTGCGGCCCGGTTCGGCGCGGCTGTTCGAGTCCATCGACCTGTGGGACATCTGCGCCCTGATCGCCAGCAGCCGGGCCTATTGCGGAAGCAGCCTGCACGGGCGGATCGTCGCGACCGCCTTCGCGCTTCCTCGCGTGAGCCTTCGCCCGCCGGTGGCGACAGGGGGTGTGAGCAAGCAGGCTGCGTTCGCGGCGTCCTGGGATGACTCCGGCTTTCCCGCCGAGGTCGAACCACGCGACATCGCGCAGGCCATTCATGCAGCGCTGGCGATACCGCAGGCCCACCTGCGACAGCAGGCACGGCGGCTCGCCCGACTGTATCGGCAGCGGTTCGCGGCGATTTGCCCGGGGCCGACATGAGTGCCAGCGCGCAACGGCTCGATGAGCGCCGCCCCTGTTGCGGCCCGAGCCCGTGGCGAGATTCGGGCCTGGAGTGGCGGCCGTGATGGCATCCGGGCCCGGCGCGACGCCGACGGCGATCGCCGTCGCCGCGCTCGCGTATGCCGCTCGGGGCTGGTCAGTGCTCCCGATGCAGCCGCATGGCAAGCGCCCGCTCGTGGCCTGGCGTGAGTTCCAGCAGCGCATCGCGACCGCGGCCGAGATCGAGCGCTGGTTCAGGCGCTGGCCCGAAGCGAACGTCGGCGTCGTCACCGGGCGGATTTCGGGGATCGTCGTCATCGATGTCGACCTGCGACACGGCGGACCGGACAGCGTCGCCGCAGCCGAGGCTGCGCAGGGACCGTTGCCGCCGACGGTCGAGGCGGCCACGGGTGGCGGCGGGCGCCACCTCTACTACGCGCATCCGGGCAGGGCGCTGGGCAACCGTGTCGCCGTCAGCCCCGGCATCGACGTTCGCGGCGACGGGGGTTGCGTCGTGGCGCCGCCTTCGGTGCATTCCAGCGGCCGAAGATACACCTGGGTCGAGGGGCGAGGCCCGGACGAGATCGCGCTCGCCGCGCTGCCGGTGCACTTCTTCGCGCTGGCGGGCGCGCCGGCCCCTTCGGATCGCTCCGCAGGGCATTGGCGCCGGCTGATCCGCGAGGGCATGGCTGAAGGGCAGCGCAACAACACCATCGCATCGCTGACCGGTCATCTGCTGCGCCGCGACGTCGACCTCGACGTCGTGCACGAGCTGATGATCGCCTGGAACCGGACCCACTGCCGCCCGCCGCTGCCGGACAGCGAGGTGGCGCAGGTGGTTCAGAGCATCGCCCGCGTCCACGAACGGGGGTCGTCCGCGCCCTCCTGACCGCATTCGCCCACCGCATCGCGGGGCGCCGGCGGTCCCGACCAGGCGGCCCGCACCTCGGCCTCGATCTCGCCGGCGCGCCCGCCATAGCGCGGCGAGAAGTGGAACGGCAGGACGGCCCGCGCGCCGGCGGCGCGCGCGATCTGGCCTGCCTGCCGCGCCGTCAGGTGGTTCTTGCGCTGCGCCTGTTCGCGGTCGGCGTCGAGGAACACGCTCTCGATGAACAACTGGTCGACCCCGCCGATCAACGGTGCCAGAGCGCGCAGGTTCGCATCGGTGAAGCGCAGATCGGTCACGTAGCCGATGCGCTGGCCGGGGGCGACGTCGAGAATGATGGTGGCCAGCTCACCGACGCTGCGACTCATCTCGTGATCGCCGGTGCGGTCGCGCCAGCGCAGTCGTATCGGCGTCGTCGCCGGCGCCGCCGACAGGATCGCGAGCTTCAGCTCGCGCAGCCACGGACCGGTGGACACGCCCAGCGCGGCGAGCCGGTCCTTCGCGACCCGGGGCCGCGCCTTCTCCTCGAGAGCGAAGGCCAGGCACGGCATCTCGTGGTCGACGAACCGGCCGCGCACGCGAAACAGCGCTTCGTCATGCACCACGTCACCGGCGCATTCGAAATGCTCGCCCGGCTCGCGTGCGAACCCGCCGCGGCTGGAGAATCGCGCCTGCTGGCCACGACCGTTGGTCCCGATCTCGCGCACGTCCAGGACCAGCTCGACCGCGTAGCGATGCACCACGTTCCATGTGTACGCCCTCAGCTTGTGTTCGACCTGCGCGACGAAGCCGGGCCCGCCGAAGAGCACGAGATTCTTCTTGCGCCCGAGCAAGACGCGCAGCAGTGCGTCGAAGCCGACGAAGTGGTCCATGTGCGTGTGGCTGACGAACACGTGCGACAGGCGCAGCAACTTGCGCGGCGGCAGCGCGGTGATGTCGCCGAGATCGAACAGCAGCGCCCTGCGTTCGTCGCGAAAGTCGACGTACAGGCCGGGATCGCCGAACGGATCGTTGACGAGGCGGGCTTCGAGCAGTTGGCGCATGGGCTGGTAGGGGGACGATCCGTCGCCTGTCCGTCGCGGCGCTGGCGGTTCGGCGGATCGGGCGCAGACGCATGGCATTGTCCGCCTGCGGGTCGCTGCCCATCGGTGCCCCGCCGGGCGCTTGACGATTCGCAACGGCGCGCGAGGCCCTGCGCGGCACACTCGCAGCGGACCCCGACGCCATGACCGCGCTGCTGACCGACTACTACCAGCTGACGATGCTCGATGCCTACCTGCGCGAGGGCATGAACGCGCCGGCGGTGTTCGAACTGTTCGTGCGCAAGCTCCCGCCTCAGCGCAATTTCCTCGTTGCCGCCGGGCTGGAGCAGGCGCTCGATTTTCTCGAGCGGTTCTCGTTCGGCCCCGCCGAGCTGGCTTGGCTCGAGCGCCAGGGCGGGTTTTCGGCGCCGCTGCTGGCCTGCCTGCGCGACTTCCGATTCCAGGGCGACGTGCACGCGATGCCCGAGGGCACGGTGTTCTTTGCCGACGAGCCCGTGCTGCGGGTGATGGCGCCGCTGCCGCAGGCGCAGATCGTCGAGAGCCGCCTGCTCAACATTGTCCATTTCCAGACCTTGATCGCCTCGAAGGCCGCGCGGCTGGTCCTCGCCGCAGGCGGCCGGACGCTGGTGGACTTCGGCATGCGACGCGCCCACGGCGCCGAGGCGGCGCTGTTCGCCGCGCGTGCGGCCTACGTCGCGGGCTTCACCGGTACGGCCACGGCCGAGGCCGGCCTGCGCTTTGGCCTGCCGGTGTTCGGCACGATGGCGCATTCCTTTGTGCAGGCGCACGCGAGCGAGGCCCAGGCCTTCGAGGCGTTCGCACGCGCACGCCCGCAACGGCCGACTCTGCTCGTCGACACCTACGACACCGAGGCGGCCGTCGTCAAGCTGATCGGCCTGGCCGGCAAGCTGGCAGCCGAAGGCATCGCCATCGGCGGCGTTCGCATCGACAGCGGCGACCTGGCCGCGCACGCCAGGGCGGTGCGCCGCCTGCTCGACGACGCCGGGCTGAACCCCGTCACCGTGTTCGCCAGCGGCAACCTCGACGAGCACCGCATCGCACAGTTGCTCGCCGACGCTGCGCCGATCGACGGCTTCGGCGCCGGCACCGCGCTCGACACCTCCAGCGACGTGCCGGCACTGGACGCCGTCTACAAGCTGCAGGCCTATGCAGGCGTGGCCCGGCGCAAGCGCTCCGAAGGCAAGGCCACCTGGCCCGGCGCCAAGCAGGTCGGCCGGATCGCCGACGCGGCGGGACGCATGGTTCGCGACGTCGTGCAGTGCGATGGCGAGACGCTGCTGGCCGCGCCGCTGCTGCAGCCGGTCATGCGCGCCGGCCGGCGCGTCGGACCGCCTCCATCACTCGAGGAGATCCGCCGTCATCACGCGGCGCAGATGCTCGCCCTGCCGGTCTCGCTGCGCGATCTGTCGCCGGCAGCCCGGCCTTACGAGGTGGAGATCTCACCGGGCCTGCGCGCACTGGCAAGCCAGGTCGACGCGGCCGAGCGCTGACCCGCTCAGCGCGGCAGCGCGGCGCTGTCGACCAGCGATGCCCCGGCCGCGGTCATGCGCGCCAGCGCCCTGGCGCCGTCGCCCGGCTGCACGTCGACGGCGGCGATGGCGTCGCGCAACACCACCACCTCGTAGCCCAGCGCCCGCGCGTCGAGCACCGTGGCGACCACGCAGTAGTCGGTCGCGAGGCCGGCGACGAACAGTCGCCGAACGCCAAGCGCCTGCAGGCGCGGGTGCAGGTCGGTCCGGTCGAACGCGGAGTACGCGTCGCGCGCCGCGCTGCAGCCCTTGGAGACAAGTCCGCAGTCGGCCGCGAGGTGCAACTCTGCCGGGAACGCGGCGCCCGTCGTGCCGGCCACGCAATGCAGCGGCCAGGGCCCGCCCTGAGCCCGGAACGAACAATGCTCGGGCGGGTGCCAGTCGCGGCTCGCGAAGACCGGCAACCCGCGCGCGCCGAAGAGCTCGAGGCAGGCGTTCAGCGGCGCGAGGACGGCCTCCCCGCCCACCACCGCGAAACTGCCCCCGGGCAGGAAGTCGCGCTGGACATCGACGGCCAGCAGCGCATCGCCGCGGCTGGGCGTCAGCGCAATCACGGCCCCGCCTGCAAGGACCGCAGCAACCCCTTGAACTCGGGCCAGGCCAGGGCCGGCCAGATCTCCGTGTGGGCCTGGCCGTAGCTGCGCACCAGCAGCGACACCCGCGTCGCCGACTCGACGTCGGGCGCTTCGATCAGGTCCAGGTAGTCCCAGGGACCGAGCAGGGCGTAGCTGCCGAGCCACCTGACCTCGGGGCAATGCGAGCGCACCTGATCGGCGACGTGGCGCTCCAGCGTCTCGAAGGACTTCGGCTGGTGCAGCGCCAGCGGTGACAGCCAGGTGAGCAGGACGAATGTGACCATGGCCAATCCTTCGCGCAACCAAGTTCGCATTCACCTTATCCACGAGCGCGATGGCGACCATTGCGCCTGATCAATGCCGCGGCGCTGCACCCGGCGCATGAACCATATCGATGCAGGGCCGTTGGGAACATTTCCAGCATGGCGGGGACATCGGCGTTCGCAGTCTGCCGCGACCAAGGCCAGACGATCGAACAGGCCACCCCGGCGCTGATCGCGGCCGTGACCGAGCTGGTGGTGTGTATCGAGGGCTGATGAGGACGATCACGCTCCTGCTCGCCGGCGTCGCCGCGGTGTCACGCCGGCGCGTGCGCATCAGCCCGCGGCCTGCTGGTACCAGGCTTGGCATTCGGCCTCGCGCCCACGCACGGCGCGCCGGCCGGCCAGCGGCCCGCGCATCGCGGTGACCACGGTGTACTGGCGTTCGCCGTGCGCCGCGTCCTCGCCAAAGATCACGACCCAGTCGCGCACGCGCGCCAACTCGTGGGCGCGGGCCGTGTTCGAGTACAGCGCGGTGAAGTGCCAGTCGCCACGCCGCGTATGCAGCACCGGCAGCCAGGCCTGCCCGCTCGGGTTGAAGCGGCGCGGCGCGATCGTCGGCAGCGTACCAGCCTCGGCGCCGGCGCGGTACTCGCGGTCCACGTCGAGCAGTGCGTCGATCGGTGGCTCGTGCTGCGCCGCGGGTCCACGGGCGGCACGTTGCAGCGTGCGGCGCCGATCGAGCATTTCGGTGAGCGCGGCGCGGATCGCCGCGGCGCGCCGGGCGCCCAGCCGTGGTAGCCGCTCGAGCCGGCCATCGTGAGCGGCGCCCTCGAGCGCCTCGAGCGTGTCGACGCCCAGCGATTCGTGCAGCCGTTGCGCCAGCTCCGGACCGACGCCGGGGATCGTGCGCAGCAGCGCCGCCGGGTCGGCGTCGCCGCGCAGGTGATCGAGCTGCCGCCAGCCGCCGGTGGTCAGCAGCTCGCCGATCGCGGCGGCGATCCGCACCCCGACGCCGGCCAGCGCCTCCAGGCCTGCGCTGCCTTCGCGGGCGAACAGCTCGCGCACGCCCTCGCGCAGCTGCGCCACCGTGTCGGCGGCCCGGCGGTAGGCCGCGGCGCGATAGGGGTTGCCCGCTTGGGCTTCAATCAGCGTCGCCATCTCGCGCAATGCCTGCGCGATGTGGGCGTTGTCGCTCTCGGGCCCCGACGGCGCGTCGGCCGGGGCCGGCATCACGAGGCCGGTTGCGTGCCCGGCCGGCGCGGCGAGCGCGGCCCCAGCGCCGCGGCGAGCGCGGCCTGCACATCGTCGAGCCAGACGAAGTCCAGCGCCTGGCGTGTCGTCTCAGGCACGTCGTGCAGGTCCTTGCGGTTGCGTTGCGGCAGCAGCACCGTGTGCACACCGGCGCGCTGCGCGGCCAGCACCTTCTCCTTGATGCCGCCCACCGGCAGCACGAGGCCGCGCAGGCTGATCTCGCCCGTCATCGCCACGTCGTGCCGCACCGGCCGGTCGCCGAACAGCGAGGCCAGGGCGACGAACATCGCCACGCCGGCGCTCGGCCCGTCCTTGGGGATCGCACCGGCCGGCACGTGCAGGTGCACGTCGACATGTTCGAACACGCCGGCGGGCAGGTTCAGCGTCGGTGCCAGCGACTTGACCAGCGTCAGCGCGGCCTGCGCGCTCTCCTTCATCACCTCGCCGAGCTGGCCGGTGAGGATCAGCCGACCGCTGCCGGGCACGCGCATCGCCTCGATGAACAGGATGTCACCGCCAACCGGCGTCCACGCCAGCCCGGTCGCCACGCCGGGCTGGCCGCAGCGCAGCGCGACCTCGTGCTCCACCGTCGGCGGGCCAAGCAACTCTTCCAGTTCCGGCTCGTCCACGCGGACCTTCGCGGCAGCGCCTTCGGCGACCCGCATCGCCACGCTGCGCATCACGCGGCCGATCTCGCGCTCGAGCTGGCGCACGCCGGCCTCGCGCGTGTAGCCGCTGGCGATGGCCCGCAGCGCCGCCTCGGTCAGCTCGCATTGGTCTTCGCTCAGGCCGTTGAGTTCGCGCTGGCGCCGCAGCAGGTAGCGCTGCGCGATCTGCAGCTTCTCCTCCAGCGTGTAGCCAGGCAGGTCGATGACCTCCATGCGGTCGCGCACCGGCGCCGGAATCTGGTCGATGACGTTCGCGGTGGCGATGAAGACGACGCGACTGAGATCGAAGGAAACACCCAGGTAGTTGTCGCGGAAGGTCGAGTTCTGCTCCGGGTCCAGGACCTCGAGCAGCGCCGCCGAGGGATCCCCGTGCAGGGTTGCGGCCATCTTGTCCACCTCGTCGAGCATCAGCACGCCGTCCCGTGCGCCGGCCTTGCGAAGGGCCTGCACGATGTTCCCCGGCATGGCACCGATGTAGGTGCGGCGGTGACCGCGGATCTCGGCCTCGTCGTGCACGCCACCGAGCGAGACGCGCGCGAACGGGCGCCCGATGGCACGTGCCACGCTCTGCCCGAGCGAGGTCTTGCCCACGCCCGGCGGGCCGACGAAACACAGGATCGGCGCCCGCCCCTGCGGGTTGAGCTTCTTCACGGCGAGGAACTCGACGATGCGCTGCTTGACGCGGTCGAGGCCGAAGTGGTCGGCCTCCAGCGTGCGCCGCGCGGCCGCGATGTCGATCGCCAGCGGCTCGGGCGCGGCCCACGGCAGCTCGGTCATCCAGTCCAGCCAGGTGGTGAGCATCGAGTACTCGCCCGAACCATCCTGCATACGTTCCAGGCGCCGCAACTCCTTGCGCACCTGCACCTCGACCTCGGCCGGCATGCGCGCCGCGGTGATCGCGGCGTCGATGCGCTGAACCTCCTGGGCATTGCCGCCTTCCTCGCCGAGCTCCTTCTGGATCGTCTTGAGCTGCTCCTGGAGCAGGAAACGGCGCTGCCGGTCGTCCAGCTGCTCCTTGGTGCGCGCGCCGATCTCCTGCGACAGCCGCAGCACCTCCAGGCGCTGGGTCACGATCTGCAACACCTTGCGCAGGCGCTCCTCGGTGGCCAGGGTCTCGAGCAGCATCTGCTTCTCCGCCGGCTCGATGTCGAGCAGACTGGCGGCCAAGTCGGCCAGCTGCGACGGCGAGCGCGTTGCCTGCAGCACGTGTGCCAGCTCGGCCGGCACGCCAGGCATCATTGAAAGGATCTCGATGCCGCGTTCGCGCAGCTGCAACGCTAGCGCCTGCGCCTCGGTGGAGGCCGACGGCGGCTCCTCCAGGCGCTCGATCCGTACGGCCAGGAAGTCGTGGCCCTCGTGCAGAGCGACGATGCGCACGCGCTGCAGCCCCTGGCACACCGCATGCACCTGGCCGTCGTCGGCTGCACGGTGCTGCACGACGACCGCCAGGGTGCCGACGCGGCACAGCCCGTCGAGCCCGGGATCGTCCGCCTGCGGATCCTTCTGCAGGGCGATCACCAGCGGCGTCTTGGCGCCCACTGCATGTTCGAAAGCCGCGATCGACTTGGGGCGGCCTATCGTGACCGGCATCAACAGGTGCGGAAACAGCACGACGTTGCGCATCGGCACCAGCGCAAACACATCCTCGGGCCACGCAACGGCTTCGGGCTTGGTCTCATCCATCGGCGCACACCTCTGGGCCAGTGTAGTGCGCCAGATGTCGCCGGGGTTGAGCGAACGCAATGCGGCGCGGCCCGAACCGGTCGCGCCACCGACTCAGGTGGCGTGGTACTCGTTGACGCGCAACACCTCGTTCCTCGAACCCAGCACCACGCTCACGCGCTCATGCAGCTTGGTCGGCACGATGTCGAGGATGCGCTCGCGCCCGTTGCTGGCCAGGCCGCCGGCCTGCTCGACGATGAAGGCCATCGGATTGGCCTCGTACAGCAGGCGCAGCTTGCCCGGCTGGCCGGGCTCGCGCTCGTCCCAGGGGTACAGGAAGACGCCGCCGCGGCTGAGGATGCGGTGCACGTCGGCCACCATGCTACCGACCCAGCGCATGTTGAAGTCCTTGCCGCGCGCGCCGGCCTTGCCATCCAGGCACTCGTCGATGTAGCGCCGCACCGGTGGCGCCCAGTGGCGCAGGTTGGACATGTTGATCGAGAACTCCTTGGTGTCCTCGGGGATCTGCACGCCCGACTGCGTGAACACCCAGGAGCCGGTCTCGCGGTCGAGGGTGAACATCGCCACGCCGTCGCCCAGCGTCAGCACGAGCTGGCTCTGTGGCCCGTAGACGCAGTAGCCGGCCGCGGCCTGGTGCTTGCCGGGCTGCAGGAAGTCATCCTCGCTCACCCCACGCGTGTGGCCGACCTTGCGCAGCACGCTGAAGATGGTGCCGATCGAGACGTTGACGTCGATGTTGGAGCTGCCGTCCAGCGGGTCGAACAGCAGCAGGTACTCGCCCTGCGGGTAGCGGTTGGGCACGACGTGGATCGAGTCCATCTCCTCGCTGGCCATCGCCGCCAGGTGGCCGCCCCACTCGTTGGCCTCGATCAGCACCTCGTTGCTGATGACGTCGAGCTTCTTCTGGATCTCGCCCTGCACGTTCTCGCTGCCGGCGCTGCCCAGCACGTCGCCCAGGGCGCCCTTGTTGACCGCGATCGCGATGTGCTTGCAGGCGCGGGCGACGACCTCGATCAGCAAGCGCAGCTGGGCCGGAATGCGGCCGTGCTCGCGCTGCTGCTCGACCAGGTACTGCGTGAGGCTGACACGCTTCATGTTGGCCCCCCGCCCGCCGAGCACGGCGTCCGGCCCCCCGATGGGGCGCCGGCCGGCCTGGGAGCGGCCCAGCGCTCGACCCGCTGGCGCGGGATGGCGGTCCGGCCGCTCATGGGGTCGCGAGCGCGCGGCCGATGATCTCGCGCACGTCGTTGCTCAATTCGGGCCTGGCCGCGACACGGGCGATGGCCTCGCGCGCCGCGCCGCGGTAGGGCTCGGCCAGCGCGGCCCAGCGGTCCATTGCCCGGGCGAAGCGGCCGGCGATGTGCGGGTTGATCGCGTCGAGCTCGACCAGCTTCTCGGCCCACAATACGTAGCCGGCAGCGTCGGCGCGGTGGAACGCGCCCGGGTTGCCGCTGCACAGCGTGAACAGCAGGCTGCGCGCACGGTTCGGGTTGCGCAGCGAGAAGTCGGGGTGCTTGAGCATGGCCTTGGCGCGCGCGAAGACACGGCCGGGTTGCTCGCCGGACACCTCTGGCACCGGCTCGGGCACGCGCGCCTGCACGGCGAACCACTTGTCGAGCAGCAGGCTGTCACCCTGGGCCCGGGCGTGGAAGCCTTCGAGCGCGGCATCGGCCAGCGTCGAATGGGCGTCGGTCAGCGCCGTGAGGGCGCCGAGCCGGTCGGTCATGTTGCCGGCGTCCTTGAAGCGCTGGTAGGCGCGGCCGGGCCAAACCGCGTCGCCGTGGCGCACCGCGTTCAGGCACAGCATCTGCAAGGCCAGGTTGGCCAGCGCGCGGCGGCCGGCCTGCGCTGGGCGGGGGTCGTAGCCCTCGGTCACCTGGTGCGCTTCGAAGGCCCAGCGCCAGTCGTCGAGCAGCGCATCGGCCAGATGTGCGCGCCACTGCTCGCGAACGGCATGCACGCGCTGCGGATCGACGCTCGCCAGTTGCTCGGCGATGAAGGTCTCGCCAGGGGCGATCAGCGCCAGTTCCTTGAACGCCGGGTCGAGCGCCGGGTGGCGCAGCACGCTGCGCAGCGCCGCGGCCAGCGCGTCATCGAGCACCGGTGCCGTGCCGCCCTCGATCGCCGCCAGCAGCCGTCCCAGCACCAGGCGCTGGCCGGCTTCCCAGCGGTTGAAGGGGTCGCTGTCATGCGCCAGCAGCACCAGCCGCTCGGCGTCGGCAAGGCCATCGTCGAGCAGCACCGGCGCCGAGAAGCCGCGCAGCAGCGAAGGCACCGGCGGGCTGGCAACGTCGTCGAAGGTCCAGCTCTGCTCGGGGCTGTCGAGCACCAGGACCCGTGGCGCGGCCAGCGCTTGGCCGTCGGCGGCGACCAGCCCCATCGCGACCGGGATCACGAACGGCTGCTTGACCGGCTGGCCGGGCGAGGACAGGCCGGTCTGCGCCAGCGTCAGCGTGTAGCGGCGAGCGTCGGCGTCGTAGCCCCCGCGGGCGGTCAACCGCGGCGTTCCGACCTGCGCGTACCAGCGCTTGAACGCGTCGAGCCTGCTCGACAGCTCGCTGCCCGGGTTGGCGTCGGCGATCGCCTGCGCGAAGTCGTCGCAGGTCACGGCCTGGCCGTCGTGGCGCTGGAAGTACAACGCCATCCCGCGGCGGAAGCCCTCGTCGCCGACCAGCGTGTGCATCATGCGCACGACCTCGGCGCCCTTCTCGTAGACGGTCGAGGTGTAGAAGTTGTTGATCTCGAGGTAGCTGTCGGGTCGCACCGGATGCGCCATCGGGCCGGCGTCCTCGGGGAACTGCAGTGTGCGCAGCTTGCGCACATCGGCGATGCGCTTGACGGCGCGCGCCGAGGGCGTGGCCGCCATGTCCATGCTGAACTGCTGGTCGCGAAAGACGGTCAGGCCCTCCTTGAGCGAGAGCTGGAACCAGTCGCGGCAAGTGATGCGGTTGCCGGTCCAGTTGTGGAAGTACTCGTGCGCGATCACGCTCTCGACCGCCGCGAAGTCGAAGTCGGTGGCGGTCGCGGCGTCGGCCAGCAGCAGTGAGGTGTTGAACAGGTTCAGGCCCTTGTTCTCCATCGCGCCGCCGTTGTAGTCGGCCACCGCGACGACCATGAAGCGGTCCAGGTCCAGCGCGAGGCCGAATCTGGCTTCGTCCCAGATCACGCTGGCCACGAGCGAGTTCATCGCGTGCTCGGTCTTGCCGAGGTCGCCCGGCCGCACGAACAACTGCAGGAGATGCTCGCGGCCGGCGCGGGTTCGGATGCGCTGCTCGCGGGCGACGAGGTTGGCCGCCACGAGCGCGAACAGGTAGCTCGGCTTGGGGAAGGGGTCGTGCCACTTGGCCCAGTGGCGGCCGTTTTCGAGTTCGCCCTGCTGGACCAGGTTGCCATTGGAAAGCAGCACCGGGTACCTCGCCCTGTCGGCGCGCAGCGTGACGGTGTAGACCGCCATCACGTCGGGCCGGTCCAGGAAGTAGGTGATGCGACGGAAGCCCTCGGCCTCGCATTGCGTGAAGAAGCCGCCGCCGCTGGTGTACAGGCCCGACAGTGCGCTGTTCCTCTCGGGTGCGCAGGTGTTGCGAATCTCGAGCGTGAAGGCTTCGGCGGCCGGCGGGTTGTCGATCACCAACTCGTCGCCCTCGTGGCGGAACGACACGCTCTGGCCGTCGGCCTGCACGCGCAGCAGGTTCAGCCCTTCGCCGTGCAGGCGCAGCGGCGGCACATCGCCGGCCACCGTAGGGTTGCGCTCGACGCGCAGCTTGCTGGCGACGAGGGTCTTCGCGGGATCGAGGTCGAACACGAGATCGACGGCGCGGATGAGGTACGCGGGTGCCGCGTAGTCCTGCCGGCGGACGAGGGTCGTGGTGGCTTCACGCATGGGCGCGGTCTCCGGGGATCTTGTCTTGTCGTGCACGGGCAGGCGTGCGCCGGGGGGCGCTGCTACAGCCCCTGCTTCAGGCTCGCCTCGATGAAGGCGTCGAGGTCGCCGTCGAGGACCTTCTGCGTGTTGCTGATCTCGACGTTGGTGCGCAGGTCCTTGATGCGGCTCTGGTCGAGCACGTAGCTGCGGATCTGGTGGCCCCAGCCAACGTCGGTCTTGGTGTCCTCCAGCTTCTGCTGGGCCTCACGCTGCTTGCGCATCTCGTGCTCGTAGAGCCGGCTCTTGAGCATCTGCCAGGCCTCGTCGCGGTTGCGGTGCTGGCTGCGGTCGTTCTGGCACTGCACGACGATGTTGGTCGGGATATGCGTCAGGCGCACCGCCGAGTCGGTCTTGTTGATGTGCTGGCCACCGGCGCCGCTGGCGCGGAAGGTGTCCACGCGCACGTCGGCCGGGTTGATCTCGATCTCGATCGAGTCGTCGACCTCGGGATAGACGAACAGGCTCGCGAAGCTGGTGTGCCGCCCGCCCGAGGAATCGAAGGGGCTCTTGCGCACCAGCCGGTGGACGCCGGTTTCGGTGCGCAGCTGGCCGAACGCGTACTCGCCCTCGACCTTGATCGTTGCACTGCGGATGCCGGCCACGTCGCCCTCGGTCTCTTCCATGACCTCGGCCTTGAAGCCCTTGCGTTCGCAGTACTTCAGGTACTGGCGCAGCAGCATCGCGGCCCAGTCGCAGGCCTCGGTGCCGCCGGCGCCGGCCTGGATGTCGATGAAGCAGTTCAGTGGGTCGGCCGGGTTGCTGAACATGCGGCGGAACTCGAGCTGCTCGACCGTCTCGCGCAGCGTGTTCGCCTCGGCCTCGATCGCCTTCAGCCCCGCCTCGTCGCCCTCGGCCTTGCTCATCTCGTAGAGCTCGGTGTTGTCGGCGAGATTCCGGCTGAGATGGTCGATCGTGCCGACCACGGTCTCGAGGGCCTTCTTCTCGCGGCCCAGTTCCTGGGCCCGCTTGGGGTCGTTCCAGACGCCGGGGTTCTCCAGCGCGGCGTTGACTTCGTTCAGCCGCAGCGCCTTGCGGTCGTAGTCAAAGATACCCCCGGAGCTGCTCGGTGCGGGCACTCAGGTCGGCGAGCAGCGTGCCGATCGAGTTGATGTGTTCGACGTCCATGGGGTGCGGGAAGAGCCTTGATGCAAGCCGCGAATTCTCGCATGCGGCTCGCGGCTGCCGCGCTAGGCCAGGAAGCGCGCCAGGTGCGCCGCCAGCGCCTGCGGCTGGTCGTGGTGCAGCATGTGGCCGCTGGGGCTGAGCCGCACACGCTCGACCTTGGGCACCACGGCCAGCCGGGCGTCGAATTCGCTGCGCGGGTAGCGGTGGCCCCACCACTTGGCGGTGTCGGTGAGGTCGCCTTCGACCCAGAGCAGCGGGGCGGCGACCGACCTCCAGGTCTCGAGCACCTCGGCCACGTGGTACAGCACCGGGTTGACGCGCTTGTGGGCCGGGTCGCCGAGGATGTGCCAGCGGCCATCGGCAGCCCGGCGCGACCAGTGCGGCGCCAGCCAGGCCGCCTTGTCGGGCGCAAGCAGCGGGTTGTTCTTGAGCAGCCGCGCGGCCACCGCCTCGACGCTGTCGTAGCTGCGCAGCGCCAGCGGCTGCTTGAGTTCATCGAGCCACTGCGCCAGGCGCCGCGGCGCCTGCCGGGGCTGGGTTTCTGGCAGGCCGAAGCCCTCGAGGTTGACCAGGCGCCGGATGCGCTGCGGCCGCACCCCGGCGTAGCTCATCGCCACGTTGCCGCCCATGCTGTGGCCGACGAGGTCGACCGGCCCGGTCGGCACCAGGGCATCGAGCAGCGCGTCGAGGTCGGCCAGGTAGTCGGGGAACCAGTAGGTGTCGGCGCCTGGCGTCTCGGTGCCGCCGAAGCCGCGCCAGTCGGGTGCGATTACCCAGCGCTCGAAGCCCTCGGCCGCGGCCAGCGCGTCGACGACGAACTGGAACGAGGCGCCGACATCCATCCAGCCGTGGACCATCACCAGCGGCGGGCGTTCGGGGGTGACCAGCGAGGCGTCGCCCCAGGCATTCAGGTGGTAGCGCAGGCCGCGGATCGGCAACGCCAGCGATTGCGCGCTGCGGCGAGGGGCATAGACGTCGGCGGCGGACATGATGCGACTGTAGGCCAGCGTCGGCGCGCGGCGTGTCCGCCAGGCGACGCGGAGCCGCGGGCGACAATCCGAGCATGACGAATGCCCACCTCGTGCGCCCCGCCGCGCCGGCCGACCTGCCCGCCATCGTCGGCTTGATCCGCGAGCTCGCCGAGTTCGAGCAGTTGGCGCACCTGGTCGTCACCACCCCCGAATCGCTGTGTCCGCACCTGTTCGGCGAGCGGCCGGTGGCCGAGGCGGTGGTGGCCGAGGTCGAGGGCAGGGTGGTCGCGTTCGCGCTGTTCTTCACCAACTTCTCGACCTTCCTCGGCCGGCCGGGGCTGTACCTGGAGGACCTCTACGTGCAGCCGGCGCACCGCGGCACCGGGCTTGGCAAGGCCTTGCTGCAGCACCTGGGCACATTGGCGGTGGCGCGCGGCTGCGGCCGCTTCGAGTGGAGCGTGCTCGACTGGAACGCGAACGCGATCCGCTTCTACGAGAAGATGGGTGCCGCGGTGCTGCCCGACTGGCGGATCTGCCGCGTCACCGGCGCGGCGCTGGAGGCGTTCGCTCGCGCCTGAACGCCAGCGCTTGCCGCCGCCCCGGGCCGATCAACCGACGACCAAGGCCGCCAGGCGGTCGATCGGCAGGCGCACGTTCAGGCTGCGCTCGCCGACGATGCCGGCGACGGCGTGGGCGCGCGTCTTCGTCTCCATCCGCTGCGGTGCCGGCAACGGCATGCCGCGCTCGTTGGTGAGGCAGGCGACCAGCGGGGTCGTGATGCTCGCCCCGCGGGCGACCACCACAGCCAGTTCGCCCGAGGCCAGGCGCACGTACGACCCCGGCGGGTAGATACCGAATTCCTTCACCAGGGCGGCGGTCATCGGGTGGGCGGGGTCCTGCATGAACATCTGGCGGCCGGCGATGTCGGCCGCCATCGCCTCGCGCGTGCTGCGGGCCGCGAGCTTGGACGTGTAGACGTCGGCGCGCCGGGCCAGCGATGCCAGGTCGCCGACGTCGGTGCAACCCATCGGGTAGCCGCTGCCGTCCTCCTGCTCGTGATGGCGCAGCACGGCATGCAGCCACTCGTCGTCCTGCACCCCGGCCTGCTCCAGCATGCGCACGCTGCGCACCGGGTGCGACTGCAGCGCTTCGCGCTGGCCTTCGCTCGGGGGCTGCTTCTGCCGCGCGAGCTGGCCCTGCAACTCGAGCATCGAGATGTTCATCGTCAGCGCGACCTTGAACAGCCGTTCGCCCTGCGCCGGCTCCCACCCCAGCCGCTGCGCGACCAGCGAAGCGGTGATCGCGGTCTGCAGCGAACGCTGCGCGCCGTAGGCCGCGTCGGCGCTGTTGCCCTGACGCACGACCTGGAACACCGCCAGGTCGGGGTCGCGCTCGATCAGCGTCTGCACCGGCTGGCTGGCCGCCTCGAGCGCTGCGCTGAAGCCCTGCGGCTGCGGCAGCGTCAGGACGTGCGAGACCTGGCCCAAGCAGCGCGACCACAGCTCAGGCAGAACCTCGCGCGGGGCCTTGAGGATCTCCTCGCGTGCGGTCTGCAACTCGGCCAAGTCGACCAGCGCGCCGCGCTCGAAGAGCGCTTCCAACTGCTCGGCCGAGGCCACGATCTGCCCGCGCGCCAGCAGCAGCGTCTTGTCGGCGTCGCGAACGTTGAAGGGCAGCGGCGCACCCAGACGCATGCGATGCTTGACGGTCGAGAGCTCGGCAAATTGCATGGGGTGGATTACGACCGGGCGATCATGTGTGAGGTTGATGCTCGGTTTTCGGCGCTGGCGCAAAGAACTTGACACCGCCGGCTCAGCAGGGTTCGGGCCCCGGCGTCGTCCAGTGTTGCGGGCTGACGCTGCGCTTGAAGGGGTCGAACTGCTCGCCGCGCGGGGGGGTGACGTCGATGCAGGTGTGGCCGCGGCGAAAGCGCCGGTGGTCGTCGTCGATGCGCTCCTCCGGCCACGGTCCGCCGCCGTCCATCCCCGCGCCGAGGCGGCTCTCGAGTGTAGCCAGCGGTGAGTTCGCGCGCGGGTCGTGGAGCGCCAGGTTGCGTTGTCGCCAGGGTGGCGAAACGGCGCGCGGCAGGCGCAGGCCCAGCGGCGGCACGGCTGCGGCGGCGGGCGCACTCGCCGCGGCGAGCGCCGGGGCAGGGACGGGCGCAGGGGCCGCGGGCGCAGCGGTCGCCGCCTCGTCGGGCTGTAGCGTGACGGCGGCGGCGGACCGCGATCGAACCATGGGCCCAGCCGCGACAGAAGCAGCAGCGCCAACAGGTGCAGCGCCGCGACCGCGGCCCAGGCCAGCCGACGGTCGGCCGCGGCGTGCACCGCGCCGCGGGGGGCAGATCGGTCCCGGCGCGAGCGCCCGTCGCATGGCGCGCAGCATAACGGGGCGTCGGCAGCGCTTGCAGCACAGGCTGGCGGCCGCGGGCGACAATCCGGCCACCGTCCCTGCGCCCCATCCCATGGCCAACCTCATCGTCCACGGCGGCACGCCACTGTCCGGCCGCATCGTCCCTTCGGCAAACAAGAACGCCGTGCTGCCCATCCTGTGCGCCACGCTGCTCACGCGCGAGCCGGTGCGCCTGGTTGGCATCCCCGAGATCACCGACGTTCGCAAGCTGCTCGAGATATTCCGCATGCTCGGTAGCGAGGTGCAGGTGGACTACGCCAGCGGCGTGCTCGAGCTGCGGCACCGCGAGACGAACTTCGACGAGACGCGGCATCACCTGCCCGAGGAGATGCGCTCGTCGGTGATGCTGGTGCCGCCGCTGCTGGCGCGCTTCGGAGTCGCGCGGATCGAGAACGACGTCCAGGGCTGCACGCTGGGCGTGCGCGAGATCGACCCCCACGTGGAGGTGATGGAGCGCTTCGGCTGCACGGTCGAACGCCGGCGCGAGGCGCTGATCATCCGCGCGGACCACGGCCTGAAGGCGAACCACCACTGGCTGGACTATGCCAGCGTGACGACGACCGAGAACTTCGTACTCTGTGCCGCGCTGGCCCACGGCACGAGCACGCTGATGAACGCCGCTAGCGAACCGCACGTGCAGGAGTTCTGCGCTTTCATGACGATGCTCGGCGCGCAGATCGAGGGCGTCGGCACCAGCCGGCTCACGGTGCACGGCGTCGAGCGCCTGGGCGGCGGCAGCTTCACCTTCGCAGAGGACTTCCACGAGGCCGTGACCTTCATGGCGCTGGGCGCGATCACCGGCGGCTGCATCACGGTGAAGAACTCGGCGCCCGAGCAGTTCCCGCTCATCGACCGCACCTTCGCCAAGTTCGGCGTCCAGGTGGTGCACGAGGGCGGCTGGTCGCGCACCGTCGTCGACGGCCCGCTGCGCGTGCGCGAGCCGTTCACGAAGAACATCCTGCAGAAGGTCGAGGCCGCGCCGTGGCCCTACCTGCCGGTGGACCTGCTGCCGATCTTCGTCGCGCTCGGCGTCAGGGCCGAGGGCAGCGTGATGTTCTGGAACAAGGTCTACGAAGGCGCGATGGGCTGGACCTCGGAGCTGAGCAAGTTCGGCGGTCATGCGTTCATGGCCGACCCGCACCGCATCATCACCTTCGGCGGCAGGCCGCTGGCGGCGGCCGAGGTCGAGAGCCCGTACATCATCCGGGTGGCGATCGCACTGCTGATGCTGGCGGCGAGCATCCCCGGCCGCTCGGTGATCCGCAACGCGACGCCGGTGCGCCGAGCGCACCCGCGCTTCGCCGAGAACATCCGTGCGCTTGGGGCGCATATCGAGTGGGTCGAGGGAGATTGAGCTTCGGTCCGACCCAATGGCCAAGAAGGACAGGCACGTCAGCCAGACGCCGGCCACCCAGGCGCTGCGTCGCGCCGGTGTCGCGTTCAGCGAGCACCCATACGACTACGTCGATCGCGGTGGCACGGCGGAGTCGGCGCGTCAGCTCGGCGTGCCCGAGCACGAGGTGATCAAGACCCTGGTGATGCAGGACGAAAGCGGCGCACCGCTGGTCGTGCTGATGCATGGCGACCGCCAGGTCAGCACCAAGGCCCTGGCGCGCGAGATCGGCGCCAAGGCGATCGAGCCCTGCAAGCCCGAGGTGGCGCAGCGCCACAGCGGCTATCTGGTGGGGAGCACCTCGCCGTTCGGCCTGCGCAAGGCGCTGCCGGTCTATGTCGAGGCCAGCGTGCTCGATCTGCCGCGCATCCTCGTGAACGGCGGGGGGCGCGGTTTCCTGGTCGGCATCGCACCGCAGGTGCTGGTGGGCCTGCTCGCCGCACGGCCGGTGCACTGTGCGCTGGCGGTCTGATGCGTAAACTCCGCCCCTCATGAATGCCCTGCCCTTCGCGCTGGCGCTGATTGCGTCCTACCTCGTCGGTTCGCTGTCGTTCGCGGTCATCGTCAGCCGCGCGATGGGGCTGGCCGACCCGCGCAGCTACGGCTCGAAGAACCCAGGTGCGACCAACGTGCTGCGCTCGGGCAACCGCGCCGCGGCGGTGCTGACCTTGGCCTTCGACGCGCTCAAGGGCTACGTGCCGGTGCTGCTGGTGCTGATCTATGGGCCGCGCTGGGGCCTGGGCGCGACGGCAGCGGCCTTCGCCGGCCTGGCCGCCTTCATCGGCCACCTGTGGCCGGTCTTCTTCCGCTTCCAGGGCGGCAAGGGCGTGGCCACCGCGGCCGGCGCGATCATGGCCATCAACCCGGGGCTGGGCCTGTGCACGCTGGCGAGCTGGGTCATCATCGCTGCGTTTTTCCGCTATGCCTCGCTGGCCTCGCTGGTGGCGGCGGTGTTCGCGCCCTTCTACCAGGCCTTGATCTGGGGCGTCGAGCCTTCGATCCTGGCCGTCGCCGCGATGAGCCTGCTGCTGGTTTGGCGTCACGAAGGCAACATCCGCAAGCTGATCGCCGGCACCGAGAGCCGGATCGGGCAGAAGGTGCCGCCGCCCCACGCCGCGCATCCGGCCCGCCACAAGAGAGGTCTCCACTGATGGTGCAACGATTCGACGTCGGGCCCCGGCTGTCCGAGATGGCCGTTCACAACGGCGTGTGCTACCTGGCCGGCCAGGTCGCGGCCGACGGCTCGCAGGACATCACGGGCCAGACGCGGCAGGTGCTGGCGGCCATCGACGCGCTGCTGGCGCGCGCCGGCACCGACAAGCGCAAGCTGCTGATGTGCCAGATCTTCATCAAGGACCTGGCGGACTTCCCAGCCCTCAATGCGGTCTGGGAAGCGTGGCTGCCTCCCGGCGCGGCGCCGCCGCGGGCCACCGTGAAAGCCGATCTCGCCAAGCCGGAGTGGCGCGTCGAGATGGTGGTTACCGCGGCCCTTTGAGCGAGCATGGGCATGTCGCGCCGTTCGCTGATCGGCCTGGCGGCCGCCGTGCTGGTGATCGGCGCCGCGAGCCAGTGGTGGGCCGGTCGTCACGACGGCCAGGTCGGTGCCCGGGTGGCGGCGCTGGCGCGGCCTGGCGACATCCGCATGCTGGGATCGGAGACCTGCGCCGTCTGCGCCGTCGCACGCGCCTGGTTCGACGCCAACCGGATCCCCTACAGCGAGTGCCTGATCGAGCGGGATGAGGCCTGCCGGGCGGCGTTCGACGCCGGCGGCTGGTCAGGCACGCCGGTGATTCTGGTGCGGGGCAGGCCGCAGCTGGGCTTCAGTCCGGAACTGCTGCAAGAGGCGCTGAGCCGGAGCTGAGGCGAGCGCCCGGGGCAAGCGGCCATGAAAAACGGCCCCGTCGGGGCCGTTCTGTCGTGCCAAGCGGCGCGGACTCAGGCCTTCTTGGCCCAGGCGCTGCACCAGCCAGTGGCGTGCACCTGCTTGCCGGCGAACAGCGGGCAGGGACCGGTCGCGTCGCCGGGCTTGCCCTGGTATAGCGCGCAGTTGGCGCAGTGCTGGTCGTTGCTGTGCTTGGGGTACTTCTTGGCGTCGGCGTGGGCCGAGTCGGTGACGTAGCCCAGGGCGACGGCCTGCGGGTCTTTCTCGCCGACTGTCGCGCCTTGCGCCTTGGCCTGGATGGCCGTCAGGGCGGTGCCGGCGGCGGCCACTTGAAGCAGGAAAGTACGGCGGTTGCTGGAACTCATGGGTCGGTATCTCCTTGGGTTGAGGGGGAATCTTGGTCGAATGCTGAGGCTCAGGCGGCCGGCACCGTGACACCCAGGCAGGTGTTGCAGCGGCCCAGGCCGCGCAGCCGCGGGTCGGGTTTGCCATCGCCGGTCTTGAAGTTGGCGTGGCAGCGGATGCAGACGTACATCTTGGAGCTGGACATCATCGGCCGCACGCCGGGTTCGGCGTTGGGTCGGGCCGCCGTGTACTCAGCCTGGGTCTGGCGGAGCTTGGGGCCGGCGGCGGTTTCGGTGGCAGGTGGTGTGCGGCGAGTGTTCATGGCTGGGGTGTTCAGGGGTGGCGGCCCCGTTCGTCGCGAAGCCCATATTGTCCCCGAAATGTGGAGTCCTTGGCAGCCCGGGGCAGCGAGGGGCCGCCGGCGCCACCCGATCAGGCCGGGCCGGCGAAGCCGTCGACACGCACTTCGCAGACGATGCCGAGCGGTTCATTCTCGCGCCAGACGACCTCGCCACCCAGCAGCTTGACGCGCTTGCGCACGCCGCCCAGGCCCAGGCCGTGCGACCACTCCTGCGGCCGGCGGCCGCCGCCGTCGTCTTCCACGCGCAGAACGAGGCGCATGCCTTCGAGGCTGAGATGCACGTCGATGTGCCCGGCGTGGCCGTGGTAGAGCGCGTTGCTGACCAACTCGCGCAGCACCCGCGTCAGCGCCGACCACTGCACCACCGTCAGCCGCAGGTCGCGGTCGTGGCTGAACGACCAGCCCAGGCTGACGTGAGCCACCGTCAGGCGCTGGGTGAGATCGGCCTTCCACTCGGCCGCGGCGTGCGAGAGCCGGTGTTCGGCGGCCGCCAGGCCGCGGGTGAGCGTCTTCAGGTCTTGCAGCGTGTGCCGGATGTACTCCTCCATCTCGGGCGACGGGGCCTGGTACATCAGCGTCAGCAAACGGGCCCCGATGTCGTCGTGCAGGTCCTGGGCGATGCGCTGTCGCTCCTCGAAGCGGCCGCGTTCGACCGCCTGGTCGTAGGCCTGGGCGCGACGCAGGTGGTCGACCACCCGGTCGGCCAGCCGCGCGTCGTCGAGCGTGAAAAGGCGCTGGCCGCGCTGCGCGAAGCGCAGCAGCAGCGCCGCGCCGGCCGCCGCGGCGTCGTCGTCGGCCCTGCCGCGCAGGGCCACCACCATCGCGGCGCCGCCGCCGAGCACGCGCGCGCGGACCGGCGCGCGGCCGACACGCTGCAACTCCAGCGGTTCGAACAGGTCGCGCAGCAACTGGCCGAGCAACTGCGGGTAGCGCGACGGCTGCGCCTGGACCTCGCGTGCGGCGCGGTAGATCTGGTCGAAGGTGCGCTCCATCGTCCGCAGGTTGCCGCCCAGCATGTGGCTGATCAGCCATTGCCGCGCACCGGCGTACAGGCCCAGCGCGATGAACACCGCGAAGGCCAACGAGGTGAACGGGCCGAGAGAGAACACCGCGGCGAACAGCAGATCCAGCGCGGTGGCCACTGTGCTGACGCCGGCCAGCAGTGCGAACTCGCGCAGCACCTGGCGGCTGCGGGCGAGAAAGGGTGTGAGCAGCAGCAGTGCGGCGAAGAACACCTGCAGGCACACCGCAGCGCGCCAGGCCATGCTGGCCGCGGCCGGCGTGTGTGCGGGCAGGGCCACGGCCACCGTGGCAGCCGCCATGGCGGCCACCGCTGCCAGTACGAAGCGCCGCATCACCAGCGCATAGGGGTTGGGCTCGATCCGGTGCGACCGGTCGATGACGAGCAGCGCGGCCAGCCCGAGCACGAGGCAGGCCCCCTGCGCCCACCACCAGAGGTGGCCTGCCAGGCCGGCATCGGCCAGCACCGTGAGCACCGCCCACATCGGCAGGACGCTCCAGGCGGCGGCGGCGATCAGCGACGCCTGGCGCAAACGGTGCGGGTGCAGTGCCAACGCGTGGACGAGGGCGGCGCCAGTGGCTATGTCCAGCGCCGCGCTCAGCGCCATGCGGCCGGCCAGCGGCACCACCACGCGGTCCAGCGCACCGGCGCCCTCGATGGCGATGAATACCAAGTTGGCGCACTGGCACAGCAAGATGACGACGAACAGCAAGGTGCCTGGTCGCGGCCGCGCGAGCAGCAGCACGATCGCGAACAGGTACAGCGCAAGCGCCACCGCGGCCAGCGGCCAGAACAGCGGCCCGAGGTCCGGATACCCCAGCGGCTTCACCGCGGCATCGACCACGCTGCCGTCGTCGAAGCGCAGCTGCAGCGTGCCACCCGCGGCGGCTGCCGCCAGCGCGGCGGTCAGGCCGCGCCGCTGCGCCTGCTGCTCGCGCCGCGCGTCATCGTCGATCTGCCAGCGCGGCGAGCGGTGCAGCAACAGGGCGCTGGCCGGCGACTCGGGCAGGCCCGAGTCGCCGAAGGCCCGCAGCGCGTGGCCCCGCAGGGCCGCCAGCGCGGGATCGGGGCTGGCGCGCAGCACGAGCTCGCCCGACGGCCCACCGTCCCACCGCGCATCGAGCTCGGGTGCGCCCGCCAGCCAACGGGCGAGCGCGAACAGGCCCAGACAACCGAGCAGTGCGAGAAGTGCCAGCGCGCGCCGTCGCCAGCCGAGCCAGCGGATGGCGTCGCTGCCACCCAGGCTGCGCTCGAAGGCGCTGGCCTCGAACGCCGAATCGGTCGCTTGGCGCTGGTCCGCTGCCGGCGGCCGGGTGCCGCGCTTGCTGGAGGTGCCTGCCGCGGACATCGCCGCCGCCGCGGGTCTCAGGCGCAGGGCGCGCTCGAGGGGGCCGTCTGCAGACTCACACCAGCCCCTGCTTGCTGGCGAGAACCGCGGCCTCGGCACGGCTGGAGACGTTGAGCTTCTTGTAGATCGACTTGATGTGGTCGTTGACGGTGAACCACTTGATGCCCATCAGGCTGGCGATCTCCTTGATCGTGAAGCCCTTGCTCAGGTAGGTCAGCACCTCGGTCTCGCGCGGCGTCAGGCGCTCGTGGTCGGGCTGCTTCTCGAGCGGCACCGGCTTGCTCGAGGTGAAGCCGCTGGCCGGCACGAAGCCCGAGTCGGGCGCCTGCCCATCGGCGCCCGTGCCGTGGCGGAAGTGTGTCAGCAGGCGGCGCGCGATCGCCGGCGACAGCGGCGGCTGGCCGCGCACGATCTTCTGCAATTCTTCCACCAGCACCTCGAAGCGGTCTTCCTTCAGCAGGTAGCCGTCGGCGCCGCATTGCAGTGCCGGGAAGAGGTGATCGTCGTCGGAATACAGCGTCGTGACGATCTTCGTCGCCGGGTATTGGCCGAGCTCGGCCAGCAGTTCCATGCCATTGCCGTCGGGCAGCTCGAGGTCGACCAGGATCAGCTTGAACGGATCGACGCCGTGCAGCCCCTGCGGCCCGCCGGTGAGCGAGATCTGGCGTCGCGCCGACTCCAGGTCGGCGGCCTCGGTGATCTGGATCGCGTCGCTGAAGCTCTCGCGCACCACGCGGCACAGGAAGCTGCGCGCGACCGGGTTGTCTTCGAGAATCAGGACCTTGACCGCCATCGGCGAGCCTCCCTCCAGAGATCCGCATGCTAGCGCGGAAAATCCGGCGGCCCTCAGCGCCGCAGCAAGCGGTTACGCGTTGACCAGCAGCAGCTTGCCGCGCACTTGGCGCGAGCCCATGCGGGCATAGGCTGCCTTGATCTCGCTCATCGGCAGCCGCTGGTCTATCACCGGCTTGACCCGTCCCTGCGCGTACCACTGCGACAGCTGGGCCAGACCGGCGGCGTAGGCCTGCGGCTCGCGGCGAACGAAGTCGCCCCAGAAGACGCCGACGATCGACGCGCCCTTGAGCAGCGCCAAGTTCCAGGGCAAGGCCGGGATGCCGCCGCCGGCGAAGCCGATCACCAGGTAGCGGCCGCGCCAGGCGATCGAGCGGAACACCGGCTCGGCCAGGTCGCCGCCGACCGGGTCGTAGACGACGTCGGGGCCCTTGCCGTCGGTCAGCGCCTTGAGCGCCTCTCGGATGTTCTCTCGCGTGTAGTTGAGCGTGGCATCGGCGCCGAGCTCGCGGCAGAACGCACACTTGTCGTCGCTGGAGGCCGCGGCAATGACGCGCGCGCCGGCCGCCTTGGCAATCTGCAGCGCGGCCGTGCCCACGCCGCCGGCAGCGCCGAGAACGAGCACGGTCTCGCCGGCCTCGAGCTGGCCGCGATCGATCAGGGCGTGGTGCGAGGTGCCGTAGGTGAAGGCGAAGGCGGCGCCGTCGCTGATCGCGAAACCCGGCGGCAACGGCATCACCTGGGAGGCCTTGACCACGGCGTGGGTGCCGAAGCCGCCGCTGCTGCCGATGGTGGCCACCGGGTCGCCGGGCTTGAGGTGGGTCACGCCGGCGCCGACGGCATCGACGCGACCGGCAAATTCGGAGCCGGGCACGAACGGCAGCGGCGGCTTGACCTGATACTTGCCCTGCACGGTCAGCAGGTCGGGAAAGTTCAGGCTCGCGGCTTCGATCGCGATGCGCACTTCGCCCGCCTGGGGTTCGGGCGTCGGCAACTCGCGCCAATGCAGGGCATCGACACCGTCCAAGGCTTCGCAAAGCCAGGCATGCATGGGGTTCTCCTTGATGAGCTTGCGGGGATGGACGACGCCGCTCAGTGAATCGGCTTGAAGCGCACGCGTTTGGGCCGTGCGCCTTCCTCGCCCAGACGCTTCTTCTTGTCGGCTTCGTACTCCTGGTAGTTGCCGGCGTAGAAGAACCACTGGCTGTCGCCCTCGCAGGCCAGGATGTGGGTGCAGATGCGGTCGAGGAACCAGCGGTCGTGGCTGATCACCATCGCGCTGCCGGCGAACTCCAGGAGCGCCTCTTCCAGCGCGCGCAGCGTCTCGACGTCAAGGTCGTTGCTGGGCTCGTCGAGCATCAGCACGTTGCCGCCCTTGGCCAGCGTCTTGGCCAGGTGCAGGCGGCCGCGCTCGCCGCCCGACAGGCTGCCGACCAGCTTCTGCTGGTCGTTGCCCTTGAAGTTGAAGCGGCCGAGGTAGGCGCGGCTGGGCATCACGAACTTGCCGACGACAATGTTGTCGAGGCCGCCGGAGATGTCCTGCCACACCGTCTTGTCGTCGGCCAGCTGCTGGCGGCTCTGGTCGACGAAAGCCAGGTGGGCGGTCTTGCCGATGATCACCTCGCCCGAATCGGGCTTCTGCTCGCCCTGGAGCATGCGGAACAGCGTCGACTTGCCGGCGCCGTTCGGGCCGATGATGCCGACGATGGCACCCGGCGGCACCTTGAAGCTGAGGTTGTCGATCAGCAGCCGGTCGGCGAAGGACTTGCTGACGTTCTTGAACTCGATGACCTCGTTGCCCAGGCGTTCGGCCACCGGGATGAAGATCTCGTTGGTCTCGTTGCGCTTCTGGTATTCGACGTCGGACAGTTCCTCGAAGCGCGCCAGGCGGGCCTTGCTCTTGGTCTGCCTCGCCTTGGCGTTGGAGCGAACCCACTTCAGTTCCTCCTTCATCGCCTTCATCCGCGCATCCTCGGTCTTCTGCTCCTGCTCCAGGCGCCTTTCCTTCTGGTCCAGCCAATCGGAGTAGTTGCCCTTCCAGGGGATGCCCTGACCGCGATCGAGTTCGAGGATCCACTCGGCCGCGTTGTCGAGGAAGTAGCGATCGTGGGTGATCGCGACCACCGTGCCCGGGAATCGTTGCAGGAAGTGCTCGAGCCATTCGACGCTCTCGGCGTCGAGGTGGTTGGTCGGCTCGTCGAGCAGCAGCATGTCGGGCTTGCTCAGGAGCAGCCGGCACAGCGCGACGCGGCGCTTCTCGCCGCCAGAGAGCACGCCGATCTTCGCGTCCCACGGCGGCAGGCGCAGCGCGTCGGCGGCCATCTCCAGCTGCAGGTCGGTGTTCTCGCTGCCGGCGGCGGCGATGATGGCTTCCAGCTCGGCCTGCTCGGCGGCGAGCTTGTCGAAGTCGGCATCGGGCTCGGCGTATTCGGCATAGACCTCGTCAAGCCGCTTCTTCGCCGCGAGGACGCCGCCGATGCCCTGCTCCACCGCCTCGCGCACGGTCTGCTCGGGCTCCAGATGCGGTTCCTGCGGCAGGTAGCCGATGTTCAGGCCGGGCATCGGCACCGCCTCGCCCTCAAACTCCTTGTCGACGCCGGCCATGATCTTCAGCAGCGTGCTCTTGCCGCTGCCGTTGACGCCGAGCACGCCGATCTTGGCGCCGGGGAAGAAGGACAGCGAGATGCCCTTGAGAATCTGCCGCTTCGGCGGCACGATCTTGCCGACGCGGTTCATGGTGAAGACATACTGCGCCATGGCTACAGGGCCCTCCGTGAGCGAAGCGGGCGGAGGCCGCCGTGGGCGAGCAGGTGTTTCGACAAGACGTACTGGGCCATGGAGAAGGTCTCGGGTGAAAGCGATGGGGGATGGGTGCCGGATTATCCCGGAGCCCCGTCGGTGTCGAGGCCGGCGCACGGAACCGACAGGTCTTTCCGGCCCTCGCGTCCGCGCCGATGGCGGCTTGCCGGTTACAATAGTCATCATGCGCCGCGGCATCCAGTCATCGCGGCGCGGTCGATTCCGACATGTTGTTTCCCTCGCGCCTACCCGACTGGTGCATCCGCCTCGGGTGACAGCAGGCAGCGAACCACGGCCCCTCTGGCGACGAGCGCAAGGGCCCCAAAACTCAATGAACTTCACCGACCTCGGCTTGGCCGAGCCGCTCCTGCGTGCCGTCAGGGACCAGGGCTACGACACCCCCACCCCGATCCAGGCGCAAGCCATCCCTCAGGTTCTCAAGGGCGGCGACCTGCTCGCCGGCGCACAGACCGGCACCGGCAAGACCGCCGGCTTCGTGCTGCCGATGCTGCAGCGCCTCTTGGCCGTCAAGCCGGCCAAGGACGCCCGCGGTCGCATCCCGATCCGGGCGCTGATCCTGACCCCGACGCGCGAACTCGCGGCCCAGGTCGAGGAAAGCGTGCGCGTCTATGGCAAGTACCTGCCGCTGACGAGCATGGTCATGTTCGGCGGTGTCGGCATGCAGCCGCAGGTCGACAAGCTGCGGCGCGGTGTCGACATCCTGGTGGCCACCCCGGGCCGCCTGCTCGACCACCACGGTCAGCGCACGCTGGACCTGGGCCAAGTCGAGATCCTCGTGCTCGACGAAGCCGACCGCATGCTCGACATGGGGTTCATCCACGACATCAAGAAGGTGCTCGCGGTGCTGCCGGTGAAGAAGCAGAGTCTGCTGTTCAGCGCCACCTTCAGCGACGAGATCAAGGCCCTTGCCGACCGGCTGCTCAACGCGCCGGCACTGATCGAGGTCGCGCGCCGCAACGCCACCGCCGAGACCATCGCGCAGAAGATCCACCCGGTGGGCCGCGAACGCAAGAAGGACCTGCTCGCGCACCTGATTAAGGCCGGCGACTGGCACCAGGTGCTGGTCTTCACGCGCATGAAGCATGGCGCCAACCGGCTGACCGAGTTCCTCAACGACCACGGGATCAGCGCGATGGCGATCCACGGCAACAAGAGCCAGACCGCGCGCACGAAGGCGCTGGCCGACTTCAAGGCCGGTGACCTGCAGGTGCTGGTGGCCACCGACATCGCTGCGCGCGGCATCGACATCGACCAGCTGCCGCACGTCGTCAACTTCGAGATGCCCAACGTTCCCGAGGACTACGTGCACCGCATTGGCCGCACCGGCCGCGCCGGCGCCCAGGGCGAGGCGATCTCGCTCGTCTGCCTGGACGAGGAGATCTTCGTCAAGGACATCGAGCGGCTGATCAAGCGCAGCATCCCGCGCGAGGCGGTGCCTGGGTTCGAGCCGCCGGCGGGCGAGAAGGCCGAGCCGATCGTGCTCGGCCGCATGACCATCGGCATCGGCGGCACCCAGCGCAACGGCGGTGGCGGGCGCGGCGGTTTCGGCGGCGGCCGTGGTGCTCCGCCGCGCGGTGGCCGGCCGCCGGCTGGTGCGAGTACCGGTCGGTCGGGTAGCGCGCGGCCGGCGCCGTCACGCGGCGGCCCACCGAAGCGCTGACGCCCCTCCCAGCGAGCCCGTCGGGCCGCACGAGCCAACCCAGCTGCTCAAGGCGGGGGTCGGGCCGCATATCATGACCTGCTGGTCGCCGTGGCCCCGTCAGGCGCCCTGGGGAACAAGGTGGGGGGCTCGATGGTGCGACTTGCTCGGATGTTGTTCTGGCTGGCGTGTTGCGGCTGGTCCTCGGCTGCGCTGGCGCAGGCCGCGCTCGTCACCATCCTGGACGGCGACGCGGTGGTCGTCGATGGCATCCGCCGCTTCCCCGCGGCCCGCGGCCAGAAGCTCGGCCCGGGCGCGCTGATCGAGACTGGACCCCAGCTCAACCTGCTGCGGGTCGAATGGCCCGACGGCACGGTGGCAGACTTCGGCCCGCAGACGCTGGCGATGCTGATGCCGCAGTCGCTGCGATCGCACGCGCCGCGGCCGGCGTTCTACCTGCTGGGCGGCTGGGCCAAGCAGAGCAGTCTCGGCACGGCGCCGACCGCAGGGCAGGTGACGCCGGCGCTGGAAATCGACGCCTTCCAGGGCGCTGTCGTCGATCACGTGGCGACCGGCGGCAGCTTCGTGTTCATCGAGTCGGGTCATGCAGCAGCGGTCGACCGCTCTCATGGCGGCAATCCCCGCGTCGAGCTGGACTCCGGCAAGGTCTTCGTCGTCACCGCCGGCGGGAATTGGGCCGTGGCTCCCAGGCTGACGCCGGAACAGCGGGCCAGCGTGCCGATGGGCTTTCGCGACACGCTGCCGCTGCTGGCGGCGCGTTTCGCGGGCAAGGCGGCGCCTGCGACGCCGTCGTCCGCGCCGACCTACACCCAGCTCAAACCCTGGCTGACGGCAGAACGCGGGTTGCGTAAAGTATTCCCGGCAAGATTTGCATCGCTGGCGCGCGACTCGGCATTCCGAAAGGGGCTGGAGGAGAATCTGGCGGCTCATCCGGAGTGGACCGACATCCTGTATCCGAAGCCCGTCGAACCCCGGGAAGCCGCCTCCGCAGCTGCTCGCCGCTGATCGTTCCGACCGCTGGCGGTCGTCGTCAACAAGAGGGATGTCCATGAAGCTGCTGGTCAAGTTCAACCTGATCTACGTACTGGTGATGGCCATCGGGGTCGGCGTGGCCGCCTTCATCTCGCGTGACCTGCTGCGCCAGACCGCCCGCGTCGAGGTGCTCGACAACGCACGCCAGTTGATGGACAGCGCGCAGGCCGTGCGCACCTACACCTCGACCCAGATCACCAAGCTGCTCGCGACCCAGATGAAGTATGAGTTCCTGCCGCAGTCGGTGCCGAGCTACTCGGCGGTCGAAGTGCTAGGGACCCTGCAGGCCAAGTACCCGAACTTCTTCTACAAGGAAGCGACGCTGAATCCGACCAACCCGCGCGACCGCGCCCTGGGTTGGGAAGCCGACGTCGTCACCCAGTTCCGCAACGGCTCCGACACGAAGGAGTTCATCGGCGAGCGCGACACGCCTGCCGGGCGGTCGCTGTACATCGCCCACCCCTTGCGCATCTCCAATGGCGCCTGCCTGCAGTGCCACAGCGCCGTCGAGGCGGCGCCCAAGACCATGATCGACAAGTACGGCACCGCCAATGGCTTCGGCTGGCAACTCAATGAGGTGGTCGGGGCGCAGATCGTCTCGGTGCCGCTGGAGGTGGCGCTGGCGAAGGCCCGACGTTCTTTCGGCGTCTTCATCGGATCGCTGGTGGGCATCTTCGTGGTCGTCGGCGTGATCCTGAACCTGACGATCTGGCTGGTCGTGGTGCGGCCGATCCAGCGGCTGTCGGCGTTGGCCGACCGCGTCAGCCAGGGCGACCTCGAGGCGCCCGAGTTCGCCACCACGGGCCGCGACGAGATCGGCGTGCTGGCCGAATCGTTTGCCCGCATGCGCGCCAGCGTCACCCAAGCGATGAAGATGCTCGACGCGTGAACCACCCGACGCGTCTGGGCAAGTATCAGATCACCGAGGTGCTCGGTGAGGGGGCGATGGGTGTCGTCTACAAGGGCTTCGACCCCGACATCCGGCGCACCGTGGCCCTGAAGACCATACGCCAGCAACTCGGAGAAGGTTCGGAGTTCGGTGCGACGGTCGCCGGGCGTTTCGTCAACGAGGCGCAGGCCGGGGGCCGGCTTTCGCATCCCGGCATCGTCGCGGTGTATGAATTCGGCGAGGACGCCGGCGTCAGGTACATCGCGATGGAATACGTCGAGGGCCAGTCGCTCTCGCGCTATGCCAGCAGTGGCGTCCGCTTCACCGACACCGACATCCCCGGCATCATGACGCAGTTGCTGGACGCCATCGAGCACGCTCACCGGCAGGGCGTCTGGCATCGCGACATCAAGCCGGCTAACGTGATCATGACCCGCGCCGGGCGGCTCAAGGTGGCCGATTTCGGGATCGCGCGCATCGACGGCGGCGGCCTCACCCAGGTCACGATGCTGATCGGCACCCCGGGCTACATGGCACCGGAGCAGTTCCTGGGCCGGACGATCGACCATCGGGTCGACATCTACGCCGCGGGCGTCGTGCTCTACTTGCTGCTGACTGGGCACCTGCCCTTCAGCGGCCCGTCCGATGCCTTGATGTACAAGGTCGTCCACGAACAGCCCGTGCCACCGTCGGAGGTCGAAGGGGCCGGGCGCCCGCGCTTCTACGACGCGCTGATCGCCACCGCACTGGCCAAGGATCCGAACCAGCGTTTCCCCAGCGCCGCTGCGTTCAAGGACGCCCTCGTCCGCGCGGTCGGCCAGCCCATCGACGAAGACGCGTGGGACAAGACGATCATCGCTGCGCGGACGCCGAGCGCGCCTTCGCCGGTGCGCGTGGCCGGTACCGGGTCGGCCGCCGGCTCGGGCGCTTCGGCACCCTCGGGTGCCTCGCCGGTCCCCGGCTGGGACCGCGCTGTGCTGACGCAGGCCGAGTCGTCGCTCGCCAAATTCGTCGGTCCGCTGGCCTCGGTGCTGGTGCGGCGCGCGGCGCGCGAGTGCGCCGACGTGCCGACCCTCTACAACAAGCTGGCCGATCAGATCACCAGCGCCACCGCCCGCGCGGCATTCCTGGGCCACACCATCGGCACGCGGAGCGTGCCGAGCGCCATCCTTCAGACGTCGACCGGGGGCAAGCCGCAACAAACTCAGGGCGCGGCGCAGGTGGGTGAGCCGGTGGGCGCGACGCTGATCGCGCAGGCCACGCGCGCGCTCGCTCAGCAGGTCGGCCCGATTGCCAGCACGATCGTCAAGCGGGCTGCCGCGAAGAGCCTGCGACGCGACGCGTTCTTCCAGGCGCTGGCGGCGGCGGTGGAGGATCCGGCGCGGCGTGAGAAATTGCTGGCCGATCTGGCCAGGCTGCACTGACCCCGGTGGATCGTTGGCCGGCCGCATGCGGCCGGCCCCGCGCGGCGCGGACCGCCTAGGAGTGTGGGCGGCAGAAGGGAAGACCCGGACATCGTTTCGTGAGGG